>NZ_JBZCNG010000005.1:0-327880 GCF_058269195.1 Arthrobacter sp. TJ-240
CCCCCCCCCCCCCCCCCCCCCCCCCCCCCCCCCCCCCCCCCACACAGTAGCGCTCGGTGGCCGACCGCCAGGAAGGTACCTTTCGTACTCCACGACGATTTTTGTTCCGCGACCTCGTCGTGGATCGCCGTTCTGGGGATTCAGCTTGGTAGGGAGGGATGTGTCTCCGGGTCTCGCCCTGTGGGGATGAAGGCCGCGATGACTGCGGCGGCGATCGCCGCGATGCCGCCGAGGAGGTAGGTGAGCCTGAATCCGTCGAGTGTGGGGATCTGAACCCCACCGCTCTCGGTCGAGAAGATGGCAAGTATTGCGCCGACCGCCGCCGAAGCGAAGCCCGTGCCAAGCGATCGCATAAGGGCGTTGAGCCCGTTCGCTGCGGCGGTCTCGGTCGCGGGGACGGCACGCATGATGAGCGTCGGCATGGCCGCGTAGCCGAGCCCGATACCGACTCCGATCACGATGTTGATGACGAGGACTTGCCACCAGCCGACCGCGAAGAAGTAGGACAGCAGGTAGCTGACCACGAGCAGGAGGGCTCCAGCGATGAGGAGGACTCGTGGGCCCATGGTGCGTTGCATTCGCGCCGCAACGGGCGCCATGACCATCATCGTCAGCCCCGATGGCATGAGCACGAAACTGGCCGCGAGCAGGCTCATGCCGATGCCGACCCCGGTCGATGCGGGGAGCTCGAGTAGTTGGGGGAAGACGATGTTCGACGAGAACAGGGCGAACCCCATGGCCACCGAGGCGAGGTTGGTCAACAGCACGGGAGGCCTTGCCGCCACTCGCAGATCGATGAGCGGGTCTCGCACTCTCAGCTCGAACGCCCCCCACGCCAGCAACAACACCACGCCGCCGACTCCGGACCCGAGGGTCGCCGGCGAGAGCCAGCCCCACTCGTTGCCCCGCGAAACAGCGACCAGCAACCCGGTGAGACCAATCGAGAGGCTGATGGCGCCCACCCAGTCGAATCGGGCGGGCGTGCGCGAGGTACTAACTGGCACGAAGACCAGCATCAGCACGAACACCGCCGCCCCCAACCCGGCCGAGAGCCAGAACAGGGCGTGCCATTCGAAGTTGACGCTCACGGTGGCGCTGACGGGCAGACCGATCGCTCCTCCCACACCGAGCGTCGCGCTGACCAGCGCGATGGCACCGCCGAGCCTGTCTTCGTGCAGCACATCACGCAGGATCGAGATGCCGAGGGGGATGACACCCATCACCGCCCCCTGAAGGGCACGTCCGGCGATGAGGGTGCTGACATCGCGTGACAGTGCCGCAACGATCGAACCGACGACGAGCAGGAAGATCAGGGCCAGAGCGATGCGTCGCTTGCCGTACATGTCGCCGAGACGGCCGGAGATGGGAGTGACGACGGCCGCACTCAGCAACGTCGCCGTGATGACCCACGCAGTGTCCTCCCGCGATGAGTCGAGCAGGTCGGGCAGCTCGGACTGGATGGGCAGGACGATGGTCTGCATGAACGATGCGCTCATCCCTGCGAGGGCCAGAACCGCGATGACCATACGGGGATCAGGCATCCGGGTCAGGCGGCTCCGCACCCGGTCGTCTCGACTACTCATCGGCACACATCCTCCGTGCACGCGTGATCGACGCGTGGGTCAGACGACTCGGCGCCTTGGGGGGTCCTGCGGTGGTCCTGGGGCACGAACATGTCTCCGTCTCTCTATCTCCGCCACCGCTCACCGACGACAGTGACCGCAACGCACGAAGTCGACTATTTCTTCCTTTTTTCGGACAGGTGTGCGAAAAAAGGAGTACGTTTTAGACATGCAGAGCAGCACACCGCAGAAAGCGGTCGATCCACGACCGGCCCGTACCCGGGCTGCGATCTATGCTGCAGTGGCGGAACTAACGCATGAATCAGGGCAGGACATCTCGGTCAACGCGGTCATCCGCGCATCAGGGGTAAGCCGCAGCGGTTTCTATGCCCATTTCACCGGGCTCGACGACCTCCTCGTCGCGATGCTGTCCGACGCCTACCGCGATATTGCCACGACGTATTCCGCCGCCACCGATCCCGCACGGGCGGCCCGACGCGCGCAGGAGCAGCTCGTCGCGTTCATCAGTGATCGACGCGCCTTCCTCCGCGCGTCGCTCGACTGGCCGGTCAGCTCCCGCGCACACGAGGTCATCACCCAGGCTCACGCCGACGGTATCCGCGACGCGATCGTCGCACGAGGCGATGCCGCCCCGGCTGGGGTCGACATCGAGGACATGGCAACGTTCATTGCCGGCGGGGCCGTGGCAGTGCTAACCAAATGGATCCGCGAAGGGGACGACACCGTCCCGCAGAACGTCATGGTCGACCGCCTCCTCGCCGTCATGCCCGACTGGCTCATCGGCCCGGATTGAGCTCCATCGAAAACTTCTCCGCACTCACCGCGGAGGTCGCGTGAGATCCACGCTGACCCTCACCTCACACAATGAGAAAGGCACACCAAGAAATGACTAGGACCTACGTCGTCACCGGCGCCGCATCGGGCATCGGCAAAGCCACCGCAGAGCACCTCCGCACACAGGGGCACACCGTGCTCGGAGTGGACATCCGCGACACGGACATCATCGCCGACCTCAGCACCGACGAGGGCCGCGCCTCCCTGGTAGAGCAGGCAGACCGCCTCTCGGGAGGAAAGCTCGATGGGGTACTCGCCGTTGCCGGCCTGGTCGCCCCCAAGCCGGTCACCGTCAACGTGAACTACTTCGGCGCCAAAGCCACCCTCGAGGGCCTCCAGCCGTTGCTGGCCAAATCCGACGCACCGCGTGCTGCGGTGGTGTCCTCAATGGCTGCGATCCTGGACGTCGATGACGCCCTTCTCGCCCGCATGGTCGCTGATGACGAAGCCGGCGCCGTTATAGAAGCCGATCGGCTTGGATCAGCGACATCCGCTACCGGCAATAGCCCGATCTACGGCACGACCAAGAACGCGATCGCCCGATATGTGCGCACCCACGCGAAGGACGACATGTGGGCCGGATCCGGTATTGCACTGAACGCGGTCGCTCCCGGGGTCATCGAGACTCCGATGATTGCTGCCACCCTCGCCACCGAGGAAGGCCGCGCCGCGATGGCCGAGAGCTCCCCCGCGCCGTACAACGGCCCTGCTGGGCCTGCGACAGCACCCGCGGCGCTGCTCGCGTGGCTGACCAGCGAGGAGAACACGTTCGTCACCGGCCAGGTGATCTTCATCGATGGTGGAGCCGAGAGCATCATGCGCCCTGACACTGTCTGATCCACCACTCCCGGAACCGCTTGAGCAGTGTAGAAGTTAGGCACCCACACGGGCCTAAACCGCTTCCAATGCGCCAGAGGGTCGGAGGGGCGGCCGCGCGCAAAATGCACAGTCGCCCCTTCTCCGGGCATCGAGTCCGTGCAGCCATGCGGCCTTCTCTAACCTGATGTGATAGCGGTGTTGCGCTCGCCCGGTCATAGGCTGACTTCACCTAACTTTGTCTTTTGACTCCACTTGATTTCCTAATTGTGAGAGTCGTAGGCAGTAGGACTTCCCGTCGCGAGTCGATGATAGAGGCCGCACCGAGTTGTGTGATTAGCATGGAAACTGCTGTGCGCCCGCCGTGTTCAATCGGGGCGGAGACGGTCGTCAGTGGTGGATCGCAGAAGTCCGACCCGAAGATGTCGTCGCAACCGACGATGCTGACGTCGTCCGGCACGCGCACGTGTCGCTCCCGGAGGCGCCCGAGCATCCCAATGGCCAAGAGATCGTTGAACGCGATGCACGCCGTGGCTTCGGAATGGAGTAAGGCATCGGCTGCGGCCGCGCCCCCTTCCAGACGGGGCGTGAACGGGCCGAGTCGACGGAGGTGCACGTTGTAGTCTCCAGCGGAGGCCTCGAGGGCTCGCCAGCGTCCTTCGCTCATCCATGAGGCCCGAGGTCCGCTCGCGAAGGCGATCTCGGTATGGCCAAGCGAGCGTAGGTGAGCCATGGCCTGGACCACTCCGGTGGGTGTGTCGATTACGACGCTCGATACGCCCGGGACGTGACGGTTGAAGATGACGAGCGGGAGCTTCGCGGCCCAGTCGCTCAGTTGTGAATCGGAGAGACGCGAAGATCCGAGGATAGCTCCATCGAACGAACCCTGAAGTGAGTCGAGAAGGTCATCCTCAAGATCGTCTGACTCTTCCGTGTTGATCAGCAACTGGTTGTAGCCGGCTGCTCGAAGCTGCTGCTGCGTGCTGCGGATCATCTCGAAGAAGAAGGGATTCGTGATGTCAGTGACAAACAGGGCCACGGTTCGCGTGGCTGTAGGAGCGATCTTTCTTCGCTGGCTGAGCGGCTCATAGTCGAGTTCTGCAGCTGCCCTCTGGATGCGTTCTCGGGTGCGCGCATTCACCCGGTTCGGATCGGTGAAGCAGCGGGAGACCGTGGATACGGCGACGCCACTGAGTCGAGCCACATCGGCCAGGGTCGGTTGCCCAACCAACCGCATCGGATTGCTGACCGCAGCTTTTTTCATGCAGCCACCGTAGCAAATTATGGCAAATTAGCTTTATCTCTTGCAGTAATTCTCAGGAAGAGCCAGAGTGATACTCACAGAGCAAGGCGCCTCCCTCGAGAACGGGGGCACCGAGATGACCGGCGACGAAGCCGCGGAGGAGCTAGAGCGTATGGATGGATCGAACCGCAAACCGGCGCTACGAGTTGCAATAGTCGGCTCCGGAAGCATCGCAATGACGCACCTGCTAGCGATCCTGGAGCAGGACGATGCTGAACTGGCAGCTCTCATCGACCCGCGGCAGGCCCCGGTCGATCTTCTGCTCGCGGCGCTAGCAGAGCACAGTCCTGACGCTGCTGAGCCTAGGCGTTTCGCCAGTCTTGAGGAGGCGCTGGCGGCAGAGCGCTTTGATGTTGTTGTCGTCACGACGCCAAGTGGCCTGCACGTCGACCTCGCGATCGAGGCGGCCCGTTCAGGCGCACATGTTCTTGTGGAGAAGCCGGTTGATGTCTCCGTCACGCAGGCACAACGCCTCCTTCGGGTGGCGGAGGAGGTCAAGGAGCGGGGCCAAGTCGTGTCTGTCATCAGTCAGCACCGCTTCGATCCGGCGTCGCGGATCGTGATCGAGGCTATTGAAAAGGGTCGTCTTGGTCGTTTGACGAGTGCCGTCGCCTCTGTCGCCTGGTGGCGAACGCAGGATTATTACGACTCCGGGAACTGGCGGGGCACCTGGGCGCTGGACGGTGGCGGCGCCCTCATGAACCAGGGCGTGCACACCGTGGACCTGCTTCTGTGGATGTTCGGGCGGCCGACGCACGTTACCGCGATGACCACACTCCTCGCTCACGAGCGAGTTGAGATCGAGGACGTCGCCGTTGCCACGATCCGCTTCGCCTCCGGGGCGTTGGCGACCATGCATGCAACGACCGCTGCTTTCCCCGGATTGAGCGTTCGTGTCCAGATCCACGGCACGGGGGGTTCCGCTGTACTGGACAACGACCAACTCGAGTTCTACGCCACATCCGATCCGGCTTCGTACGACCCCACCGGTGGTGCCGGTGCTCGCAACGCCGCAGCGGAGTACGTTTCGGGTGAGCATCTTGGTGGTCAGCCCAAGCAGCCTGACTGGTTCCCGCGCGCCCACCGCCGGCAGTACGACGACTTTTTCGACGCCATTGAGAAGGGGCGCGAGCCAGGCGTCACCGTAGCCGATGCCGTGTTGTCAGTTGCAGCGGTCCGAGCTGTCTACCTCGCGGCGACCTTGAACACCACCATCGTCTTCGATGACGTCCTCGCTGGTAGGTACGACGGCGTCACCACGCACGCAGGACAACCCAGCTCCTGAACATCCAACCTCTGATCAGATCTTTAACTGGACTGCTGGCATTTCGCCATCAGCCTGCGGTACTAACCAAAGGGAAGAAAATGAAGATAAGTATGCAGCGCCGCATGCTCGCGATGAGCGCACTTTGCGCCACCGCGGTCATCGCTCTCGCCGGATGCGGCGTGTCCCCCGACGCCTCAGCTGAAGTTACGCCGCCAGCCACGGACGAGTCTGTGACATTGAGCCTCGGATGGTGGGGAAGTGATCCTAGAGCAAAGGCGACCCAGGATGCCGTCGACCTCTTCGAGGAAAAACACCCCAACATTACCGTCGACACCAGCTATTCGGACTTCTCGGGGTACTGGGACCGACTTGCTACTCAAACTGCAGGAGGCGACGCACCCGATGTGTCGCAGATGGATATGTCTTATCTTTCCTCCTATGCGAGCCGTGGGACGCTAGCCGATTTGGGCGCCCTAGACAGCATCCTTGATACGTCCGGCATCCCCGGCTCTGTTCTCGACAGCGGCCTCGTAGATGACACTCTGTACGCCGCTCCTATCGGAGCAGCGGCGAACGGCGTCGTCATCAATACGAGCCTCCTCGAGCAGTACGGCATCGAAATCCCCGATACCAACACGTGGACCTGGGACGACTTCGATGCCCTCGCGCTTGAAGTCACCGAAAAGTCAGGGGGTGCCGCTAATGGGGTTACGCCGTACCAGAACGACTCCTTCGGACTGCAGATCTTCGCTCGACAGAACGGCGAGGAGCTCTGGGACGCAGACGGGAAGGTCACGATCTCCCCGGAACTCGTCGCGGAGCACTTCCAGAGAGAACTCGACTGGGTCGAGGCCGGAGCTGCGGCCTCAGCGAGTCAGGTGTCGAACAACGGTGGCGCAACAATCAGCGAGAGCGACATCGTGACCGGTAAGACCGCCATGTTCTTCACCGCTGCCGGCGCCTTCAACGGCATACAGCTGGCCGCCCCCGACAACGACTACATCCTCGGTAACTGGCCGGCAGACTCAGACACGGAGCCCGGATTCCAGTACCTCAAGCCGACGATGTACTGGTCGATTTCTGCTGCGTCTGAATATCCCTCGGAAGCGGCGCTACTCGTTGACTTCCTCATCAACGACGAGGAAGTCGCGAAGCTGTTCGGAACGGAACGAGGAGTTCCGGCCAATCCCGCGCTCCAAGAAGTCATCGAGCCGACCCTGACCCCGCAGGGCGTGCAGGCACTGGAGTTCTCTCGGCTGATGAACAACGAGGCAGGCGAGGCTCCCGCGATCACTCCGAACGGGGCCAGCAGCGTCGCGGCCATCCTTGCGCGGTACAACGACCAGGTGCTCTTCGAGCAGACGACACCGGAGGACGCGGCCGTCGGCTTCATCGACGAGCTGCAGGCGTCCATCGACGCGGCTGGCTGATCGGGTGATGGGCATGGCTACTTCCGCACAAGAGGGTTCCCCGTGAGCGCTCTCGGTGAGCTCCGCATGGTTACAAAGCGCAGGGGGCGCGAGACAGCGGCAGACAAGCGGGCCAGGACGAGGGACACCAAGGTCGCCGCCGTCTTCCTCGCACCATGGCTGATCGGATTGCTCGGGATCACGGTCGGGCCGATGCTAGTCTCGTTCTACCTCGCTTTCACCGATTACAACTTGCTGCAGGACCCGGTCTTCACGGGCTTGGACAACGTCCAGAAAATGCTCGGCGACGAGCGGCTCGCCGCTTCCCTCCGAGTGACCTTCACCTACGTCCTGATCTCCGTGCCGCTGCAGCTCATCGTCGCACTGGCGATCGCAGTCCTTCTCGATCGGGGTCTTCGGGGCCTGCCGCTCTACCGATCAGTCTTCTACCTGCCCTCGCTGCTCGGTTCGAGCGTCGCCGTCGCCGTACTCTGGCGCCTGGTGTTCGGGGCCGAAGGTCTGCTCAACGCACTGCTCTCCGGCTTCGGCATCGAGGGACCAGCTTGGGTCAGCGATCCCGATACGGCCCTGAGCACCCTGATCCTGCTGCACGTGTGGACCTTCGGGTCTCCTATGGTGATCTTCCTCGCAGGACTGCGGCAGATACCGCGAGAGCTCTACGAAGCGGCGTCAACCGATGGTGCCTCGAGAAGGCGACAGTTCACATCAATCACCCTTCCTCTCCTGAGCCCCATCATTTTCTTCAACCTCGTCCTCGGCATCATTGGGACGTTCCAGTCCTTCACGCAGGCTTTCATCGTTTCCGGTGGTAGCGGCGGTCCTGCTGACTCGACATTGTTCTTCTCCCTCTATCTCTATCAGGAGGGTTTTGCGAACTTCCGCATGGGTTACGCATCAGCTCTGGCCTGGCTCCTCCTTCTCATTATCGGAGCTTTCACTGCCCTGAACTTCTGGGCCTCGAGATTCTGGGTTTTCTACAATGACTAGTTCACATTTGATCGAACGGACCCGGAATCATCCGCCACGGGTCGACACTGCGGTAGGACGACGACGAACCGGTCGATCAGCGACCACCCGTGTCATCTCTTCCCTGCTGAAACACGCAGCCCTGATCGTCGTGGCCATAGTGATGATCTACCCGTTGTTGTGGATGATTGCGTCATCACTGAGGCCGAACGACGAGATCTTCACCAGCCCCGGTCTGATCGTCGACACCTTCGATCTCAGCCACTATCCTCAGGGCTGGAACGCGCTTGCACCGCCGTTTTCGACGTACCTGCTCAACTCCGGCATGGTCGTGCTAGGCAGCGTCCTCGGAAACCTGATCTCCTGCTCACTCGCAGCGTATGCCTTCGCCCGGCTCAACTTCCGGTTCCGGACTGTCGCCTTCGTCGCGATGCTGGTCGCGATCATGCTGCCGGTCCACGTCCTGATCATTCCGCAGTACGTGATCTTCGCGCAGCTGGGATGGATCAACACATATCTGCCGCTCATCCTTCCCAAATTCCTGGCCACAGACGCTTTCTTCATCTTCCTGATGGTGCAATTCATCAGAGGTATCCCGAAAGAACTCGATGAAGCTGCCCGCATCGACGGCGCGGGTCACTTCCGCATCTTCGGCCAGATCATGCTTCCCCTGATGGTCCCGGCACTCGCGACGACAGCGATCTTCACCTTCATCTGGACGTGGAACGACTTCTTCACCCAGCTCATCTTCGTGACGAAACCGGACCTCCGAACCGTACCCGTCGCGCTCAGGTCCTTCATCGATGCCCAGAGCATCTCGGACTACGGGGCACTCTTCGCGATGAGCATCGTGTCCCTGATTCCCCTCTTCCTCGTATTTCTCTTCGGGCAGCGGTTCCTCCTCAGGGGAATTGCCACGACGGGAGGCAAATGACTCTCCTCAACGACCCGGACCGGCTCCTCCCTGCAGGATCGGAAGCACGAACAATCGCCCGAGAGCTCTACGCGGCGGTCGAGAACGCCCCGATCATCTCGCCCCACGGACACGTCGACCCGATGATCCTCGTCGAGGACCGGAACTTCGCCAACGCAGCAGAATTATTCATCAGGCACGACCACTACGTAACCAGATTGCTGCACGCGGCTGGCATCACGATCCCTGAACTCGGAATCCCGGGAGCAGGTGAAACCGCCTCACCACGTGAGACCTGGAACAGATTCTGCGAGAACTGGCACTATTTCCGGGGTACTGCTTCGGGCTACTGGCTACAAGCCACCTTCGCGAACGAATTCGGCCTGACGGAGGAACCCTGTGCCGAAAATGCCGACCGGCTCTTCGCCGCCATCGGGCTCCGGTTAAGCTCTGATGCGTTCAGGCCTCGTGCTCTCTTCGAGCGATTCCGCCTCGAGGTCATGGCCACAACGGACGATCCACTTGACGATCTCACCCCGCACCGCCGGCTCGCTGATGACCCGACGTTCTCCGGCCGTGTCCTGCCCACGTTCCGACCCGACGCCTACCTGGACCCCGCCAGCCCAGGCTGGACTGAACGCATCGCGCGGCTGTCGGACTGGAATGGTTCGAACGAGTCGAGCTACGACGGCTACCTGGAGGCATTGCGGGCGCGGCGGCAGTACTTCATCGACCATGGGACCGTTTCGACCGATCACGGCGTGCTCCAGCCCTTGACCCTGGACCTCGACCACGACACGGCCGCCACATTGTTTGAGCAGGCGCGAGCGGGAACCCTGAGCGCGGAGGGAGCCCAGGTGTTCGTCGGCCACATGTTGTTCCAGATGGCCCACATGAGTGTGGACGATGGGCTCGTCATGACCATTCATGCAGGGGTACTCAGGAACCACGACCGACCGACGTTTGACGCTCACGGACCGGACATGGGCAATGACCTGCCCGTCACAACGCACTTCGTGGAGCCTCTTCGGCCCTTGCTACAGAAATTCGGGAACGTCCCCGATTTCCATCTCGTCCTCTTCAGCGTGGACGAAACCGTCTATTCGCGTGAGATCGCACCGTTGGCCGGATACTACCCGGCGGTCTTCATCGGGGCGCCATGGTGGTTCCTCGACGCTCCCGATGCCATTCAACGGTTCCGTGCCGCGACCACGGAGACTGCAGGGTTCTACCGAGGATCAGGCTTCATCGACGACACGCGGGCGTTCTTGTCCATTCCTGCGCGCCACGACATGGCCCGACGCCTCGACGCCGCCTACTTGGCTCGGCTCGTTGGGGAAGGTCGTATGTCGGCGGCCTCCGCCGAACGAGTCATCGTCGACCTCGTCGGCAGCCAGCCCCGGAAGGTCTTCAAACTGTGATCGACTCCCTCAGCGAGCACCCAGTCCTCTCGAGAGCAGCCCTCGACCGGCGGCGTCCGCAGATAAGGATCGTCCACATCGGTCTCGGAGCATTCCATAAGGCCCACCAGGCCTGGTACACCGACATGGTCGACGACCGTGGTGAATGGGGTATAGCTGCCTTCACCGGGCGCAGTCCCAAAGCGGCCGAAGACCTGACCGACCAGGGCGGCGTGTATACCGTCGTCGAACGCGGGCCAGAAAAGGATAAAGCTCGGTTGGTCGGAAGCATCGTCGAAGCCGTGGACGGGGCAGACAGCCAACGGTTGGCACAACTTCTCTCCTCGCCGTTGACTGCCGTCATCACGATAACCATTACCGAGGGCGGTTACCGTCTGACGGCGGAGGGGCGCCCAAACTACGCCGATGAAGCGGTGCGGGCCGACCTGACTGCTGTGGCGACAGGCAGCCGTGCCCTGACCACTCCGATTTGCAGACTCATCGAAGCTCTCGCAGCTCGCCGCCTCGCCGGCGCCGGGCCCCTGGCAATCGTTCCCTGCGACAACATGCCAAGGAACGGTGCGGTCCTGAAGAGAGGGATGCTCGAACTCGCCGTGCACTGGGGAGCGGATGTGCGCGAATGGATTGCCGAGAACGTCTCCTTCGTCTCGACATCCGTCGACCGCATCACCCCACGCACCACGCAGCACGACATTGCCAGTGCGGCAGAGCTGACCGGCCTCATCGATCGGGCACCTGTCGTAACGGAGCACTTCCACGACTGGACCCTCAGCGGGGACTTCCCGGGAGGAAGACCCCCGTGGGAACGGGCCGGGGCTCGATTCGTCGACGACATAGAACCTTTCGAACGACGCAAGCTGTGGTTGCTCAATGGATCCCACAGCCTCCTGGCCTACACGGGCCGGCTAAGAGGCCACTCGACCGTATTCGAGGCCATGGCGGATCCCTCATGTCGGACATGGGTTACAGAATTCTGGGACGAGGCAGCCCGCCACCTTCCCGAGGAACTCGACGTGCCAACCTACTGCCAGTCATTGCTGGATCGATATGACAATCCCCGCATCGAACACCAGCTCGATCAGATAGGGCAGGACGGAAGCTTCAAGTTGCGGGTGCGGGTCGTGCCCGTGATCTTGGCCGAGCGTGCAGCGGGACGGTCCGGCCGCGCAGGCATCCGAGCCCTCACCTCGTGGATCGCTCTGTTGCTCAAAAGTGCAGACCTGCCCGACCCGCAGCGGGAACTGATCGAAGCCGCGCTCACCCAATCATTCGACGAGGCTGTCAGTTCCCTGACGGGACTCATCGAACCAGCTCTTCTCACCGATCCAGACGTCCGCGCCGAGGTATACCGCCTTGTGCGCGCGGAGACCGGCCGGTCTCAAAACTCGACCCACGAAGGAACACCTATCCCGTGAAAATCGACAAGGCCGAGGTGATCGTCACCAGCCCTGACCGCAATTTCGTCACGCTGAAGCTGACCACCGACGAGGGAGTCACCGGGCTCGGCGACGCGACGCTCAACGGGCGCGAGCTCGCCGTCGTCGCCTATCTGAGCGAGCACGTCGTCCCACTGCTGATCGGGCGGGATCCGGCCCGTATCGAGGACACCTGGCAGTTCCTTTACCGGAGCGCGTACTGGCGCCGCGGCCCCGTCACGATGGCAGCCGTCGCCGCCGTCGACGTCGCGCTCTGGGACATCAAAGCGAAGGTCGCCGGAATGCCGCTCTACCAGCTGCTCGGGGGCGCCTCCCGCGCCGGCCTACTCACCTACGGGCATGCCTCCGGCAAGGACCTCAACGAGCTGTTCGACAGTGTCCGCGACCACCAGGAACAGGGCTATAAGGCCATCCGCATCCAGACCGGGGTCCCCGGCCTGAAATCGATCTACGGCATCGCCTCGAACGCCACCTTCGATG
The DNA here is from genome assembly GCF_058269195.1 of Arthrobacter sp. TJ-240. NCBI lineage: Bacteria > Bacillati > Actinomycetota > Actinomycetes > Micrococcales > Micrococcaceae > Arthrobacter > Arthrobacter sp. TJ-240. The sequence goes on from NZ_JBZCNG010000005.1 coordinate 12,450, forward strand.
CCAATATCGGCATCCGCTACGACCACGAGCCCGCCCAGCGGGGCGCCCTGCCTAACGAGGAGGACTGGGACACCCGCTCGTACCTGCGGCACGTGCCAACCGTTTTCGAGGCGGTGCGGAACGAATTCGGGCCCGAGATCCCGCTGCTTCATGACGGGCACCACCGCATGACGCCGATCCAGGCGGCGACCCTCGGCAGGAACCTTGAGCCCTACGACCTGTTCTGGCTCGAAGACCTCACTCCCGCCGAGAACCCGGAGGCACTGCGGCTCGTACGCCAGCACACGACAACTCCGCTTGCGATCGGCGAGATCTTCAACACCGTATGGGACTATCAACAAATTATTCGTGAGCAGCTGATCGACTACGTTCGCAGCGCCGTTACGCACACCGGAGGAATCACCCACCTCCGTAAAGTGCTCGACTACGCCGCCCAGTACCAAATCAAGTCGGGCATGCACGGGCCCACCGACATCTCGCCGGTCGGCATGGCCGCGGCTATGCACCTCGGCCTGGCGATCCATAACTTCGGGATCCAGGAGTACATGAAACACGGAGAGAGGACCGACTCGGTGTTCCGGCAGAGCTTCACCTTCGTCGATGGCATGCTGCACCCAGGTGACGAACCGGGTATCGGCGTCGAGCTCGATGTCGACGAGGCAGGAAAGTACCCCTACGAGCAGGCGTACCTGCCTTACAACCGCCTCGCCGACGGAACGGTCCACGACTGGTGATCAGCTCTAACAAGTGGGCGCGAACCGTCCACGGGGCGCCCGCGCCGCCCCATGCCTACCGCGCATCAACGCGTGTACACGCCGTTGCCCCTATGACTGTCACAGATTCGAGGTCGGCACTATGACGCTCCTCAAGGTCGGCGTCATCGGAACAGGCAACATTGCAGACACCCATCTGCGTGCCTACATAGAACTCGCGGATCGATGCGAGATAGTCGCCCTCGCCGATAACGAACCTGGTCGTGCACGGGAAAAGGCGAGCACTTTCGGGCTCGACCGTGCCCGCAGTTATGACGATGCACGGAGCATGCTCGATGCGGAGAACCTGGGTCTCGTAAGCATCGCCACACCCCCCGCGACCCACGCCGAACTCTCGATCCTTTTCCTCGAGGGCGGGGTGAACGTCCTCGTGGAGAAGCCCATGGCGGCGTCGCTCGAGGAGTGCGACCAGATGATGAGCGCGGCGCAGGCATCAGCATCGATGCTGTCAGTCGTCGGGCAGCACCGCTTCCGGGACGATCTGGTGGCACTCAAAGCGGTGATCGACTCCGGCCGCATCGGGTCGCTCTCGCACATGCGCATCGACTCGGCCTGGTGGAGAGGGCGTTCGTACTACGACCTCCCTTGGAGGGGCACGTGGCAGGACGAGGGAGGAGGACCCACCCTGAACCACGCAATTCACCACATCGATCTTGCTCTCTGGCTCTTCGGCCGGCCGCGATCAATTGCGGCAATGATGACCAACGCGCAACACGACAACTCCGAGGTGGAAGACCTGTCTGTCGCAATCCTCCAGTACGACAAAGCCTTAGCCGAGTTGACCAGTTCGGTCGTCCACCACGGCGAAGAGCAATCAATCGTTGTCCAAGGTGCGCTAGCACGCGTCTCCCAACCGTGGAGCGCAGCAGCTGACATCGCGACACCTGACGGGTTTCGGCAGTCGGGCGGCAACACGACCCTGGTCTCGGAGCTCGATCATTTCGTAAGAGGGCTTCCGGCATTCCGCCATCGACTCCACGCAGGCCAGATCGCAGATGTCATCGATGCCATCAATGACGAGCGACCGCCGGCCGTCAGCGCCAATGCGGGCCGAGATGCCGTCGAGATAGTGACAGCAATCTATAAGGCGAGCATCGAGCGTCGCACCATCGATCTCCCCATCGACACTCATGACCCCTACTACAGGCACTCGACATTGATCGAACGTGCAACGCGCTTCAACTGAAGGAGAACCAACGTGTCAACAGACGGAGCAACCTACGCAGCGGACCCCATGCCCAATCCTGTGGTCTCCCGGGGTGAATTCACCTTTGCGGCGATAAACCTCGACCACAGCCATATCTACGGGATGAGTGAAGGGCTCATCGGTGGAGGCGCCGGACTCAAGTGGGTCTTCGACCCCGACCCTGCCAAAGTCGAGGCCTTCCAAACCCGATTCCCTGACGTTCGGATAGCTCGAAGCGAATCAGAGGTCCTCGAGGACCCCGAGGTGCAGCTCGTCGCCGGAGCAGCAGTTCCGTCCGAAAGATGTGCCCTTGGTCTCAGAGTCATGGATGCCGACAAAGACTACTTCACCGACAAAGCTCCCCTGACGACGCTCAATCAGCTCGACTCAGCGCGTGAGGCCACAGAGCGCACCGGTAAGAAATACGCCGTCTGCTATTCCGAACGTGTCCACGTGGAAGCGGCAGTCCTTGCCGGGCAACTCATCGAACGAGGCGCCATCGGCAAGGTCGTGCAAGTCATGGGCATGGGGCCGCACCGCATTGGAGGACCGCGACCCGACTGGTTCTACAACAAAGAGCAGTACGGCGGCATCCTCTGCGACATCGGCAGCCACAACTTCGAGCAGATGCTTTTCTTCACCGGCGCCCAAGACGGACAGGTGACGAGCTCTTCGATCGCCAACTACAAGCACCCGCAGCACCCGGAACTCGACGACTTCGGCGACGCTCATGTCACCTTCGACAACGGAACGACCGGATATGTCAGGGTCGACTGGCTCACCCCTAGTGGGCTCAGCACCTGGGGCGACGGCCGGACCTTCCTGCTCGGCACGGAGGGCTACATCGAGCTCCGCAAGTACGTCAACATCGCAACCTCAGACGGTCCAGGAAACCTGTTCCTCGTAAACCAAGACGGTGAACAGCACCTGAATGCGACCGGCAAAGTCGGATATCCCTTCTTCGGCGACCTCATCCTCGACTGCCTCAACCGCACAGAGAACGCCATGACCCAGGAACATGCGTTCAAGGCAGCCGAACTGAGTTTGCGGGCTCAAGCTCAAGCAGTGAACCTCACCACCTAGGACGACTGGCTCGGCTGCGACCATAGCGCCGACCAAGCGCTTGTTCTGTTCGATGAGAAGGGTTTCGAGAACACGACGGTCGAGGAGATCGCCACGGCGGTAGGCGTCTCCCTGCGCAGCTACTTCCGCTACTACTCCAGCAAGGAGGACGTCGTCATCGGCGACCTCGTCCTCGGTAGCACCGAGATCCGGGACAGAGTCGCGGTGCACCTCGGTCAAATGCCACCCTGGCATGCACTGCGTCACGTGATGCGCGAAGGCGCTGCCGACCTCGACGCAAACCCGGAAAAGTGGGTTAGGACCATGCGCGTGATCTACAGTGCTGCGTCTCTGCGTGCCCGGAGCGTCGAGAAGCACCTGAACTGGTCAGCGCTGCTCGTGCCGCTCGTGAACGATCACCTCGAGCACGACCCTCGCTTCGGCGACCTGGCTGCTCGCACACTCGTCGGCAACGCCTTCGCATGCCTCGACGCGGCCCTCATGAGCTGGACCGAGGCACAAGGAACCATCCCGTTTGCGACCGTCATTGACGCCGCATTCGACGCCGCCGACACCGGCCGCCACCGCTGAATCACTACCCTCTGTCACATATCTAGTAACCAGGCCGTTCACGCACCGCGTGAATACGTGAAGACTTACGTGACAATTGGCGGTTCAATTCCATTAGAAGGGCGCCTTGTCCCGTAACCGGTCGTCTTTGGAACGCGTTACAGCTGCTTTGCGGCGGTCCGCAGCGCTGTCACGACGGGCGCTGTTCCGTCTTCCGTAGCAAGTGTTGCTGCCAGTTGGCGTGCTCGGGTGGCATAGGCCGGCGTCGTGGTGGCCTGCATGATGGCGTTGGCCAGCCGTTCTGTGGTGAGTTCCTTGTAGGGGACCGGTTGAGGGCCCGCGTCGAGGGAGGTGATCCGTGCGGCCCAGAACGGTTGGTCTGTATAGATCGGCACGCTCACCGTTGGCACGCCGGCGCGCAGTCCCGCACCGGCGGTCCCCGCTCCGGCGTGGTGGACGACCGCAGCCATCTGAGGGAACAGCCATTCGTGCGGCACGGCTCCGATGCTGATTGCATCGGGTCCGGAGACACCTTCCACACCCTGCAGTACCGCGCGAACGCCCGCACGGCGCGCGGCGTCGAGCATGAAGCCTGCGTCCAGGGCCGCGCTGCTACCAAAGCCCATGAACACCGGGGGCGGTCCGTCCGCGATGAAGTCGAGCAGGTCCGCAGGTGGCTGCCAGCCCGGCTCAGCCTCCGGCCACCAGTAGCCGGTCATGGTGAGCCCGGATCGCCAGTCCGCCGGGCGCGGGAAGATGGTGTGACTAATGCCATGGAGAACGGGACTGTTGGTTTTCCTTCGCGTACGGTCGGACGCAGACCGGGCCTTTTTAGGTAGACCAAGCACCTGGCGGATGCGGGCGCTCGGGGCATCGTACGGCGCTTTTCCCGCGGATATCAGTGAACCGAGCAGCTTGTTCCCGACCGGCCCCAGAGTTCGGGCGATCCCCAGAACCACGGGCGGATAGGCGGTGCTGGGTTCGGTCGGCTGCAGGTGAGCACCGATGGCGGGGACACCGAGGGCCTCAGCAATATCGTAGGCATAGGGCGCGATTGCATTGGCCAGGATCACGTCGGTGCCGGCCTCGGCCGCGGCAAGGGTGCCGGTTGCGGCCAGGTCCATGTAGTCACCGAGTTCGCGCATGTACCTACGTAAATCGGCGCCTGAGGCCTTCTTCCCTGGCGCGGCGGGACTAACCAGGTTGCTCATATCACCGGGCAGTTCGCGGTACCTGCACCCGGCGGCGGTGACCAGCGGGGCGTAGGCGGCATTCGCCGCGATCGCGACGTCAAAACCGAGGGCTTGAAGTCTGCTGCCAAGCCCGGCCATCGGGGCGACATCGCCTCGGGTCCCCGGCGTAATCATGAGCACTCGCGTCACGTTCATCATGCCCCTTGATTGCGATCACCGTTCGCAATCAAGCTTATAGTGGAATGGATGCAGGACCTAACCCAGACGCTCAACGAAAGACGGTGAAGGGATGCCCTCCCATGACCCCATTGCCATCTGGCTACGGCCGGAGCGTTCTGGTATCGGGCCCAAACCAGAGCACTCGCGCGCCGGAATCGCCGCAGCGGCGATCAATATAGCGGATCAGGACGGCCTGACCGCGGTGTCCATCCGACGCGTGGCCGCCAGCATCGGAGCCGGCGGAGCGTCCCTGTACCGGTATCTGAAATCTCACGACGAGCTCATCGAACTCATCCTTGACACGGTCAGTGGCGAATACGACCTTGACCCCTCCGGTGAACCACCATCAATCCAGCTGCTGAACCTGACACAGCAAGGCCGGGCCATCATGCACCGACACCCGTGGCTGCCTCCGCTGCTGCTGACCCAGCCCTCGATGGGACCTAACTCTCTCCGATATCTGGAGCGCGCCTTGTCCGCACTGGAGTCGGTGGACATGCCCGGACCCGCGAAGCTGCAGACCGTGGCCATGATGACGGCCATCACCGCTGCATTTGTACAGAACGAACTGGGATCAGCCAACCGTTCCGGGACGGGCCTCGACGGGGCGAATGCCCGGCTGCAGTACCTCTCCAAGGTGGTCCAGTCCGGGAACTATCCATTGCTGGCGGGCGCACTCATCGGGCAACACGACCCAGAAAAGCCGGAAGAAGTGCTCAACAGCGTCATCACCAACTATCTGGCGGGAGCGGGTCTTCCAGTCGCCGCCAGTCGCACTTGAGGGCCCCTGAACCGGACTCCCGACGGAATCACCACCAGCATGGCGTACTCCAGCTCCAAGCCCTTCCTTCACATCACACCCGTCTGATAAAGCGCCTCGACCTACTCACTACAAACAGCCCATACCTGTAAGACCGACTACGCTCATTGCCCTGCGGACGTCCAAGACGGAGTGCAGAAGCAGAACGTTGGCCCGTTTCTGCTGCCTCAACAACCTGAAGCTTCTCAAGACATCTTGTCTGGCAGGAATCGCTCCACCCAGGATGCTCCCGGTGCGTGGACGACCTTGACGGCTTCGACCGGTGCCGGTGACGTCGAACTTCTCGTACCCGTCGTCGACGGCACTCTCGACCCCTACAAGCCCTACCTGCCCAATTAGACGATCGGCAACGGTAGCCCCGATGGCTCCCTGCCACGACCCAGTCCACGAGTGCCTACCATCTGCGGGCTGAAGGCTGTAGTCAGGGATCATGGGCCAACTATCCATCCAGGGAGGGGTGCGCGCACAGACGACGAGAGACTACTGTCAGCCGAGCAGAGGCTGGCCGGGATTGATCACCGCATCAACACACACGTACTCAACAGCTACCCGATGGCAGAGGCCCGTCGTGTGCCGTCCCAGTACCGGGCGGAAGGGCGTGCAGTCGCGGACCATGCCCTGGCCAAGCAAGGCCTCCCGGCTCTAGCCAATCAAGGCAAGGCCCTGTTCCTCGGACTGGCGTCGCTGGCACGACTCAACAGAAGACGCATCAGGCTCGAACGCCCTATCGCTCGACTGAAGACCGCACAGAGCTCCTAGCCACATATAGAGGCGTGCACAGCTGCTGCAGAACATGTTGCATTAGAGCGGACAAACATCTCGAGGATTGCGCGATAGGCGAAGGAAGCAACTGGCACCTCCTGTTCCCAAAGTTCCCGGCAGGCATGACGAAGGCCCGCTCTTATGCGAACGGGCCTTCGTCGTGCCAGGCGCTCAAGGGAGTTCCAGCGCTCGGTGGTGCTGGCGAGTACTAGTGACCGGGGCCGTTCACGTCATTGACGCGGCTCGCGCCGGCGGTGCGGACGTGATCGACGTGTTCCTTCTTGTTTCGCTTCAGAAGACCAGCCAGACCGAGGAGGCCGAGCAGTCCCCACAGGCCGGCGTCACCGTTGTCGTCGGTTTCCTGGGTCTGCTCGGTGGCAGGGGCGGTTTCTTCCGCGGCTGTGGCAGGGGCTGCCACACCCATCAGGACAGCGAAGGACAGGGCTGCAGTGGCTGCGCTTTTGCGAATCATTGCTTCTCCTTGAGACTCGGGAAGGACCCCCTGATGGAGGCCCGAACAGTAAGCCTACTTCCTATTCTTGGCCTTCGGTGGGACCGTCTCGGCCTCGGCGCGGCGGATGTACGACTAGGGCGCTTGGGGGGTGACCCTTCAGCGACCCCACCACTCAAGCTCCCTGAATGGACCGAGCTCGAGTCAGCGGTCTGTGACGTGTAGAGGTGAAGTTGCGCCTACAGCTTTTCCTGTCTTCAGTTATATCCGCACCGGTTCCGGTTCCCAGCTCTCGTGATCATCTGGTTTAGGGGTACCCGGTCAGCCAGGTCCGAGCCGCTGACACGGTGGTGAAGTACCGGGTGGGGTAGGGCGGTTCGTGCACCCGGATGAAGAAGTCCGCCAACGTCTCATCGACGACGGATGCGCCGACCAGGGCCATGGCCGGAACCTGCAAATCGGTGGCAAACATGTGCAGTGCGGCACGCGAGAGCGAAACCATGGCGTTGAGCTCAACCAGCATCGGCACACCCGCGGTCGGACACAAGCCATGGACGCGCGCAGTCAGTGAGAGGGCGTCCTTCTCGCTGACCGTCACGCTGTCATCCCAGGACACCCGCAGCACCCCACCGTCCAAGCCCGCGGTATAGGCATCGCAGGATGGCGCCGGACCACAAGGTCCCGCGGACACGATCGATGCTGCCAAGAGCTGATTTTGCATAGGTCCTCTTGCACCGGCCTCTCCGCATCACACTGTGCTGCGCTGCACAGTGCCCTTTCGAGAAGCTGACACCGGCGAAGATAACTTCGCCGGTGCCAGCATTTGGATTCGGTCTCAATCTCATCCAATGTCCGGGTTGCTGGGGAGGCAACCGGACAACCCACCGTACCGCAGGACAGACAAGTCTGTGCACATCGCATCGCAACCAGTAGATTCGAGGGAGACAGAACTTAGGGGGACTTTTGACCACCAGCTCACCGACATCACCGGAAGTGCCACAAGCACTCGGAGCATCAGGACCATCGAATGCGCCGCATGTACCGGCGGTGCTTGGTGCGCGGGAGAGGATTCTTGCCGCGTCGTACGACTTGTTCCTGGAACGGGGGGTTTGGGCGGTGGGGATCAATGAGATCATTTCCGCGTCCTCGGTGGCCAAAGCGACGTTCTACCGGCATTTCCCGTCGAAGGACGATCTGGTCGAGGCATTCTTCGAGCGTCGGCAGAAGCTGTTCACCATTGGTTATCTGACTGCAGAGTCCGAACGCCGTGGGTCCACGCCGCGGGAGCAGCTCCTGTCCATCTTCGAGATCTTCGATGAATGGTTCCAGTCCCCTGACTTCACTGGGTGCCCCTACCTGCGGGCCCTGCTCGAGGCCGGCCCTCAGGACCGGGCCGGCACCGTGAGCCGGACCTACCTTGAGGACATTCGCGCCAGTGTGGAAGCTGCAGCCACACTCATGGGCCTTGTCGACCCGGATGACTTCGCCCGCTGCTGGCTGATCCTCATGCAAGGCACCGTTGTCTCGGCGGTGGCCGGTGACACTCATGGTGGAGCACGGATCAGAAGACTCGGCGAAACTCTCATCGCCCTCCACACCCCGGCCAGCGCCCTCGTATTAGACCGCAGCACACCGATCTCCTCGGCTTCCCTGCACTGACCCTCGTGTGGCGGTTCGAGGAAACAGTGGTTGCCCCCTACAGTGAAACCAGCGACACCTGGCTCAGCAGGCAGACGTAGGGAAGATTCAATGATGACCGGACAGGCACACTTCTCACGGTCGCCTGAAATCACGCCCGCTCTGACCCTTGGCATGGTTGTCACATCTCAGGGGACTAGATCTCCTCACCTCACCGCATTGAGCGCAGCCCTTACCGCTGCTGATCCGCGGATCTCGATCGTTGCGGCGCCCGCCCATCCAGAACTGGCCCCTACCGCACGACCCGATGTAGTGCTGGTCGATGTCACCGCCGGTAACGCGCATGGCCTGCTGGACCTAGTACAGGATTGTTCGCAGCTTGCCAACATCCCAGTCATGGTGTTGCTGGAAACCCTGGACCAGGTGGGCGTCGAACAGTACCTGCGGTACGGGGTAACAGATTTCGTGTCGACTGCGTCCTCGACCGAGGAGCTGATTCATCGCCTGCGCATCAGCGCCGCCCGCAAAGCACATCTTGTCGCCGCCGACCAAGCAACGAACGCTCTGCGTAACCGGGTCCGTTCCGTCTCTACCGCCCTAGCAGGAAGCTCTTCCACCGGGTCCAATGCTTCCACCGCAGATACCGCCGCCAACGCTCACCTCCGTAGCCTTCGTGAGCTGACCCAGGTCTTCGTCAGCGGTCTTGCGCGGGCCTTCGCGGCCGACCGGGTCTGCCTGGACCTGTTCGATGATGACGGGACAGTCGGTTCCACTGAACGATGGCCGGCCAACTGGGAGGGGTTGCCCTCACCAGGTGCTGCAGGTACTGATGCTGAGAACCTCGCACGCCAGCTATGGAGCGCCACACAGATCGGCATCTTCAACGCTCCTAGCCGCAAGAGTGCTCAACTCTTCGTGGGCACCACGCACACGGCAAACCACGACAGCAAACGGTCGATGGATGAGTCGCCCGAAAGTCAGGACGACGTACCCTCGTGCACGATCGCTGTCCCGCTGGGCGACACCAACCAGGCTGTAGGTCTCGTGCAGCTCATCAGTGACACCGGGCCGATGCCGTGGTCCGACGTCCATTCGGCTCTCCTACAGCACGTCGGGGAAAACTTCGTCAGGGCTCTGCGGCAGGTCAGACTGCACACCCGTAACGCTGAGGCCATCGAACGTCTGGCGTATCTGAATTTCCTGAAAGACGATTTCGTCGCCACCATCAACCACGAGTTTCGCTCCCCGCTGGCCACGATCACAGGACACCTGGAAATGGTCGCCGACGGGTATCTCGGCCCTATCCCGGAACACCACCGCGAGACACTGGACGTCCTTCAGCGCAACACCGCACGCCTGAATCGGTTGGTAGAGAATATCCTCACTGTGTCGGTTCTGGACCAGCCCCACACCGCACCGACACCCGTAGACCTCACCGAGGTCGTGCACACGGTGATAACCGGGATGAAGGCACTTACAGCCACCAAGAACATTCAGCTCACCACGGGCGTGCCCATTCAGCCGGTGCTCGTGACGGGACATCGCGGCCAACTCGAGGAAGCACTGCGCAACGTCCTGCGCAACAGCCTCGAATTCACCGCTCCCTCCGGCACGATCAACATCACTGTCACCGTCAGTGCGATGAGCAACCACAAACTAGGACCACGCCGGGAACTACAACTAGCACCCGACCATGGATCTCATCGGACGGTCACCCACGAATCGGACTACGTGTCCATTACTGTGCAGGACACCGGAACCGGCATCCCGGACGAGGATCTGCCGCACCTGTTCACGAGCTTCTACCGAGGCTCGAACATCAAACACAGCTCAGCGACCGGATCGGGCCTCGGGCTGACCATCACCAAGCAGATCCTCGACCGCCACGAAGGCACCATCACCATCACATCCGACCCTCGGCCCGAGGATGAGTCCGCCTCCGGGACGACCGTCATGATCACACTGCCCTTGACCACCCCACTGCCGTTGCTCTGAACCCCTTCCCCCCCTGCCGCGACAGAGTGCCCGTCATCGACAGACAGCAAGGTAAACCTGCGTCCCCACTCTTCTCCTAACTGACGAAGCGCTCATACCAGTCGCTGGCACCAAGGCGATAACCCTCGAAGCCAACCGCGTCGCAGTCCTACCGTGCTTGTCCCGCACGCATCTGGACAGCTGGAACCAGGGGCCCGCCTGCACACAGCCACCTGCGTACCGACACCGGGTAGCTCACCTCGATCGAGCGGTGGCTATGAACAGCCTCCTTATGGGCTTGGTGACGAACAGCATGTGTCAGTCCTCATAGGGCCAAGAGAACTAATAGTGGCAATGGGTACGATAAATGCGGATCGGTAAAGACCATCGTGGTGGTCATTCACCTGTGGGCGGGTGGAGCCCGAAGGGTGGAGCTCAAAACCGTCCACCTGTGGGTGAACCAGTTCCCTTTGCGATCACGCTTCGAGCTCTTCAGCGACGGCGACCTCGTCGGCACCATGACCTACACGCTACGAGCAGGCCACCTGACCTTGCAGGCGACCCTCGTCACCGAAGCCACCTACCAAGCCGAACTGGCAGCTGACCTCATCCGTCGCGCACTCCTCAACGCTCACCGGCGCCGCCTCGCAGTCAGCGCATACTGTCCGCAGACCCAACGGTTTTTGCATGACTACCCCCAGTTCCGGTCACTCGTTTTAGATGACTGACACCACCAGCACGCCCCACAAATGACTAATTCCGCGGACCGGTACAGGACTCCGCAAGCTTCTGATTACTGGTCTCTCGCAGGTGGCCCGGCAGATGGCCTGTCGCATGTCCGGCACGGTCATCTCACGGTCAGGGTTCTCGAAGGCTCTCGGCGTCTTCCTCCTCGTCATCCTCGTCGTAGGGGGCGGCCGGGCGCGGAGTTTCGCTGATCAGTTCGTTCACGGCGTGGGAGACCATGTTCCGGTCCAGGGGTGTCAGGGACATCAGCCCATGAAGGTACGCGTTGAGTTCGAACTCGTCGACGTTGCCGCCGATGGAAAAGTAGTGGAGCCACACCCTTTGGACGTCAAGGCCAACCTGGTGCATGGCGTCCAGAGTGCGGAGCCGCTGTTCCTCAGGGGATCGCTTCAACATCACGCCCCACTGGTGGGGCCGGGGCCGTCCTGACGCTCACTGATGCGGGCGGCGACCAACCCGATGGTCGTCTTCTGCTCTGTGGCGAGGTCGATGAGGTGATCCATCGCTGCCTGCGTGTCCAGGTTAAGCCGCTCCATCAGGATGCCGCGGGCGATACCGACGGCGTCCCGATTGGCGAGGGACGCTTTGACGTCGTTGCTGATCCGCTGAGGGGTATCACTGGCCTGGATATGACCCAGCAAGGCGGCCGCTGACCGGGCGAGATTCGTCAGCAACTCCTCATCGGTCTCGGAGAAGGCATCAGGCTGGTCGGAGTACACCTTCATCGCCCCGAGCCCCGCCTGCCTGTGCACCAGGGGCACGCTCAGGCACGACCGGATCCCCGATGCTGCTGCCGCGCTCGTCCACTGCTGCCACCGCCCATCGGTGTGCGTATCCGCGATCAGCACCGGGGCGCCCGAGGACCAAGCCGCGATACAGGGTCCTTCACCGAACTCGTACTGCAGATCATCGGCTTCGAGAACCTGTTCGTCCGTCGCACCGACGCTCAACCGCTTCCCGTCCCGGCTCATCAGGCTCACGCCGGCGCCCTGCGCGGTGCAGATGATGTCACGGGCGACTGCCGCCAGACCGTCAACGGCGTCGTGCGCGGTTTCCTCGGTCAGGAGGTAGCCGTTCGTCCGCCCGAAAAGAGTGAACAGCTCGGAAGAAGATGGGGGTGTTGTCGTCACGGAGTATGCCTTTGCGTACTAGCACGATCCTGCGCAGGGGTACCACCCCTGTCAGTAAGGAGGCCGGCTGCTCGACCTCATGGACCCTGGTTAGACAAGGTCCCTCCATAAGTTTAGGGCTGCCCCGAACGGCGTTGCGCCCATCCATCCTCAGGCAAGGCAAAGAGGGGACTTTGCTAAGGAGTCTAGAAACCTTATGCTTTCTCTTGGTCCTGCAAGTGGCCACCGGAATTTCTTAGCGCGGAGCTCATGCACCCCCGTCTCCAGGCCCTTGTACGGGTCGACCTGTCCCGCAAATCCGCCGTTATCGACGTCAGAGGCAGCTTCACCACCACCAACTACCGGGGTCTTCTCCCGGTCATCAGGCGTGCCCACGCCCTGCCGGGGCATCCTTCCGTCACCGTGGATCTGACACGGGCGCCCTTCACCGATCCGAAGGCGTCCGAGCTTCTCACCCAAGCGTGCGCCGCACTGCCGTCCAGGACGGACGCGGATGTGATTCCTCTACGCATCGTGGACAACAGTGTGTCCACGATGCGCGAGCGAACCGCACGGCTCCCCCTTCCGGCAGCAGCCTCGTCATATTCCCTTGCTTCCTGACATAGCCCCCCACCCTGTCGTGCGCTGCTGCTTTACCCGTTCATCCCGTTCACCCCGCTACTGAAGGAGACATCATGAACAGCAGGTTTGCCCCGACCGATGCTTTTCCCGACGACCTCGCAGTGCTGAACGACGCCGACATCCAGATCCTGCACAGCCGTCTGCAGCGCCAGCTGGATCACGAATACGTTCACGCTTTCGAAGCCCGCCAGGAGACCGAGTTCCGCCTCGCGGAAGTCCTCGAAGAACTCGACCACCGCGAGAGCTACGCCACCACCACCTACCTTCCGGACAGCCTTCTGGTCTGACTCATCACTGAGTTCTCCCTGTCCCGTTCGTGCCGGACAGCGCAGAGCAATCAGTAGAATGATTGGCCACGACCGCACCTTCTCCGCAGACTGCCACCTGTAGAGAGGTCCTTCCTTTCCAGCGTATGAATTGAGCATTTGATGAGCACCAGGATCACTCCCGACGAGCCCTTCCCCGTGGACCTGGGCGCATTGACCGAACCGGAGGTCGAGGTCCTCAACAGCAAGCTCCACCGGGAACTTGATCACGAGTATGTGCACGAGGACGGTCCGTCCCCCGAGACCGAGGGCCGGCTCGAGGAAGTCAACGAAGAACTCGACTTCCGGGACCTCATCTCCGACGACGCACCGGAGCGAGGAGAGCCAACGGTACTCTCGGCAGTGCAGGGCCCGCGCGGGCAGGGTGGGCAGCACCATGCCTGACGAGCAGCAGCTGACCCGCGAGGTCGAGCAAGACACTGTGACCGCGATGCTGCAGGACATGGTGATGGAAAGCGGCGACGTCCAGGAGTTCCTGACCGGTCTCGTGCAGGTCGCTTCCACAGCGTTCACCGGCGCGTACGGGGAGGTGTTCTGCGGGGTAACCCTCCTGCGGCCGAGGTCCATGGTGACAGTGGCTGCGAGCAGTTCTGAAGCACAGCGGATGGACGAGATTCAGTACGGCTTCGACGACGGGCCCTGCCTGCGCGCCGCGCGTGAAGGCTACACCGTTCACATCCCCGACTTCCTCACGGAGACACGCTTTCCCGAGTACAGGGAAGCGATCGCAGTTCACGGAATCCGCTCCGCCCTGGGTATTCCCATGAGGCTCGAGTCCGGCGCCAGCGCCGGTCTGGATTTCTACTCCACCGAACCGAACACGTTCGACGACAAGGGCATCGCCGTCGCTGAAGGTTTCGCCCGTGACGCCTCACGCTCTCTCCGGCTTGCCGTCCGCATCGCTCAGCTCAGTGACGAAGCACGGAACCGACAGGCAGCCATGGAATCCCGCACAGCCATCGATATGGCCGTCGGGGCGATCATGGCGCAGAACCGGTGCAGCCAGGAAGAAGCGATGGCGATCCTGCTTCGGGCGTCGAGCGGGCGGAACATGAAACTGAGGGACCTCGCCGAAGCGATGCTGTCCTCCCTGGGACACACCGGGCCCGTCCAAACCCACTTCACCTAAGCCGCCCTACTTCCTTTCCGCTCCCCCACTGCCTGAATCAGGCAGAGCGACGAGGACCGGCAAGACAGGGGTAAGGGCATCAGGTGTTGATCTCATCCTCGACGAGTCGTGCCAGTTTCCGAAGGAATCGTTCATCATGACCGGAGAAGTCGCGCGGCTTCTGGTCGATGATGCAGAGCGTACCCACGACCCACCCCCTAGTCCCTTGCAGGGGATAGCCAGCATAGAACCGGATGAAAGGTGCCCCCACGACAAGCGGATTGGTCTTGAAGCGTTCATCCTCGAATGCATCCGTGACGATCAGCGGTCCGGTGCTTCGAATCGTCGCGTGGCAGAACGTGATCTCTCGAGGCAGGTTCTGCGCGATGGGCCCGATGACGGACTTGAGGAACATCCGGTGATCATCGATCAGCGTCACGATCGATGAGCTGACACCGAAGTAGTCCTTGGCTTGGCGGGTATAGCGGTCGAAACGATCCTCCGACGCTGAGTCCAGCAAATTGGTGCAATGGACTGCGTCGAGGCGTTCGTCCTCGGCTTCCTCGGCAGTGAACAGGAACGAGCCGGCAGCACCGAGGGCTTTCCGGGAGTCCCCCGGCGTTTCGGCGGGCTCGTCCTCTTCACTGCGGGGTATCCGGATACCTACCGGGCTGCCTTCAAGAAGTTCATTCATGGCATCGGCAAGGATGTTGCGCTGATTCGCCGGCAGGACCAGTAGCCCACCGAGGTAGGCCCGCACCTCGAACTCGAGCACGTCACCTCCGAGGGCGTAGTACCTCACCCACAAGTCACTGACGGTGAACCCCGCCCTCGACAGGGCGAGCGTGGTGAGACTGACCTGCATCTGGCCGTTCACATGACCTCCGAGCCCTTCACACATACCCCACCTCCATCGCTGAACCAGTGGGACACAACCAAAGCTAACGCCGCCCCGCTTTTCGTCAGCATGCTTACCATCTCAACGCTAACGCAGACTGCCCCGACCAGGCGAGGTCAACCGTCTTCTCACGTGCTTGCATCCCGGAGCTTGCCCCGCCGCCACCCTGACCCCGGGGACGACCAACGGAGTTCTGCAACCAGCACCTCGGGGATGACAGCCGAACCCCTAACGCCAGCACGTCCTGCCACCACGACGCCGCCCCGCTCCGGTGGCGGTGTCCTCGCACAGTCTGTGTCATCAAGGCAAGAAGGAAAGCAAACTTATTATCAGTGTGCTTAGGCATCCAGTTGTGGAAGCATTTTTCATGCGAAAGAAGCACCACGAAGCAAGCTGCAAGGATGCGGCAGCTGCGCAACGGCTACGAAAAGGATCTGACATGGCAGAACACAACACCTCAGGGGCCAGCACCCCCACGAGCCGCAGGAACGACGTCGTCGCGGCAGAGAAGGAACGCTTCGGTGGCATCAAATGGGGTTCTGCGTTCTTCGGTTGGCTGACCGCTATCGGCCTGACCGTCCTGCTGAGCGCCCTCGCCACCGCGATCGGCGTCGGCGTCGGGGCCGCGAACACCTCCGGCGCGCAGGATGCGGCAAACCAGGCGCAGGAGAACGCGCAGACCATCGGGATCGTCAGCGGCATCGTCCTGGCCATCGTGCTGTTCCTGGCCTACTACTGCGGCGGGTACGTTGCCGGCCGGATGGCCCGGTTCGACGGAGTCAAGCAGGGCGTCGCCGTGTGGCTGTGGGGCATCATCATCGCTATCGTCCTGGCCATACTCGCCGCCATCGCCGGTGACCAGTTCAATGTGCTGTCCCGCATCAATGGGGCACCCAGCATCCCCGTCGACGGCAGCCTGTTGACGGCCAGTGGCATCATCGCCCTGATGATCGCCGTCATTGTCCCTCTCCTCGGGGCGATCCTGGGAGGCAAGGCCGGCATGCACTTCCACCGCAAGGTCGACCAGGTCGGGATCGACCACCAGGCCGGCATCACCAACCACTGACCCATGGGGGCCGGCAACGTCCACGCCACCCAGCGCCAGAACAGACAGACCTACCGGGCCCATGCCCGATCACAGCAGAAGGAGCACTTCATGATCACGCAGAACAACATCGACAGCATTCTCTCCGGCCGCGGCAATGTCCTGGATTCGAATGGCTCGAAGGTCGGCTCGGTCGGCCAGATCTATCTCGACGACCAGACAGGTGATCCGAGTTGGGTCACCGTGAAGACGGGCCTGTTCGGCACGCATGAGTCCTTCGCACCCCTGCAGGGCGCCAACGTCAACGGCGATGACGTGACGATCGCTTACTCCAAGGACCAGGTCAAGGACGCACCCCGTATCGAGTCCGACGGCAACCTCAGCCCAGAGGAAGAGGACCGCCTCTACCGCCACTACGGCGTCTCCGGTCACACCGGTGGCACCACCAACACCACCGGCGGTGACTTCCTGGACACCGATACCACCCGCACGACCACGGGTACCACAGCAGGGACGAGTGGGTATGAGGCCGGTTTCCAGTCCGGCGGTGAGCGCATCGACCGTTCCGGTACCGTCGGTCACGACACCTCCGGCCCAACCACCGACGATGCGATGACCCGCTCGGAGGAGCAGCTCCACGTCGGCACCGAGCGCCGCGAGGCAGGCAGGGCCCGCCTGCGTAAATACGTCGTCACAGAGAACGTCACCAAGACCGTCCCCGTGACGCACGAAGAGGTCCGCATTGAACGCGAGCCCATCACCAACGCCAACCGCGGCGACGCCTACGACGGGCCGGCGATCAGCGAAGAGGAACACGAAGTCGTCCTCCACGCCGAGCGCCCCGTGGTTCAGAAGGAAGCCGTTCCCGTCGAACGAGTCCGCCTCGACAAGGAAACGATCACCGAGCAGGAAACCGTCACCAGCGACATCCGCAAGGAAAAGATCGAACTCCTCGACGACACCACCGACGGAATCGATGGGACCGACACCGCGGGCCGCCGCCACTAGGCCGAGCACGCCCAGCTAGGACCGGGCCCTTTGGCGGCCCGAAGTAGTAGAGGGTGGAGCGCCGCGTAGAGCGGCTCTCCACCCTCATGCATTGAAGCGTCAACAACAGTGGGGTCGAGAAAGCTGATAGCAGGAGCTTTCCGCCTCAGGCGACAACCAGTACGAGTAACAAAACAACAAGTAAGGCAACGAGCAATGCAGAGGAAGACATCATGAACGCCCCCTTTGTGGTCCTGGACGCCAACTCGACCGGCGGAACCAGGTTCCTGGATGAACAGGGGAACGTCCTCGCGTCCTTGAAAGCGGACGTCTTCCCGCCGGTCGGTACTGCTGTGCGGTTGCCGGATGGCACGCACGTCTTTGTCGAGCGATTGTGGTTGGATCTGCACAGCGATGATCAGACCGCGCAGGTCTTCGTCACAGTCAGCAACACGCCACCAGCTGATTACCACGGAACCGCCTCATGGGCTGACATACGGCCCTCATGACCGTGAAGGACACGTGCGCACCAACAGGTGCTGACCGGACATGGGAGAACATCACCGGCTTCTCGAGCAGTAGCGGCAGGAGAGCAAAGAACCGACTGCTCACCGCATCACGGTCCTCGCTTCATGGTGTGTCAGGTGCTTGAGTTCGCGGCCGTCGGCTTCTTTGTCGGCGCCATGTCCCGATTACTCAAACCGAGAAAGCAGCACCTGAAACCGCTGGTAGCCCTATCGCTCGGTATAGCAGGCGCCCTCGCAGGCGCCGTCCTGGCTCATCTGCTGGGAACAGGACCACTCTTCGAACTCAACCTCACCGGCTTCCTCATTGCCTCCACCGCATCAGCACTCCTGATTAGCGTGCCGAACACGATCGCAGCTCAACGCACACCCGGCCCTTAGCAACCAGGGCTCCTACCTACTGTGACCGTCTCGAAAATCTGGGGCCCCTCAAGACACCCGCGCAGGTCGACTGCCGAGTGTTCGCTCCCCCGTAATCACGAGCCTCAGCCTGCCCTACAAATTCGTCTCACCGTGTTTCGTCTCAGAACCACTCACGCCGGAGTATCGACCCGGATGCAGGACACGGTCCGGCAGATCAAGGACCTCCTCGCTGCCGGGGTTCGTCGCGATGACCTGTACGTGGATCACGGGGTCAGCGGTGGGCTTGAGCGGCGGCCCGAATTCGATCGGGCTCTTCAAGCTCTCCACGAGGGCGACACCCTGATCGTCACCACTCTCGACCGTTCGGGCAGGTCGACGGCGAACATGCTCTCCCTCGCTGACACTATCCGCACCCAGAACATCAACCTACAAGTACTCGACCTCGGCGGAGGGAACGTCGATACCGGGACTCCGGTGGAGTCCATGGTCTTCACGGTGATGGCGGCCCTGGCCCAGATGGAGCTCGAGATCAAACGCGAACGCGTGAACGACTCCAACACCAAACGCCGCGCCGCCGGCATGGATGTGGGTGGTCGACGCGAAACCTTCTCCGACAGCCAGATCGGCAACGCCCGTCGGCTCATCGCCCAAGGCCAACATGCTTCTCACGTCACCCGGGACCCCGGCGTGTCACGGGCAACCCTCTACCGGCGGGTCAACAACCTCGAAGCCCGCGAGTGGTTGGCCATCCACCCTGCCCCTACACACCTTCCCTCTGAGAACACCATCGCGTTCGGGCCGTCAGAACCAGCCCGCTCCCCCACCCGCCACAACAGCGGCTGGTGACAAATGATGATGCGGTGCAGGTCTGAATCAGGTCTTCCTCATCGGCAGGGCCGTCACGGGCTCCGTTGATTAGGCTGTTGTGTTGGACCAGCAGCTAAGGGCGAGAGGGCACAGATGAATATCGCGCTCTTCCTTGATGGGACATGGCAGGATCGCGACGATCACACCAACATTGCGCAACTCCACGAACGTACCGCTCCCCGAGACACCGCAGGAGCAGTGCAGGAGATCTACTACAACCCGGGTGTGGGAACAGGTGCCAGTGTCTGGAAGCGTCTGACCGGTGGAGCCTTCGGCGGGGGCCTGAATGAGGACATCATCAACGCGTATCGTTTCATTGCCGAGCGTCACCGCTGCGACGATGACCGGATCTACCTTTTCGGTTACAGCCGTGGTGCCTTCACAGCACGTAGCCTGGCCGGTGCCATCGCCAAGTGCGGGGTCATCGCACCCGATGTCCTTTCAGCTGAGGCAGTATTCGCCCGCTACAGGCGAGGAAGTGACACCCCTGGTCTGCGGGAAATGCAGACCGAAGGAGAACCGGCGACAACAGCGGAGGACCACCTCCTCCTTGAACACTCGCGGCTCGTTCGCATTCGGTTCATCGGGGTCCTCGACACAGTCGGTAACCTCGGCATTCCCGGAGGCATCGGGCGCTGGCTCGCCCGCGACCGTTACAAGTTCCACGACACGGCACTGAGCGGGCTGGTGGATCACGCCTATCACGCAGTAGCGATCGATGAGCACCGCGCGCACTTCACGCCCTCGCTATGGACCGACGTACCGATTCCAACCGGTGATCACACCACGCACGTCGAGCAGCGGTGGTTCGTTGGTTCCCACACCAACGTCGGCGGCGGTGGCACATCAAAACCGGGCGTCGCCAATCCCCTCTCGGTGCTCACGCGTGAGTGGATCGCCGGACATGCGCTTGAGGCCGGACTCGCACTAGAACCACCGGCAGTACCTCTCGAGGGAAACGAGTGGCGGGGACCGATCCGCTCCTATGCGAATGCCCTCTGCGGCATAGCCCGCTTCCTACCCTGGAACAAGCGACACCTGCGCCCAGTGCGCACCGGCATAGGTGAAACAGTAGATGACTCAGTACTGCTGCGCTGGGGAAAAGGAGACCCTCCTTATCACCCGAGGAACCCGAACCTTTCGCCGTGGGTCCAGGAACTCAGCAACCAGTGAGTGCAGACTTCCCCTGAGCCTTGAGTGACGAAGCGGGGACGGTCTTTAGACCTGCGCTACGACCTCGTTCGCGAAGTCGACGAATTCCGCATGCCCCAATCGCGCACTACACCGATCTACTACGCGAAGCGGATGGACGAACGGATCGAGGAGTTGGTCATGCGCGAGGAGTTGATCATGCTCACCGCGGCCGAGCTGAACGACGAGAACTGCCGGCTACGTCACTCCCCAGCCGCTACTTGGATGTGAAGCGTCGCTGCAGTTCATCCACCTGTGGGCGGGTGGAGCCCCAAGGGTGGAGCTCAAAGCCGTCCACTCGTGGGTGAACCGGTCCCTTTGGACTTCGCATAACCATTGCCCCTGCCGGACACAGAGAAGCGCCGCACACGGGGGGTGTGCGGCGCTTCCCCGTTCAGCTCGTGATCACGAGGTGGTCAGGACATGCGGCTGATGTTATGCCTTGGCGTTGCTGCGGCGCACTGCGTAGGTGCCGCCGGCTGCTGCTGCAAGGACGAGGCCGCCACCGAGGGCGAGCATGCCGGTCGAGCTGGAGGACTCGGTGGCCACACCGGTGTCCGCTCCGCCGTAGGGCATCTCGCCCATCTGGGTCTTCATGAGCGTGCCGCACAGGGCGGGAGAGGTTGCGCCGAGGGGAAGCTCGGGAGCGATCTCGGAAGGGCTGCCGAAGACCTCGGGTGAGACGCCGGCAGTTGCCGGGTCCAGGCCGTGCACGACGATGACGGCGGTGCCGGCGGCGAGCGACTTCTGGGTGGCCTCATCGATGGTGATGGTGCGGTTGATGGAGTAGGTGCCGCCCTGTCCGCCGAGGGCGAGGTTGAGTCCCTCGGCGGGGGTTGACGCACCGGAGGTGGTCAGGGTCGTGAGGATGTCGCCGTATCCCGGGACGCCTTCGGCGACGTTCACGATGCCGTCACCGTTGGCATCGTCGGCAGGCGTGGGGCAGACGCCCTTGGCTCCACCGTGGATGTGCTGGACGTGGGGGTACGGTGCGTCCATAAGGGTCGTTGTAGTCGGGGTGGCCGACCCAGGGCAGTGCCAGGAGTTCCAGGAGCCGGCGCATGTAGTCCTGATCGCCGGCTGGTTCGTAGTCCCCGTCGATGCGCTGGATGTGGGCGACCATGAGGCGCTTGAAAGGAGTCCCGGGATGCTCGTCGGCTACATGCGCGTGTCGAAGTCCGACGGATCGCAGACCACCGACCCGCAACGGGACGTCCTGCTCGGAACCGGCGTCGACGAGGCCCAGCTGTACGAGGACCTCGCCTCGAGGAAGAAGGACGACCGCCCCGGGCTGACCGCTCGCCTGAAAGCTCTCTGGCAGACGGGAGGGTTAGCAGAACCTTCAGGAGTCGCCTGCGTCGGCCTCAGGGGTTGGGTCTTCGGTAAGCCAGGTGATCGCTTCACGCTCGTTGTGAAAGTGCCGGCTTGGTACCGCGGACCTGTGATTGAACGCGGTGAGCACCCTGCCGACCTCGTCCTCGCTTAGTATGGCAATCCGGGTCGAGGCAATGTCGTCGACGAGTAGCTGCTTGGCCTCGGGTGTGATGCGGTCGACCAACCCAATGTGCACGAGCATGGGCCGTGTCCCGCAAGGAGACATCGCGCTGATCGCCGAGATCCTTGATCGAACATCATCGGCGTCCATAGTCACGCCCTCAGTCCACCGCACCCGCAGAAACCCACCCTCGTCACTGACCGTGTAGCGAGGCGTAACACCGTAATCCGATGGCATTCATTCACTCCGTACTGAGTCTGGTTCGGTTCCCAGCTCTGGCCCAGTCCCTGTCTGTCACATTCTCGGTTCTTCCAGCGTAGCGGGATTGGCGCGTGCGGGGGTTGGGCGGTCCGGGTCGTGCTGATGCCCTCGGTAACGCTGCGGAAGTGCACACCCCGACGATCCAGGTCATCAATGAGGGCCAGCAGGTTGCGGGTATTGCGTCCCAGCCGAGCCGGCTTCCACACCACGACCTCATCACCACTTGGCAAATGATCGAGCAGCTTGTCGAGCTCGGGCCGGCTGGCCGTCGTTCCACTCACCCCCTGATCGGTGAACATCCGATCACAGCCCGCAGCAGTGAGCGCTTTATGCTGCAGATCCGCGTTCTGCTCCAAAGTGCTGACCCTGGCGTATCCGATGCTTCCCATCTCCGCGTTCCCCACACTCATCAAAGGCCTGTTTTTCCTTTGTTGAGAATCGCTGACATGCGACACATTGCTGAGACAGATCCCGGCCGCGAGTTCCCCGCTGATGCTGGAGTTTACTGACCCTCCTCTCGACCACCTCGCGTATCCAGTCAAAGGATCCTTTGACACGACGTACTGCGAGCCCGCAACTTCAGCTCACCTCCGTATTCCTGCAGATTCGTCACGAAACCGGGTACGAGGCCCGGGCGGAGGCTGCGTCCGTAGTTGTGCAGGTCGATCGCGTAGAAGGCGGCACCTTCCTTGTGCCAGAAACGGGCGAGGTCTGTTTGGAAGAAGTAGTCGGACCATCCATGGACGTACAGGACGACGAAGATGCGCCGGCGCTGGAATGGGGGCCACCGGGTGGAGGGTCGGTGGCGCACGAGCGTCGCTGGTCCGCTTGAACGGCGTTCTAGGGTGCACTGCTCAAACCCTTCGCCTAGGACATCAGGGGCCCAGGTCCCTGATGCACGTGATGTACTGGTCGTTGGCTGAGACGCCCGTGGTCGGCGAACTGGCCCTGTGCCATTGGAAAGGCTCCCAAAGAGTTCACGCGGGATTGAACTTCTCGTCGCGAGGCACCGTCGGTGGTCCTCTCTTGGAGGGTGGGTCTCATCCGAGGTCTACCTGATCGGTCTCAGTGATCGGCTACGTCGGACTCGCATCGCATTCCTGTCGGGCTCAGGCTCGGGCGCTGAGCGAGAGCCAAACAAGGAGCATCATGATCCCAGTCGCTAGGCCTGCCAGGCCAAGGAGTAGTCGGTGGCCAGCCATAACCGCTATGAATTCTCGGAGGTACGCGCTGGGCCAGAAGTACAGGGCAGTGGGTGAGCCGATTGCTTGTGCGTCGACACCTACTTTTCGGGCCAGCATCGCCGCGCGTGGGGCATGGTAGTTGTTCGTCACGATCAGGTAGGGCGGATCTATACCTACCTGCTGCAGCAGCCCGGCGCTGTAGCGGAGGTTCTCCTCAGTGGTCCTGGCCTGGTCCTCCACGAGGATGTTGCGGTCGGGTACCCCATGCTCACGCAACCACTCAGCCATGGCTTGGCCTTCCGGACGAGACTCATCGGCGCCCTGTCCTCCGCTGGGGACTATAGGGATCCTGCTGCTTGTTTCCTTCTGTCCCTGTCGTTGTTGTGCTGCGGCGAGGGCTTGTTGAAGGCGCCCCGCCAGCAGCGGGGGTACCTGCCCAGCTAGTAGGCCGGCTCCGAGCACGATGATCGCCTGGGCGGGCGCCCGTCGGGCCACGACTGCGTAGAGCGCTGTATGAGCTACGAAAATCAAAAACAGCAGACCCAGGCATGCCTGCGCAATCAGTAATCCGACCGCAATCGTCCCGGTCACCGTGTTCTCATGTCTGATCAACCACACGACGATCAGGGGAAGAACCAGAAGCGCGATCCCGGCCACCAACGACAGCAAGTTACTTAGGGAACGGTGCTCCCGACGAATCATGAAGATCCCGTTGACGGTCAACATCAAGGGCAACAGCAGCAAACCCACGGCACCTGCTACAAGGACCGCGACTCTGATCAGGTCAGCGGCGAACTCGACGGCGGGTATCTTTGCGACCACGAACGACACCAAGCCCAGAACATAGTAGATAGTCACCACGGCGAGGAAACCGTTGCGCAATGGCCGAGGATCCCGATTCAGGGACCACCACAGCAGACCCCCGCTGATGAGGGCCCCGAGGGAAGCGACAACAATCTGAGTAAGAGCGACCTGCCACAACGCAACTTCCATGAGCAGCCCCCGACCTCACTAAGCGGCGTCAGTCATGCCATCCAGGTGGCGCCGCCGGTCACGCTTACCCTCCCTGACCATATTTCCACGCACACCATGCCCGGCTGAAGGACGAGTCCCTTGCCCCAGTTACCAGTCGCCTTCCTCCCACCGGAAACCTCTCTCTAAAAGCGGCGAAGTTCGAGGGGACGCGGCTGAGTGCCGTTGCTAGGGTCGAGCCATGAGCCAAGCGATGCGGGCGAGCGGCCCCACCCATCCTCAGCTTCGAACCCGGCATTGGCTCCTCACGGCCGGTGGAGCTTCCGTCGTCCTGATCGTGAGTTACCTTCTGGCGGTATGGACTGAGCGTGGTCAAGCACTGGAGAACGCAGCCCTGCGCGGCGCGGATCAGGTAGGCAGTGATGACTTCACTGCTGCATCCGAGGCGCTGGGCCAGATCACCGTGTACTCCCTCGCTCTCGCCGTTATCCTCGTCGGACTGGTGGGGCTGGTACGGAAACGAGTCGATCTGGCGATCGCAGGAGTCTCTGTCATCGTGCTGGGCCAAGTGCTCACTCAAGGGCTCAAGCGCTTCGTTCTTCCACGCCCGGAACTCGTCGATGTCAGTGCAGGCTTCACGCAGAACAGCTTCCCCAGCGGACATACGACGATCGCGATGACCGTGCTTTTCGCCGTCTTCATCGTCGTCCCACTCCGGTGGCGGGGTCTTGCTGTGTTGATCGTCCTGTTCTGGGCTATCGGCATCGGCGCCTACACAACGACCGCGAAATGGCATCGCTTCAGCGACACACTAGGTGCTGACGCTATAGCCCTAATCTGTGCCTGCCTTGCCTCCTGGTGGCTGATGCAACGCGGCAGCGTCCACTTCGCCAGCGGTCCGGTCCGGCGAGGCAGGATCATTCTCGCGGGTCTACTCACACTCTCGACTGCGCTCCTGCTCGCGCTCGGCGCGATCCTGTGGGGAGTGCCGCTCCTGCGTGGTTGGGACGTTGCAGTCCCCGACCCTACGCAGGACTACACGGTCTACCTCGGAGCACACTCACTGGCAGCAGGTTTCTCCGGATTGACCGCGCTCATCTTCTGGCGTCTCTGGCACCGGCTCGACACCACTCGAACGAAAACACCCGGCCGCATGGTGGCAGAGAGCCACTTACGCCCGGACAACGCCTGACACAGCAGACACCGACGCAGCCCAAGCTCAGACACACTCCCTCATGGCGAGTGAAGCAGGGCAGCCCCGTCCAGAGCAGTCAGGCGCTGGTGTAGACCAGAACGGCGTAGACCGTGAATGCAGTCAGCACCCACACAACGACACCAAGAACGATCATCAGCCCGACGGATAACGTGTTTCGTTTCCGGCTCGGCGCTCTGTGCCGAAGCATGAGCAGACCGGGTCGCTTGTTTTGGAGAAGAAGGGTCTTACCAACGCGAAGGGGGCGCGGGTTCCTTACGACCATGACGACATCATTTGTGCCGATGCTCCACTCGCCCGAGAGATTGCCTCGACCTTCGATATTGAGCTCAGGGAGATTGCCTGGCCGAGAAGGAGTGACACTCAGCCTTTCCAGCTGCAGATCCCGGTTGGCGCCACTCCCTGGTTCGAACCCAGCGAGCTCGAGGCAGCAACAACTGCGACTCACGGCCGTGCGGGCAGTACCTGCGAAGAGTGTGGAACCTGGCGTTGGATGGAACTCGGTCCCGACAATCTCCCTCCGCTGATGGACGAAGCGCTCGGCGGTGCAGGGGCCATGATCGCAAGCCCAGAACAGTTTGGGGACGTGCGCCACACATACCGCGAAGTTCGCCTCGTGCGGGAACTCGCTGACCTCCTCGCAGCCAGAAGCCCTCAGGACTTCAAGCTCCCACCACAAGCTGCTGCAGGCAACACACACTATTGATCGGCTCGTCCGCTGAAGGATCCTTTGTGACTCTCGTTCCTGCAGGCAATGACCACAAGCGGGCGGGATCGCTGCCCGCTCGATTCAGTTACTAGCAGGAGGGAATTTACCGGTTGAACTGCAACCCATGCTTGTTTGCCAACGACCTCATGCCCTCAATGAATTCCCTCCTCTCTAGGGCCTTCACGTGGGCATCGAAATGCGCCTGTGCCAGATCCTGCCGCCCCTGAATCAGTCTGATCGACACCGCAAGCAGGCGGTCATCCCTGCCCGAGATGGCTCGAGAGCCGAGCGGTGCGGTCTCGAGTTTTTCGAGGAGACGGCCTATACCTGCAGGTCTGTGCAGAGGAGTCCGAGAGGCCGGATACTCACACTCACCCCGCACGAAGCCCGGAGCGGTGCGGCACGCTGTGCAGACGCCTGCGAGAAACGACAGGTGGCCCGCACATCGGGAGCTGGTCTATCGTCCTCGTTGCTCATGAGTAGGCGCTACGGAACGCTCTATTCGGACTGCGAAGGCGCTTTGGGAGCTCTGCGGTAGGCGGATGGGAGCCAGCCCAGAAGCCCCAGGATCAAAGCGAGGCCTACCCAAAAGAAAACCATATTAGGGGGTTCTCCGTCGAACAGAAGTGAGAGGTGATTCAGCAATAGCAGCACCGCGAGGAAGCCGTAGAACAGGATTTGGCCCCTGGTCTCTCGTCCCAACTTCCAACCGCTCATGCACAGAGCCTAGGCCCTGAGTCAATAGGTGCCCGGAAGCCGATCCGTTACTGAAACCTGTTCAGGGCTAGGTGAACAGGTTTCAGCTCGGCGAGGGATTCGAGTCGCATGTCGACTAATGCGATTCATGGGCCTTGAGCGTGGAGGTATCCCGCTGGCCAGGCCAAAGTTCTGATCCTCCTTGACTCCGTCTTCGCCGCCCTCCTCGCGGCCGTAGCCGTCTTCGCCCGCAACCGCCAGTGCAAGCGCATCGAGAAAGAGGAGAATAAAGACCGCGACGCAGACGGCACTCACTACGTCCACGACATCTACGATCAGCCACACATCAAGAGCACCACCTGAACTCCACGATTGAGGAGCCCCCCATGCAACACACCCGACGGATCACCACCATCCTCAGTGCCGCAGCAGGCCTGGCACTCATCACCGGGTGCAGTGGTGGCACGACCCCGCCACCAGCCAACGCCCCTACCGGCACCGCCAGCGCCGAGGACCCAGCGCCCGTCACACCTGAAGGAACCGGAACCCCCTCAACCGCCAGCACCTCATCGGACAGCAGCCCCACAGCCTCGAGCACGTCCACCGCGTCCAGCGACTCGACCGCAAGCGGATCAGCAACACCGACGAGCTCCGACGCCTCCGCGGCATCGGTCAGTCTCGGACGCGGCGACGAGCACAAAGTCACCACCCCCAATACGACAATCACCATCACCTGCACCGACGGCGGTGACGTCGACGTCGACACCGATGGCACCACCATCGAGATCACCGGCCTCTGCGAGGACATCGACATCGACGGCAACGACAACACCGTGACCGGCGAAGACACCGAGTCGCTGAACGTTGAAGGCACCAACAACACGGCCACCCTCACCACCGCGCCCGAGATCGACGTCGACGGAGCCGGAAACACGGTCACCGTGGAAGACACCCGCGACATCGACGTCGAAGGGGACTCCAACACCGTCACCTACACCACGGGCGATCCCACCATCGAAACCGAAGGCACGAACTCAATCACCTCCCGATAGCAACCCGAGAATTCGACAAGCACCCGGAACCCACTGACCACTGCGAGGCCGACACCGGCGCAGGAGCACGGCCTCAAAGGTGGAGACAGTCGTGACGCTCTCCTTGGGCAGCCGGGTCGACCTGGTCTGTGCGGCGGAGGTCGGTGTCGCCTCCGGCAGGGGCCAAACCCGTTCACCACATTCCCCGGAGGACTGTCCGATAGGGACTGTCCGATAAACGGTGTGTGGAGTCCGGCGTTTTTCATCAGTGAGTGGTCTTCTCGAGTCGTCCGGCGAAGGTAATCGCGAACGCGTTCAGCGCTGGCTTCCACCTGATCACCCAGCGTGCTCTGCCGCCGCCTCGTTCGGGGAGTGTCCCCTCGATGGCCGGGCGTCTTCAGTTGGGTGGTGCCGATGATGAGTGAGCTGGCTAAACGCCATGAGACACACTCTCACCTGGCCGTTGCGCCTGATCGCTTTTGCGTGCTGGTACCTCGCAGAGTGGTTCAGATACAGCCTCCGCGTCAGCCGCGTCATGCTCTCCCGCCGGATAACGACATCACCGGGAATTGTCCGGGTGCCCGTGCAGTCGCGTACGGACGCCGAGATCACACTACTGGCGTCTCTGATCACGATCACTCCGGCAACCCTCTGCCTGTCCATTGACCGGACCGGGAATGCCCTCCACGTCCACGGCATGTTCGTCGAGGACAGGCAGGACTTCATCGACAGCATCAACGACCTCGAACGACGCTTCCTCCACGCACACCGCCGAGTACCCGTACCCCTGACATACGGCAAAAACTCCCGGGGCGGTCACCCTGGCGGGCACCCCGCCACCACGAAAGGGAGCAGCTGATGACCGGGATCCTGATCCTCAATGCCATAACCATCGCCGCCATCGCGGTGTCCCTCGTGATCGCAGGTCTGCAGGTTTATCGCAGCCCCTCGCCGGCTGGGCTCGCCATCGCTGCGGAACTGATCTTCTTCGGTTTCGTGGGCAGCGCGACCTTGGCCTGCCTGCAGATGGGCATCGAGACGATCTTCGACATCATCCTCATCGCCACCGTGCTCGGCTTCCTCGCCGCCGTTTCACTCGCCCGACTCATCCAACGAGGCACCCGATGACCCCCTCCGCCCTCGAAATCGGCCTTACCATTGCCGGGTCCGCTTTCATCTTCGGCGGTATCGTCGTGCTGCTCATCGCCGCGATCGGCCTACTGCGCTTCAGGGACATTTATCTCCAGGCAAGCGCCGTCGGCACAGCAGCAGGGTTGGGAATCGCCGCCATCATCCTCGGCGCCCTCTTCATCGACTTCTCCTGGCTCAACGCACTCAAAGCCCTCATTGCCATCCCCGCCCAGATCCTGACCGCCGCCGTCAGCACCATGGCGCTGGCCCGAGCCGGACACCTCACCGGTTCACGACCCGTCGCCGAAACCCGACCCAATGAGCTCGACGAGGAGCGGCAGGAACAAGACCAGTGACGGTCCGGTTCTGATCTAGGGCTCTCGCCTACGCCTAGCTGTGCACTCTACGAGTGAAACCAGGCGCGGCCGGACCGGAACGCAGGACCAGCTCTGCCTGGCGAGACCGGCACAGCACGCACAGCGTAGCGTGATGGACTCGGTGAGCATGAGCATAAGTACGTCGATGAGACGTTGAGTGAAGCGACATCGGAAGGAGAGGGTGTGCAGCTAGGCTCGGGTCATGGTTGGCATCGGTATGAGTTCCCTTGTCCCTTCCCTCCGGCGCTTGGCATTGAAGGGTGCAGGCGGCGTCGTTGCTGCCCAAGGCGCGGTCATCGTGGGGCTCATCGCCACTGATGCGCTCAAGAAGAGGGGCCGGTCCCAGCGCACCGGTTTTCCCCGTCCCGGCACCTTCCATGCGGAGGTTGGCGAGACGGCGACGACGACCTACACCTACGGCGAGGACCTGTTCCGCGACATGCTCGAGGCCATCAGGACGGCCGAGAACCGGATCTTCCTGGAGACCTACCTTTGGAAGAACGACGACATAGGCCACGCGTTCCGCGACGCCCTCAACGAAGCAGCCGGCCGGGGTGTGGACGTCTACGTCATCTACGACCACTTCGGGAACCTCGTCGTGCCCTCGTCCTTCTACACTTTCCACCCCGACGTCAATGTGTTCCGCTTCCCCGCCCTGGGACCGAAACTGCAATACGGGCCCGTCGCGGCGACGGGCCTGACGCACCGCAAGATCCTCCTGGTCGACAATGACACCGCGTTCATCGGCGGCTACAACATCGGATCCCTGTACGCGACGGAATGGCGGGACACCCATGTTCGGCTCGTCGGACCGGCCGCGTTCGAACTCGGCCACGCCTTCGCTCAGGTATGGAATCATCTAGCGGTAAAACGCCCCGAACTGTCCCCGCAGAACCCGGTGCACTGGAACTCGCGCATCGTGGCGATCAACAACATCCCAGCCGATCTGGTCTACCCGATCCGCAGCGTCTACCTCGATGCGATCAGCCGAGCCCAGCACCACATCTACCTCACGACCGCGTACTTCATCCCCGACCAGAGGATCCTCGCCGGCCTCGTCGAAGCATCCCGTCGCGGGGTCGACGTCCAGATCATCGTCCCGCAGGACTCCAACCACATCCTCGCCGACTGGCTCTCCAGAGGGTTCTACTCCTCGCTCCTGGAAGCCGGGATCACCGTGCTGCAGTACCGCAACGCGATGATCCATGCCAAGACCGCCACGATCGATGGCCAGTGGTCCATCGTCGGGACTGCGAACATCGACCGCCTCAGCCTGCGCTTCAACTACGAGACGAACCTCGAAATCCAGGACGCAGGCTTCGCCGCCGACATGGAGGAAATCTTCGCGATCGACAGGGACAACTCCACGAAAGTCGAACTCGACGAATGGAGCAAACGTCACCCCGCCGCCCGCTTCGCCGAAACCATCCTCATACCCCTGCGCCCCCTCCTCTGATTCCTCCCGTCTCACGAAGATGGAATAGCCCGCCATATCAACACCCATTCGCTATAGGTATGCGGGGGTTAGCAGCGGTTGCGGCGCTGTTCGGCGGTTGAAGGGTTGTTGAAACAGGTTTCCCCGGTGGTGCGGAGGTTCGTCGTGACAATTGGTGCCCCGGGCGCCCTAGTCTCCTCGACCAGCGGCGTGATCATTTGAGGGGTTACAGTGACGTCGGGCTCCGCCGGGACAGTTGCCGTTGCGACCTGCTGCCGTGTCTGTCCCTCAGTGCTCGTTACTACCGGGGCGATAGGTGTGCACAGGACATCCGATTCCTCGGAGCCGGGCCGGGACCCGGTGGTGACGATGGGGGCACCTGGAACTATTGCTGTCGTCACCGCTGTGGTCCCCGGAGTAGTCGTCGTTGTTACCGACGGAACTCCGGGGACAGGGGCATCGGTGCGGGCTGCGAAGGTATATACCGTCGTCGTGGTGGTCGTGGTCCGCGTCGTCGGCTGCGAGGTCGTCGCTGTGCGTTCCGTCTGCTGGGTGGTCATGGTGGCGATGGCTGTCTGGAAGGTCGTGGTGGTGCACGATTCACGCCGCTGGGTGCTGGTGAAGACTTCAGTGAAAGGCGTCGTGGTCGTGATCAGTGTTTCCCGCGGCTGGGTGGTCGTGGTAACCCGTTCCCGAGGTGTGGTGGTGGTGGTGACGATCGTGGTGGGGGTCGTCGTGGTGGTCAGGACAGCCCTGTCGCACCTTTCGACGGACTTCGCTGCCTGTTCGTTGTTCACCCTGCGGCAGTTGGTGGTCGTGGGTGTTTGCGTGCTGCTTGGCGTGCCTTGCTCCGTGCTGGGGGTGGAGGTCGGGGTGCCGAAAACAATGACGTCTTCACTGGTCGCGTCGCCCGCGTTGCGTTCTTCCTCGGTCACCACAGGTGTGCCGGCACGCTCGGTGCGAACGACGATGGCCTCGCCAACGTTGCGCTCCTGGGTGGAGACTTCCGGGTTAGGTTGCCGGACTGGAAGCGATGTGTCCACGGTGACAGGATCGCCCACTGGGCGGTCCGCACTGAAGGTGGTCGTCGGAGTGCCTGAAAGAACATCCGGACCAACGACGACAGTCGTGACGGTGCACGTCTGAGTATTGGTGCTAATGGTCCCGCCCAGCGCCGCACAGTTGGCTCGTCGTTCATCGGGACCGGCGGACACCGGGCCGGCGGGGGCCAACGCGACGACCAATGCCACCGTCGTCGCAGCCACTAAAGAAGAAAAACGCACCATAGCATCCCCTCACGGATTAACCCCGCGCGCGCGGGGTGTACCGACCGTACGGAGGCGGGGATGCCACGGCAACGAAGTTTGGTCGGTTTCAACAGAGTCGAGTAGCACACCAGCCATAAGCAGGTAATTCATTCGGTCGAAAGAGGGGTGCACAACGTTGCGTATGCCGATCCTTAAGCGCTCATCGAGCGGTGGCTGTCTGGAGGGACCGACGAGTTGACCCGTACCCTGTGAGCTCACGATCGAAAGGTGTGGGGGTGTCCTCGAGGCTCCGCGGGCGGGCGATCGGTCCACGGCGAATAAGCTCCGCTACTGGATCACAATCTAGGTGCCGCCCGCGTTATCCTCTGCGTCCCTGAGCACCATCGGCCTCCGGGCTGGTACAGGGAGGTGCATATACTCGCTGAATGTCTGAGACGATCCGGGTTCGCCCTGCACAGTTAGCCGACGTGCCGGCGATGGCCCGGGTTCATATTGATGCTTGGTCGGAGACGTATCGCGGTCTCATTGCTGATCAGATCCTCGATGATCCAGCGTTCTTCTCCGCGCGGGAGCGCCAGTGGACGACGGCACTAACGGATCCGCGGTTCAGCTCCCACCGCGTAGCGGTTGCGGAGCAGGGCGGCGTTATCACCGGCATAGCGATGTCAGGACCGACCGCTGAAGAGTCTGAAGCGCTTCATCTGTACGTCTTGTACGTACTACGGCAGTGGCATGGTTCGGGGGCCAGCACCGATCTGCTGGAAGCGGTACTCGCACCAGGTGAGCCGGCGACACTCTGGGTGGCTGATCCCAACCCCCGGGCGCAAGCGTTTTATCGCAAGCACCGGTTCGAACCGGACGGGATCGAGAAGGTCGAGGACGACCTCAAGGAAATCCACATGGTCCGGCCCCGCAGCCCCACTGCGGCTTGAGAGTCATGGTCGGATAGGCATCCTTAGCTGGCACCTCCAGGGGGCGGCTACGGGATGGTGAACTGATCCAGCCTCGAGGCGTCGCGTGAAGTTCAGTAGCGCATGCCTTTGTAGCTTGCGGTCCCCTTTGAGCGCGGCGGCCGCTGCTACTTGAAGGGGTAGGGAGGCTCGATGAATTCCTGCTCGTGTCAGCATGTCGGCATCCACGATTTGCCCCACCTTGGCTGCTCCATAGAAGCCAATAAAAGGGGCCACATCGATGGCAGGGTCGGCTGCGCACGCGTTGTCGAAGTCGATCAGACCCGGGGTACCGGATGTGGCCCGGAGGATGTTGTGGCATCGCCCCATCGTGCAAGGGCCGCGGTCTTGCGCCTAATGCGCTGCGCGCTGTCACGACCTTCGCGTGGACGATCCCGAGCTGAATCGCACGGAGCTCTACATCGAGCCCTGGAACATAGCTTCGATCAGGACGGCGGAGCGAGCAGGGTACCTCCGTGAGGGCCTGCTTAGGTCCTACCAAGAAGCTTCCGGTCAGCGCCGCGACATGCAGTTGTACTCCGCCGTGCGGGATTGAATCAGAGATGACACTCGGCGCTCAAGCACTGGCAGTGATCAGCCGGCGACATGCAGTGAAGATTCTGCACCGTTCGCTCGGCAGTCTGCTTCAACCGTCGGTTCGTGTGTTGAGCTCGAGGATGGTCTGTTTCTCATCCGCCGTGAGGTTTGAGAGAGCCAGGATCTCCTGCATGATGGTCGACTTTCCAGCCAGGTACCGGTGCATAGTCGTATCGGGTCTACTGGCCAGTTGGAGCTTCACGGCGCCGTAGCGGTTCCGCAGGTCAGGACGTGCTCGCAGCGCGTCTCGGACGGCGAGATGGTTTCGGACGTGCAGTGTGTTCGCCACGCACAGGTACACATTGCGGGACGGGTTCTCCTCCGGTGCCTCGAAGGCTTCGCGATCGGTCATGCCCAGGTCGCCGCAGGGCAGGTACCCGGCCCGCTCAAGCGCTTGGATAGCCGGCCGTAGATTGTCCCGTTGCACGATGATGTCGATGTCGAGGATGGGTTTGGCAGGCAGGCCCTGGACCGACGTCGAACCCACATGCTCGATGGCCTCGACGGGAATGTGGGCTAGTGCTGCTGCGAGATCCTTCGCGACTGCCCGGTACTGCTCAGCCCAATGAGGTGAGGGAGCAACGACAACGATGCCTGTCCTGTACCGGTCCGTCATCAGGCCAGAATAGCGATCGTCGGGCAGGTCCATAGAGAGGTCGATCTATGTCCGTTGAGAGGCGGTTCAGGGTGAGGCCGAGGATGTGCGCGGCTTCTGGGGAGGGAACGGACGTCGGGGTTAGCTACAGCTGATGCCCTGCAGCTCCGGCCACACAGGAATCATGCTGTCGCCGTTCGTGCCGCGTCTCAGGACGGCTCCGCCGCTGGCACTCCAGGACAAGGTGTATTCACACGTATCAAGCCACTCCAATCCAATACCATCAGCAGTACCGCGCCCAATGCGACACCGTCCGCGGCGGGATCGCACTTCGACACGCATCCCACCCACGCGTACCGGGAGCCGGCCACCTCGGATATGGCATCCGACCCTCAGCGCGCGGGCGCGGACTAGCAACGTGGGCAGTAGCTCGGGTCGTCGAACAGGCAGCCACCCTCGGCATGGATCGGGTACTGGCTATCTGCGAGGTAGACAACAGGGCTTCAGCGACAACCCTTGAGCGCCAAGGCGGCGTGCTCGATGAGACATCACGAGAGGGTGCTGTCCTGCGCTACTGGATCCAGACCACGCCACTGCTCGGATAGGTCAAGTCCCTGAACGATGCCCGGTTGAGGGTCTGCCGCCGGGCAGTAGTCCGGCCCAGTCTGCCGTCGGTGCGTTGTACGTTGTGCCTATGGTCGAACTGCGGACGCTCACCGATGACGACATCGAAGCGCACAACGCCGGCGAGGACAGTGACACGGTTCGCTGGTTGTCCGGTCAGGCAGGCACACATCAGTCCGCGCGCCGGCACTTCGCACTGCTTGCCAAGAACGCGAGCCTGAGGGCAGGCAAACGTGGCTTCGGGATTTGGCATGAGGGCCGGTTGGCTGGCTATATCGACTTCGACCCTGACTTGGATGATTTGCCCCGGGAAGGTGACATCAACGTCGCCTACGCTGTGCACCCGTGGGCTCGTCGACGAGGCATAGCGACGACCGCCGTACGTCTGATGTGCGCATATCTTGCAGCAGAAGGTGTTGGGTCCCGAGCT
Source organism: Arthrobacter sp. TJ-240 (assembly GCF_058269195.1). Taxonomy (NCBI): domain Bacteria; kingdom Bacillati; phylum Actinomycetota; class Actinomycetes; order Micrococcales; family Micrococcaceae; genus Arthrobacter; species Arthrobacter sp. TJ-240. The sequence continues at coordinate 47,873 of NZ_JBZCNG010000005.1, forward strand.
ATCCTGCGAATCGAGCCCGTAAACGCAGCGTCAATCGGGGTAGCGGAACGCAGCGGGTTTCAACTCCTCACCGAAGCCACCTCGACGGCTGGCGTCCATTCAGGCACCTCACCTACTGGGTACGCGGTCTATGCACTCGATCTGGCACGCTGATGAATCGGCTTGCGGGCACATACAAGGCCTATCGGCTGACGGCCCGGGTGATGAGCCTATAGTTGCCCGATGATCCGGTTGCGCAGGTGGTCAGACCCCGATGCAGAGATGTTGCTCGAAGCGAACGCGACCGCAATGACGACCTTCATCGCTGGTCCGGAGTCCGCCGAGCAAGTAACGAAACGGCATGAGCAATATCTACGCCTGTGGAAGGAGGGTACTGCCAGGATGTTCGCGATCGTGGACGGTGATGACGCTGTTGGTGGTATCGGCTGGTGGCAGATCGATTGGAAAGGAGCGTCCGCTGTTGAGACCGGATGGTTTGTCCTTCCACGAGCCCAAGGGCGCGGTGTGGCAGGTGCGGCGGTCACTCTCATCGTTGACGATGCTGTCAGTTTCGCCCCGTCGGGGTCCAGCCTCCACGCCTTTCCGTCAGTTGAGAACGTTGCCTCCAACGCGCTGTGCTTTCGGTGTCATTTCGAATTGATGGGTAGTGATCAGTTCCCATTCAGGGGTCAGGATCTGCAGGTAAATGTCTGGAGACACGAGCTTGCAGCGAACTCTCCATGAACCCCACACGCAGTTAGGACTTCCTTGGCGGAGCTAGGATGCCTAGGGAAACGTGGCCCAACGGGTCCGACTTCCGCCGCTTATTGAAGATGCTGGCGCTGTCCTCCTGACTGCGACAAGCCAACCGGGCTCGCTGCTCCGGATCCCGACGGCCGGGTCGATGAACAGCCATGCCGGTAGGCCACCTTTATTCCATTCCGCGCAGATGTACGGCCAGGCCGAACGATGGCACGCATTCCTTCGGCGGCAACGAGGTCAAGGAAAGAAATCGCACGCACTTCCGAAGGCAGGTTCACGTGACCCCGGTGCAGGGTTGGGTGAAGAATCGATGGTGTCTGTTGTCCGAACCAGGCCACCCTTCACGGGCGGCGATCAGGAGTACACAGCATGAAGGCTTTGCAGTACCGCACCATCGGTGCGCCCCCTGAAGTGGTAGAGGTAGAAACCCCAGAGCCCGGCCCCGGCCAGGTCCGATTGAAGGTCACCGCCGCCGGCGTGTGCCACTCGGACGAATTCATCATGAGCCTGCCCGAAGACCAGTACGTCTACGGTCTGCCGCTGACGCTGGGACACGAAGGCGCCGGCATCGTCGACCGACTCGGGGACGGAGTCGTGGGCGTGGAACTGGGCGATACCGTCGCCGTGTACGGTCCCTGGGGGTGCGGTACCTGCTACGCGTGCTCGCAGGGGAAGGAGAATTACTGCCCGCACGCCGCCAGCCTCGGTATCGCACCACCCGGCCTCGGAGCCCCGGGCGCCATGGCCGAATACATGATCGTCGACAACGCCCGCCATCTGGTACCACTCGGGGAACTCGACCCCGTGACGAACGTATCGCTGACTGATGCCGGCCTTACCCCCTATCACGCGATCAAACCCTCACTACCGAAACTCGTCCCTGGTTCCGTCGCTGTCGTCATCGGCACAGGAGGACTCGGACACGTGGGCATCCAGATCCTGCGCGCACTGACCAACGCCACCGTCGTCGCTCTGGACGTGAACGAGGACAAACTGCAACTAGCCAAGGACGTCGGCGCCCATCACGTATTCCTGTCCGACAATGACGCCATAACCGAAGTGAGGAACCTGACGCACGGCCTCGGAGCGCAAGCCGTGTTCGACTTCGTAGGAATACAACCCACCATGACCATCGGTCAGGCGATGATTCGCGCCGAAGGAGACCAGGTCCTGGTAGGAGTCGGATCAGGGTCCCTACCGGTAGGAATGCTCGACAAACCCTATGAAGCCACCATCCGCAGCCCCTACTGGGGCTTCAGGTCAGAGCTGTTCGAGATCCTCGACCTCGCCCGCTCCGGCGCCGTCCACGTCGAAACCGAAGTCTTCACCCTCGATGATGCGCCCCGCGCCTACGAAAAACTGCACGCCGGGAATCTCCGCGGACGAGCCGTCATCGTCCCCTGACACCCCCGACTAAGGACCACAGGCAGAACCGGCCGCCGCAGGCCGGAACCCGATGCGGGATTCCCACCCGGCCACGCACCTTGTCGATTCCAAGATCAACCTGGATATCGTGGAGCGGCTGGGCACTGCCGGGAGAGCTGTCGATGCCGTGGCCCTCCTGCCATGCAGTGAGACGCGGAGGTGAACGTTGCGGTGTTCGGCGTTCGATTTCGATGTGGACTTTTACTGCTCCATCTTTGCCGTCCACAGATGGGTCGCACTCCGGAGAGGACCTGAGCAGAGTAGTGCCGCAGTGGTCAGCTCCTGTGGCGGACGAAGCGCAGCGTGACCAGCTGGAAGGGCCGTAGCACCAGCTTGACCACGGATCGCTCCTCAACAGTCACACCCGGGGCTCCCGTGGGGCGCTCCAGCAGGTCCGTGGCCACCGCGCCGGAGCACTGGAAGTGGGCCCTCAGGTGTCCGGTTGAGCGCTCCCCCAACGATTCGTAGAGCCGCACGATGACGTCGCCCGTGCCGTCTTCGGCCAGCTTCACTGCTTCTATGACGATTGCGGGGTTGGACACGGAAAGCAGGGGTTCCACGGGCCGTGCGCCGGAGATGAATCTCGGCTTCAGATTGGTGCGGTAGCCCTCTTCCACGGCGTCGGCGATCGCAGCGCCGGGCCTGATGGACAACTCAAGAGTGTGCTCACCTCGGTCTGCTTCCGGATCCGGGAACCGGGCAGAGCGCAGCAGTGAGGCGCGGACCGTCGTCGTGGTTCCACCATCGGCGCGGACCGCCCTGGTGACGTCATGCCCGTAACTGGAGGAGTTGCTCACTGCTACGCCGTAACCGGGTTCCGCGACGTGGATCCAACGGTGAGCGCAGATCTCGAACTTGGCTGCTTCCCAGGAGGTGTTGGTGTGCGTCGGCCGGAAGACGTGGCCGAATTGTGTTTCGGACGCTGAACGATCCGCCCTCACGTCCAGCTGGAAGGCGATCTTGAGCATTTTCTCGCGTTCCTGCCAGTCCACTGTGGTGGCGATCCCCAGCGACGCCGCACCGGGCTCGAGAGTCAGGCGTTGCGTGATGGTGGAGGCACCCACCGTGCGTCTGACCATCACGACGACGCCCGCTGGTGAGCGCTCGACGTCGACGGCATCCGCTTGGGTCAGTGGGGTGACGTTCCGGCGGTAGAACTCTTCGATGTCCCAGGCGTCCCATTCGTTGGGAGTGTCCCTGAAAAGCTCCAACAGGTTCCCGGCCTGCCCGGGGGCGACGGCGTCACGGCCGCTGGCGTGGTCCACGAGGGAGGTCAGCAGGCCGTCCGGGCTCAGGACCGCGCGGATGATGCCGTTGTCCAGCGCGTAGCCGCCGTCGTGCTCGTCCACCTGAACACAGGAATGGGGTTTCGTGGTCTCAGCAGCACCCAGCGCGGGCACGCCGTTGCGCTGATGCGGTGCAGCGTTCAGCAGGAACTCCTGACCGCCCTCGCCCACCAGGGCATGGGCGGCTTGGCCGATGATGTCCTCGAGATCCCGGGCTATGGCTTCATAGTTCCGTTCGGCGTCCTGGTGGACCCAGGCAATGGAACTGCCAGGCAGGATGTCATGGAATTGCTGCAGGAGGACCAGCCGCCAGAGCCGCTTGAGCTCGTCCGCGGGATACGCGTAGGCCCCGCCGATCCGGACCGCGGCAGTGGCGCACCACAGCTCGGCCTCGCGCAGGAGGTGTTCGCTGCGACGGTTGCCGCGCTTGGTCTTGGCCTGGCTGGTGTACGTTCCACGGTGCATTTCCAGGTACATCTCGCCCACCCACACCGGCAGGTTGGTGTACTCGGCCTCGGCCTTGGTGAAGAAGTCCTTGGCGGTGCCCATGCGGACCTTCGGGGAGCCTTCCAGATCCGCCGTGCGATGCGCTGCAGCAACCATTTCGCGCGTGGGGCCGCCACCGCCGTCCCCATAACCGAAGGGCACCAGTGACATGGTTCCCCGGCCGTGGTCGCGGTAGTTGCGCTCCGCGTGGGCCAGTTCGCGGCCATGCAACTCAGCGTTGTACGTGTCCACCGGCGGGAAGTGCGTAAACAGCCGGGTGCCGTCGATGCCCTCCCACGCAAAGGTATGGTGAGGCATCCGGTTGACCTTGTTCCAGGAAATCTTCTGGGTGAGGAACCAGCGCGAGCCGGCTTCCTTGACGATCTGCGGGATGGCCCCGGAGTAACCGAACGAATCCGGCAGCCAGGCTTCCTGGCACTCGATGTCGAACTCGTTCAGGAAGAAGCTCTTGCCTTCCACGAACTGGCGGGCCATGGCCTCGCCTCCTGGCATATTGGTGTCCGATTCCACCCACATGCCGCCCACTGGTACGAACTGGCCGGCCTCGACTTTTTCTCTGATGCGTACAAAGAGCTCGGGGAAGAACTCCTTCATCCACGCCATCTGCTGGGCCGAAGAACAGGAGAAAACGAAGTCCGGGTCTTCATCCATCAAGGCCACCACGTTGGAGAAAGTGCGGGCACACTTGCGGATGGTTTCACGGATGGGCCACAACCAGGCGGAGTCGATGTGCGCATGGCCGGTAGCCAGCAGTTCATGGGCCGACGCGTAGGCGGGACGGCTGAGGACCTGCGCCAGCTCTGCGCGGCCCGCAGCCGCGGTTCCCGCGACGTCGTCCGGGTCCATGGCGTCCAGCATGCGTTCAAGCGCGCGGAGGATCTCATGGCGCCGCGGCATCTCCATGGGAAGTTCGTGCATCAAGCCGCTGAGGGTCCAGATGTCCTGGTTGAGTTCCCACACGGTTTCGTTCAGTTCAGCGATGGCGATGCGGCCCAGACGGTACCGGGACTCATCGCCGGAGGTGGCCCTATCCCCCAGCGGTGTAGGGGCGAAGGACCAATCCGCTGCAATATTCGGGTTGGCTGCGGCCTCCACATAGAAGTCCACCGAATGCCCTCCGCCGAGGAGCTTCAGCGGAACGTGAAAGTTCCGTGGCGAGATTGCCTTGATGATGCTGCCATCCGAGCGCCACGCAGTACCTTCACACTGAAACCCTGGGCCGGTGCTGTTGAAGCCGAGATTCACGATGACCTCCACTGTGGTGGAGTCAGCCATGCCCCAGTCCTGCGGCACCTCGCCCTGCAGGCGCAACCACTTGGTGCTCCAGGCCTTGCCCCACGCAGCACCCGGCTCCTGCGACGTGAAGACCTGGCGTAGCGCATCCGCGGCGGGCACGGGTTCCCCTGGGGCATCCCAGCTGCTGAGCTGAAGCGGAAGCGCCCTGCCGTAAATGGCCGGAAGAATACGGTCCCGAACAAACCGACCGAGACGCTGCTCGGCATTCAGGCGGTCGTCGTGCATCTAGATCTCCTACCAGGATTCGGGTCGGCTAATCAGAATCGATGATGGGTACGAACCGCTGGGTGGCAGTGCTTCCCCTCACACGAGGAGCGCCAGCGAGCAGGTGGTTCATGATGGTTTGCACCATCGAGCTACTTTCGATTGAAGCGTGAAGAATATCCGTCGAAGCACGCGACGTTCCGCCCAAGCGTTCGAGCGGGCCTTGCCCGTGAAACCGTAGCTCCGGTGCAGAAACCCTTAGCGCGGAGGGGGCCGGCCCCGTCATGCCTGCAGGAATCTCAGATCCCCTCATTCTGTAGCTTTTCTGACGTCGAGCATAGAGGCCATCTTGTTGTTTTAGACCCTACTTCCCGGGGTCTCCGAGAGGCCTGCCGGGTGCTGGACAGAGAGGTTCGCCTGCAGTGGACTCCCCTCCAACACAGGGACGCGGCAAACGCCCTGGATTGTTTGCCGGCGGCCTCAGGTGAAGACGTGAAGGAAGCGGAAGAACACGGACGCTGCGACGGCGATCCAGGCCAGGACGATGATCGGTCCGACCCACGCCGCGAGCCAGCGGGTGAGGGCGGCGGGAGCGGGAATGATGCCGTGGACCATGTTCCGGACGGTGGTGAGGATGACCAGGGGGATCATCGCCGCCCACACGACCATGCAGTACAGGCAGAGGATGTAGATCTCGAACAGCGCCTGGCTCCACAGCCAGGTCGCGAACACCGCCCCGAGGGTCACGCCGATCTGCAGGCTAGTCCAGTACCAGCGGTCGAACCGGGCGCCGGCGAGCAGTGCCATGCCGGTGGTGATGATGATGGTGAAACCGACGAGCCCGATGAAGGGGTTGGGGAATCCGAAGAGTTCTGACTGCCAGGTCTCCATGACCTGCCCGCACGACACCCACGGGTTGATGTCGCAGCTGGTCACGTGATCCGGGTTCCGATAGAGCTCGAGCTTCTCCAGGATCAGGATGGCCGCGGCCACCCATCCGATGACACCGGTGGCGACGAGCATGATCCCGAACGGGACCCTGCGCGCGAACCCGGGCATGGCGGACACATCCTCCTGCCCGCTCCCCAGGGCTGCTCCCGGGGATGCTCCGGTGTCACTGCTGGAATGAGCCATGGTGTTCAGTCCTCGATGGCGGTTTCGACGAGGCTCCGAAATTCCTCGACCGTGGCGGGCTGGATCTTCCGTCCGTCGAGGAAGAACGTCGGGGTTCCCTCAACATCCAGTGCCCTACCGTCCGCCTTGTCGGCGTCCACACGCTCCATGGTCGCCGGGTCGGCGATTGCAGCGTCATAGGCTTCCATGTCCAGGCCCAGGTCCTCGGCGTAGCCGCGGAAGACCGGCGACCTGTCCTCGTTGGAGTGGCTCCACTCGGGCTGCGTCTCGAACATGCGGGCGTGCATCTCCTTGAACTTGCCCTGCTGCGCTGCGGCCTCGACGGCGGCGGCCGCGGTCTCCGAGTTCGGGTGCCCGGGCAGCGGGAAGTACCGGGAAACGACGGTCAGGTTCTGCCCGTATTCCTCGGAGAGGTCTTCCACGAGCGGGTACGCGGCGAGGCAGGACTCACATTCGAAGTCCAAGAACTCGACCAGCACGGCTTTCTCATCCGGTGCCTGCGACAGGCGGTGGCTGTCCTCGCGGACAACGTCGGCTGCGGAGCTGGTCGTGCCGGCGGCCTGCCTGTTGTCCTCGCCGAACGTGTTGAACAGGATGACCAGGCCGACGACGAGCGCTGCTGCGGCGAGCAAACCGATTGCAATCCGGTTCGGCAGGCTCAGGCCCTTCTTCGTGTCAGGGGTCGCGCTGGGAGCGGGGGCGGGGGTCGGCACGGTGGTGTCTCCTCGTCATGGAACTGCGTGGTCGTACTTGCTCCCCGCCCAGTGCGGGGAACCGTTGGTCGATCAGATGAAAACAGGTCGATCGGTTGTCGATCGGGTGCTCAGTCGTGTGTGCAGCAGGCGCAGGACGCGCCGACTGCCGTGCTGTGCGGGATGCTTGTCGTGGCGCTGGGCCCGGTGGGGCGGGACGTCAACGTGAGCGGCGCAACTCCCGCAGGGGCGCTCGATGGCGCCACAGCTGCACCTGTCATGGTGTCGGTGCTGCAGCAGGAGTCCGTGCCGCTGTCCGGGGTGCTCCCGCAGGTGTCAACGCTTCCGTCGGCATCGAGGTTTCCGAACGACGGCGCGCAGCAGGAGTCGCCCTTCCACGCTTCGCGGCCTTCCTTGATGGCAACGGCGGCGATGACCAGGGCGGCGACCGGGTCCGCCCAGGACCAGCCGAGGGTGCTGTTGAGCAGCAGACCGACGAGCAGGACCCCGGACAGGTAGGTGCAGAGCAGGGTCTGCTTCGAGTCCGCGACGGCCGAGCGGGAGCCGAGCTCCCGGCCGGCTCGGCGCTGGGCCCAGGACAGGAATGGCATGACCGCCAGGCTCACCGCGGCGAGGACGATCCCGACCAGTGAGTGCTGGGGTTCGGACGCACCGAGCAGGGTGCGGACGGCGTCGAAGGTCACGAACGCGGCGAGGCCGAAGAAGGAGAACGCGATCAGGCGCAGCGCTGTTCTCTCGCGGGCTTCCGGGTCGCGCCCGGCGAACTGCCAGGCCACGGCCGCCGCGGACAGCACCTCCACGATCGAGTCCAGCCCGAAACCAATCAGGGCACTCGAGGACGCGACCGTGCCGGCGCTGATCGCGACGACCGCTTCGATGGCGTTGTAGGTGATCGTCGCGGCGACGAAGAGCCGGATCCGCCGGGACAGGACCGCGCGCCGCTCGACCGTGGGCGCTGGGGGCGCTGAATGCACCGATATGGGTGAGGTGTGGGTGCTCATCAGCAGCAGACCTTTCCCTCGACGTGGTTCTCCCGGGTGGTGCAGCAGCACTCGGCCTCGCTGACGACCACGACGTCGAGCAGCACGGTCAAAGCATCACCGAGCCGCCGGTCCGCCAGCTCGTACCGGACCCGTCGCCCCTCAGGAACGGCGACGACCAGCCCACACCCGCGTAGGCAGGTCAGGTGGTTCGACAACCGCTGCTTACTCACGCCGGCCAGCTCGGCCAGCTCACCCGGGTACGACGGTGCGTCCCGTAGCGCCAGCAAAACCCGAGCACGGACTGGATCCGACAGGGCGTAGCCGAACCGGGCAAGCACCGAGTGATGAGTAAGAGTGCCCATCCCCCAATGGTACAGGTTTCCGTGTACTACCCGAGAAAGGGCGAGGCGTCGAGGTAGCCGCGTGCGATGCCGGTGCGTGTTCCTGGAGTCGGCGCCTGGAAGTGAGCGACAAACCGAACTCACCGGGTGCTTCAAGAAAGCCCTGCTTCCGGGGTGATCGGTGGTCGCGGTACGGTCGAAGACATGGGGACACTGACCACGCCTGACCTGAACCGCGGGCGATGGTTCGCGTGGACTCCGCTGTGGGTAGCCCTGTTACTGATCGCCGCGGTGTCCGGTTACGGATCGACGATCTACGACCAGCTACCCGAGGTCATCGCAACCCATTGGGGCCCCGATGGGGCCCCTGACGACTGGTCGCCCAAGTCGTTCACCAGCGTCTACCTGCCTTTGCTGATCGCCGTCGCCACGTGCGCTTTCATGGCTGGTGCGGCTGCACTCGTCCCGAGGATGACGCCGCCCAAGCCGGAGCAGAGCGAGTGGGAGACCTATCGTCGGGAGGGCGATCGACGCGTTCTTATCGTGATCCTCTCGACAGCCGCCCTGATGACGGTGCTGCTGGTCTCGGCCGCCACGCTTCAGGTGTGGGCTCAGGTTCAGTCATTCTCCGCATGGCCTGTCCTTTTGGGCATCCTCGCAGCGGTCATGATCGCCGTCCCGATGTCTCGAACCGTGTCGTCCGACATGAAGCAGCGAGCCTCGGCCGCCGGCGTCCGGCCGAGCAGTGACGAGGAGCTGGAAGACAGTCGTTGGCTCCCCGGGGGCATCCTCAACGACCCCGACGATCCGCAGATCCTGGTGCCGAAGCGGGAGGGAACCGGGTACGGCCTGACCATCAACGTCGGCCACTGGAAGGGGCGTGCAGTCGTCGTTGGGTTCCTCGCGGTCACCCTGGGGCTTCCTTTGGTTCTCATCCTCATCGTTTCCCAGTCGTCAGCATGAGCTGCCGCATGAGACGTCCACGAGCCGCAGGGAACTCGGATAGGACGACCTGCTGAAACCGGTAGTGCCCGAAGCCACATCATGTAACACTGCAACGTCATGCCGGAAACCTCGCCGACACTTCCCCTGACTAGGTTCGATACGTCGAAGCAACTCGTTGACCTATTAGGAGATCCTGTGCTGAGTCGTCGTGCTGTGCTTTCTACTGTTCCCGCCGTCCTGGCGGTGGCCGCAATGCCCCCTGGCGCGGCCATCGCCGCCGCGGGTCGTCGCCCGCTGAACGGCACGTCGCCGGCGACAGGAGTCGATCGCACGGTATGGCGCGAGTATGGACGCCCCCTGGTGACCGGTCACCACGGCGGGCCCTTGCGTGGAGAGACTATTGCGGTCAAAGACCTTTTCTCCCTTGCCGGGTACCGGGTCGGGGCCGGCAATGAGACCTGGCTGGCCCAAGCAGGGGTAGAGACATCCACGGCTCCGGCTGTTGCCCGGTTGCTGCGGGCCGGATCCGACGTGGCCGGCATCGCCCGCACCGACGAGTTCGCCTACAGCCTGGCCGGCACGAACGCCCACTACGGCACCCCGCCCAATCCGGCCGCTCCTGCCCGGATCCCCGGAGGCTCGACCTCGGGACCGGCCAGTGCCGTAGCACTCGGTCAGGCCACCATCGGCTTCGGCACCGACACCGGCGGCTCCATTCGCATCCCTTCCTCCTACCAGGGTCTCTACGGCATTCGTCCCACTCACGGGGCCGTGTCAGTCGAGGGATTGATTCCCCTGGCCCCATCCTTCGACACGGTCGGATGGATCACCCGCGATCCTGATACTCTCGCGGCAGTGGGCAAGGTCCTGCTGGGAAACATGCGCAAAGCTCGCCCCCCGCGCCGTGCCCTCTTCTCAGAACGGCTGCTGTCCGTGGCGACAGGGGAAGTCCAAGCTGCCGTGGCCGCGGCCATCGACCGGTGGGGCACCACCCGAGGCCTCCCCGAGGTGGTACCTATCGACTTCGACACCACCGTGCTGCCGCAGTGGGTGCGCTGGTTCCAGACCGTTCAGGGGTACGAGGCCTGGCAGGCCCACGGACCCTGGATCTCCCAGCACTGGGACACGCTGAACCCGGATGTGCGATCGCGCTTCGAAACCGCCTCCAGATACACCCTTGCTGACCGTGACGCCGCGGCCGTGGGACTGGTCGGAGCCCGACAGATGGTTGATCGGATGCTCGGTGACGATTTGCTGCTGCTGCCCTCCGCATCGTCGGTCGCCCCCACCCGCGACGAGGCCTCTCTCGGTGGGGCCGTCATCGAACAAGCTCGAGCGACTACGTTCCAGTTGACTGTTACCGCCGGACTTTCGGGCCGGTGCGCAATCAGCGTCCCTGTCCCCACCCCCGGGGCACCAGTCGGGCTCAGTATCGTCGGCCCCCGCCACAGCGACACCCCCCTCCTGCACCTGGCAACGCAGATCCAGCGCGCAGGAATCAGCCAGTAACTCGACGTCGGCCTGGCTGTGCACAGCTGTTATCGGCGGTGATGGGAAGAGGGACCCGATACGGCTAGGTGGAAGGCGGCATAGCGCCCATGTGTCGTCTTAGCCCCGGCCCGATGAAGTTCAGGCACCTACTCAACACGATGGTGAGTAGGTGCCCTGTTGTTGCGGGGACAGGATTTGAACCTGTGACCTCTGGGTTATGAGCCCAGCGAGCTACCGAACTGCTCCACCCCGCGGCGCAAGAACGACCTTACGCACAGCACGAGGAAGACACCAATCGAGGCCACCCCAGGACCGGGGCGTTCGAACTGATTCCTGCAGAGCCGCTCTCCTCCACCTATCCCAGCCGGGCAGCACCTGGCCCAGGGTTTCCTGTCAGTGGGATCACGACGGCAAGCGACCCACGAAGCTGCACGTGAGGATACAGGGGGAGGTGCGTGGCACGTTCTGGACGAGCCGGCGGCCGTCCGGTTCCTGCCCTCCGGCACACCGTTGGCGCTGCGCCGGCGGGGCAGCATCTGGCAGGTCATCGGCGAACCGCTCGCCTGGTCGAGCCCGACCTCGAGACCGGCCGGCCGACCGATTCGTTCCGCGCGCCGGACCGGCGGGAAGCCGGTGCTCACCGGATGGAGGCCTGCACCCCGTCATGGTTCGGGAGCGACCAGGCCCCGGCGCTCGAGTTCGTCCAGCACGCGCTCGAGGCCGTCGGACCAAGGCGACGCCCGGAGCCGACCGGCCGTTCCCTGCCGGCAGGGAGACTGGGCCCCGTGCTGCAGCAGGAGCAGGTCCGCGTCGGAGACGATGTGCAGATCGTCGGGCAGCCATCCGCTGCGGTGGGTCATCGCGTGTCCTCCCGGGTCGTGAGCCGTTGCTGGTTGGACGGACCAGGGAGAGCGGAATCATCGGCCGGACCCGGGACAATCCGCCGTCCCTGAGGCCGTCCCTGGCGTCGGCTGAGTCGCCCGTAGAGACCGTCAACCCGACCGTTAGCGCAAGAACCTCAACCTTTGGGCAGGATTGGCCCAGCGCATCCCTCCGGCGAAAACCCGCTGATAGCTTCGAAGCGACATCCTGACGCCCCGGCAGACCCTTGCCGGACACCAGCGGACAGCGATGCCACCGAAGCAGCTGGGGAGCTTGCTCATGTACTCACGCGACCGCGAAGAACTCATCGTCGCCAATCTGCCTCTGGTCGGATATCTCGTCTCCGCCCTGTGCGCCCGCGCCACACATCTCTCGAGGGACGACCTCGCGTCGGTGGGTGCGATCGCGCTCATCACCTCTGCGGACTCGTTCGACCCCACACTCGGCGTACCCTTCGGCGCCTACGCGCGGCGCCGCATCACCGGCGCGTTCGCCGACGAGCTGCGGTCCAACGACTGGGCCCCTCGATCCGTCCGGCGCCGTATCGGCGAGACCCTGGCGGCGCAGGACGCGCTGGCGGCATCGCTCGGGCGCACCCCGACCGTCGATGAGCTCTCCATGACGCTCGGTGTCAGCCGCCGCGAAGTACATGCGGCGCTCGACGACGCCGGCCGTTCGGTCCAGACGCTCGACGAGACCGTGCTGGACATCGTCCCCGCCGCGGAGCAGCTCCCCGAAGCCGCACTGCTCGCCGAGGAGCAGGTGCGCCACCTGCGGGCCGCTGTCACCAACCTCCCGGGGCGCATGCGCCACATCATCGAGCAGGTCTTCTTCGAGGGCAGGTCCGTCACCGAGGTCGCTGCGGAGCTCGGCACCACTCACTCGGCCGTGTCGCAGCAGAAGTCCGAGGCGTTGCGTCTGCTGCAGGACGGACTCGCGACCCACTACGCCGACGCCGCGGGCACCTCGTCCGTGCCGGTGTCCAGGATCTCGCCGAAGCGCCGCGCCGAGTACCTCTCGGCCCTCGGCGCTGCGCTGACGCCCCTCCACAAGACAGCCGCTTCACGCACATCAGCCAGGCCGGCGTTCGCGTCGGCGTCCTGAGCCGGCGTCCTGAGCCGGATTCCTGATCGGTGGTGCCTTGGCCGGTGCCGCCCCGACTGCCCGCGACGGACACGGGCGCTGCTGGTCCCCGGTGGCTGACACCGGAAGGGGCGGCACCCACGGGTGCCGCCCCCTGTCGTACCGTGCGGTCGGTCAGCCTTCGACGGCCGTGATCTCGTTGGGCGCGCCCGGAAGCTCGTCAGAGGACGTGATCCCGCCGGTGGCGATGTCGACGGCGTGGAGCTTCTTCGACGCCGGATCGGTGATGTAGGCGGTGCCTCCGACGACCTTGAGGGCGGGGTGCGGGTCCTGCCACTCGGCGGGGCCCTCCCACGGGTCGACCACAGGGAGCGAGGTGGTGATCTCCCCGGTCTCGGGGTCCATGCTGTGCAGGGCTCCGTCGGAGGCGAGGATGAGCACCTCGTCGTCCGGGCCGCGGGCCACGTCGCGGAAGGTGTACTCGACGCCCTCGGGGAGGTCGATCACCTTCATGGTCTTCGCCTCGGTGTCGATCAGCGTGAGCTGGTGCAGGAGGTAGCCCTCGAGGTCGGGATCGTCCTTGTAGTCCCCGGCGATGATGGGGCTGGTCTCGCTGACGTAGGCATTGCCCATCCGGCCGAACTCGTCCGGGGCGTCGATCTTGGTGATCTCTCCCCTGTCGTAGACGAGCGCGCCGTCGCTGCAGCCGAAGACGACTACCTCGTTCATCGCGGTCCCCTCGCCGTGGACGGAGGGGCACTGGTCGCTGGTGGCGATCTCGTTGCCGTCGGGGTCGATCACCTTGATGCCGGAGCGGCTCTCGGAGGTGCCGACGGTGGTGAGGAAGGTGCCGTCCTCGAGGACGATCGAGACACCGTGGTGGGCCTCGTCGCCGGGGATGACCTCGGTCGCCGGGAGGCTTTCGGGATCCTCGAGGAGATCGTCCGTGGTGTAGATGGTGGTGTCGCTCGTGCCGTCGGCGTAGAGGACGGTCTTGTCGCCGTGCTGGACCACGTGTCCGGCGGTGTCGGCCTCGAACACGAGGTCGGTGAGCTTCGGTTCCGCCTGCTGGGACCCGGAGGAGCCGGTCCACGTGCCGAGGTCCAGGACCTGGAACCCGGCGGGCACGGTGACCAGCGCGTGTCGCCCGTCTCCCGCGGGGTTGAGGCGGGTGAAGCCCTCGATGGGGAGGTCGCCGACGAGTTCCAGCGTGGTGCCGTCGACGACGACGATGCCGCCGTCGTAGGTCAGGGCGACGCGGGGAGTGGGTGACGCGGCTGCGGCCGAGGTGGTGGTTTCCGGTGCGGCCGATTCCTCCGACGCCGGTTCCGAGGAGGATCCGCACGCGGTCAGGAGCAGTGCGGACGTGGCGACGGTCGCGGCGAGGGACAGGTGCCGTGAGCGTTTGGTGAGCGGGATGACTGTCATGATCTTTCTTCCTGTGGTGTCGGATCTCAGGGTGAGAGCCCGGTGGAGATGCGCTCGGTGTTGATGCGCATCATGGCGAGGTACGTGTCAGCACCTTCGCCGGGGTTGGTGAGCGACTCGGTGAAGAGCTCGACGACGTCGACCTCGATGTCCGCGCCGTCCGCGAGGACCTGGACGAGCCGGTCCGGCTGGGAGGACTCGGCGAAGATGGTGCTCACCCTCGCCTCCTCGATGGCCGCGACGAGGTCGCGCAGGTCGGAAGCACTGGGCGAGGCGAGTGTGGTGCCGCCGGGGATCACAGCACCGATGACCCGGAAGTCGTAGCGTTCGGCGAGGTAGCCGAAGACGTGATGGTTGGTCACCAGGTTCCGCCGGTCCGCGGGGATCGTCGCGAAGGCTTCGGTCATGGCGCCATCGAGCTCTGTGAGCTCCGACTGGTAGGTCGCGACGGAGGCTTCGATGGCTTCGGCATCGATGCCATCGATGCCGAGAACCCGCTGCTCCAGTTCGTCGACGACGTCGACCATGAGTGCCGGATCGGTCCAGAAGTGCGGGTCCGGTGTACCCTCCGATTCACCACCGGATTCACCTCCGTATTCACCGTCGGTGTAGGCGAGGGGTTCGATGACCTCGCCGGCGACGAGAAGGGGGACATCGTCGGACCGGGCGCTGTCGATGTGCTGCTGCAGGCCCTCCTCGAGACCGAGACCGTTGGTGACGATCAGGTCGGCTTGCCGCATCATGGCGCCGTCCTGCGCGGAGATCTCGAAGGAGTGCGGATCGGCGTTGGGTTGCATGAGGACGCGGACCTCGGCCTCGTCCCCGACGACGTTCTGCACGACGTCGCCGAGGATGTTGGTGGTCACCACGATGACCGGTCGATCGCTTCCGGCCGCGGCGCAACCCGAGGCGCTGATGAGCGTCGTCGCAGCCAGCACCAGGGCCATCTGCCATTGTGTCCTGTTCATCGACCGACCTCTGCCAGATGCGCGGGGACGGTGTCCGTGTCGAACGTGCGGGCGATCCGGGCGTTGTCGGCGAAGTCGATCTCGAACAGCTGCTGCTCGGCGGGAGCGTTGAGGTACGCGCGGTGCTGGTCGGCGACCAGCTCGACCCCGGAAAGGAGCGCAGGGTCCTTCAGGGTCTCGGTCAGCAGGGGCTCCGTCACGGCGAGTGTCTCGCCGGTGTCGGCGGACAGGACGAGCACCCGCCCGTCATTGGCGAGGGCGACGACGTGCCCTTCCCTGTCGTCCACGGCGGAGACCTGCAGGAGTGGCACGTCGGTCCGGACGAGCTGCCAGGAACGCTCCCGGGTGTCGAGCAGCCAGACGCCCTGGTCGCCTGCGACCGCGGCGACGGTCGGCCGTCCTTCGCGGGCCCGGAACTCCGTCGCCCTCGCCGTATCGGTGCCGGCCGGGTAGGGGATCCGTTCGTACGTGACGTCCTCGCCGTCGAGGGTGGCGAGGAGGGCGCCGTCGTGGCACCCGATCACGGTGCCGACCGACGTGGTGATGGTGCCCCGGGCGTCGATGCAGTCGGCGGTCGCGCCCTCGATCGGTTCGCCGTCGGCGTCGTATGCCTGGACGGAGGCTGCCGTCCCCCCGGCGCCGGGTCGGGTCAGGAGTGTGACGTCCGAGAGCGGGACGAGGATTCCGGGGTGCGGCTCCGCGGAGAATTCGGTACGGACGCCGAGCTCCCCCTTCGCGAGTGCGTCGTTGTCGAGCACGGTGGCCTCACCGCTGTCGGGGAAGTAGACGCCGGTGGCGGAGGAGCCGGACGTGACGACGGCTTCACCCAGTCCTTCCACCGTGCCGACGGTTCTGGATTCGCCGCGGTAGTAGTGGAAGTGGTCCTCGTGGTCCCATGTCCACATGCCGCTGTCGATGACCGTCATGGCTCCGCTCGTGGCGGACGATGCGAAGAGGTAGCGTCCGTCCGTGGAGGTGCTGCTGACGTCCTGGACCTCGCCGGCAGTGGTGGTCGTCTCCTTCGCCAGGTCGAGCAGATCGATCCGGCCCTGCGGGTCCAGGGTCATCAGGTGGAGCTGGGGCTCCGCGACTTCCGTGGAGTCCTCGAGCGTCCCGTGACCGTCCCCGATCGGCGCAGCGGTGGTGGTGCTGACCGGAGGATCCGTGACGCTGCCACTGGAGGATCCGGGCGAGGAGCAGGCCGCCAGAGTGAGGGCGAGCAAGGGAAGAGGGACAAGCAGGAGATTAGGCGTGCGCACGGAGGACTTTCTGTGAAGGAGGTGCCGGCGTCGAACCGGCGGAACGCTCACCAGAGTTGGTGGGGCTGGTGGAACTGCGGGGGCGGTGGCGGGTCAGGCCTCGGAGGATGCCCGAGAGGAAGGCGCACCCGATGGCCGCGAGGGCGATCGAGGCGCCCGCGGCCGTGCCGTAGTACCAGGAGGCGAGGAGTCCGAGGAGGACGGATACTGCACCGATCAGTGCCGCGAGGACCATGGTGCCCGGAACACGCGTGGTCCACGGAGCGGCGGCAACGGCCGGGCCGAGGAGCAGTCCGATGACGAGGAGAGCACCGACGGCCTGGTAGGACGCGACGACGGCGAGCGTGACGAGTCCGACGAGGAGCACCTGGGCGAGCCGTGGACGCAACCCCATGACCTGGGCGATCCTGCCGTCGAAGGCGAGGGCCACGAAAGCGCGGTGGAAGGCCACCGCGACGATCACGGTGACGAGCAGGGCACCGGCAAGCACCCGGATCTCGTCCGTCCCGATCGCCAGCACGTCGCCGAACAGGATCGCCGTCGCGTCGGTCGCGAAGCTCTTGGAGTGGGAGATGATGATGACCCCCGCGGCGAGCATGCCGACGAAGAACAGGCCGATGCTCGTGTCGTGGGACAGGCGTCCCCGCCGGGCCAGAAGGCTCACGCCGAGACTCATGACGAGGGCACTGGCCGCCGCCCCGAGGATCACCGGGACCCCGGCGAGGGTGGCGAGGGCGACGCCGGGCAGCATCCCGTGCGCCATTGCCTCGCCCAGGAAGGCCATCCCCCGGATCACGACCCACGTGCCGACGACGGCGCAGATCACCGCACAGAGCGAGCCTCCGAGGAGTGCTCGCAGCATGAAGTCGCTGGTGAATGGTTCGAGGAGGAAGGGCACGCCGCAACTCTAGACTTAAATGGGAATCATTCTCAACGTGCTAGTTTCGATCCATGTCCGTCCTTCGAAACTCGTCCTCCCGGCCCGCCGACCGACCGGCTCCAGCCGACGCAGGGCTGCTCGAGTTGACAGACGTGTGGTTCGACCACGACGGCGTCGATGCCCTACGCGGTGTCTCCCTGTCGATCCAGCCGGGTTCCGTCACGGTGATCGCAGGCCCCAACGGCTCGGGAAAATCGACGTTGCTGGGGGTTCTCGCCGGCCTGCTCGTGCCCCGTCATGGCACGGTGTCCCTACCGCTGCACAGGCGCCGCGCCCTCGTGGCACAGCGCAGCGAGGTCTCCGACCGCATGCCGCTGACGGTGCGCGACGTCGTGACGATGGGTCGGTGGGCCGACGCGGGCCTGATGCGCCGCCTGCGCGCCGACGACCGGCGGATCATCGGCGAGTGCATCGACCTCGTCGATCTGCGGGACCATCAGGACCGCTCGTTGAGCGCCCTTTCGGGCGGTCAGCGGCAACGTGCCCTGCTGGCTCAGGGGTTGGCGCGGCGCGCCGACCTCGTGCTGCTCGACGAACCCACGACCGGCCTCGATGCCGTCACCCGCGCCGTCGTCGCCGACGTCCTGCGCGCGGAGCGGGCCCGCGGAGCCACCGTCATCTGTGTGAGTCACGACGACGTCGCGCTCGCAGCAGCCGACCACGTCATCCGGCTCGACGCCGGGCGGACCGCACCTGTGGAGACCGACCTCCATCGACAGGCAGGCGTGTCAGATTGACTCCAAACCTTCACCCAGGGCCGCGATGAGCGACTGCGAGTAGCCGGCGGCACTGAGCGGGGCGATCACATCGCGGGTCAGGTCAGGAAGGTAACCGAGGAGCAGATCAGCCGGCGTGCCAGCGCTCGAGGGCGAAGTGCGGCCCGTGCAGCAGAGCGTGCAGGTGGACTGGTAGGGCTCCGGAAGCGTCGATGAACTCGGTCAGCACTGGGAAGAAGTCACCCGCCCAGCCCGGACCCATCAAGCCTTCAGGGTCACGGCTCACCAGCTCCCGGAGGGTGGTCCCAGCCAGCGGTCCCTCGATTACGGTGGAGTGGTTGCCGTCGACGTCGCTGACCTCCCAGGTGTCCCCGATCACCCAGTCGGGCAACCCCTCCTTGCCCAGGCGCTTGGCTACCGGAAGGCGCTGCGCACCGAGGCCCACAGCCCCTACTCGCCGGGGGCGTCCCGCGACGTTTCGGAGGGATCCGACGGCGTCGGCGAGGCGTCCAGGGACTGGCGCCGGACGGCCCCGATCCTCTGGAGGACCGTGACGAGGCTGGCCACCGCGAGGATGACGAGGACCGTCAGCAGCACGCCGTCGGGCAGGCCCAGTCCCGTCAGTCCCGTGACGACGAGGACGGAGACGAGCCGCTCGGCGCGCTCGGCCACCCCCACGTTCGCCGTGAAGCCGAGCGATTCCGCCTTGGCCCGCGCATAGGAGACGAGCATGCCGAGAACGAGGCAGGCGAGGGCCGCCACGCCGATCGCTGCGTTCTGCCCGCCGGTGAAGAACCAGACGGCGACGCCGGCGAACAGCGCGCCGTCCGCGATGCGGTCGAGGGTCGAGTCGAGGAAGCTCCCCCACGGACCGCCGTGGCCCTTCAGGCGCGCCATGATCCCGTCGATCACGTCGGAGAACACGAAGAGCGTGATGAAGACCGTGCCCCAGAACAGTTGTCCGAGCGGGTAGAAGACCAGCGCGCCGCCGGCCACGCCGATGGTGCCCATGATGGTCACGGCGTCCGGCGTCACTCCCCAGCGGAGCAGGGTGCGGGCCAGCGGGGTGAAGAGCCGGGTGAAGAAGCCGCGCGCGTAGCGGTTCAGCATCAGGTGACCGGTCCCGGGGTGCCGTCGGCCGAGGGCCACGCGGACGCGACCTGCTCGCGGACCTCGCCGAGCGTCTGCGTGATGGCCTTGGTCTGCGCGATGATCGGCAGGAAGTTGCCGTCCCCGCCCCAGCGCGGCACCACGTGCTGGTGGAGGTGCGCCGCGATCCCCGCGCCGCCCGTGACGCCCTGGTTCATGCCGAGGTTGAAGCCGGACGGGTTGGACACGCCGCGGAGCACGCGCATCGCGGTCTGCGTGAGGGCAGCGATCTCGGCGGTCTCCGCCTCGTCGATGTCCGTGTAGTCGGGGACGTGCCGGTAGGGGCAGACGAGGAGGTGGCCGGCGTTGTACGGGAAGAGGTTGAGGAGCACGAAGGCGTAGGTGCCGCGGTGCACGATCAGCGACTCCTCGTCGCTCAGCTGCGGTGCGCGGCAGAACGGGCAGGTCTGCTCGGAGGTGACCTGCTCCTGGCCGCCCTTGATGTAGGCGAGGCGGTGCGGGGTCCACAGGCGCTGGAAGGCGTCGGGCACGCCCGCGAGCTCGAACCGGTCCGTGACCTCGGCGTCCCCCGGGTACCCTGTGGCAGGGCTCCCGTCCCGACTCCCCCCGGCCATCAGCGTGTTGCCTCCCTGCTGCGGACCGCCTCCACGATGCGGCGGACGGCCTCGTCCACGGGCACCTGGTTGTCCTGGCTGCCGTCACGGAACCGGAAGGAGACGGCGCCGGCTTCCTGGTCCTCGCCGCCCGCGATGAGGACGAAGGGGATCTTCTCCTTGCTCGCCGTGCGGATCTTCTTGGGGAAGCGGTCGGATCCGGCGTCCACCTGCGCCCGGATGCCCTCGGCCTTCAGCTTGTCGACGACGTCGAACAGGTAGTCGTTGAAGGCCTCGGCGACGGGGACGGCGAGCACCTGCACGGGTGCCAGCCAGGCCGGGAACGCTCCGGCGTAGTGCTCGGTGAGCACGCCCATGAAGCGCTCGATCGACCCGAACAGCGCGCGGTGGATCATCACCGGTCGCTGGCGCGAGCCGTCGGCGGCCTGGTACTCGAGCTCGAAGCGCTCGGGCAGGTTGAAGTCGAGCTGGATCGTCGACATCTGCCAGGTGCGCCCGATCGCATCGCGCGCCTGCACGGAGATCTTCGGTCCGTAGAACGCCGCTCCCCCGGGGTCGGGCACGAGCTCGAGCCCGGAGGCCTCGGCGACCTCGGCGAGCGTGCGCGTGGCCTCGTCCCAGATCTCGTCGGAACCGACCGACTTCTCCGGGTTGCGCGTGGAGAGCTCCAGGTAGAAGTCCTCGAGGCCGTAGTCCTTGAGAAGTCCGAGCACGAAGTTCAGCGTGCCCGTGAGCTCGTCCTTCATCTGCTCGCGCGTGCAGTAGATGTGGGCATCGTCCTGGGTCATCCCCCGCACGCGGGTCAGTCCGTGGATCACCCCGGACTTCTCGTACCGGTACACCGACCCGAATTCGAACAGGCGCAGCGGCAGCTCGCGGTAGGAGCGGCCGCGCGACCGGAAGATCAGGTTGTGCATGGGGCAGTTCATGGGCTTGAGGTAGTAGTCCTGCCCGGGCTTGCGCACCGTGCCGTCCTCGTTCAGCTCCTCGTCCACGTGCATCGCGGGGAACATGCCGTCGCGGTACCAGTCGAGGTGGCCCGAGACCTCGTAGAGGTGACCCTTGGTGATGTGCGGCGTGTAGACGAACTCGTATCCGGCGTCGGTGTGACGCTGGCGGGAGTAGTCCTCCATCGCCTTGCGGATGATGCCGCCCTTGGGGTGGAACACCGGCAGGCCCGAGCCGAGCTCGTCCGGGAACGAGAAGAGGTCCAGCTCCGTGCCGAGGCGGCGGTGGTCCCGGCGCTCGGCCTCGGCCAGGCGCTCCTGGTAGGCCTTCAGGGCGTCCTTCGTGGGCCACGCGGTGCCGTAGATGCGCTGCAGCTGCTTGTTCTTCTCGTTGCCGCGCCAGTAGGCGGCCGCCGATCGCGTCAGTGCGTAGGCGTTGGAGATGAGCTTGGTGTTGGGGAGGTGAGGGCCGCGGCAGAGATCCTTCCAGACGACGTCCCCGGACTTGCGGTCCACGTTGTCGTAGATGGTCAGGTCGCCGGCGCCGACCTCCACGGAGGCGCCGTCCTCCTCGGTAGCGCCCCCCTTGAGGCCGATCAGCTCCAGCTTGTAGGGCTCGTCGCTCATGGCCTCGCGGGCCTCGTCCTCGGAGACGACGCGGCGCACGAAGCGCTGGTTCGCATTGACGATCTTCAGCATCATCTTCTCGAGCTGCTTCAGCTCGTCCGGCGTGAAGGGCTCCTCGACGTCGAAGTCGAAGTAGAAGCCGTCGGTGATGTAGGGGCCGATACCGAGCTTGGCGTCGGGGCGCAGCTGCTGCACGGCCTGGGCCATGACGTGAGCGGCCGAGTGGCGCAGCACCTCGAGGCCCGCGGGGTCCTCGAGCGTGACTCCCTCGACGGACGCGCCGTCGGGCAGCTCCTGGTCGAGGTCCTTGAGGGCGCCGTCCACGCGCATGACGACGACGTCGCGTCGCTCGGCGAAGAGCTCCGTGCCGGTGGTGCCCGTCGTCGCCTGCTTCTCTTCGCCGTCGACGATGAGCTTCATGGGCTGGGGCGCTGACACGGGCAGTCTCCTTGGGGATCGGGAATAGGTGCCCGAACGGGCGCGACGGCACCCGATGAGGGCTGGGACCGCCGTCCTGATCGTATCGGGTGGGCGGAGGGCCGACCAACAAGCTCGCCGCGGCCAGGGCTCACGGCTCCCGTCGTACCCTCAGTTCGAACTCGATGAACGCCGAGATCATGGCACGGTACGTCTGCTCCACAACGGCGGGATCCACGCCCTGCCTCGACGCGTACTCGCGCACGTTGGCGATGACGCGCTCCACGCGTGCCGGGGCGCGGACCGAGGCGTCGTCGTGCTTGAGCGTGCCCGCCCGGCGGACGAGCCGTTCCCGGCGGGAGATGAGGGCGACGATCTGCTCGTCCACCTCGTCGATGGCCGCCCGGACCGCCGCCAGCTGCTTCGCGTTCTGTTCTTCGTCTGCTTCAGCCATGGCGTGAGCCTACCGGTGCACGGAATGGCGCGACGGCGATCCGCGTTGACGGATGTACGGGCGCAAGGAGCGGCCCGCGTATCGACACAGGGGACGGCGAACCCGTCCCCCGGACCTGAGGAGCACCGTGGACTACACGCCAGAAGCCGGATCCATCACCATGTTCTCCACCTCGTGGTGCGGATACTGCCGTCGACTGAAGTCGCAGCTGGACGCGCAGGGCATCGGCTACACCGAGGTCAACATCGAGGAGGTCGAGGGGACCGCGGAGCTCGTGGAGTCGCTGAACGGCGGCAACCAGACGGTGCCCACCGTGATCTTCCCGGACGGGACCACCGCGACGAACCCCTCCCTGGCGGACGTCAGGACCAGGCTCGCCGCCTAGAGTCCTCCCCGAACGCCGTCCCCGCGCTCGGGCCGTCCCCCATATGCTGGAAGCGGCGCCCGTCGGTCGGTGCGCCGCTCCCAGCGGAAGGACAGCGAGAACATGGTGCACAGAGTCCAAGGCGTCGTGGTGCGGGCGAAGGATGCCCCTGCCTCCATCGAGACCATCCTGGTACCCGATCCGGGGCCGGGCGAGGCGCTCGTCGACATCCTGACCTGCGGCGTCTGTCACACGGACCTGCACTACAAGCAGGGCGGCATCAACGACGAGTTCCCGTTCCTGCTGGGGCACGAGGCAACGGGTGTGGTCAGTGCCGTGGGCGATGACGTGACCACAGTCGCCCCGGGCGACCGGGTGATCCTCAACTGGCGCGCCGTCTGCGGCGAGTGCCGCGCCTGCCGCCGCGGCGAGCCCCAGTACTGCTTCAACACGCACAACGCCACGCAGAAGATGACCCTCGAGGACGGCACCGTCCTGTCCGCCGCACTCGGCATCGGCGCCTTCGCGGAGAAGACCCTCGTGGCGGCCGGGCAGTGCACCAGGGTGGATCCGGCGGCGGACGCCGCAGCCGTGGGCCTCCTCGGGTGCGGCGTCATGGCCGGCATCGGAGCGGCCATCAACACGGGCAACGTCTCCCGCGGAGACTCCGTCGCGGTGATCGGATGCGGCGGGGTCGGCATCGCCGCCGTCGCAGGCTCGAGGCTCGCCGGAGCCACCACCATCATCGCCGTCGACATCGACGACCGGAAGCTCGAGCTCGCGCAGGGCCTCGGCGCCACCCACGTCATCAACTCGAAGAACGAGGACCCGGTGGAGGCCATCCGCGCCCTGACCGGCGGCAACGGTGCCGACGTCGTGATCGACGCCGTCGGCCGCCCGGAGACCTACCGGCAGGCGTTCTACGCGCGCGACCTCGCGGGCACCGTGGTGCTCGTGGGCGTCCCCACCCCGGACATGACCATCGAGCTTCCGCTGCTCGACGTCTTCGGGCGCGGCGGCTCGCTGAAGTCCTCCTGGTACGGCGACTGCCTGCCCAGCCGCGACTTCCCCATGCTCGTCAGCCACTACCTGCAGGGCAACCTCGACCTCGACGCCTTCGTGACCGAGCGCATCCACCTCGACCAGGTCGAGGAAGCCTTCGAGAAGATGCACGGCGGCGCCGTCCTCCGCTCGGTGGTGGAGCTCTGATGGCCGCGCGCGTTGAACACCTCGTCACCTCGGGCACCTTCTCACTCGACGGCGGCACCTGGGACGTCGACAACAACGTGTGGATCGTGGGCGACGACGACGAGTGCGTGGTGATCGACGCCCCGCACGACGCGGCAGCCATCGTGGAGCAGGTCAACGGACGCACCGTGCGGGCGATCCTCCTGACCCACGCGCACGACGACCACATCCGGGCCGTCGCCGACCTCTTCGACGCCGTCCACGCGCCGATCTACCTGCACGACGGCGACCGGGAACTCTGGGACATGGTGTTCCCCGCGCTCAGCCCGGACCAGTCGATCAGCGACGGCGACACCATCGACGTCGCCGGCGTGACCCTGACCGCGCTGCACACGCCCGGGCACTCGCCCGGCTCGGTGTGCTATTACCTCGAGGAGGCCGGCACCGTCTTCACGGGGGACACGCTCTTCCAGGGCGGACCCGGGGCGACGGGCCGGTCCTACAGCGACTTCCCGACCATCATCGAGTCCATCCGGACCCGCCTGCTCACCCTGCCGCCGGAGACCATCGCCCGGACCGGCCACGGGGACAGCACGACGATCGCCGACGAGGCCCCGCACCTCGAGGAGTGGATCCGGCGCGGGCACTGACGGGCCGGGCTGCCGGGCAGTCCGGCGTCGCCGTCAGGCAGGGCGCGTCGGTTCCTGTTCCTCGAGGCGCACGACGGCGGCGTAGGCCGCGAGCAGTGCGGCCTCGACGTCGTCGACCGTCACGCCCGGTGCGAGGTCCTCCGCTGCGCCGGCCGTGACGGGCCGCCACGCGAGGCCGAGGTCCGCGTAGACGTCGGTGAGCACCTCCCGCAGGGGTCCCGCGTCCTCGACGACGACGACGGACGAGAACAGCCAGGCCCCTGCAACCACGCGCTGGGCGGTGCCGACGAGCTTGACGGCGGGCATGCCGTCGCGCCGTCCGTGCACGCTGAACTCTCCCGGGCAGTACTCCCCCGGCACCTCGCCCACGCCGGCCTCGAGGCCGACGCCGGAGAGTACCTCCGCGAAGAAGTCGCCGAACGCCGCGAAGCGTGCCCGCGTCCCGGCGACGGCGTCGACGGCGGGCTCGAGGTGGTCGACGATCAGGCATCCCCCGTGGTACGCGGCGGCCCGCCCCCCGGCCCTGCGGACGAGCGGTGCGAACCCGTGCGATGCCGCCGATCGGGTCGCGGCAGGGAAGCCCGGGAGCCGTGCATCACGCTGCCCGAACGCGACGGTTGGGCTCGGACGGTAGAGGCGCAGTGTCGCCGGACGGGTGCCGGCGGCGACCTCGTGCAGCAGCCCCACTCCCCGGTCGAGCTCTCCGGCCGCGTCAGCCGATACGGGGTCGACGACCAGCGCCAGCTCGGGTGCGCCCTTCCAGGGAGTGCTCATCCCTCCATCGTAGGCAGTGCAGGTGGCCACGGCGCAGGTACCCGGGCAGTCGGTGGTCAGGGCGTCGGCATCGCCGTCCAGTCGAGCCAGAGCCCCGCCTCGAGGGCGATGGCCGGCGGCACGGTGTGCGGTCCGTCGAACTCCCGGTAGACGACGTCGTACCCGCGTCGCCTGAGGGCGGGGACCACGCGCCTGCTCGTCGCGTCGATCGGCAGCACGGCGTCCTGCGTGCCGTGTGCGATGAACACGGCCGGCCGGCCGTTCTGCGGCCCCGGAGGGACGAAGCCCGGCGAGAAGGCGACCACCTTGCGGAAAAGGTCCCCGTTGGCGAGGCCGAGCCCCAGCGCGTAGGACGCCCCGTCGGAGAAACCCGTGACGCCGATGCGCCGCGGGTTCACCGGGACGAAGGAGAAGACCTCCTGGAGGGCCCTGTCGATGACGACGGTGTCCGGCCCGAATCCGCCACGGACCGCGTCCCAGGTCCCGGCTCGGGATGCAGGCGCGAGGATGACGATCCCCAGCGCCTCGGCCGCAGCGCGCAGCACGGACAGCCCGCCCTGCGCATCCCCGCCGGCACCGTGCAGCGCCACGAGGAGGGGCGCGGGTTCGTCGGTCGGCAGGCCCTCGGGGACGAAGACGATCGGGTCCCGCGACCCGGCCACGCCGAGCGCGTGCACACCGGCCGCGACGGCGGGCCCGGCACCTGAGGCGCCGGGACGTGCCGTGAGGACGGCCGGATCCTCCGCCGCGTCCCCCGGTCGTGTGCTCTCCATCGGTCCTCCTCCGCATGCCGTCTCCGCCGGAAGGAGCGGCGCGCCCGGCGGACCCGCGGCCCCTCCTGGCCTCACAGGGAGTCTAGGTTCGCCCGGGGCACGCGATCCCGGTTGCCATGGTGCGCCGAGTCGGTTAGCGGCAGGCCGGGCACGGGAGGCGGCGCGGGCCCGACCGCGGACGCGTACCGGGCACGCCGAACGGGCCGGGACGAGCCGTCGAGGGGTCGGCACCGGCCGGCCCCGCGCCGGCCGGTCCCCGCGCGACTCCCGCCTACCGGCCGCCCTCGATCCTGCGGCTGCGCTGCTCGATGCCCGGCGTGCCGTAGGGGTAGTCGCTGAAGGTCGGTGCGCTGACCTCGCCGAGGCGGGCCAGTTCCTCGGCCGTCAGCTGCAGATCGGCGGACGCGAGGTTGTCGGCAAGCTGGTCCTGTGTGCGGGCACCCAGGATCACGGACGTCACGGCGGGCTGCGCGGCCACCCAGGCCAGGGCCACGTGCGAGGCGTTGACGCCGCGCTCGCCCGCGATCCCGGTCACCGTGTCGATGATCCGCCAGGTCCGCTCCTGCGCATTGCGCTTCTCCCACGCCTCCATGCCGCGCTGCGGGTTCTCGCCGAGCCGGGTGGCGCCGGTCGGCTCGGTGTCCCGGGTGTACTTGCCGGTGAGCCAGCCGCCGCCCAGCGGGGACCACGGGAGCATGCCCATCCCGGCGTCGAGCACGGCAGGGACGATCTCCGCCTCGATCTCGCGGACGAGCAGCGAATACTGCGGCTGGAGGGTGACCGGCAGGGAGTAGCCGCGCTGGCGGGCGATCATCACGGCCTTCGTGAGCTGCCAGCCCGTGTAGTTCGAGAAACCGTAGTAGCCGATCCTGCCCTGCACCACGGCCTCGTCGAGGAAGCCGAGGGTCTCCTCGAGGGGCGTCAGCGGATCCCACGAGTGCACCTGGTACAGGTCGATGTGGTCGACGCCCAGGCGCGTGAGGGACGCGTCGAGCGCTCGGCGGAGGTGGCGGCGCGACAGGCCGAGGTCGTTGACGTCGTCGCCCATCGGGAACCTGCCCTTGGATGCCAGGACCATGCGGTCCCGCTCGGCCGGGTTCCTGGCGAGCCACCGGCCGATGATCTCCTCGGACGTGCCCGCGGTGTAGACGTCCGCGGTGTCGATCAGGTTGCCGCCCGCCGCGGCGTAGTCGGAGAGGATCGCATGCGACGCCGCCTCGTCCGACTCCGCGCCGAAGGTCATCGTGCCGAGGGCCAGGTGGGACACCGAGGTGCCGCTGTTGCCGAGTTTGCGGTACTCCATGGGTACTCCTTCGTCTGTGCGCCCGGGGGCGCCGTCGTCGGGTAGGGCTGGGCTGGTGCTCGTACCGGGGCCACGGGAAGGGGCGCCGTCTGCGGGACGGCGCCCCTTCCCAGGTCTCAGTGATCAGTCGCTGACCGTGACGCCCTTCCAGAAAGCGTAGTGACCGCGGATGTTCTCCGCGGCTTCTTTCGGCTCCGGGTAGGTCCAGGCGGCGTCCGCGTTGCGCTCGCCGTCGACCTCCAGGCTGAAGTAGGCGGCCGTCCCCTTCCAGTGGCAGACGGTCTGCTTGTCCGAGGGGACTAAGTACTCCTGCGCGATCGACTCCGGCGGGAAATAGTGGTTCCCCTCG
Organism: Arthrobacter sp. TJ-240; assembly: GCF_058269195.1. Classification (NCBI taxonomy): domain Bacteria; kingdom Bacillati; phylum Actinomycetota; class Actinomycetes; order Micrococcales; family Micrococcaceae; genus Arthrobacter; species Arthrobacter sp. TJ-240. Next base: position 75,785 of record NZ_JBZCNG010000005.1, read on the forward strand.
ACCTGAACGGTGTCCGCCGACTCCGCGATGACCCTGTCGTTCCACACTGCTTTGGGCATGCTTCCTCTTCCTCGGTCCCCACGGCGCGTGGGTGCGGTGACCGTTTCCGCGTGCGACGGCGGTCACACGGGGTGCAACGATCGGACACCGCGGCGCATTCCGGCGTGGCGCAGGGGTCAGAGCTTCCGGACGGTCAGGATCTGCTCGACACGGCCGAAGGGCCCCTCGAGGTCGTGCACCACGCTCGAGGTCAGACCCACCCCGTGCTCCCCGAACGTCACCCGGGTGTCGAGGCCGAGCCACTCGCCGCGCGGCATGCGGTGGAGGTGGATCTGCAGATCGACGTTGGGGTACATCCAGCTGTCGCCGCCGGGCGGCACGCGGGTCGCGATGCCGTTGGCGGCGTCCATCATCCCGACGAGCCGCACGACGTCGGGGGTAACCTGTCCGTCGACCATCGCGTGGGGATTCCTCAGCCACACCTGGCCGCGGCCCGGGCGGTGCCCGGGGACCACGCGTACCTCGAGGGACCGGATGAAACCACCCGGCCACGCCGTCATGCCCTCGTGGGGTCCGGCCTCCTCCGGTCCCGGGATGCGGGGGTCCTCGACCGCGGCCACCTCCGCGGTGTCCTGGGCGCCGAGCCGCCACGCCTTCGCGACGATCGCGGTCCGCCCGCCGGACTCCATACGGGCTTCGAGCAGCTCGATCGTGCGTCCCGGGCGGACGACGGCGGTGGTCACCCCGAACTCGCCGCCGGGGATCATGCCGAAGATGTCGAAGCTGAGGCGGCTGAGCTGCATGCCCTCGCGCGGCGCGCACTCCAGCAGGCACTGCGTGAGAAGACCGGAGATGGGAGCCATGTGCTGCTCCTCCGGGTTCCAGGCGCCCTGCGCGTGGATCGTCGAGTCGAATCTCCCGCCGCCGAGATCGCGGTAGAAAGAATCAGGCACGGAGAACTCCTTCGTCGGGGGAAGCGGGGCAGCGCCGGAGGGACTGCCGGTGCACCAGGTACCGGGCCGGCAGGATCCGGGCCGGACACCCGCCCATGCTAACGGAGCGGCGACCGCCGACAGCCCTGCAGCGGCGGTGCAGCGGGGGTGCAGCGGGGGCGCTGGGCGAGCCGCCGGAATAGACTTCCGACGGCCGGGGTTCAGTTGATTGACCGGACCACCGTCCCCCGTGGCCCAGCCGGGCGTCCACTGACCCGGCACCCAGAAGAGCTCCCTCCCGTGGAGCAGCAGAAGATCGAACCGAGCGGATCACCCATGGCCCAGAGTCCCCCGTCCCGCGTCTCCGACGCGCTCCCCATTCCCGACCCCGTCGCGCTGCCTGGCACGGCAGCGAAGCCCGGCGCCGTCACCCCTGCATCCCCGCGGCCCGCCGGCGTCCAGGGTGCCCTGCCGGCCCGCGACAAGCTCGTCATCACGCTCCTGCTCATCTCGGCCTTCGTGGTGATCCTGAACGAGACCATCATGGGTGTAGCGATCCCCCGGCTCGTCGAGGACCTCGGCATCACCGTGGGCGCCGGCCAGTGGCTGAGCACCGCGTTCATGCTGACCATGGCCGTCGTGATCCCCGTGACCGGCTTCCTGCTCCAGCGCTTCAACACCCGGCCGGTCTTCATGGCCGCCATGGGCCTGTTCAGCCTCGGCACGCTGATCGCCGCGCTCGCACCCGACTTCGCAGTCCTCGTGGTCGGACGGGTGGTCCAGGCCAGCGGCACCGCGATCATGATGCCCCTGCTCATGACCACGGTCATGACCCTCGTGCCGCCGGCCTCGCGCGGCAAGATCATGGGCAACATCTCGATCGTCATCTCCGTGGCGCCCGCGCTCGGCCCCACCATCTCGGGCGCCATCCTCAGCGTGCTGGACTGGCGCTGGATGTTCTGGCTCGTCCTGCCCATCTCGCTCGCATCCCTCGGCATCGGGGCCGCCAAGATGCAGAACGTGACGACGCCGCGCAGATCCGCGATCGACGTCGTGTCCGTCATCCTGTCCGCGCTCGCCTTCGGCGGCATCATCTACGGGCTCAGCCAGCTGGGTGAGGCCTCGACCGGTAGCGCCGTGCCCGCTTGGCTCCCGCTGGTCGTCGGCGTCGCCGCGCTCGGCCTCTTCGTCGCCCGGCAGCTCATGCTGCAGCGCCGGGACGCCGCGCTGCTCGACCTGCGGGTGTTCACCTCGCGGAACTTCACCATCTCGATCGTGGCGATCGCTGTGAGCATGATGGCGCTCTTCGGCACCATCATCCTGATCCCCATCTACGTGCAGACCGTGCTCGGGATGGACCCGCTCGTCTCCGGGCTCCTGCTCCTGCCCGGCGGCCTCGCGATGGGCCTGCTCGGTCCCGTGGTCGGGCGCATCTACGACCGCCGGGGCCCCCGGGTGCTCCTGGTCCCGGGTGCCTTCCTGGTCAGCGCGGTGTTCTGGTCCATGACCCAGGTGAGCGAGACCACGCCGGTCTGGCTGGTCCTCGTGGCGCACGTGCTCCTCAGCGTGGGCCTCGCGCTGATGTTCACCCCTCTGCTGACATCGGCGCTCGGCTCCGTCGAGCCGCCCCTGTACTCCCACGGCAGCGCCGTCTTCGGCACCGCCCAGCAGCTGGCCGGCGCCGCCGGTACGGCCCTGTTCATCTCGGTGATGACCATCCGGAGCACCGCCCTGCTGGGAGAGGGCGTGGCCCAGGAGGCCGCTCTCGCGGCCGGGATCCGTTCGGCCTTCTTGTACGGTGCGGTGATCTTCCTGCTCGCCGTCATCGCCTCGTTCTTCGTGCGGGCACCGCAGGTGGCCGCGGACTCACCCGCCCCGGTGCACTAGCAGGCCCGTGCACCGGGTGCTCGTCAGGACACCGGCTGGCGCAGCTCGATGAAGCCGTCGGCCGTCACCCGGGTCTCGTAGACGGGCTGCGGCACGGCGGCGGGTCCGCGGTAGTTCTTGCCGTCGTCGAGCCGGAACATGCTCTGGTGCCATGGGCAGGTGATGCAGCCGTCCTCGATGATGCCCTCCTCCAGGGGCCCGCCGAGGTGGTTGCAGACGCTGTCCATCGCGGTCAGCTTCCCCTCGTGCCGCAGCAGCAGGATCGGCACGCCGTCGGTGCGCACGGTGTGCCGTCCGCCCTCGACGACGTCGGTGTCCTTTGCCACGCGCGTCCAGTCCGTGGGCGCCTCGTGCCAGGCGGTGCGGTTGACGTTGACGCCGCTCGCGTAGCTCAGGTGCCCGCCCAGGAACGCACTGAACAGCATCGACCCGAGGCCTCCGAGGCCGAGCAGCACGCCGAGGGCACGCCGGTCCCTGGCCCGCGCGACGGCGGACGCGGTGTAGAGCAGCAGGGCGACGGAGTTCCCGGCGGCGTGCACGATCCCGACGCGCCGCTCCTTCTCCTGCGTGTCGGACCAGTCGTGCAGGCCCGTCATCGCCGTGGGGACGGCCGAGAGGATCCCGACGGTCACGAGGAGGTCGGCGGCCTTCCGGGAGTCCTTGCCGCCGGTGAGGTCGAGGAACGAGGCCATGCTCCAGGCGCCCGACGGGATGACGATGAGCATCGGGTGGAGGTGGTGTCCGATGGCGGTCCCGCTGAGCAGGTTCCGGATCGCCCGGGGCCGCACCGCCTTCGAGACCGCAGCGGCGATCGGGTCGGCGATCCTGTCCAGCGCCTTGGCCTGCTCGAGTCCGTCCAGCATCGCGTACACGAGGTTCATCCGTTGCTCCTTCAGATCGGGACGGCATCTCGCCGGTCCAGGGTGACCGCGGTGCCGCCCGAACCCACCGTTACAGCAGGTGGCGGGCCTGACAACCGGCCCCGACGCGACGAGGTTCCGCTTGGCGCTGCCGGGGATCGGTGCGAGAATCCCGGGGTGGCAGGCGAGGGATACCGGCTGCGCCACCGCCGGGCCTCCGACAGGTCCGCCCCCTGACCGCGAGAGGAATGCCCGTGCCCGCCGTCCCGCTGCACCTCTCCGGCCACCCGGACATCGCCCTGACCGCGGACTGCGGCAACTGCTTCGCCCTCTGCTGCTCCGCGCTGGGCTTCGAGCGGTCCACGGACTTCGCACACGACAAGCCGGCCGGGCAGGCGTGCCGGAATCTCGCCCCGGACTTCTCCTGCACCATCCATGCACGGCTGCGCGGCGAGGGCTACCGGGGGTGCACGGTCTTCGACTGCTTCGGCGCCGGCCAGCACGTGGCCCAGGACCTGTTCGACGGGCGGAGCTGGACGGCCCACCCGGAGGTACGGGCACCGATGTTCGCGGCCTTCCCGATCGTCCGGCAGCTCCACGAGGTGCTGTGGTATCTCGACGAGGCCGGGCGCCTCGGCCGGGCGTCGGCCGCCGTCCCGCACGCCGTCGGCGCCGCCGTCACGTCGCTGACGGAGGAGACGGTCGGGCTGACGCGGCTCGAGCCGGCGCAGCTCGCCGCCGTCGACCTCGCGGCGCTCCGCGGGCGGGTCGGCGAGGCCCTGAAGGACGTCAGCGTCGCGGTCCGGACTGCCGCGGGCGGCAGGGGTGTCCCCCGGCGCCTCGTCCCGGGTGCGGACCTCCTTGGCGCCGACCTCGCGGGACGGGTGCTGCAGGGGGCGAACCTGCGGGGCGCCTACCTCATCGCCGCGGACCTGACGGGCGCGGACCTCCGCTGGGTGGACCTGCTGGGCGCCGACCTCCGGGACGCCCGGCTGCAGGGCGCCGACCTCTCGCGCGCGCTGTTCCTCACCCCGATGCAGGTCGCCGCCGCCTCGGGGGACGGCCGGACCAGGCTGCCGGAGCGCATCGATCCTCCTGCCCACTGGGGCGGCTGACAGGACGCACGACGGCGGCGATGCCGGGGCGGCACGCTCCCCGGCGGGTTGCGCCCGGGGAAACGCTAAGTCGGCTTATTGTTGGATCATGAGTTTCAATGACAACGCCCGGTTCGACCCGTCCCGCGTCAGCGACCGGCGTGGGCGCGGCCGGGGCGCCGCCGTGGGCGGCGGAGTGGGCGGCGGGCTGCTCCTGATCCTCTCCCTGATCTTCGGACCCGGGGTGGTGGACCAGCTCGGGCTCAGCGAGGGCACCGGAACCGGTGTGTCTCAGGAGCAGGACAGCGGCGCGGAGCCGGCCATCAATGCCTGCCTGACCGGCGTCCAGGCCAACGAGCAGCTCGATTGCCGCATCCTCGGCACCGCGGAGAGCCTCGACAGCTTCTGGACCCCCTACCTCGAGCAGGTCGGCGTCGCCTACACCCAGCCCGGCGTCGTCCTGTTCACCGGGCAGACCGACACGGGCTGCGGCGCGGCGACGAGCGCCGTGGGCCCGTTCTACTGCCCCACCGATGAGCAGACGTACTACGACACCGCGTTCTTCGACGAGCTCGTCACGCGGTTCGGTTCGTCCAGCGGTCCGCTGGCCCAGGAGTACGTCGTGGCGCACGAGTTCGGCCACCACATCCAGAACCTGATCGGCACGCTCGGTGCCGCACAGCAGGACCCGCAGGGCGCCGAGTCCGGTGGCGTGCGCGTCGAGCTGCAGGCCGACTGCCTCGCGGGCATGTGGGCGGCGCACGCCACCTCGGTGCCCGACCCGGAGTCCGGTGAGCCGTTCCTCCGGCCCTTCTCGGACGTCGACCTCTCGGACGCGCTGTCGGCAGCATCCTCCGTGGGCGACGACCGCATCCAGGAGTCGGCGACCGGCCAGGTCAACCCCGAGGGGTGGACCCACGGCTCCAGCGCCCAGCGCCAGGCCTGGTTCTCCCAGGGGTTCCAGACGGGCGATCTCGGCTCCTGCGACACGTTCGCCGCACGCGACCTCGACACCCCCTGAAGGATCTCCCCATGACCGACCGGCTCGCCGTCGTCGTCCCCGTCTTCAACGAACCCGATGTGGCGCGCACCCTCGAAGCGCTCCACCGGCAGCGGGACCGCGCCGGTCTGCACGTCTACGTGGTGGACAACGGCTCCACCGACGACACGATCCAGCGGGTGCGGCGCTTCGCCGCCGCCCGGCCGGATCTCGGCGTCACGGTCCTCAGCGAGCTGCAGAAGGGCACCGGGGCGGCGAGCGACACCGGTGTCCGCAGGGCGATCGACGACGGATACGCGCTGATCGCCAGGACCGACGGCGACAGCGAGCCCGCGGAGGACTGGGCCGGCCGCATCCGCACCCTGTTCGAGCGCCACCCGGAGGTGGCGCTGGTCGGCGGCACCAGCGTCCCGCTGCGCGACAGGCACTACCGCCGGCGCGACGACCTCCTCATGCCGGGTGCCCTGCGCCTGCTGCGCGTCCTGATCACGGTGAAGCACCTCGACGCCGCGTACCTCCGTTTCGTCGCCGGCCACAACATGGCTGTCCGGGCCTCGGCGTACCTCGAGACCGGGGGCTTCGAGCGGACGGCGATCGACACGCGTGACGAGGACATCGACTTCTCCGCGCGGGTGACCCATCGCCTCGGTCGCGGCGCGGTGCTCATCGATCCGCGCCTCCGGGTGGCCACTTCCATGCGGCGCGTGCGGCGCTACGGACTCAGCCTGATGGGCCTCCACCATCTGGTACCGGCCCTGCGGGGGCGGCTCATCCGCACCATCGACGTCCGCTAGCCTGCTCCGCTCGCGCGGACCAGGTCCACGGCCTCCTCGACGGCGGACACCCTGCCCTGCTGGGCGCCCGAGACGAGGCGGACGGTCCTGCGGAACGAGGCGTCGTCGCCCTCCCCCGTCCGGAACGCCGGCAGGTGCGCGAGGACCGCGGCGCGCCGGAGCCATGCATCGTCCGCGGCCGCCCAGCGGTCCAGGACCGCCCGGGCGCGGACGGCCTCGGGTCCCGGCAGGCGGAGGAGCAGCGGCCCGACCACGTCGACGGCGAGCGGGTCCACGAGCTCGGGCAGGTGTGCCGACCGGAGGAAGCCCTCGATCCGCGTGAGGTCCGAGGAGCGGAGAAGAAGCACGGAGGACTGCAGGAGCACGACGGCGGCCAGTCGGCGCTCGAACACGGGCCGCGACCACAGTTCGGACGCGAGGGCGGTGACGTCGTCGTGCCCCAGGTCCGGGTACCGCCGCGCGGCGTTGCGGACGGTGCCGCGCACGGCGCCCATCGAGGCGCCGTAGTACTCGAGGCGGTCGCCGTAGCGCCGTTCGAAGTCCTCGGCGCGCTCCCACGAGCTCTCGTACTGGAGGGACTCGTCGATGAAGCCGGCCGGCCCGGCTGCCTCCTCGAGCATCAGGCGGGCATCCTGCGCAGGGTGAGGTAGGAGCCGGCGGCGAGCAGCGCACACAGCAGGATGGCCCACAGGGTCAGTCCGAGCGACCCGGCGTCGAGGATCCACTGCCCGACCTCCGGCCATGCCTGCTGCCGCGTCACGAGGGCGACGACGCCCACGAGCGCGAGGCCGATCCCGATCAGGACGATCGTCAGCACCGCCGTGCCGTACCGCTTGTAGATCGTGGCGAACCAGAATCCGATGATGAAGAACAGCATGGTCAGGACGAAGTACGTGAGGCCTGCCGCGAGCGGTCCGCCCTCCCACACCCAGCCGAGGTAGGCGAAGTAGCCGTTCATGCCGTAGCCCTCCGTGGCCTGTTCGACCAGCCCGAGCAGCACGAACACCAGCGACATCCCGAGTCCGCTCACCGCCGCGGCGGCGAGGGAGCCGAGGTAGAACTCCCGGCGCGTCAGGCTCATTGCCTGCGAGAAGGGGAAGGTCAGGGTCATGGCCTGGATGCCGACGACGAGGAAGTACCACAGCGGGGCCTGCGACCCCCCGCCGGTCTTGACCGTCTCGACCCCTGCGTTCTGGAGGATCCAGTAGATGAGCAGCGTCAGGACCCAGGCTCCGGCCAGCACGAGGGCCGGCACCCAGAGGAACGTCTGGGTGTTGACGAACTGCAGGCGCACGACGTTGCGGGTGCGGTTGCGTACCGCGGCAGGGCGCGTCCCGCTGCCGGACTCGAGGGTGGTCATCGGAGGCTTCCTTCCTGGGCGGCCCCGGCGAATGCGTCCGCACCGGGCGCTTTCTGCTGGGTGAGACGGACGATGAGCTGCTGCAGGGAGACCGGGGCGAGATCGAGTCCCGCCGCGATGAGCGCACCGCGCTCGGCGCCGTCGAGCCGCCCCAGGAACGTCACGGATGCCACGCGGCCGAGGCTCTCACGGTGGATGACCTCGCGGCCGCGCAGGGCCTGCTCCACGACGGCGGCGTCGCCGACCACGTTCGTGGCCTGCGCGCGGGCGTCCTCGGTGGACTCGTCCATGATGATGCGCCCTGCATCGATCACGAGCACGCGCTCGATGAGGTTCGAGACCTCGTCGATGAGATGGCTGGACAGGAGCACCGTCCTAGGGTGCTCCGCGTAGTCGGTCAGCAGGCGATCGTAGAAGGTCTGGCGTGCGACGGCGTCGAGACCGAGGTACGGCTCGTCGAAGAAGGTGATCTCCGCACGGGACGCCAGCCCGATGATGACGCCGACGGCGGAGAGCTGTCCGCGCGAGAGCTTCTTGATGGTGCGCTTCAGCGGCAGCTGGAACTCCTCCACCAGCTCGTCGGCGAGATCCTGGTCCCACCGCGGGAAGAACAGGCGCGCGGAGGCGAGGGCGTGGCGTGGTGAGGCGTCGTCCGGATACTTCTGGCTCTCCCGCACGAAGCACATGCGGCGGAGGACGCGGGAGTTCTCGTAGGGGTCCTCACCGAACACGCGGACCTGTCCGCTCGTGGGGAGGTTCTGCGCGGTGAGGATCGACATCGCGGTGGTCTTGCCGGCGCCGTTGCGGCCCAGGAAGCCGTAGATGGTGTCCCGCTGGATGTCGAAGCCGACGTCGTCGAGGGCGAGGACGTCCCTGTAGCGTTTCGTGAGGTTCCGTGCCTCGATGACTGTGTCCATGGTGTCCTTCGATTCGATAGACCTTATGGGGTTGCCGGCTCGGCGCCGGCGCGGATGAGGGCCGCGACGTCGTCGGGTTCGAGCCCGATCCTGTGCGCCTCGACGAGGAGGGGTTGCACGTAGCGCACGGCGAAGTCGCTGCGGCGCTCCTTGAGCAGCAGATCGCGGGCGCCGGCCGCGACGAACATGCCGATCCCGCGGCGCTTGTAGAGCACGCCCTTGTCCACCAGCATGTTCACCCCCTTCGCCGCGGTAGCGGGGTTGATGCGGTGGAAGGCCGCGAGTTCGTTGGTGGACGGCGCCTGCGTCTCCTCGGTGAGGGTGCCGTCCACGATCGAGTCCTCGACCTGTTCTGCGATCTGCACGAACAGGGGCTTCCCTTCCTCGACCACCGCGACCTCCACCTCTACTGGTTAGTTACTTAACTAGTGAACCCCTTTAGTGGGGGTGGGTCAAGGGTCAGTAGAGGAAGATGTCGAACCAGGCGCGGTTGTGGGCGTGGATGAGCACGAGGAAGAGGACGAAGTCGAACAGGAGGTGCACGCAGACGATGTAGGAGAGGGAACGGGTCCGGGTGAAGATGAACGCCTGCAGCAGCGCGAAGGGGAAGATGAACAGCGGCGCCCACGCGTGGAAGCCCAGCTCCCACAGGAAGGACGTGAAGAGCACAGCCTGCAGCACGTTGGCCTGCACCATGGGCAGGTGCCGGCGGAGGAGGGCGAACACCGTGCAGATGAAGAAGAGCTCGTCCCAGATCCCGAGTCCGTTGGTCCCGATGAACAGGCGGACGATCTCGTCGGGCTCGGACGCCGCGGGCCAGTTCGTGTACACGCCGGTGCGCAGCATGTAGACGGGCAGCAGGGCGTACCCGATGATCACGACGACCGGCAGGTACCACTTCTCGGTGCGCGTCCACGGGATGCCCGTCCGCACCGGGAAGGTGATGGCGTGATCGCGGTAGGCGAAGCGTGAGACCGCGTAGGGCACGCCGACCGCGACGATCATCGCTGTGCCCATGACCGCCATGTGCTCCAGGCTGATGTCGGTGGTGATGGGGACGAGGCTCATGACCGTGAGGCCGAAGGCGACGAGCAGCAGGTCCCGGAACAGCGCCCGGTCGACCACCGCCGCCGTCACGAGCGCCCCCACGAGGAGGCAGTAGCCGATCAACGGCTGGTGCAGGACGAACAGGACGAAACCCGCGACCGACACCAGGGCGGCCGGGACCAGTGCCGGCGACGGCGTGGCCCATCGACCCTGGTTCCAGGCCGCCTGCCGCGTCGCCTCCGGCTCGGGTGCCGGCGGCGAGATTCGTCGATCCACCAGATCACGCTCCTGATCACAAGTGCGCTCCCCCGGCCGCGCCGGGGAACGCTCCCCATTGTTTCGCCTGCCGTGCGGTCGGTCCACTGCAAGCCGCCGCACGGCGCCGCGGGAGCGCTGCAGGCGGGATGCGAGACTGGGGCCATGCGTGAGCTCGTCATCCTCGGCACGGCGTCGCAGGTGCCCACCCGGACCCGCAACCACAACGGCTACTTCCTCCGCTGGGAACGCGAGGGGATCCTGTTCGATCCCGGCGAGGGCACGCAGCGGCAGATGCTCCTGGCCGGCGTCCCGGCGTCGAGGATCACGCGGATCTGCCTGACGCACGTCCACGGCGACCACTGCTTCGGTCTGCCCGGCGTGCTGTCCCGGATGGTGCTCGACGGCGTCGCCCACCCCGTGCACCTGCACTACCCGGCGTCCGGGGAGGCCGTGGTGCGGGCCCTGGTGGGTCTCGCGACGCCCGGACTGGACCTGCACCTGCATCCCCACGGCGCGGCGGGCGCGATCGCTCCGGAGATCGAGGTGGAGCCGCTCCGCCACCGCATCGAGGCGTACGGCTACCGGGTCACCGAACCCGACGGGCGCTCCTTCCTTCCCGAGCGGCTCACCGCCGCAGGCATCACCGGACCCGACGTCGGCCGTCTGCAGCGCGAGGGCTCCCTCCGCGGAATCCGGCTGGACGACGTCAGCGAGCACCGCGCCGGTCGACGCTTCGCGTTCGTCATGGACACCGCTGTGTGCGACGGTGCCTCGGCGCTCGCGGACCGCGCCGACCTCCTGGTCTCGGAATCCACGTTCAGCGACGACGACGCGGACCTCGCCGAACGGTACCGGCACCTCACGGCGGGCCAGGCGGGCGCGATCGCCGCAGGCGGCGGCGCGGGGACCCTCGTGCTCACGCACTTCTCGTCCCGGTACGACGACGTCGGCGTGCTCGCCGCTCAGGCCCGCGTCGCGGCCGGTTCCGTGGACGTTGTCGCCGCGGCCGATCTGGACCATGTGCCGTTCCCGCGGCGCCGCGGTCGCTGAGGAGGCACGTCACCGCGGACACCCGGGGGATCCGCTACCCGCGGTAGAGTGGACGTCGTCGTTTAGTAGTGAGCGGTGCATGCCTTCCGACCGCTGTTCCGCGAGCGCTGTGATGCCGTGGAACACGATCTCCTCAGTAGGAGCACGATGAACGAATGTTCCCCTTCCTCCTTCGCGCACCAGCACGCCCTCGGCGCATCTGATGCGTCTCCTGGATCTCCAGGCGCCCGATCCGACGATCCGCTCCCCGGTTCCCCCGCCCACACAGCGGTCTTCCTCCAGAACCTGGTCCTTGACAGCAGGGACATCGACCACTTCCTTCAGAACCTCGCACGGGTGGCCGCCCAGCACCTGTCCGCGCCGGAACGCGAGGTGATCTGCGGGGCGACGCTCCTGCGGCCCCGGCACGCGGAGGCCCTGGCCGGCAGCAGCGACGCCGCCCTGGCGCTCGACCGGGTACAGCACTTCTTCGGCGACGGCCCCTGCCTGACCGCCACCCGCACCCAGCAGATCGTCCAGGTCCGCGACACGCGTGCCGACGGACGCTGGCCGGAGTACCACGCGGCGGCGGCGGCGCGCGGGATGCTGTCCATCCTCGGCGTACCCATCTCTTTGGAGGGTGGGGCCAGCTGCGGGCTGAACCTGTACTCCGACACCACCGACGGCTTCACCCCGGAGACGGTCCGGGCGGCCGAGGTCTTCGCACGCGAAGCCTCGATGTCCCTGCGCCTGGCGGTACGGATCACGCACCTGTCGGACAAGGCCGACCAGCTGACGTCCGCACTCGACTCGCGGACCACGATCGACCTCGCCGCCGGGATGGTCATGGGCCAGAACAAGTGCAGCCAGTCGGCGGCGGTCGCGATCCTGAGGGCGGCTGCGAACCATCGCCGGATCGGACTCCGCGAGCTGGCCGCGGAACTGGTGCGCACCGTGACGGACGAAGCGCCGGTCACGCACTTCGACTAGGCGGCTGCGCCGCGCTGGGGCCGCGCCGGAAGTCCTTCCGGCGCATCGGGGTTCTCAGTACACTGATCGGCATGACCGGGCAGGAACCGCCCACGCACTCCACCGCTGCGGCCTCCCGCAGCGGCCCTGGTGTCGCGGAGGGGCCCTCGGGTGCCGCCGTCCCGCTCGAGGACCGCGACGCCATCGACGGGTCGATCCGCTCCCCGGAACAGCGGTCGCGGACCTTCGCCGGCATCCTCGTGAACACCGCCCTCGCCAACATCACCACCAGCTACCTCTGGTTCGCCCTGACGTTCTGGGTGTACCTCGAGACGCGCAACGTCATCGCCACGGGGGTGGTGGGCGGTGCGTACATGCTCCTGATCGCCCTCTCCAGCATCAGTTTCGGCACCTTCGTGGACCGCTTCCGCAAACTGGCCGTGATGCGGTTCGCCGCCGGCTTCACGCTGGTGATGTTCCTGCTGTCCGGTGCGATGTTCCTGGTGACGCCCACCGCGTGGCTGCTGGACCTGACGCAGCCGTGGTTCTGGGTGTTCACGCTGGTCATCCTGATCGGCGCGGTGGTGGAGAACATGCGCAACATCGCGCTGTCCACCACCGTCACCATCCTGATCGAGCCTGACCGGCGAGCCAATGCCAACGGACTCGTCGGCATGGTGCAGGGGCTGATGTTCATCGTCACCTCCGTGCTCTCCGGACTCTCGATCGGCCTGCTGGGGATGGGCTGGACCATCGCCGTCGCCGTCGTCCTCACCGCCCTGACCGCCCTCCACCTGTTGACGCTGCGCATGCCCGAGGAGGTCCACGCCGCCACGAGCGACGCCCACGGCGGATTCGACCTCCGCGGGTCCTTCTCCGCCGTGCTGGCCATCCCCGGACTGTTCGCCCTGATCCTGTTCTCCACGTTCAACAACTTCGTGGGCGGCGTCTACATGGCGCTCATGGACCCCTACGGCCTGGAACTGTTCTCCGTGGAGATGTGGGGCACGCTGTTCGCCGTCGGCGCCACGGGCTTCATCGTGGGCGGGGCGCTGATCGGCAAGTTCGGGCTCGGGTCCAATCCGCTGCGGACCATGCTCCTGGCGGTGATCGCGATGGGGGTGCTCGGGGCGGTGTTCACCATTCGGGAGTGGGGATGGCTGTACATCGCCGGGATCTGGGCGTATCTGGTCCTGATCCCCTTCATCGAGGCCGCCGAGCAGACGGTCATCCAGCAGACGGTCCCGCTCGAGCGGCAGGGCCGCGTGTTCGGATTCGCCATGGCGTTCGAGTCCGCGGCAGCGCCGGTCACCGCGTTCGTCATCGCGCCGATCGCCCAGTTCTGGATCATCCCCTACGCGCGGTCGGCCGAGGGAGCCGCCGCGCTGGCCCCGCTGCTCGGCGAGGGCACGTCCCGCGGGATCGCCCTGGTGTTCCTGGTCGCCGGGATCATCATGATCCTCGCCGCCGTGGCTGCGTTCTTCACGCCGGTCTACCGTCAGGTGTCGGCGTCGTACGCGCGCGCCGCTGCGAGCCTGACGCAGTGACGTCCGCCCTGCCGGCCGGGGGCCCCGCACCTCGGGTGCGGACGGCGGTACAGGGCGACGCCGATGTGGCCGGTGCGCTCCTGTACGCCTTCAACACCGAGTTCGAGTCCGCGACCCCGACCGCGCAGCTGCTCGGCGAGCGCTTCCGCCGGCTGCTTGCGCTGCCCGATGTCGTCGTGGTCCTCGCGGAGGACGAGGCCGGCGGCGCGACCGGGTTCGCCCTCCTCACCCTGCGTCCCACGCCCTACTACGACGGACCCCTGGCGCAGCTCGAGGAGTTGTACGTGCGGCCCGGCCTGCGCGATCAGGGCATCGGCACGGCGTTGCTGACCGCGTCGATCGACCGCGTGCGGTCCCGTGGTGCCGAGGAGATGCACATCAACGTGGACGAGATCGACGTCGACACCCGGCGCTTCTACGAGCGCCACGGGTTCGTCAACATCGAGCCCGGCGCCGACTCCCGGATGCTCTGCTACCTCCGGGAGTTCTGAGGATCCCGCACGTTTTCGTTTTTCTCCTGTTCCCGATGGGCCTGCGCGTGGTTGGCTGTCCTTAGGTTACTTAGCAATCAGGTGATTGAGACCACTCCGTGGCCTCAGCTGCTGGTTGACGCCGATGGTGGCCAGAAGGTCTCAAGCCCATGCGTACCGCTCCGACGCCGATTCCTGTGCGGTGTCCACCCCCGTCCGTCGCTCCTCCTCGCATCGAGCCGTCCGGTCCGGCGGACCAGGTCGAGGAATTGATCCTGCGTGTCGGGCAGGGTGATGAGCATGCGTTCGAGGATCTCTACCGGCAGACGTCCCACCGCATCTACGGGCTCGTCCGCAAGATCGTCATCGATGTCGAGTTGAGCGCGGAGACGACACAGGACGTGTTCCTCACCCTGTGGCAGGGTGGGGCTGCGCGCTTCGATCCTTCCCGGGGTACCGGGATGTCCTGGCTGATGACCCTCGCGCATCGGCGTGCCATCGACAAGGTCCGCTCCGAGGAATCACACCGCACCAGGACCCTCCGATGGGGGATCAAGAACCAGGACGTCGACTACGACCAGGTCGCCGATACGGTTCTTCATCGACTCGAAGCGAGCGCTGTCCACTCGAGTCTGGCCTGCCTGTCCGTCGTGCAACGCGAGGCCATCCACCTCGCGTACTTCGCGGGCATGACCTACGTGGAGGTCGCGGGCCACCTGGACATCCCCGTCTCGACCGCCAAGACCCGCATCCGGGACGGTATCAGGCGGCTGAGGGACTCCGTCCTCGACGCTGCCTGAAAGCCGGCCGACGATGGCCCCTCCCGTTCGTGCTGCCCGTTGGTCGTCAGCGGGACCGGCGCTCCGCTGTCCGGGGTGCTGCGCCAGGCGGTGGTTCCACGGTGCGTCGGGTCGCGGCGGAGCGGCACAGGACCTCGATGACGAGGATCAGCAGTACGACGACGGCGAGCGTCACGCCGGCCACGGCGGCCGTCGGGTCCGGCCAGAAGGCGAGGAGAACGACCGCTCCGCCGACGACGGCAGCCTGGACCCCGCGCCGGTGATGTGCCAGGGCCCGTCGCCATGGCCTGTCGCTGCCGGTCCTTCCGGTCGCGGCATGACCTGCGCTCGCCAGACGACGGCGGACACGCGTGGCCGTGCGTGATGGACCGCCGAGGAACGCGATGAGGGAGACCACGAGGCCGACGACGAGGGTCAGCCGCGCGCTGGTCCGAAGCGGCGTGACGAGGGCGTCGAGGAGGCTCTCCGCCGCTTCCGGTGACACCGCCTCGGCCGGGACCCGCGTGAGATGGATGCCGCGACCGACGGCGAGCCCGAGGATGAGCAGGGCCATCGCGACGGCGAGCGCCAGGCCGAGAAGACCGGCGACGCGTCGTCGTCGCCCCCTGGGTGCGACCGCGAGGGCACAGACCGCAGCCAGGACCGACAGCCCGGCGAGAAGTGGCGCGGCCCGGTCGAGCGTGCCGAGGGCCTGTGCGGCTCGAACCAGTTCGGGTGAGCGGAACAGCGTGATCCGTGTGTCGATCTCGGGAATGCCCGCCGCGATGCCGACTCCCTGCTGGAGGAGCCGGTCCTTCACCTCGACGATGATCTCCTGTGAGCCGATGGTCACGGCGCCGCTCTCCTCGATGACGACCGCCCCACCGGTTTTGCGTTCGGCCCGGTTCACCAGGGCCTGATGGGCCGTCCGGTTGGCCCGCATCCACAGGTCCTCGAACTGGGGGCTCTCCACGAAACCAGTCACCGTGGAGCCGACGAGACCTTCGAGCTGCTCGGCGAGCACCGGTGCGAGGCCGGTGATGAGAGGAGCGGCCCGAGGGGTGTCGGCGGTCAGTTCGGTCAGGGCATCCCGAGTGGTTCCCTCGATGTCCGCCGCCGTGGTGATCTGCTCGGTGACCTTGCCGGCGATCTCGCGCTGCACCGCCGGATCCGCAGCCAGGGGTGCCACGATCGCGACGTAGCGGTCGGTGTCCAGCAGCACTGCCCGCAGATACAGGGCGGGTACGGCGACGACGGCCAGGACACCGGCGAGGACCACGAGGACGATGGCCGTGACCCAACGCCACCGGCCGGCCGGGGACCCGCTCCCCTGTGGCACATCCGCCGCGGCATCCCGATCCCGTCCCCGGTCTCCCCCGTCTCCCCGGGTCCATCGGTGGGTGGGTTCCCCGCCCTCGACGCTCATGGCGACTGACACTCCCTCCGGTCCCGGAACTGCGGCCCTTGTATACTCCCCTCGCTCATGCCCTCCGGCCTCACCCGCGCCGGATGATCCGGCGGGTCCTTCCTCCCGGCTACGCCTCCACCCTGCGTCGGGGTGCAGGACTACAGTTGGACCCACCCGCCGGGACGCCCACGGACCGGTCCTGATCCAGCCACCGCGCGTCCGTCACCCCGCCCTTCAGACGTCGTCACAGGAGGAACACATGGCCCCCAGCCGCAACCCGCTCGATGAGCTGCGCGAGACGCTCGGCCACCTGGCGGAACAGATCAAGCTGCCGGGTTCGGAGCGGATCGACGACCGTGTGGGCGATTTCCTCGGCGCGCGGCCCGGACCTGCCCGGCCGCTCGCCGAGGTCCAGGCGGAGCTCGACGCACTGGTCGGACTCGAGAGCGTGAAGGAGCAGGTGCGGGCACTGGTCGCACTGCTGCAGGTCCAGGCGCGCCGCAAGGAGCACGGCCTGCCGGAGGTCGCGACGTCGCAGCACCTGGTGTTCCTCGGGAATCCCGGCACCGGCAAGACCACCGTGGCGCGTCTCCTCGCCGAGATGTACCGCGCGGTGGGGCTGCTGCAGAAGGGTCATCTGGTCGAGGTCGACCGGTCCGGCCTGGTCGGCCAGTACGTGGGCGAGACCGCGATCAAGACGGATCGGGTGATCCGCCGGGCGCTGGACGGCGTCCTGTTCATCGACGAGGCCTATGCACTGAGCCCGGAAATCGGCCGCGTGGATTTCGGGCCCGAGGCCATCGAGGTCCTGCTCAAGCGGATGGAGGACCACCGCCACCGCCTCGTGGTGATCGTGGCCGGCTATCCGCGGCTGATGGAGTCGTTCCTCCTGTCCAATCCGGGCCTGCGCTCCCGATTCGCCCGCGAGATCACCTTCCCGGACTACTCGGTCGACGCACTTGAGACGATCTTCAACCAGATGCTGGCCCAGCACGAGTACGCCCTGGAGCCCGGGGCGGATGAGATGCTGCACCGCATCCTCGCCAATATCCACGCCGGCGAGGACTCCGGCAACGCGCGCTTCGCACGCACCCTGTTCGAACAGGCGCTCAACCGTCAGGCGCTGAGGCTGTCGCTCGATGCGGACCGCGATCTCGGCGCGCTCGATCGGGACGATGTCATGACGCTCACCACCGACGACCTCGTGAAGGCCGCGCAGGCCCTGGGCGAGGAACCCGAGCCGGAGCACCAGCCGGTGCCCGAACGGTCGTCGTGGTGGCGCTGGCTGACCTCGCCGGCCGGTTGAACCGGCCGGAGCCCGGGGCGCTCCATGTCCGGGAGTCACGCGGCGCGGTCGAACCACCCGAGTGCGAGGTCGGCGACCTCGGTGGGGGCGTCGTCGGTGATGAAATGCGCCGCGTCCTCGACGTAGGCGAACTCGACGCGATCGGCGTACCGCTCCGGGTTGCGGCAGATGCGCTCGAGGACCTGCTCGGTCCACGGGCGGTCGCGGCGGCCGTAGACGACCAGGGTCGGCACCGTGAGCCGCCGACGGCGGTACACGCCACGCATCATGCGCGCGGCTTCGGGCAGGATCATGCCGCGGGTGAGCGGACGTACCGCCTCGTCGATCTCGCGCCGGCGCAGCGGGGCGAGGTTGGCTTCGACGGTCGCCTCCGACATGGGGCGGGCCACATAGGCCTCGGAGAAGATCCCGCGCAGTGAGGTGCCGGGACGGTGCCAGATGAAGGGGGGCAGGTGCCGGAAACCGGGGATGATCTTCGGGCTGAACGCGAAGAAGGCCGGCGGCACCGCGAGCTGGACGGCCGTCCGAACCCGCTCGGGGTGGTCGTAGCTCAGCTGGATGGCGGTGATGACGCCCATGTCGTGGGAGACGACGTGGGCCCGCTCGATGCCGAGGACGTCGAGCAGAGCGAGCAGATCGTGCAGCCGGCTCTCACGATCTATCCGCGGGTCGTCGGCCACGGTCCAGCCCGCACCGCGCAGATCGGGACAGACGACGCGGTAGCCGCGTGCGGCGATGAGCGGGGCTACGGCGCGCCACTGCCACCAGTGCTCGGGAAATCCATGCAGGAGCACGACCGGATCGCCCTCGCCCATGGTGGCGACATGCGTCCGCAGGCCGGGCGTCTCGACGACGAGATGGTCGAAGCCGGCTGCGTCGGGCAAAGGCGGCGACCAGGTCGAGGTGGGCGTCGACATCGCGACCTCCTTTATGGGCCGGAGATACTATGTTCATAGTAGACCTCGCGGAAGGGGGGTGTCGATGCCGGCGTCCACACGCGAGCGGAGCCTCGAGGCAGCTGTTGAGTTGCTCGGCGCGGAGGGCGTGCGCGCGATGAGTCATGCGCGGGTCGATGAACGGGCCGGCCTACCCCCTGGGTCCACCTCGAACTGGTTCCGTACGCGCCGGGCGCTGCTCGGCGGGGTGGTCGACTGGATCGCCGAGCGCGAGCGGGCTGATTTCGACCCGACCGCGCTGCCGGTCATCACGGGTGCCGACGGACTGATCGAGGGTGTGTGTGCCATGGTCGAACTGCAGAGCGGGCCGTTCGCTGTGCGGACCCGCGCGCGCTACGCCCTCTTCCTCGAACTCGCCGCCGATCCTCAACTCGGCGAGCCTCTGCGGCAGCAGCGCCGCGAATTCGAGACGTGGACCGAGGAGATCGTGACGGCCGTCGGCATCGCCGACCCCGTGCCGGCCACCCGGGCCCTCATGGCGCTTGCCGACGGGCTGCTCCTGCACCGCCTCACCGTGGATCCCCGGCTCGACATGCGCCCGGCCATCGAACGCGCGGTGCACGCCCTCGCAGGGTCCTGACCCGACGCTCAGCACACGCGCCGTCGACTCCGCCCGCGGTGCTTTCTCGTGGGTGCTCCGCGATCCACCGCTGACGAACCGGTGATGGGATCGGCAGCCGGTAGCCGGGGGCCTGTATCCGGTGCTGGCTACCGGGGCGGGAACAGGCGGCCAGTCCAGCGTGCCGGGCCCGGGCTAGTGGTCGGGAATTCCGCAGGACGCATCAGCGGCCTCATTGCTGATGCTGGCCTCGTCAGGTGGTGCTGCGGCGGGGGTGTCGCAGGAGCCGCCGAGGTCGGTGCTGCAGACCCCGGTTTCGGGCAGTTCGAGCTGGAGGCGGGAGGCAGCTTCGAGGTCACCGGCGATCGCGGCGGTCACGGAGCGGACCTGCTCGTATCCGGTGGCCAGCAGGAAGGTGGGTGCGCGTCCGTAGGACTTCATCCCGACGAGGTAGAAATCCTTCTCCGGGTGGGCCAGGACGTCCGCGCCATGGGCCGGAACTGTTCCGCAGGAATGGAACTCGGGGTCGATCAGGGGTCCGAGGGCACGTGGCGCCTCGACGGCGGCATCGAGCTCGAGGCGCAGCTCGCGCAGGATGTCTAGGTCCGGACGGAATCCGGTGGCGGGTACGAGGACATCGACGGTGATGGTGCGGGGCCCGTTCGGCGTCGACGCGGTGACGGCCAAACCTGCGTCCGTCGCGTCGAGTCCGGTGATGGTGAAGTCGGTGACGAGCTCGATGACGCCGTCGCTGACGAGGGTGCGCAGGCGGCTGCCGAGCCGGCCGCGCGCGGGCAGTCCGTCGAGGTCCCCGCCGCCGTAGAGTTTCTGCGCGGAGCCGCTCCCGCGCACGGCCCAGAGGGTGCGGGTGCCGGGTTCGTTCCTGGCGACCTGGCCGAGGTTGATCAGGGAGTTTGCGGCCGAGTGACCTGCACCGACGACCATCACGGTCTTGCCGGCGAACCGGTCGCGGTCGGTTCCGACGACGTCGGGCAGCGCTGTGGTGATGAACGCGGACGCTGCGTCCTCCCCGAGGGCCTGCAGCCCGGCCTGGCCGAGGGGGTTGGGCTGGTCCCATGTGCCGGAGGCGTCGATGACGGCGCGCACGAGGTGATCCGTGGTGCCCTCGGGGCTGATGACGCGGACGAGGAAAGGGGTGGTGTCGCGATCCTTCGTGCGGGTCTTGTCCATACCCAGCCGGGTGACTGCAGTAACGGTGCTCTTGAAGTGCAGGGTCTGCTTGATCGCGGGGACTGCAGCGAGGGGTTCGAGGTAGGCCTCAACCAGTTCGCGCCCGTACGGGAGGGCGGTCGGCCGTGGTTCGGTCCATCCGGTGGGTTCCAGGAGGCGCCGGGCTGCGGGGTCGATGTTGTACTGCCAAGGTGAGAAGAGGCGGATGTGTGCCCACTGACGCACCGTCGCTCCGACAGTGTCGCCCTGCTCGAACACGATCGGGGCCAGTCCCTGCTCGAGGAGGTTCGCAGCCGCGGACAGTCCGGTCGGCCCGGCGCCGATGACGGCGACCGGTAGGTCGGTGCGCTCGCTGGCGCCAGTAGTGGCAGTGGCGGTGTGGGTGGTTGTCATGACGGTGCCCTTCGAATCCTGGGAACGCTGAGCGATGAGCAAAGGTGCGGTGTCGGTCAGGCGCTCGGCGTACCGGTGCTGGCGCTGGTGGCGGGCAGGAGTTCGCTGATGAGCTGCTGGATGCGGCGCTTGATCTCGTCGCGGATCGGCCGCACCGATTCGACGCCCTTGCCGGCGGGGTCCTCGAGGACCCAGTCCTCGTACCTCTTGCCCGGGAAGTACGGGCACTCGTCTCCGCACCCCATGGTCACGACGACGTCGGAGGCCTTGACCGCATCGGTGGTGAGGACCTTCGGGGTCTCGGCGGTGATGTCGATGCCCTCCTCCCCCATGGCTTCGACCGCCGCGGGATTGACCTCGTCGGCGGGCTGTGACCCGGCCGACAGGACCTCGATACGCCCCTCAGACAGGTGGTTCAGGTACGCCGCGGCCATCTGGGAACGACCGGCGTTGTGGACGCAGACGAACAGGACCGACGGTTTCCTCTGATCGGTGGTTGCTACAGCTGCAAGTTCAGTGGTCATGGTGATCCTTCGGTCCTCGCTCCAACCCGGTGATCCGGACAGGCATGGGCAGTGGTGGTCGGGTCGATCAGGTCGCAGGTACCTCGTGCGCGCAGCCCTGGCAACAGATCGACTGTCTTCGATAGTGAGTATGGGGAGATATATCGACGGTTGTCAATGTGCGGGTATGGTGGGTGGCATGACGACGATTTCCGGGCCCCGAACCATGGCTGCAACCACGGACCTCGCACCTACCGAGATGGTTGATGAGGGTAGGTGCTGCGTGCCGTCCGGGACGCCGGCGATGAGCGCGGAGCGGGCTGAGGAGCTGTCCAGGCAGTTCAAGGCGATCGCTGACCCGAACCGTCTGCGCCTGGTCTCCCTGATCTCCTCCAGCACCGAGAACGAAGCCTGCGTCTGCGACCTCACCGAACCGCTGAACCTCGGGCAGCCCACGGTGTCGCATCATCTGAAGATCCTCGTCGACGCCGGGATCCTGCACCGCGAGAAGCGCGGCGTATGGGCGTACTTCTCCATTGTGCCCGGAGCCCTGGACGCCCTCGCCGGCGTCCTCACCGAACCCACGTAGAACCCCCAGCCTCCCCCGGGCGCTTCCGGTTCCTACCTGGTTCCTGCCTGGCCCTGTTTCACTCCCGTCCGACCAGAAGAAGTGAGTACCCCTGTGAGTTTCAAGGCCGACAAACCCTCCGTCCTGTTCGTGTGCGTGAAGAACGGAGGCAAGTCCCAGATGGCCGCCGGCCTCATGGACAAGGTCGCCGGGGAGTTTGTGACCACCGCCTCCGCCGGATCGGAGCCCGGATCCGCGGTCAACGGTCTCGCAGCCCAGGTCCTGACCGAAGTCGGGGTCGACATCAGCCAGAACGTCCCTCGCCAGATCACACGTGAGGATCAGGAGCAGGCGGACCTCGTCGTCATCCTCGGCCCCGAAGCGCAGGTCGACGAGGTCGAAGGCACCTTGTACGAGCGGTGGGAGACGGACGAGCCCAGCGACCGCGGCATCGACGGCATCGAGCGGATGCGCCTGGTCCGCGACGACATCCTCGACCGTGTCACCGCCCTCCATACCACCCTCACCACGCGCTGACCCGAGCCCACCCTCTTCCCGCCCCGGGCGACAACGGGCATGTTCGACTGCCGTCTTCGCCTGGTGTTCGCTCACGAGCTCGCCACGACCTCACCACGACCTCACTGGTGAACTCGTCCGTGCGCTTGTTCTGCCCCTCCTGTTAGGAGCCCTGCTGCTATGACTGCCATGACCGCGGTCGCCGTTCTGATCTTCCTCGCCACCCTGACACTGGTCATCTGGCAACCCAAAGGCCTCGGCATCGGCTGGTCCGCACTCGGCGGAGCCGCCCTGGCCCTTATCACCACAGTGGTGAGCCTGTCGGACATCCCGGTCGTGTGGGACATCGTCTGGAACGCGACCTTCGCGTTCGTCGCGATCGTGATCATCTCCCTCATCCTCGACGAATCCGGGTTCTTCAGATGGGCTGCCCTGCACGTCGCCCGCTGGGGCAGGGGCAACGGACGGCTCCTGTTCGCGCTCATCGTCCTGCTCGGAGCGGCTATCGCGGCGGTGTTCGCCAATGATGGGGCGGCCCTCATCCTCACCCCGATCGTCATCCAGATGCTCCTGGCCCTGAAATTCCCCGCCAAAGCGTCCCTCGGGTTCGTCATCGCCTGCGGGTTCATCGCCGACGCAGGCAGCCTGCCCCTGGTCGTGTCGAACCTCGTCAACATCGTCACTGCCGACTTCTTCGACATCAGCTTCGCCCGCTACGCCGTCGTCATGGTCCCGGTCGGCATCGTGTCCGTCGCCGCGAGTCTCGGCGTCCTGCTCCTGTTCTTCCGCAAGGTCATCCCACACCACTACGACGTCTCCGTCCTCGAAAAACCGAAGTCGGCCATCGCGGACCCCCTGACGTTCAAGACTGGCTGGGTGATCCTCGGCGTCCTGCTCATCGGCTACTTCGCCGCCGAACCACTGCACATCCCCCTGTCCGCCGTCGCCGGCCTCGGCGCCGTCGTCCTCATGCTCGTGGCGTCCCGCAAACCAGCCTTCCTCTTCCCCCGTACGCCCGTCCCAGCGGTGCAGGGACCTCTGTCCGAAGTTGATGCTGCTGGGCGGGCAGCCGACCTCGACTACGAAACGGTCGGAGCGGCCCACCGCTCCACCGGTGGCACCGCGAACAGCGCCCACAGCGCCTCTGACGGGCACCACGACGACACCACCATTTCCTCAGCCGGTGACGGTGCAGTAGCGCTCTCGAACGCTCGAATCTCGGTCCCGCGGATCCTGCACGAAGCTCCCTGGCAGATCGTCCTGTTCTCCATCGGCATGTATCTGGTCGTCTACGGGCTGCGGAACCAGGGCCTCACCGACGAACTCGCCGGCGTGTTCTCGGCCATCAGCAACAACGGGGTCCTGATCACCGCCCTCGGCGTCGGCGTCATCGTCGCGGTCCTCGCATCCCTGATGAACAACATGCCGACCGTCCTGATCGCCTCCCTGGCGATCGGCGCCGCAGGAGCGACCGGCCTGACGCAGGAAGCGATGATCTACGCCAACGTCATCGGCTCCGACCTCGGCCCGAAAATCACACCTATCGGCAGCCTCGCGACCCTGCTCTGGCTGCACGTTCTGGACCGCAAGGGCATCCACATCGGCTGGGGCCAGTACTTCCGCACCGGCATCATCCTGACCATCCCCGTCCTCATCATCACCCTCCTCGCCCTCGCCGGCTGGCTCGCGATCATCGGAGTCTGAGGAAACGGCTACCGCTGAGATACCCCCTACAGGACACGGCGGGACCAGATGAGCGGCCCAGTGCAGTCAGGGGGCCGTTTCGGTGAGGATGCCGCGCGCGACATCGTTGACGCTGACAGCACGGTCGGTCGCAGCGACGATGATCAGGCGGAGGGCTTGTCCCCGGGTACAGGTGTAACGGGCCATGAGCAGGCCGGTCGCGGTATCCACGACAGATCGGGGATGGAACGCCACGGTGAGGCCCTGCAACCCGCCAGCGAGTTCCACGGTCTGCGCTACGTGGAGCAGTGGAAGCGATGCTGACGGCGAAGCGCTCAGCAAAAGCCACAGCGGTCGGGGTGAAGGCATGCGGAATCGTGGAGTAGAAATTGAGGGCGCACGGGGTGTCATCGGTGAGGTCAGGGAGGTGGACCACCTGCCCGATCCGGGCTGTTGTCAGGCACGCCCCGTCGTCGAACCGGTACTGAACCTCATCCCCATTTGTGCTGTGTCGTTGCTGCTGATGACGGTTTCTGCGCGTCCTGCCCTGAGGAACGTCGCCCCGCACAGAACGGTGGAACCACTGATGGACATGAGCTCGGCGGCGAGTTGCGCGACGCGGGTGAAGGAGCTGTCCAGGGAATCACGCACCGCGGAGCGGTCGAACGCATCATCGTCCGGTCCGTAGCCGTTTTCGGGTGAGAAAGAGGAATCACGGTCGTTCATCCTGCCCCCTTTGGGGATCGGGTCCGACCGAAGGATTCGCCCCGTCCGTCATAACAGCGGGCACCATCGAGAAGAACTAAGGCGAAGGATCCAGCCGGAACCCGCTCCTTTCAGGGTGGGCCCACCGCAGTGCCAGGCCCTGCATATAGCTAGACAGCAGAGCTATAGACTTGCTTTCGTCGACTAGCAGCAGGCGGCGCTATTCCTCGTGCGCCCGTCACCGTGGTGGGATAAACCCGAGGATGAGAGTAGGCCCGCCATGCCAGAACTACCCGGCTTCGAACTTCGCAATACCGATCTTCCCGGCACTGACTCACCAGCCTTCGCACTAGTCGACCCGGCAACCGGCCATGGTGAGCCTCTCGCAGCGACTGCGACTGATTTCTCGGAGTCCGTGCAGGACCTGGTGCTCGACAGCGTGGACATCGCCGATTACCTCACCTCCCTCGCGCGGGAGGCCGCTGCAACCTTCGTCGCAGAGGGCCGTGATCTTCCCGTCGCCGTGGTGTTGCTGCGTCCCCGTAAGAGGGCCATCGTCGGGGCCAGCAGTCCCCGCGCCCAGGCCGTAGGAGAAGTGCAGTTCCTCTTCGATGACGGTCCGTGCCTGCGCGCCGCACGCGAAGGCGCCCCCTGCCTCGTACAGGACTTCCGGACCGAAACCCGGTTCGGTGGTTACGCACAGCGCATCACCGGCAGCGGCATCCTGTCTGCGCTGGCAGTACCGATCCCACTTGACGGCGGCGCCGTGGCAGCCCTGGACCTGTATTCCAGCGACGTCGACGTGTTCGGCGCCCACCTCATCCGGACTGCCGAACACCTCGCGCAGGACGCCTCCCGAGCGCTCCGGACCGCTGTGCGGATAGCGCACCTGGGTGAAGCCATGACCGACCTGAAAACAGCCATGGAGACCCGGGCGACCATTCAGATCGCGGCCGGCATCGTCATGGGGCAGAACCGTTGCACTCATGAGAGGGCAATGATGATCCTCAAGGCAGCCTCCAGCAGCAGGAACACGCCACTGAACGAGATCGCCGCACGCGTCGTGCACTCCCTGAACCAGGAACAACCGGCTTCACACTTCGAAGCCTGAAGCGAACAGACCTCATTCTGCGCATAGACCTGCGCAGGCATGAGCATCGGGCTATCCGGCTACTAGGAATAGAGTGCGCTGACCTAATCAACGTGGCGGGATTCCTGGAGTCTGGTTGGCGGGTTTGGCCGCTCCAACACCGTCCCGCAGGGGATCCTTCAGCGTTCCTCAGCCGAAGGATACCTGGGGGCTTGTGGTGATGGTGATGTGGCGGCTTCCCGGAGTACGGTGAGTGCGGTGTGGATGAGGCGTGCCCGGACGGAGTGACGCCGAGACCGGCCGCGGTGAGGCTCAGCGCAGCGTGGTGATGATCGAGGCGAGCGGTATAGCTTGGCGTGAAGCCCGCGGCTGTGCAGGCCCGGGCGATGATGCGCCCGGTGGGATCAGTACGTTATGCAGCTTTAGGAGGCCTCGTGTCCGATAACACCTCACCCGAGACAGCACGTTCTTCACGCGTACTGTTCGAGCGATCCAGCTACCCGGAGTACTTGCGTATTACGGAGATACTCCGCAAGGAGACCGTGGGTGGCATCCTGCTGCTCATCGCCGCGGCCATCGCCATCATCTGGGCGAACTCGCCCTTCGGTGATACCTACTTCGCCATCCGCGACTTCGAGTTCGGCTACGAGCCGTGGCACCTCAAGCTGTCCGTCGGCGCGTGGGCGTCGGACGGCCTGCTGGCGGTGTTCTTCTTCCTTACCGGTCTCGAACTCAAGCGCGAGTTCGTCGCCGGCGACCTGCGACGCATAAGTCGTGCGATCGTGCCCGTGGCGGCTGCTTTCGGTGGTGTCGTCGTCCCTGCGCTCATCTATGTCGCCGTCAACCTGTCCTCACCGGACACACTGAGGGGCTGGGCGATCCCCACGGCGACGGACATCGCCTTCGCCCTGGCCGTGCTCGCGGTCATCGGTTCCCACCTACCGGGTGCGCTGCGGATCTTCCTTCTCACCCTCGCCGTGGTCGACGACCTCATCGCGATCGCGATCATCGCCTTCTTCTACTCGGAAGACGTCAAGTTCGTCTTCCTGTTGTGGATGCTCCTGCCGCTCGCCCTGTTCGCCCTACTCGCCCAGCACAGGCCGAAGTTCTTCGGCAGGACCGTCCTCGGCCCCTGGCTGATCCTCTTACCCCTCGGTGTCGCTACCTGGGCGCTGATGCACGCCTCGGGCGTGCATGCCACGGTCGCAGGCGTGCTGCTCGGCTTCTGCGTCCCCGTGCTACGGCGCGCTCCTGACGGAACACCCAAGCTTCCAAGGCCTAACAAGCCAGGACTCGCCGAGGTCTTCGAGCACCGCTTCCGCCCCCTGTCCACCGGCTTCGCGGTTCCCGTCTTCGCCTTCTTCTCAGCCGGTGTGGCGATCGGCGGGGCGGAAGGATTCATGTCGGCCCTCACTGACCCCGTCCTCATCGGCATCGTCCTCGGGCTCGTACTCGGCAAGCCCATCGGTGTCCTCCTGACCACGTTCATCGTCACGAAATCGACGAAGGCAAGCCTGGATCCCGGGTTGAGCTGGTGGGATTTGCTCGGCGTGGGCATCCTCGCGGGGGTCGGCTTCACGGTGTCGCTTCTCGTCAACGACCTCAGCTTCGGGGCGGGCAGCGAGCAGGAAGACCACGCGAAGGTTGCCATTCTCACGGCATCGCTCCTGGCCGCGCTGCTGTCCAGTGTGGTGCTGCGATCCCGCAACAAGCACTACCGCCGCATCGAGGAGCAGGAAAAAGTCGATGCTGACGGCGACGGGATCCCCGACGTCTACGAACAACGCGAAAACTAGCGACCAGTACCGCACCCGGTACCACCGCTTGCACGCGAGCTACCACCCTGGCACCGGTCGCTGCCCGTTGGGCGGCGCATATCTACCCAGCACGATAAAGCCGGCCGAAAAGGTGCCATCAATGTGCCTCGACCGGGTTGGGTCCCTCTGGCCTGTCTTGAGAACCCCACGTTTTACAGGACGCTTATACGAGTCGAACACGGCGCAACCACTCCCCCGGCGACATGGACACGCCCGCCAGGCTCCGCTGCTTGTCCCGCACCCAAAAGCGGACAGCAAGGACCAAAACCCCGCCTGCACGCCCCCGATGCGTGGCACGTGGAATGATTGCCGCACTGGATAGGAACAGCAGGTCTCGACACATCGCCAAGGAGAAACGGTGACACGAGACATCCCGCTGGCCATCACAGGAATCGCAACTCTATGCGTCCTTGCCGGCTGCACTCTCCCGCAAGAAGGTAACGATCCTGGACCTCAACCCTCCGCAACCGCTGCCGAAGCCCCACCCACCACCGGGGCACCTGAATCCCCGTCGGCCAGTCCTGAGGCCACGGCTCCCACGCCGATGCCGACGGACGGCACCACCAGCACGAGCACCACGACCACGACCACATCCCCGTCCTCAAGCACATCCGCGTCAGCAGGATCATTGTCGTCGTCCGAGGTCGAACGACTGCGTCTCGGGCTATACACGGATGAATGGATCCGGAACATCGGCAACACGCTGCGTGGTCATGCCGACAGCGTCCGAGGGACTGGCGAACCAGTCCCTCCAGGACGGCTCCAACAAGCACTCGAATACTCGGTGGCGAACTTCGAGCCCGAAGGCTTCGAGATCCCCTTCGAAACAACCGAATCCGACAATTACACCATCAAGGTGTTCCATCCTGATGCTTACGCGTACAACACAGAAGCAACGGCATACACCATTCGCAGCGACCGCGCTCTCCCGACCGCCATCGCCACCGCTCCCCCACCGGAGGAAGAAACAACACCCCTGGGGGAGATCGACTTCAAGACAACCAAAATGCTCTACCGGGCAGCATCAACCATCAACACCTATATGAGCGAGAACAACGGCGAGGTTCCCACCGACGAATACCTTCGGGAAGAGGGTGACATCTTGGAGGGCTGGGCGTGGTCTATCGACCAAAGCCCTACAGCACCTGACCAGAGAATCATCCGGGTGTGGAACCCCGAAGGTGGGCTATACAACTCGAAGGAAGACGCTGCTTACTATGACTCCTTCCCGAAGGAGGACTACCGACCCCGATACAACTTCAACACCGGGTTCACCGTTCCATTCTCCGCTCCAGATCAGAACGCAAAACCGACCTCCACCCCGACTCCTACCCCCACCGAGGAGTAGATGACGCCCGCTCCTTGACAACAGGACCAGCCCCACGCTGGCTCACCCACATCTGTCGCCGACGACCACCGGCACGGATAGCGCACCTCGAGTAACCGATGGCCCTGTCGAAGCTCTCCATGAGGGCAGGGAGAGGGAAGTGCGGGAGCTAGAGAGAAGAATTCTCGGCTGAATGGCTCCGCTGCCAGGTAATGCCGGGTGCATTCCAGCCAAGCAGCACTCGGGTCGGGGTTTCCTGCCGGTCGGGGCGGAGCCGGCCCTTCCTCTGCCAGGTGCGTTGGCGCCCCAGCCAGACCGCGAGGACCTTTTCCTCCGGACGGCGCTGCGGGTCATAGACAGGGAATCGGCCGGTCTCGTCCCGGAAGTGCTGTACCTGCTCGAGGCGCCGAACCCACAACTGAGCAATGCTCGGATAGCTGGTCATTTCTTCTCAAGTACCCCAAGATTGCTCAGTTAGGTCGGAGCCGCACAGGATGTGAGACCGAGCCCCAGTTGGCGACTCCTCTGTCCCAAAAAGCCCGCGTAGGAGTACGGGCGTATATCGGGTTTCTGCGGGATACCAGAATCTACTATCGCAACTAGTCAGAGCGGTTTTGTGCTGAGGGTAGTTGGGACTGCCCACTCAGCAGTGAGCTACTTGGCGTCCTTCGCCGAGCTCACGCATGACTTTACAGCCTGCATAGCGATTGATTCGGGCTGCAGGGCTTCATAGGCCCTGCAGCGCGGCGCTTTGCCTGCTACTACTCATGGTCACCCTTGTCGGACACGATGAAGTGCTCGAGAATTGCCCTATCAACGGTCAGTGACTGAACATCCTTGCGTCTCGCGACGCATGCGCAGCAAGACGAGACACCTCACCTCGGCTCCCTCGTCGTCCCACCCGTACATCGCCTTACGGACTGCTTGTCAGAGCATTTTCCTCATCTTCACGCTGGTGGTTTCGTATCCCAGGGATTCGTACAGCCCTCGGGCGGCGGTGTTGAACCCGAAGACGTTGAGCCCAAGGGTGCGAGCTCCTTGTGATCGTGCGTACTCTTCGGCAAGCAGCATTGCTGCCCGGCCGATGCCTTTGCCTTGATGCTCTGGTTCGACGACTACGTCCCAGACCCACCATGCAGCCTCGTCATCCGAGTCGTCCTGGCCTATCCAGAGATAACCGACTGCCGTCCCGGAGTGGTCGACGACGTCGAACACGGCGTTGCTGGCGGTCGGAAGACGGGCAGGGAAGGCTCCCGCCAGTGCTTCGGAGGCTTGTCGATGTGCGACTTCAGGTGACTCACCTGTGGCGACGAGATCTGCTATGTATTCGGCCCGGCTCCTGTCGAGCCATTCAGGGAACCGTTCCGTCGTCATTGGTACAAGCTGGATGCTCATGCAGACAGTGTGGCAAGGGGACCGCCGGTAAACCGCGGTTCCCCTGCTGCGAGCATGGTTTGTTACGGCTTCATTCAGGAATAACTCACCCGGCGGCCCCCAGCATGAGAAGGAGTGGCGTGGGCAAGCTGATTGGGTACGCGAGGGTGTCGACGCGCGCCCAGGACACGGACCGGCAAATCGCTGACCTCCTCGCCGCCGGCGTCCGCCGCGATGACCTCTGTGTCGATCACGGGGTCGGTGGTGCTCATGCCCGACGCCCACAGTTCGACAAAGCCCTCGAGGCCCTGCAGGAGGGCGATACTCGCCGCGCTGACCGGACTGGACCTGGCACAGCTGGTCGCCGTCGACCGGATGCCGATCGCCACAGCACTACCAAGCGCTCGGGTGACATCGGCCTGGCGGGAACTCCTCAGCCCCGAGTCCCTGGACCTGGACTTCGACCCCAACACCTAGAAGCACTATCCGCACCAACACACCGAATCCGCCGCAGCGGTTCTGCACATACCTTCTGCCACTGCTTCAGATGCTCGAACACGGACCAGAACCAACAGTGTGTCAATGGGTCCCCTAGCGAGACAGAACGAGGTTTCTGGAGTCGGTGGAAGCGTCTTGGAGATGTGTAGCGAATACGTTCGTTTGTGACATTGCGGGAATCACCTCAGGTACTCGTGTAGGTGGTTCTTCTCATCCATGGTGGCACTTCAATGAGGCTGGATCAGATGACCGTCACTACGCAGAGCTTGTATGGCTTGCTCCAAGGACTCCTCGCGAAGGAGTAGGAGATCGCTGTCGAACGTCGAGATGACGAACACGGGCAGGCCCTGCTGGGCGACCGCAGTTGTAAGACCGGCAACGACTCCAGCCGTCGTGAATGGGATCGGCCCGTCGACGTAGAGGCAACGCCATCCCGCATCCACCTTGTCGGATGAAAGACCGGCACTTTCTTCCGCCACCACGGAAAGCTCCTTCTGAGTGCGGGTGATCGACCACACCCCAGGCAGCTGACCGAGGTTCTCCAAGGAACTGGACGGATCGAAACGGTAGATGCTCAGATGATTGGGGAGAAGTGTCAGGCTGACTGTCGCCACAGTAAGGACTGAGTTCTTGGTCATGATTACACCGATTCGGTGTCGCGGAAGACGCTCAGGGTGGCGTCACTTTGATCGCCCGGCCACTATGACAGACGCCGTCAGGGCCCTACAACTCGGAGGGGCAGCACGACAGGACTCAAGGTGCCTCGAGGTCACAGTCCACGTCGAAGCTCTCCCGAACTGTGACCTCGCACATGACTTCACGTGGCGGGTGAGTCTGCTCATTCGGCGCTGCCACCGTTTCTCGTGACCGCGTAACGAGGTTGACCAGCCGGCAGCCTGCGCCTGCCGGGCAGTGATCAACATCCGGATTTACGCTGCGGCGAGCTACGGCCCCCTTTTGGAACACCTGCGCGGAAGGACCACGCAACCGGCGGTTCAAGCAAACCGTTCCTCGCCGGTGTCGTCGACCTCAACGGCCATCACACTAGTGAATTCTTGGGGCCGAACGGGGTTGTTCAGGATTCACCTCCCGCTGTTTGACTCGATGGCATGACCTCTCTTGATGGGCCGCTGCCCGACAGCTCGCATCTGCGCCAGGACATCAACATCTCCGAGGAAGCCACCCTCGAGGAACCCGACACATCCTCGGCGGCCAGCACCACGTCCGCCTTCAATGCCGACCAGCACGCGGCAGGCGTGAGCCCCGTGGACGCGTACCAGGGCGATGGCGGCAGCGCCGAACAGGATGCGGCCACTCCGGTGGCCGAGGAAAGCTAGGCCGTGTCTTAGGCAGTTTCGGCAGTCCGAGAAGGTGGCAGGGTGCTCCTCACCGAGGTGCCATTCACTACAGGTTCATGTCTGCGTCATACGTCGTGTCTACGCTTCAACAGCGTTCCCCAGACCCCGCAGCAAGGACTCCCATGTGCATTTCTGATACCGACCACCACGACCAGGGATCCCAACAGGACGCCGCGGACGTGGAAATTGCCTCGTTCGGCTGGAACAGACGAGCGATCCTCCGCTCAGCAGCGGTGCTCGCAGGAACGGGAACCGCGCTGGCACCAGCTGTGACGGCGGTCGCGGCTCCTGGAAACGGTCAGGGGCGCGGCAAGCGTGAATCCGACCCGACGCTGACCTGGCTCGTGGGCGACCACCACGTCCACACGCAATACAGCCATGACGCCAAGTACCGTGTCACGCAGCAGCTCGAGCAGTCCCGTCACTATGGCGTCGACTGGTTGGCCTTCACCGAGCACTCGAACTTCGGGCATGCCAACAATGGAGGAGTCGTCTCCTCAAACCGCGAGATCCTTGAACAGCGCGCAGTGAACCCCGACCTCCTGATCTTTCAGGGCCTTGAGTGGTACATTCCGGCGGCCGAGCACGGCTCGGTCCTTGTTGCTCCGGGCCCGCACGAAGTCGACCTGTTACGCACTTTCGAATTGGTGTTTGACGGCAAGCTCAACCGCTGGGAGAAGCCGGCACCGGGCTCCGCCGAGGAGCGGTTCGCAGAACAGAAGGCCGTCGAGGGCATCGCTTGGCTCGCCGAGCAGCGGCGGACGGGCTACGTAGACGACGTCGTCGTCCTCGCAAACCATCCGCTCCGCCTCGGCATCGACTCGCCCCACGAACTCCGGGCCTGGCGTGACTCAGCGCGTGAGGTGATGATCGGAATGGAGGGGGCGCCCGGCGCGCAGGGAAGCGGGATCAGCCAGAATACGGTGCCGGGCGACCAGCGGGGCGAGTACGTCAACGCTCCGAGCCAGTTCAGCTTCGGCGGGTTCCCCGCCGATGCCTACCGGCCCTACGGAGGCTTCGACTGGGCGACTGCGACCGTCGGAGGCGTTTGGGACTCGCTCCTCGCGGAGGGTCTGCCGTTCTGGATTACCTCTAACTCCGACAATCACCTGACGGTGAAAGACACCCTCCGCACCGGGCCCTACCCGGACCGGGAACCGTACCTTAGCCTGCCGAATGAATTCGACCGCTGGAGCGTCGAGGGGCGCCGTCCGGACCCCATCGAGACCGGGCAACCCCAGGGCGGCAGCGACTTCTGGCCCGGCCAGTTCAGCCGCCTCCACACCGGTGTCACCGAGGGCTCGTACACCGGCGTGCTGAACGCGATGCGCCGAGGCCGCATGTGGGTCGATCACGGCCATCTGCTGGCGGGGCTCGACGTGCGCGTACGGGAACTCAAGGGCGGCAAGAATAACGACAAGAGGACCAAGAAAGACGACGGCGTCACGCTCGGTTCGCGCCTGCAGGTGCGGCGGGGATCGGATGTTGAGGTGTCCATCACCCTTACGCCGACGCAGTACCGGAACGCTGCAGGCGTTCTCCCCCGAGTGGCCCACGTCGATGTCATCAGTGGCCCGGTGACCGGGTCGGTCGCGGACCGGGACGCCCTGCGCGCTCCGAACACGCGTGTGTCCCGCCAATTCGACGTGTCCGGCAGCACGGGTGTCATTACGGTCACGCATACCTTCCGTGACGTCGCCGAAACGTTCTATCTCCGCGTACGTGGCAGCGACGGCCGCCGGACAGGACCCGGCTACCACGGTGCCGCCGTTGACCCCTCGGGTCCACAACGCCACGGGAGCGGAACCGTCGAGGCCGATCCCTGGCTCGACACCTGGTTCTACGCAAATCCCGTCTTCGTGGATGTCACCAATGCGCTGTGAGGCGATCTTTATGACTGATGTCGCAAACTAGCTGTTCTATGTCATGAGGTTGGTGACGCCCTGGTGAAGGCGTGAGGCCGGCAGCCGGTTCCTGTTCAGCTACTTCACCGAAGTCCATAATCCCCTACTCCACACGCCACTTCGACACCGCCAACCAAGCCCGCGCCTGACTGATCACCCGCCCCCACGCCGGCTAACACCACAGCCGTCCTGTCTGCGTGACCGAACACCGTCATCTATCCCATGCATCCGACCCGAGCCACCATTGCTGACGGAACCATCAAAGGCTCCGGTTTCCCTTAATGGGAATACAGCGGCTGAGACCCAATGATGAGACCACGCCTTCACCGCAGACCCCAGGAGTCACCCGTCCCCACCAACCGTGATCAGCCCGACCAGATCATCCAAGCAAGGATCCTCTCAGGAGTCGCCGATAAGCCGGTGCCCAGGAAAGTTCTTCAGCCGCTCTACTTGCAGCGTCGCCTAATCACACAGCATGCCGTGTCTTTGAGGATGACGGTGCCCCCGGCACGAGAGCTGCCGTGGCGCTGGTGCCGGTAGGTTGTACCCGTCGAAGTCAGGGAACTTATGGTGAAGCAGGAAACACGAGCCCGCTATGCGCTCG
This sequence comes from Arthrobacter sp. TJ-240, assembly GCF_058269195.1. Classification (NCBI taxonomy): domain Bacteria; kingdom Bacillati; phylum Actinomycetota; class Actinomycetes; order Micrococcales; family Micrococcaceae; genus Arthrobacter; species Arthrobacter sp. TJ-240. Next base: position 110,488 of record NZ_JBZCNG010000005.1, read on the forward strand.
AGGACGCCGGAAACTATATGTCCCTTCAGTGGAGTCCGGGGATCACCATGGAAGCCTCCGACGTGGTGTCTGCGACCACAGCAGTCACCGCCGCATCCCCTGACGGTCCGCGACCCCTCCTGGTGCGCATCGGCCTCATCGAATACATCACGTCGGAAGCCAAACAACTACTGATCAGGGACATCTGCTCCTCCCACACCGCCATCATCGGCGCCGACGACATGGGACGGGTCCTTACAGCATTCACCCATCGATCAGTGACACCCACCCGGTACTTCACCGATGATGAGGAAGCCACCGACTGGCTGCTCGATCACACCCGTGAGCACCCCAGCATCTTCGGTGAAAGCTACGGAGTAGAAAAGTCCTTCACCTCGGAAATGAGCGACGGCCTGCTGTGGGTGACATGGACCCAGGCCATACACATCACAGACGCCATCGCCGAGAACATCGTCCTTCGCGCCGAGTTCATGAACCCCACCTCGTGTCCGCCCATGCTCCTGGAACTCCATCAGGTCATGTCAGCCAGCGACAGTGCGATGAAAATCCTCGCGGACGGGTTGAACATCGCTGCCCTAGCCGTCGTGAGCGACGATTCCCGTGGCCAGACGCTGATCACTTACTACAGGCAGCGGGCGCGCCCGCCCTACACAACCCGCCACTTCAGCACCGTCGAGGAAGCCAAGCACTGGCTGACACTCATACCGCTCCCATAGCGCTCCAGATTCGAGGCAGGTGCACCCAGCGCAACAGGTACAACCATCCGTGCTGGAAATACTCAAGCCAGCGCAAGCCACTGCTACATCCATCCAGTCAATGGATCCTTTAGCGGGACCCGCTGCGGGTGTCCGCGCTCCCAACACGCGTCCGCATGGAGGGTGTTCACCGGGCATCATCTGCGGCGGGTCATACGGGAACGGCGCCAACCAGCGCGGAGTAGTCCGAGACGACTGGCGCAGGGTGAGTCGTATGCATCCCGGTGAAGGACCGGCATACGGGCGTTGAGATAATCGGTAGAAATAGACGCCGGACTGGCGCCACGCTTGGTTGGCACTGCTTAGATGAGCGCATGACCTCAACACCAAGGCGACCCATGAACAAGACCTTCGCGCAGGTGGTAGCGGCAATTGCAATAGTCGGTTCCAGTGTCCTGACACTGCTACTTGTAGCAGGGTTGTTGTTGGGTCAATTCAGCGGGGGTCGGGATAATGCATGGCTACTGATCAGAAGCGTTTTGCTCGTCGGGTTCCTCCTCCTCGTCTTCCGCTACTTCCTCGGCAAAGGACGACCTTGATAACAAACGACCCCCCAGAAACGAATCCGATCGTAGAGATTCGCGAGGTCTGGAGTTCCCCCTTGAGCGCGGCCGATGCCCTCGACGCTATAGCTCGATCCTTGTTCAGCTCGAGCGCGAAGGTCGAAAGAACAGGGAACGCGGTGTTGGTCCGGACAGGCTCCAACTGGCGGTACCGACTCCTTGGTAACGCAATGTCAGGCAGCGCGGCACTACCGGTCGCGCTCACTGTGACAGCAACCTCCCTCGGAGATCGTACTGAGCTTGAAGCTCATGCATTTGACACCTTTGGTTGGCGAACCACCGACCGAACCTTCTTTGGCGCCAAGGAGGCATTCGAGCAACGGCTGAGCGAGCTGTTGGTAACCGCTGCTGTGGCAGCCGAAGCAGTCAACGGTCCCGCAGGAGCCGCCTGACGTGTCCTACAACCAGACTCTCCCGGCGCATTCGCCGATCGCTGACCAGGACGGCCCGGTGTTGAACACGCGTTGGCTTACACGTGTGACGTCCTCGGCTTTTTGACCTCCTGCTCGATGAAGTTAAGGATCCGGTGCAGGTCCTTCTTACCCTGGCCATAGTCGAACAGTGTGGAACCTAGCCGGGGTTCAGACAGGGCGTCGATAGTGGTGCGCCCTGAATCGTCTTGACCGAGTAGCAGGGTGATTCGCAGGCCCCATGTTTTCCAGTTCATTCGAGCACTGAAGACTGCTCGATTGGAAGACAGCTCGACGAGTTGGTAGCGGTTCATATGGTCGGTCATTAGGCTTGCTGCTTTGACCACCCTTTCGCGGCGTGCGTCGACGAGCAGGGAACCTCTTGTACGCGCCTGGTGTGAAGTAAGCCCGTAGGAATCAGTCATGGACTGAAGCTAGCAGTCGGGCCGTCCGGCGCAGGATCCATCACCGAGACATCTTTCTGGAACTAGAGTCGGTCGAATCGCGCAAGTGGATCAAGGGGCGTCATGGGCAGTAGCAGCTCGCCGCGGAAGAGAAGTCAGGCCGCTGGTCTTATCGCAATGGTCTGCCTTTTTGTCGCGTCAATGGTCCTGCGCGCACTCATCGATAATGACAACCCTTGGGTCTGGGCGGGCGTCGTTACCCAAGCGGTTGCGGTCATCGCCGTCGTGGTTTATCTAGTCCAATTCGTTCGAAGACAGCGTGACGATTACTGGAAGGAGCGAGGCCGCAACCCTCGCGATCCACACCAACCACTTTCGGGAGTTTCGCCTGAGGATCGCCCTACGGACCCAAGGAAACGATGTACCTAGACCACTGAGGTGAGGGGTCTACTACTCTGCGACCATAACGATCCGAAGGGCTGGAATCGAGCCTGCAAAGCTAGTTGATTGTTTGTCATCCAAACTGCGCGGGGATGGGCACAAGAGACGCCACCTTCGGTAGTACCTGTCATCGCGAACAGTGAAGGATGTCGAAGTGGACTTGAAACGACGTAAGACGTACTTGGCCGCAACCATCGTTTTCGCCGTAGCGGCAGCTTCATCAGTCCTACTAGATGACTCTCACTGGTTCACCATTGCGGCCCTGATCCTGCTGGCGTCGTCGGCATACCTATGGGGACGAGCTGATCGTGACGATACTCCGCGGAAGGTTGAACCGAGCTCGTAGCAACGCTCCAGGAAGGCGTCCCTCCCGAAGATCGGTGTATTCAAGCGGTCGTTGCAACGGTCGGTCATCTGGTTTTAACAGTAGTTGTCGCGTGGCATGTGCGGGGGTAGTTCCGCCGAGGGTCTTGCGCGGCCGGCCTGGATTCCCGCCCACTGGCGGTCTGGACCGGTGTGGTGAAACCAGCCTACACACGGCCCTCGTCGCCTGAAACGTCGACGCCGCGAACACAGCTACTCCCCTACAGACGCTCATCCGGCTTGCTGGGAAGCGGTCCAGGGCTTTATTGGCGGGTATCAAGAACGTGTTAAGACAGCCTTCTGGCCCCTCAGCATGCGGTTGAATGAGCCACTGGTGCGGATCGTCCGCTCCTAGTTGTCCCATCCCTTGGAGGTCGGAGCATTCCCGTGAGGTCGAGCAGAAATACCCTCCGGGACTCTCGAACAGCCACCGTCGCTGCCATGCACAGGATGGTCAGGAGTACGTCGTCCTGGGTCGCGCAGTTGGGCCCGCGGCACCCGGCTCAGGTGATCGTGCTGGGGTTCGCTGCCGCGATCCTCATTGGTACCACTCTGCTGATGATTCCCACCTCGAAGGTCGGAGTGGGCAGCGCCACCTTCCTCGAGGCCCTGTTCACGGCGACCTCGGCCGTGTGCGTGACTGGGCTGATCGTCGTTGATACTCCGGTCTACTGGACGGGCAGCGGCCACGTCATCATCCTGGCCCTGATCCAGGTGGGTGGCTTCGGCATCATGTCCTTTGCCTCCCTCCTGGGTGTCCTTCTGGCACGGCGCATGGGCCTGCGCTCCCGTATCTCGGCGGCGGCCGAAACGAAGAGTGTGGGTTTCGGCGACGTACGCGGCGTGCTGCTTGGCGTCCTGCGCATCACCCTCGTCGTCGAAGCGGTCACCGCGGTTCTGCTGGCCGCACGCTTCCTGCTCGGGTACGGCTACAACCTCGGCGAGGCCATATGGCTTGGCATCTTCCACTCGGTCTCGTCCTTCAACAACGCCGGGTTCGCCCTGTTCAGCGACAACCTGATTGGTTTTGCCGGGGACCCATGGATTTGCCTGCCGATCTGCGCCGCGGTGATCATCGGAGGGTTGGGTTTCCCGGTCCTGTTCGAACTTCGCCGCCACTTCCGGTACCCCGGCAAGTGGCATATGAACACCAAGCTCGTCCTCAGCGGCACACTCATCCTCCTCGTCCTGGGCACGGTGTTCATCACTGCTGTCGAGTGGTCCAACCCCGCGACCCTCGGGGCGCTGCGGCCCCGGGAGCGGCTCCTGGCGGGGTTCTTCCAGTCCGCCATGACGCGCACCGCCGGGTTCAACAGTGTGGACTTCGCGCAGCTCAACCCCGTCACCCTGCTCGCCATGGACGTCCTGATGTTCATCGGCGCGGGCCCCGCCGGAACCGCCGGCGGCCTGAAGATCACCACGTTCAGTGTGCTGCTCTTCATCCTCTATACGGAGATCAGCGGCGGCAACGCGGTCAACATCTTCGGCAAACGCCTACCCCGCTCGGTACATCGACAGGCCATCTCCATCGTGCTGCTCGCCGTCGGGCTCGTCATCGGCGCCACGATGTTCCTCATGCTCATCACCGACTTCGGCCTCGACCGGGTCCTGTTCGAAGTTGTCTCGGCCTTCGCGACCGTAGGTCTGTCCACCGGCATCACCGCAGGCATCCCGCCGGCGGGTCAGGTCGTTCTGATCCTGGTGATGTTCGCCGGGCGCCTCGGTCCGGTCACCCTCGCCACCGCGCTGGCGCTGCGTTCCAAACCGCTCTACTACGAATACCCGAAGGAAAGGCCCCTCATTGGCTAGGCAACGCATGTTCTCCCCCAAACCCATCGAAGCGATCGCAGCCGCCGATTCCGTGGCGGTCATCGGCCTGGGCCGGTTCGGGGGCGCCCTGGCCCTGGAACTGGAGGAAGCAGGAACAGCGGTTCTCGGGATCGACAACGACGAAGACACCGTCCAGTCCTACAACGGCCGCCTCACCCACGTCGTGCGCGCCGACACCACCAAAGAAGAAGCACTGCGCCAGCTGTCCCTCCCCGAGTTCGACCGCGTCGTCGTGGGTATCGGCACCGATCTCGAGGCGAGCATCCTGACCACGTCAATCCTGCTGCGCTTCGATCGGCCCACCATCTGGGCGAAAGCCATCAGCGAACCCCACGCCCAGATCCTGTCCCAGCTCGGCGTGGAGCGAGTCATCCGGCCCGAGCACGACATGGGCAAGCGTGTGGCACACCTCGTCCGCGGCACCATGCTCGACTACGTGGAGTTCGAGGACAACTTCGCCATGGTCAAGACCCAACCCCCTCGCCAGTACTGGGACCGTGAACTCGGCACCACCGGCCTACGCGCCAGACACGGCGTCACAGTCGTCGCCGTCAGACGCAAGGGCGGCGAATGGGACTACACCACGGCCCAGACCACCTTGTACGACGACGACGAGATCATCGTCGCCGGCCCAACAAGCAAAGCAGAACTCTTCAGCTCACTGGTCTAGAACAACAGGTTCACGGGACCGCTCAGATCGGCTTGTGCAACACATGCCAGCCCGAGTGATTGGTGTGTTGCCTCGAGCGTCGGCCGGCACACGCCGCCGGCGTTCAGGTGTCCTTGCCCGCCACCGGTCAATCCTGCCGATGAACATACCGACAGCACCTTGTCTCGCGAACTCGTCTCACCGTGTTCCGCCCACGACACAGCAAACCGGCCTTCTGACCACATGTGCACGGCACAAGCTCCCCACGCTTCGGTGCTTGTCCCGCACCCACTTGGACAGCAGGAATCAATAGCCGCCTGCACACATCCACCACCGTCACCGACGGGGCACGGTACACCTGTGGTGAATGGTGGATGTGCACGGCCTGCAAGCCGCGCGTGTGAGATGACAACCATCAGATCCTCGAGGGCTGCTGAGTTACCCCGGGGTCATCGACCTGTGGGCGGGTGGAGCCCGAAGGGCGGAGCTCAAAGCCGTCCACCTGTTGATGAGATCTCGTACTCGACGCCACCTATGAGGAATCCAACTAGGTAGCATGTGCCAAGACCACCGGTAGGCTTTCGCGATGATGTCGTCCTGGGGGCTCGCCAGCCAATCGGCTTTGCAACGGATTCGATGGTCGTCGTCGCTGTGCGGCATCGCTTCACTGTTGCTTCTGGTGCTGGGGTGGTGCGGACTGATCTTTGCCCTCGGTTCGTTTGTCCTTCCGCCGTGGGTCGTAGGCGTTGTCCTGTCTGTCGTCTCCGTCATCCTCGGTCTTGTCCATCGGCGTCTGGTCGTTGGTGAGGATGACCGGAGAACATTCCCGGGTGGCCGCACCGCCCCGGTGTGGAGAGCTGTTACACCTCTGGCTGTCGGCGGGTGTGTGCTCGCTTTCCTTGGGGATTCCGCTGTCGGTGCTGCATATACGGTTTTGGACCCTTCCGTGTCGGATGGGTGCCGGGCCATCACCCGGGAGAGTTCATTTCTCATGTCAGGTAGCGGACAGGTCTATTCAGTGCACCCCGTTGGTGTCGGGTGGCGATCAGGGTCGTGGACGGCTGACGACGGGATCCGTCCGATCGATGACGGCCAGTACGAGCTGTCCTGGGGGCTGGGAGGTGGAGCATTACTGGTACACGGGGACGGTCATAATCCTGTCTATCCGAGCCTGCACGAGGTTGCCTGTTACTAGGCTCGGTGCCGTTCCGACTCCCCCACCGGCTCGACGGGAATCGCACCATTCCGCGCCGCGTCGCTCCGCATATCTGCAGACGACATTGAGGGCCGATGAGTTTGCTGTCGCGGGACCGTCTAAGAAGTAGTGGAGGGCCGTTCGGCCTGCCTCGCAGAATCAATGTCAGGAGCATTCATCATGGCTGCACCCCTCGTTTACGTCAGTTTTCCTGGAACGGCGAGGGAAGCACTGCGCTTTTATGCCGATGTTTTCGGAGGCGAGCTGTCCCTGGACTCCTACGAGGATCACGGGAGGACCGATGGTCCACCGGATGCTGTCGCTCACGGGGTCCTTGATGGTGTTGTTTCCCTGGCGGGCTCTGACACGCCGGAAGGAGAGCCCTCGGTGCGGTGCGAGGGCCTGCTGCTCTCCCTGCTGGGCACCGTTGAGCCGGACGTGCTGCATGGGTGGTTCGACAAGCTCTGCGTCGGCGGTACGGCGATCGATCCCCTGGTGCAACGGCCGTGGGACGGCGCAGACGGTCAGGTCACCGACCGACACGGGCTTCGGTGGCTGATCGGCTACGAGACGAAGGCGTGAACGACGCCCAGCTGCTCGCCCACCTGGCCGCCGAACGAGACCACGTACTGTGTGCCATCCGAGGGCTCACCGAACAACAGATGAGCACACCGCTCGTTCCGTCAGGCTGGACCGTGACCCGGCTGCTGAACCATCTTGCGTTCGACGACGAGATGTTCTGGATCTCAGCAGTCCTCGGCGGTAGCCCCGCTGCGATCGAAGCCCTCCATGACGGGTGGCACTCCGCACCCATGCCCGGTGTAGACGCCGTCCGTATCTATCAGGAGCAGATCCTTGGCAGCGACAGAATACTCGCCGCGGTTGATTTGGACGCCCCTCCCCGTTGGTGGCCCTCACCCAGCCAGTTCGGGCAACCGCCCATGGCAGATGGGCGCGAGGTCGTGTTCCGCGTGCTCGCGGAAACCTCGGTGCACGCAGGCCACCTCGATATCGTGCGTGAACTCATCGACGGTCATCAGAACCTCGTCGTGAACTAATCAAACCCACACTTGAAGCCAATTCTGCAGCTGCGGGATCCGAGAAACCCACCGAAAGGCCACCTGATGCCCGACTTCGCCATCCTCATCTATGCAGACGAGTCCCTCCATGCGCTCGAAGCCGCTCAACCCGACCTGGAGGAGAACGACCAGCACGCACGAGACCTCGAGGCCTCAGGCTCGACGTCCCTCGCCTACGCCCTCACGCCCAGAGCCAACGCGGTTTCCATTCGACGCGACGACACGACAGCCGGCCCTTTCGTGGAAGCCAGTCACTTCGTCGCGGGCTTCTACGTCACCGAAACCCCTGACCTCGACGCCGCCATCGCAATCGCTCGCCTGAACCCTGCCGTCCGCACCAGCACCGGAGGCGTCGAAGTACGCCCCGTCCATAGCGGTGGGACCATCACCAAGAACCCGCTGACCCCCGGATCAGGAAGAAGTACCAGAACACCGGTGCATCACCGGACGTTTGTGCACACCTCGCGAATGCGGTGTAGAAGGCACACGATCCGGTCGAGGACCTGTGGGAAACGTATTGCTCTTAGCGCCCACTCATCGTGCATTTCACCCTTCGGGGTAAGCGTGCGTCGCTCCCCGTCAGGGGGATCCGCGAGATAGGCCGAGCTCGGGCGCGAGCGGTGAAGGACCGGCTGACGGGCGCAGCGAGAAGCTGCCCTGCCACCTCAGTGCACCTCTCGGTAGCATGCGAAGCATGACGATCAAACTAGAAAACGTCGGCATTGCCGTCCGCGACATCGACGCGACCATCGCCTTCTTCACGGACCTGGGCCTTGAACTCGTCGGCCGCGATACGATCAGCGGCGACTGGGCTGATACCGCCGTCGGCCTCGATGGCAACCATGCCAAAATCGCTGTACTCAAAACGCCGGATGGCTCCGGTCAGCTCGAGCTCTTCGAATACCTCCACCCTGACGCAATCGAGACAAGCCCCACCCTCCCGAACGAGATCGGTATGCATCGCGTCGCCTTCTCCGTGGATGACATCGACGCTGCACTTGAGACAGCCTCGCGCCACGGCTGTCATCCACTTCGCGGCGTGGCAACTTACCGCGACGTCTACAAGCTCACGTACCTGCGCGGCCCCAGCGGCATCCTGGTGATGCTCGCCGAGGATCTGAAGAAGAACTGACGGTCCTTAGACATCCGTGCAATGAAGAATCGCTATAGAAGCGTACGAGGAGAACAGAACCGGCAGAAAGTGCCTCATGCGAGTCGCTAGAACTGCTCCTGCTTACGCGTGGGTTCGAGGAGCTCGGTTGCATCGCAGTGGAGTTCCGGGCTCACTGGCACACAATCGGCAATCACGAGCTGCCACTGAACGCCTCGGCGCCAAGCAGGACGGGGTGCTGCGCAAGCACACGGTGTTCGAGAACGGCACGATCCGCGACACCGTTGTGTATTCGATCATCGACGACGAATGGCCCACCGTGAAGTTCGCCTTGCACCATCAGATCGCTCAATCAGACGCGCAGACTGCCTGAGGCTCAGGAAGCCGTCCGCTGTAGGACGTACTGCGCATCGAAGGTCTCCGGCGAGTAGGTGTAGTCCAGAATCGTGAATCCTGCTTTCAGGATCATGGGGTCTAGGATCCAGCGGAAGGTGGAGTGTTCGTCGCGGACGTGCTCTTCGAGCTCGGCCCGGCTCCACTCACCGTCGACGTTGGTTCCACCCAGGGCGCACCATGCTTCGATGCGCTGGTCCGCATCGGCCGGGTCGAAATCGTAAACAACGTCCCAGAGGCGAAGAATGCCACCCGGCCTCATGAGCTGACCCATGCGCACAAGCGCTACTGCTTTCCAGAAGTCAGGAAGGTGATGCAACGCATATCGCGAGTACACGACATCAGTTGGTTCACCCTCAGGGACGAAGCTGAGGAACCCGGCGTGGACCAGATCAACGTTTTTCAGATGCTGGTGATCGATTTTCCGTCGCAGGTACTCGAGCATCGGTTCTGAGACATCCACCGCGGTGACATGCGCGCCCGCCCGTGAAGCCGCCGCCGTGAACTGTCCGGTCCCTGCCCCGAACTCGACAATCCGAGACCCGACGGTCAGCCCGTACTCCCGCAGCAGCGAAACCTCGTCCTCTGCCTGGGAATTCATCTTGCCGTCGTACCGGGCCACATGTTCCACGTCCAGGTTCTCCCGGCCAGCCAAGAGAACTTCATCCGGATACCATGCAGTCACAAGCGTTCACTCCCCTTTGCCTGTTCCATCCTTCATGACCGGTCTCTTGCCGGGACCAGCTCAGCGTGCAGTGAACAACCTATCGAACAACTTAGAGCCCGACGCCGAGCCCGAAAGCATCCGGGTGTAACGCTTCTCGGCAGCGCCTCTACTTGGAAGCCGCGCGACCCTGGGAGCGAGCCACCTTCGTCGTGGACAACAGCGACTTCACTACACCCAAAGTTATTCATCCCGTCGTTGCCCGGACAGACCGGTCAGGGATCGCTATACGCAACGTGCGCTGGTAACTGACGAGCTACTTGGCCTGCGTCGCGTGCATTCGGGCGCCCTTGCGTTCTTCGACTCGATCCAGCCATTCCTTGATCAAGGCCGCGAAGAGATCCGGTTGTTCGATCTGGAGGTTGTGCCCGGCACGGTCCAACACGACGAAACTCGCACGGGTGAAGTTGTCCAGCAGCGGATACGTATCCGCGTACCCCGTAACGCCGTCCTGCCGGCCAGCGACGATGAGGGCCGGACCATCATAGGTCGAGCCGTCATCCGGTGTGTCGGTCAGTTCGTATCGCTCCCGTATCCGGCTGACGGCGGCCTGATCGGCCCGGTTCATGCCGACCACTACCTCGTCCTGGGTGCGCCGCCATGTTTCGAAGGTCTGGACGACCGCATTATCCTGAAAGTCCCCCGCCGTCCCGATGCGCTCCAGTAGCTCCGGCTCGGCAACCAGAACCCTGTGCCCGGGCACGGTCCGGTCCTCACTGAGCACCGCCTGGCCGATCGGACAGATCAATGCCAGGCCCAGCACCTGTGAAGGACGGTTCCGCAGAACCCCGCGGGCGATGTACCCGCCGTAGGACTCACCGATCAGCACGAACGGATCCGAGCCTAGGTGATTGTCGATGAAGTTCAGGACAGACTCCAGCACCTCATCGGATCCACCCGTGCCGGAGGCAGGTGCGGACTCGCCCATTCCGGGGAGGTCCAGGTAGATCCGCCGGTACCCCGCCCGGGCCTCGAAAACCGGTTCCAGGCAGCCCACCATGAGCGCCCGGTCGGGCCCGAGCCCATGGATGGCGACGACCGGCACTCCCTCGCCGCGGCTTTCATACGCCAGTGTTGTCATAGCTACCCTGCTTTCGCTTCTCGGGCCGGTCGGCTCCGCCGCAGAACCGCTGTGGACCCTGTTGTTCCTGTTGTTCCTGTTGATCCTGTTGATCCTGCGCCACTCTATGCGCCACCGTCCATCACGTACCGACTGCCGTCATCCCCGAGGGCGGGGTCTTCGGCACCCCGGGTGGGTTCAATCGGCCGGAGATCAGTGTCCGCCACGTACTGTGAGGAAACGACGTCGGAGGATAGGCATGAGCTTTTCCCTTAGTCATCTCGCTGCGATCCGGCTCCAGGTCAGTCAGCTCGAAGATAGTGGGACTGCGACCCCTTGAGGCCAACCTTGGGTCGCAGGACGCTTGGACGCGACACCCTGACTCCCCCACCGCTGCTGCTCCATCTGCGTCCTGCAGCTGTCTTTCGAGCTGGGGTTCCGAAACGCAGCAGGGAGGACGGTTACATGAGAGTTCCCTGAGGCATGAAAGCGACACCGTGGTCCTCAGGTATTGCTCCTGTATCAGTAAAGGGGCGGGAAAAAGGAAATCAAGAAAACAAAAAACTAGGCTGCTTAGCGAAAAGGGGAATAGAAGAATCTAGACTGCTTAATGAAAAGCGCGTTGAAATCACTGGTGCGGACGCATCCCATAGGCGGTTACTCGCGAGTACGAAATTTGAGCCCTACCCTAGGTGCATTGGGTGTGGCTGGGGTCACGTAGGGCAAGCCCTATCCCATTTCCGGGCCAGCCGGAACGCAGCGTTGAGTTCCGGATTCAATGACGAACCCGGGCAGTTCCCCTGCCTCGGTGATGAGGGGCTAGTTGTGAGCGGAACGTTTGAGCTTTTTCGTGACGGAGGAGTTTCCTTCAGGTTCAGGCTGAAAGCGGCCGGAGGGACGGTCGTCGCCGTCTCCGGGCAGTTCCCGGATAAAGGGTCAGCGGTCGAGGGTATTCGCGTGGTCCGTGAGTGCGCCGGGACGGGGCTGATTAAGGACCTCTGCCCACCGATGCCCCGTGAAGCAGCAAGGAAGCAGAACCCCCCGACCGGCCGCTGGGGCCGTGCAACAGATTCTTCAGTCCACGAACGGCCGCCCGCGAAGGGCGATGCCCGATAGACGCCAGATACTCTGATATTCGAAGCGCTCACAGCGCCCGGCCACGATATGCCGGAGCTGCGGAACGACAACCCGCTTCAAGAGCAGACTCTCTGTCGCCCCACGGTCGCCTCACACGGTAGGGCACGTCGCGGTTACCCATGACCTGCCCCGATACGCGCATCAGCAAGCGGTGCAGTCGTGCCAGGCACGGGGGATAAAATCCGCTTTCAGGGGTGGCTGAACACGTTCACTATCCCCGGAAATCGCTTTCTGCGCGGGCCAAGGAAAACAAGTACTGGCTACTCGTGCGCGATATATCGGCAGCGGCCAGCGTTAGCAGAGACACGGAAGTGCCTGATGAGGCCTAGGGAACATGATGTGACGATGGTGCAGAACAATTCGACGGAGAACCTGCTGACAGTGGCCGAGATTGCGGCCCGCATGCGGGTCTCGAAGATGACGGTGTACCGCCTGGTGCAGTCCGGGGCGATGCATGGGATCCGGTTTGGCCGCTCCTACCGGGTGACGGAAACAGCCGTGCAACAGTACCTCGAAGCCGTCTACTCCGGGCACTGATTCACCCCTGGTCGCCGAACTGGGAGGCGCAACACCGGGTCGAGATCCGGGCCTGAGCGAGAGATCGACGAGCGGGCACGGGGGCGTGGTCACTCGGTGAACGGACAGCAGCCGACGGCATCACACCCTGAGGGTTTCGCTGGTGAATAATCTCCTGCCGCTGGGGCTGCAGCAGTACTGTACGCAGTAGATGTTGCGCGAGCGAGGTCTACCGGGGTTGAGCAGACGGCCCACAGTCGGCAGGGGTGATACTCCTGTGTTGGACAGCTAAGGCCTACCGTGAACACGACACCCGCCAATCCATCCCCCTCCCCTTCGTCTTCCTCGTTTTTTTCGTTTCCGCCGGAGCTGCTGGCGATCTTCGGCCGTAGCAACGGGTACCTCCTCACCGAGCAGACCGCCCATGACGCCGTCAACGGGCTCGCCGAAATCGCCAGGGACATCATCGGTGCAGCGACAGGCGCCGGGGTGAGCATCATCGACACCGACGGCACCCGCGTGAGCGTCGGAGCGACCAACCCGGACGTCCTCGAAGTCGACAACCTGCAGTACGAGTTCGGTCAGGGTCCGTGCATGAGTGCCTGGTCCACGGGTGAGCCGACCTACATCGCCGACACCCGCACCGACGACCGGTTCCAAAGGTGGACGTCCGCGGTAATCGAGCTCGGTATCCGCTCCTGCCTGAGCGTGCCCCTCCTTGCCAAACCTACTGGGCTCGGGGCGATGAAGGTCTACTCCACCTCCGTCGACGCCTTCACCGTCGAGGACCGGCGGCTGCTGATCAACCTCGCCCGCTCCGCCGCAGCCCTGCTCGGCCACATCCAGGCCAGCGACACCCCGCAGCGGATCAGCAACGACGTCAAGGCGTCCCTGGCCGAACGGGACACCATCGGCGTGGCCCGCGGCATCCTGATGGAACGCCTCGACCTGGACCGGCAGGCAGCCATGAACCACCTGATCGAGCTCGCCACGGACGCGAACACCACCATCGGCACGATGGCCGCCAGGATCAGCGAGCGTCAGGACGGTTCCATGCCCAGCGGTGGCTCATGACGATCAAACACACCGCTGAGGAACAACGAAAGCGCACACTGCACGCGATACATTCCGCGGGACTCGGTGTCCAAAGTGTCTGGGTCCGCTACTTCTCCCTCTCCGGAGACGCCGACGAGTTCGAGGTCGACGCCTACCTCAACGGGCTGACCACCCTGACACCACTCGACAGGGACCTCGTCTCGCACGCAGTCAACGAACTCATCAACGAAACACCACCGCCCACCGCCCCCTACAGCAACGAAGACCATTCAACCCCAGGAACGTGTGGCGGCAGAAAGCCCTTAAAGGCCACTGAACCTCGAAGAACCCAAGCCTGCATCAATGCGCAACGATCCCGCCGATCAAGACGACCAACCTCATCAACAAGTCACTACCCGGGGCCGAAAATGACCGTCCTACGGGGCCACTCAAACCTGTCACAGTCACTCCGGCTTCCGGCACGCTGACGTCACGTACTGGCCAGTACACGATGGGGTCCCTACCATCGGGCGTGGGTGTGGCTGGGGGCACATGGGGCATATCCCATTCCGTTACCGGGCCAACCGGACGCATTTTCGCTTTCCGGTTTCGATGACGAGCCCGAGCGGTCCTTCGGCCGGGCGGTTTCAGGGGGTAACCATGGTCGCGACGATCGAACTTTTCCATGATCGAGACAATGCCTTCAGGTTCAGGCTGAAGACACCGGACGGGATAGTCATCGCGGTTTCCAAACCGTTCCCGGACAAGGCGGCGGCCGTAGCGGGAATCCTTGCCGTCCGTGAGTGCGCCGGAACGGCTCTGATCACGGACCTCTGCATACCGAGGCCCCACATTGCAGGAACCTCGCGACGACCCGTCAGGCCTACTATCAGGTAGCCCCCCGTGAGGACGAGGCTGCATCAGTCAAGCCTGCCATTCTGATGGAATGTCGCGCTGTGGGCGGAACGAGGCGCGTGTACCGTGGGCGGCCGTTCACGAACGCTGGCCGTGAACCGGTCCGCCCCACCCGCCAGGATCCCACGCCGCGGCTCGGAGGCAAATGAATCCTAAAGGGACGAGACTGCTCTTGGGTTCATGCTTGCTGCTGGGCGCGATTGGCCTTACGGCTGGTCGGCATGGTTTCCGATGGTGCGGTGCGGGGCCATGTCCAGGCGGAACGCAGGATGAAGGCCAGGATCAGCACCTCGACTCCGATGGTGAGGCCGTAGTAAAAGGCCCAGTCCCAGGACGCCCCCGCCGCGTTGAAGACGCAGATGGGGATGAAAAGCAATGCAACGACGAGGTTCGTGGTGCGGTTCACGCGGGCGGGCAGCGTCATGGAGAGCAGCACCATCAGGGTCGGGATCGCTATGAGCGCGAAGAAAATAGAAACGAGTGTTCCGCTGATTTCGAAGACAAAGATGGTGCCACCTCGGATTTCGTCGATTTCGCCGGGCTGGTAGAGGTGGAAGTAGTCGATGTAGATGACGAGGAACATGAAGCTGGTCCATGCGGCGGCGAGTTTGGCCTGCACGGGGATCGGCGGGTTGTCGAGCAGGTTCGGGGTTTTCGTTGGGATGGTCATCGGGTTTTCTTTCGAGAGGAGCGGTCCGTCCGCCGGAGTGGCGGCAGGTCTGGGCGTGCATGAGCACGCGTTGGGTCGTTCTCGTCGGTCCGATCGTTAGACGGTGATCACGACCTTCCCTCGGGTGTGGCCGGCTCCGACGTGGTGGAGGGCGTCGGCTGCTTCGTCGAGGGGGTAGGTGCGGTCGATGACGGGCGTGACCTGGCCGGTCGTGAGCAGGTTGGCCAGGGTGAGCAGGTTCTGGCGCTTTCCGACCGATAGGAAGGGCTTCAGCTGCTGACGGGTGAACGTGGACAGCACGCGCGCTTTGACGATCCGACCGAGAGGGCCGAGCCAGCGGCCGCCGCGTCCGCTGTTGGGGATGAGGGTGCCGGTGGGCGTCAGCACTCGTCGGACAGCTGCCAGGGGCTGGGCTTCCACGTTGTCGAGGATGACGTCGTAGCGCTTCTCGGTGCGGGTGAAGTCGGTCCTCGTGTAGTCGATGACGTGGTCGGCACCGAGTGACCGGACCAAGTCGGCGTTGCCGGTGCTGCACACACCCGTCACCTCGGCGCCAAACGCCTTGGCGATCTGTACCGCGAAGGAGCCCACGCCGCCTGACGCGCCCGTGACCAGCACCGTCTGGCCCGGTCGAACGTTCGCGATGTCGCGCAATGCCTGCAACGCTGTCAGGGCCGATGTGGGCGCCGCTGCCGCTTCCACGATCGACAGGTTGGCAGGCACGGACACGAGATTGTCCGCCGGGACGCAGGCGTACTCCGCGAGTGTTCCAGCAGCGCTCCAGCCGTACACCTCCTCGCCAGGGCGCAGGCCGGTGACATCCTCCCCGACGGCTGCCACCACGCCGGCGAGATCCATGCCGCGGATGGTGCGACGTGGCCGGCGGAGCCCGAACGCCAGGCGCACCATATACGGCTCTCCGGTCATGATGAAGTAGTCACCAGGGTGGACCGAGGCTGCGCCCACCCGGACGAGCACACTGCCTCGACCGGGAAGCGGTAGCCCGACCTCGGACGGCTCGAGCACGGAAGGCGGACCGTAACGGTGCTGGACGGCGGCCCGCATCGTCGCCGCCCCGGCCGGACTCGCCCCCGGCACCAGGCGTGCTCCGGCATTCGATCGCTGTTCGTTTTCCACAGAAGCCTCCTCACCTCCGAGCCGCGTCTCTCGCTGGCTCGTACACCGTACGACGTACAATGTACGAGCCAGTGTGGGCGTACGCTGTACTACTGTCAAGCCTTTTGAGCAAGCGAGGAGACCAGTGCCTGCAAGAGAACTACGCCAGGTCGCATCGGACGCGGGGCTGAGCAAGCAGCGGGTGGTGATCGAGGCGATCCGGCTCGCCGACCGCGAGGGGGTCGACGGGCTGAGCATGCGCCGGCTGGCTAACGCGCTCGGTGCGGGCGCGATGTCGCTCTACCACTACGTGGCGAACAAGGAGGAGTTACTGGACGCCATGATCGACATCGTGTTCGAGGAGATCGAGCTCCCACCCGACGACACCGACTGGCAGTCAGCGATACGACAGCGGGCGGCATCCGCCCGACAGGTTCTCACACGTCACCCGTGGGCGATCGGCCTGATGGAGTCGCGGACATCACCCGGGCCCGCAAACCTCCGCCACCACGAAGCGGTCACCGCCTGCCTGCGGAGGGCTGGTTTCTCGGTCTTGATGGCGACGCACGCCAACTGGTTGCTCGACAGCCTCGTGTACGGTTACGCCCTGCAGGAAGCCAGCCTGCCGTTCGACACCGCCGATGAGCTTGCGGACATGGCCGAGGACATCTACCTACCCCAGCTTCCTCCTGACGAGTTCCCCTACCTCAACGAGTCCGCCGCGGCGCTCATCGCTGCCGGCGATGACCCGGCGGAGGAGTTCATCTTCGGCCTCGACCTCGTCCTAGCCGCCCTCGAGCCCCTGAGAGCCTCCGCATAGCGACGTTCACGAACCCTCGCTATGCCCTCTGCACCGCAGTTCCGATCCTCCTGCGGTGGTGCACCATGCGCCACTAGCCCTGTGAGAACCCCGCCATCTATCGCCGAAAGTGCCATCGCCGCGCCGCACCTCAGTATGGTTACGATCTGTGGGATTTCGCTCGTAGGCGGCGCCGCCTGAGTAGGGTCGATGATGAGATTCTCGCCGTCATGACCATAGGTTTTCTCTCCTCCGACATGAAAGGAACCCATGACTCGCCCTACCCCCGTTTCGGAGATTGTCCGCTCTGCTGGACGGTGCGCTGGAGCCCTTCTTTTCCTGGCCTGTGTGGGGACCGGGTGTTCCAGCCCGGCTGAGGAAGACCGGGACGCGATCGCTGTGGGAGAGGACGGATCGGTGGGCGGCGTGAAGCTCCTGAGTGTCCTTTTGGTTTCCGAGGCCGAAGGTGAACCCGGCAGGCTCTTGGGGACCCTGGACAACGAGACGGAGGAGTCCCTCGAGGTTACGATCAGCGATGATGACGATGACGTCGTCGTCACGGTGCCCGCCAACGACCAGTACGCCTTCGATACCAACGAGGCGGTGTTTGCGACCGTTGGGGATGCCCCGGGCGCCAACACCACCATCACCATCACGACCGCCGGTGAGACGACCGATCTGGTCGTGCCCGTGGTTGACGGAACGTTGGAGCGATACCGCCCATATCTTCCCGAATGAGGCTTTCGATAGACAGTTCAGATGCTGCCCGGAACACCACCCACTGTTCTCCGCGGGGAAAGAGGGCAGGGAGGTTTGGGTCTTGAGCTGATAGGAGGGCAACACCGAACCGAGGAGCTTGATCCCAGGTGAGCCGCATCGATGGTCAGTCTGTCCGAGAATCCCTGCGTGCTCAGTTGTGGCCAGTTCCTCTGGCTGCTGTCATTCTCGCCTTGGTTCTCGGGCAGCTTCTTCCCGTTGTCGACGAGCAACTCGACACCACCATGCCCTCAATAGTGTCTGGTCTTCTCTTCGGTGGTGGCCCCGAAGCAGCGCGCTCCTTACTGGAGACAGTTGCGAGCTCAACCATCACGGTGACCTCGCTGACGTTCTCTCTGACAGTCGTGACCCTTCAGCTTGCCAGCAGCCAATTCTCTCCAAGACTGCTTCGAACCTTCACCCGCGATCAGTTCGTCCACAACACCCTCGCACTCTTCCTTGCAACCTTCGTTTTCGCTCTCACTGTCCTGCGCAGCATCCGCGTGGAGACAAGTGCCGGCGCCGGCTTCGTCCCGGAGATCGCCGTCACCACAGCGTTCCTGCTCACCATCGCAAGCGTCATAGGACTCGTCCTGTTCCTCGCTCACCTGGCACGACAGATTCGCGTGGAGACGATGATGCGGGATGTTCACCGCGAAGCAGAGCACACCCTGCAGCGCATCTACCCCAAACGAGACGTGTTGACGGAAGCCCGGACGACGAAAGGCGCCTTCCGTACAACAGAGGGCCTGCCGTTGGAAGCTCCGAGCTCAGGGTTTCTAACCAGGGTCAACGAGGAAAAACTCACGCACGTTGCAGCCGACCAGGAGCTGTTTGTCCGCGTTGACGCCATCCCCGGTGCCTCCATCATCAAGGGACTTCCGATCGCACGCGCGTGGAGCACGAGCAACGTCCCGCTGGACGTTGAACGGTTGGACTCCGCCACCAAGGATCTGATTACTGCGTTCAAGACAGACTTCGAGCGAACCTCAAACCAAGACCCGACGTTCGGCCTGCAGCAGCTGCTTGATGTTGCTGACAAAGCGCTATCCCCCGGAATCAATGACCCCACAACTGCGGTTCACGCACTTAGTCACATCTCAGCAATCCTCTGCGCCCTGACAGACCGTCCAATCGGGCCTCGGATTCTGCCGGACAACGACGAGACCCCCCGGGTAGAGCTGACTCTTCCGACCTTCAGCGGCCTTCTCGAGTTGGTCATGGATCAACTCATCACCTACGCCTTCACTGACCCCCGCTCATCAGCACGAACCATCGATATGCTCACCGAGATCACCACCAGCGCGGCCCACGCCGGACTACTAAGCAGTATCTCCGACTCGCTAAACACTCAAACGGAACGAGCACGAACGGCCATCGAGCAGGGACCACTCGATGCAACGATCAAGCAAAGCCTCACAGAGAAGCTAATCGACCTGAAAGCCCTATAGACGACCGTCCATAGGACAGTCAGAAGCGAATACACCTGTAACGGTGCGCCGTGTCTCATGAGCGGCGGTGGCCGCACCACCATTCAAGGTTTAGTAATTGGCGGGCTCGGCGGCGCCTACAGCGTCGACCAAGGCTGGCGCAGAGCAGGAAGAAACTGGTGGCCTAACGAGGAACCCACTTATGAAGAAGCCGACTATCTCATCGCCGGCGGGTCCGTCCAGGTTCTGCTCACCCATGGTGAAAGGGTGTTCTGATGCCTCAGGGGCGAGTGCAGGCGGTGCGTGTGGGCGGGAGTTCGTAGGTTAGCTTCTAGCCCGGAATCTCGATCCGCGCAGCTTCCTGCATCAGCGGATCTGTGATGGTCACCGTGATCGGACCGGGTGCGACGTCGAAGGCGATGAACCCGCGGGCCTTATCGCCTGGCAGAACGGGGCCGGACCCCAGCTGACCGTCCGCGAACATGTCGAGATCCGCACTACGCCCCTCAGCGTCCTTCGCGCCGAAGTAGAACGGGTTCGAGCTGGTCTCCCCCGCTTCGGTTTCCCACAGGACGTCCAGCAGGAGGTAGCTGCCATTCTTCGCAGGCGTGCCGAGGGTTGTGCTGACCGTGTCGGTCCGTACGGCGGAAACCACAGTGATGCGGGCAATGTGCCCGTTGCCCATGTCGGCGGTGAACGGCAAGCCGACGGATGTTTGCTGGCGATGATGGCGACGACGTTGACGAGGCAACTCAGAGCATGCTAATTCTGTTCGTGGGTGTGATGTTCGGCGTTCAGCTCGCTCAGGGTGGAGTATCGAAAGTTGCGGGCATGATCGCCGGCAATGTGGCGAAGAAGCTGCCACAGCAGGCACTCACGAAGGGAATGATCTACCCCGTAGTGAAGAAGGTTGCTGCTACCTCGGTGTGCGCATGACCAAGAAGGTTTTCGCCAGCGGCGTGGCGAAGGCGATTCCCATCATCGGTGCAGTCCTCTCGGGAGGCCTCACCCTGAGTACATTCCTTCCCATGTCCAAGCGGTTGTAAAAGCACCTAGCCAGTCTGGAGCTGACCAAGCCAGGACACCGACCCGAAGAGGACGTCATTATGGACGCCGAAGTCACCGATGTGAAGGTTGTGTGAAACTCCTAGGATAAGAGATCCGAACCGGTAGGCCGACCAGTGCCGCGTTCACAGGCAAGAGGCCATTAGGGCTATGTCGCTCGAACCTTGCACACCTTTGAACAATTTCCAGTGAAAAGACCCCGCACGCTATTGCGTGCAGGGTCTTTTCATCTCTGACGTCGGCTCCCCTTGAGTACGGCCTAGAGGGAGGGAGAGGAGGAGTACTAGAAGTCCCAGTCCTCGTCCTCGGTGTTCACGGCCTTGCCGATCACGTACGAGGAGCCCGAGCCGGAGAAGAAGTCGTGGTTCTCGTCGGCGTTCGGGGACAGCGCCGAGAGGATCGCCGGGTTCACGTCCGTCACCGACGACGGGAACATCGCCTCGTAGCCCAGGTTCATCAGCGCCTTGTTGGCGTTGTAATGCAGGAACTTCTTGACGTCCTCGGCCAGGCCCACGGAGTCGTAGAGGTCGTGCGTGTACTGGACCTCGTTCTCGTACAGCTCGAAGAGCAGCTCGAATGTGTAGTCCTTGAGCTCCTGGCGGCGCTCCGGCGTCGCGCTCTCCAGCCCACGCTGGTACTTGTACCCGATGTAGTACCCGTGCACGGCCTCGTCACGGATGATCAGGCGCACCAGGTCCGCGGTGTTCGTGAGCTTGGCCCGGGAGGACCAGTACATCGGCAGGTAGAAGCCGGAGTAGAACAGGAAGCTCTCCAGCAGCGTCGAGGCGACCTTGCGCTTCAGGGGATCGTCGCCGCGGTAGTAATCCGTGACGATGTGCGCCTTCTTCTGCAGGTTCACGTTCTCGGTGGACCAGCGGAACGCCTCATCGATCTCCTTGGTGGAGGCCAGCGTGGAGAAGATCGACGAGTAGCTCTTGGCGTGCACCGACTCCATGAACGCGATGTTCGTCAGCACGGCCTCCTCGTGCGGGGTGATCGCATCGGGGATGAGGCTGACCGCACCGACCGTCGCCTGCACGGTGTCGAGCAGGGTCAGGCCCGTGAACACGCGCATGGTGAGCTGCTGCTCCTCCGGCGTGAGCGTGGCCCACGACTGAACGTCGTTGGACAGCGGCACCTTCTCCGGCAGCCAGAAGTTGTTCACCAGGCGGTTCCAGACGTCCACGTCCTTGTCGTCCTGGATGCGGTTCCAGTTGATGGCCTGGACCTGGTCGACGAGCTTCAGTTTCTCGCTCATGGTGTGTTCCTTGCTTGGGTGGTGTGACGGTGGGAAGGACTGCGGCGGATCGAAATTAGTTGCCTAGAGCATGCAACTGACGCAGCCCTCCACCTCGGTCCCTTCCAGCGCGAGCTGGCGGAGACGGATGTAGTAGACGGTCTTGATGCCCTTGCGCCAGGCGTAGATCTGCGACTTGTTGATCTCACGCGTGGTGGCGGTGTCCTTGAAGAACAGCGTCAGGGACAGGCCCTGGTCCACGTGCTGCGTGGCAGCGGCGTAGGTGTCGATGATCTTCTCGTAACCGATCTCGTACGCGTCCTGGTAGTACTCCAGGTTGTCGTTGGTCAGGTACGGCGCCGGGTAGTACACGCGGCCCAGCTTGCCTTCCTTGCGGATCTCGATCTTCGACGCCACCGGGTGGATGGAGGACGTCGAGTTGTTGATGTACGAGATGGAACCGGTCGGCGGCACGGCCTGCAGGTTCTGGTTGTAGATGCCGTGCTCCATGACCGAGGCCTTCAGGGCACGCCAGTCCTCCTGCGTGGGGATGTGCACGTCGGCGAACAGCTCACGCACGCGCGGCGTCGCCGGCTCCCACACCTGATCGGTGTACTTGTCGAAGAACTCGCCACTGGCGTACTTGGACTTCTCGAAGCCGGCGAATCGGCGACCGGTCTCGATGGACATCAGGTTCGACGCCCGGATGCAGTGGTACACCACCGAGTAGAAGTAGATGTTGGTGAAGTCCAGGCCCTCTTCGGAGCCGTAGTGGACCCGCTCCCGGGCGAGGTAGCCGTGCAGGTTCATCTGGCCGAGGCCGATGGCGTGCGAGGCATCATTGCCCTTGGCGATCGAGGGCACCGAGCTGATGTGGCTCATGTCCGAGACGGCCGACAGGGTCCGGATCGCGGTCTCGATGGTCCGGCCGAAGTCGGGCGAGTCCATGGTCTTCGCGATGTTCAGCGATCCGAGGTTGCAGGAGATGTCCTTGCCCACCTGATCGTAGGACAGGTCCTCGTTGTACGTGGTGGGCTCGGAGACCTGGAGGATCTCGGAGCACAGGTTGGACATGATGATCTTGCCCTCGATCGGGTTGGCCCGGTTCACGGTGTCCTCGAACATGATGTACGGGTAGCCGGACTCGAACTGGATCTCCGCGAGGGTCTGGAAGAACTCGCGGGCCTTGATCTTGGTCTTCTTGATGCGGGCGTCGTCCACCATCTCGTAGTACTTCTCGGTGACCGAGATGTCGGAGAACGGCATGCCGTAGACGCGCTCGACGTCGTACGGGGAGAACAGGTACATGTCCTCGTCGCGCTTGGCGAGCTCGAACGTGATGTCGGGGACCACGACGCCGAGGGACAGCGTCTTGATGCGGATCTTCTCGTCCGCGTTCTCGCGCTTGGTGTCGAGGAAGCGGTTGATGTCCGGGTGATGGGCGTGCAGGTACACGGCACCGGCACCCTGGCGGGCGCCGAGCTGGTTCGCGTAGGAGAAGCTGTCCTCGAGGAGCTTCATCACGGGGATGACGCCGGAGGACTGGTTCTCGATCTGCTTGATCGGCGCGCCGACCTCGCGGATGTTGGTGAGGGCGAAGGCGACGCCGCCGCCGCGCTTGGAGAGCTGCAGGGCCGAGTTGATGGACCGGCCGATCGACTCCATGTTGTCCTCGATGCGGAGGAGGAAGCAGGAGACGAGCTCGCCGCGCTGGCGCTTCCCGGCGTTGAGGAAGGTGGGGGTGGCGGGCTGGAAGCGGCCGTCGATGATCTCGTCGACCATCTGCTCGGCGAGCTGCTCGTTGCCGCGGGCCAGGTGCAGGGCGACCATGCAGACGCGGTCCTCGTAGCGCTCGAGGTAGCGCTTGCCGTCGAACGTCTTCAGCGTGTAGGAGGTGTAGTACTTGAAGGCGCCGAGGAAGGTCTCGAACCGGAACTTCTTGGCATAGGCGCGCTTGAAGAGGTCGCGGATGAAGTTCATCGTGTACTGGTGGAGCGTCTCGCGCTCGTAGTACTCGTTCTTCACGAGGTAGTCGAGCTTCTCCTCGAGGTCGTGGAAGAAGACCGTGTTGTTGTTCACGTGCTGCAGGAAGTACTGGTGCGCAGCCTCGCGGTCGGCGTCGAACTGGATCTCCCCGTTCGGTCCGTACAGGTTGAGCATCGCGTTCAGCTCGTGATAGCCCAGGTCCTTGAAGCGGTCCGCCGCGGCAGCGGGTGCGCCCGTCTCCGTCTCTGCAACACTCATGTCCAAAACTCTTCCAATCCTTTGGTTACTCGGTCCACGTCCTCGGACGTGCCCATGACTTCGAATCTGTACAGCACCGGCACGTGGCACTTGGCCGCGATGATGTCGGCGGCAAGGCAGTAGGTCTCACCGAAATTGGTGTTCCCCGCCCCGATGACCCCCCGGAGGAGGGTGCGGTTCTGCTCGTTGTTCAGGAACTTGACGACCTGCCGGGGCACCGCGCCCTTGCCGGTGATCCCTCCGTAGGTGGGGAGGACCAGGACGTACGGGCGGGTTGCCTGCAGGGTCGGCTCCTTGGTGAGCAGCGGCATGCGGGCGGCCCGGACCCCCAGCTTCGTGACGAAGCGGTGGGTGTTGTCGGAGACCGACGAGAAGTAGATCAGCGGGGCGTCGGTCACCGGCCCCTCCGCATCCCCGACGGGGGATGCGGAGGGAGCCTGGTCGTCCACGGCGAGAGCGCTCATGGCGATGCCACGCTGGGGAACCCCGGAGGGTTCCGCTCAGGCTACGGAGCTGACGGCCGAGTCCGCGAGGGCACTGATCTTGTCAGGACGGAAGCCGGACCAGTGGTCGTTGTCGGTGATGACGACGGGGGCCTGCATGTAGCCCATCGACCGGACGCGCTCGAGCGCCGTCGGGTCCTGCGAGATGTCGACGCTCTGGTAGGCGATGCCCTTTTTGTCCAGAGCGCGGTAGGTGGCATTGCACTGAACGCAAGCCGGCTTCGTGTAAACCGTGACGGTCATATCCTGATCCCCTTTTCCTCATTCGGCTGCTAATTTCATACCAGCAGCGTGCTGTCGAGACATGAGCGGCGCGGCCCCGGAAATGGGGAAGAAATCTGGGGTTTCTCGCACCTTGCGGCTCATGCTGTGCAGCGGTTGTTTCTGTCCCTCGATACTACATCTAGTGCGGGCCGTTGGGACATACCCCTACATGATGTATTACAAGTATGTCATTCCGGGAGTGAGTAGTCCACACGATGTCCACAGATACGCGCCCGGCGGAACCCCGGAAACGCGCCGAACTCGGCTGTTTTCGCGGTCCCGGTCCACATGCTGTGGAGGACTTCCACACAGGCGCAAGAATTTTCGTGTCGCACTTTTTCTGGCGTGTCGTGTCGGGCCCCGGCGGGCACGAGCCGGGTCGGGGACGACGACGTCCGGCGCGCCGGCCGGTCCCCCGGCTACCCCCGGTAAGCTCGACGCGATCCGTTCGGAGAAACCGCTGGACGACGGCAAGGGAGAGTGCGAGATGGTCAACCCGGTCCACCTGCGGACATTGCTCGAGGTCATCCGTCACGGGTCCTTCAGCGGGGCCGCCGTCAACCTGGGCTATACGGCGTCCGCCGTGTCCCAGCAGATGTCCGCCCTCGAGCGCGACACGGGCGCCACCCTCTTCACCCGCGCAGCGCGGAGCGCCGTCCCCACGGACGCGGCGCTCGCCATGGCACGGCACGCGGCGAAGGTCCTCACGGACATCGACGCCCTGCTCGCGTCGACGGCCCGCGCCGGGTCCGGGCCGGCGCACGAGCTCCGGCTCGGGATCTTCCCGAGCCTCGCGACCTTCGCCCTGCCGCGACTGCTCCGTATGCCGGAGTGGCAGCGGCTCGGGGTGTCGCTGCGCCTGTTCGTCGGGGAACCCGCGCACGCCATCCAGGGGCTGCGGAGCGGTGGCGATCTCGACCTCGCGCTCGTCTATCAGGTGGGCCAGGCAGGTCTCGCCTGGCCGTCCACGCTCAGCCGCCAGTGGATCGGCGACGACGACTTCCGGGTCATCCTGCCCGCGAGCTGGGGGATCCGCAGCGGCTCCCGCGTCACGGCGGACCAGCTCGCGGACATGCCCTGGATCATGCATCATCCGGGCACCGCCGACGCCACCGTGATCGAGCGGCTCTTCGCGAGCTGCAACCTCCACCCCCGGATCGCCGCGTACTGCGACGACTTCAATGCCAGCCTGGAGCTCACGGCCGCCGGGCTCGGCGCAGCCCTCGTCCCCGAACTCGCCATGGTCAACCGGCCCGAGGGCATCGTGGCGCTCGACGTCCCGGAGATCCGCCTCGCCCGCAGCATCTTCGCGTTGCGGACGGGCGACGCCGACGACGCGCGCGTACGGCTGTTCATGGACCAGCTCGCCGACATCCTCCGGAGCCAGAGCATCGGGCCCAAGCATACGGCCACCGGATACGCACCCACCGCCGATCGCTGATCAGCCGTTGCGCCGCCGGCGGTCAATCCGTAGCTTCGGACAGGGCGAGCACACATCCGTCCGCCGTCCGGAACCTGTCGAGGAGGAGATCCAATGCGCATCAGGAACAGCGTGGTCGTCATCACCGGGGCGGCGAGCGGCATCGGCCGCGCCACCGCCCTGCGGTTCGCGCGCCGCCGGACGAGCCTCGTCCTGGCCGGCCGGCGCGTCGAGGCCCTCGAATCCCTCGTCGTGGAGTGCACGGCCCTCGGGTCCCGCGCCATCGCCGTCCCGACGGACACCTCGGACCACGACGCCGTCCAGGAGCTCGCGAGCCGGGCCGTCGAGGAGTTCGGACGGATCGACGTCTGGGTGAACAACGCCTCCGTAGCCGCCTTCTCGCCGTTCCTGGAGGTTCCGCTCCGAGACTTCCAGCGCGTGATCGATGTCGATCTCATGGGGTACGTGTACGGGGCGCGCGCCGCACTGGGGCAGATGCAGGAGCAGGGCTCCGGCGTCCTCGTCAACGTCTCCTCCATCCTCGGGGTGGTCCCGCAGCCCTACAATTCCGCCTACTCCATGGCGAAGGCCGCCGTGCGAGCGCTCGGCGTGAGCCTCCGCTCGGAACTGATGCTGGAGAAGAAGAAGCACATCCACGTGTCCACCGTGCTCCCACCGACCATCGACACCCCGTTCTTCCACCATGCGGCGAACTACACCGGCCGGCGCGTGGTGGCCATGCCTCCCGTCTACCCCGCGGACCATGTGGCCAAGATGATCCTCGCGGTCGTCGAGAAGCCGGTCCGCGAGATCGCCGTCGGCCGGATCGGTCGCTCCATGGTGCGGCAGCACCGGCTCATGCCCGCCAAGGTGGAGAAGAGCATGGCGGTGCAGGCAGAGTTCAGCCAGCTGTCGAAGAAGGAGTCCGCGGAGGACTCGACGGGCAACCTCTACGGCCCCTCGCTCGACCCCGCGAATGCGGCGGTGGCCGGTGGCTGGAGCGGTCGGCGACGCACCGCGCAGCGGATGATCCTCGGCACGGTGCTCGTGGGTGTCGGCGCCGTCGTCTTCGGCGACAAGCTCAAGGCGGCCGTCCCGACGGTCGTCGCGGCCGCGCGACGGGCCGTGGGCGACTCGTGACCCTCGCCGGGCGTGCGACGATGCGGGCATGACTGCACGCATCGACGTTCCCGGCCTGCCCTTCCCGCTCGAAGCATCCGGTGCACCAGCACCGGATGCACCCGTCATCGGCGACGACGGTGTCCGTCTGACGGCCGGCGCCGGTGCGGACCTGTTCCTCGATCCACGCGGGCCGGCGTCCCCCCGCCCGGACGCCGAACGGTGGACGGCACCGATCGACGGCGACTTCCAGTTGCAGGCACGCGTCGCTGCGGGCTTCACCGCGGACTTCGACTCCGGTGTGCTGCTGGGCTGGTTCGACGACGACACGTGGTTCAAGGCGTGCGCCGAACGGGACCCCGCCGGGATCCCCCGGGTGGTCTCCGTGGTCACCCGGAACGGCGCCTCGGACGACAGCAACGGCTGGCCCATCGACGAGGCGGGCGTGTACCTGCGGATCAGCCGGTTCGGCTCCGCCTTCGCGCTCCACGCCTCCTCCGACGGCGACCGCTGGGACCTGGTGCGCTACTTCGCCCTGGACCGCCCTGCGGCCGAACCCCTGCGAGCCGGTTTCGTGGCGCAGTCCCCCTCCGGGAGCGGCACCTGGGCCACCTTCCGGGACGTCCGCTTCACCCACGCGACGCTCGCCGACGTTCGGGACGGCTCCTAGCCGCGGGACCGGTCCCCGGTCGAGCGGACCGGCCCTCTAGCCGGGTACGGGAACCGGCGTGCGCACGAGCCGGGCGGCCTCGACCAGGTTCCGCAACGATGACTCGCGTACGCGGTCTCGTAGTTCACACACCACCTCGGTACAGGAAGGATAGGCTCACGCTATGGGCAGAACACCGCAGCCCTTGTCGCGTGAACGAGAGGCGCGCATCTTCGACGCCGCGGCGCACGCCTTCCTCACGCAGGCGTACGAAGCATCTTCTCTCAACCGCGTCATCGAGGCCGCGGGGATGCCCA
Organism: Arthrobacter sp. TJ-240; assembly: GCF_058269195.1. NCBI lineage: Bacteria > Bacillati > Actinomycetota > Actinomycetes > Micrococcales > Micrococcaceae > Arthrobacter > Arthrobacter sp. TJ-240. The sequence goes on from NZ_JBZCNG010000005.1 coordinate 138,657, forward strand.
AGAGCTCTCTGTGCCGCCGGAGCGGATGTCGCCACCTCCGACCGCGCGCCCACAGCGCTGCGACAGCTGCTCGACGGGATCTACAATGGCCGATGTCCTCTTCTGCCCGGTGACCTTCAACCTGGCCGAGACGACTCGCATGATTCAGGTCGCGCGTGCGCTCGATCCGATTCACCGCCCGGTGTTCATGGGTTACGAGGACGATTACGTCTCGCTCATCGTGGATGCCGGCTTCGAGTATCGTGCGTGTGCACCATCGTGGTCGGCAGCCGAGCGCCGACGGGCGATCGCCTTCGACCAGGGCCGCGCGTTGCGGACACCGTTCACCACCGAGCTGGTCAGGGCGCGCGTCGATGTCGAGCGGAGACTCATCCGCGAGCTGGCGGCGCCCGCCGTGGTGACGGGATCGAATCTCACGTCCTTCATCTCGGCGCGCGCCGAAAAGGTACCGCTGTTCTATCCGGTGCCGTTCGCGCTCACCCTCGCGCAGGTGAAGCAGACCACGCGTATGGAGCTCGTCCGCGGCAGTGGCCGGCCCGCGCGGGCGGCTGACCGTGTCGCCACCTCGCTGTTCCGCTGGACCTACACGCGCGCTCCGCTCGCTCCGCGGTCGTTCACCAAGGTCGCGAAGACCAACGGCGCTCCGCCGCTTCGCACGGTCGCGTCTCTGCTGACCGCGGACCGGAACCTGCTCACCGAGATGCCGTGGGAACTGGAAGGCTTTCGGATTCCCACCGGGTTCGAGCGCATCGGCCCGATTTTCGCTCATATCGACGCACCCGTCCCGCCGATCGTCAACGAGCTGGCCTCGGCATCCGAACCGCTGATCTACCTCGCACTCGGCTCCTCCGCCGATCGGGCGCTCGCGCTTGCGGCGGCGCGGGCACTCGGGGAGTTGTCCGCTCACGTCGTTGCGCCGATTCTGCACTACCTGGAGCCCGGCGACGCCGTGCCCGCCAATGTGCACCTGACCAACCTGCTGCCGGCACATGAGCTCGGCGGATTGGTGGATGCCGCGGTCGTGCACGGCGGGCAGGGAACGGTACAGACGGCATGCGCGACAGGCGTGCCGTTCGTGGGGATGGGATTGCAGCCGGAGCAGACCTGGCACGTTCGCGCCTGTGAGCGCCGCGGCAATGCCCTCGCGGTGTCACCGAAAGACGTATCGAAGCCCGCCTTCGTCGACGCCGTGCAACGCGTTCTCACAGAGCCGCGCTTCCGCACCGCCGCCTCCGAGGTACGCGAGGCGTACGCGAAAGAAGACGGCGCGGCCAAGGCCGCTCGGCTCATCGAGGCAGCGATCGTCACGCGGTAGGGCCGGAGTGGCGCGGCGCGGCCTCAGTCGGTACTCATCGACAGGGAGTCAGCCGTTCTGATGCCATCTTCCTGTGGAATGGATCTAGTGGACGGAGAATCCGCCGTCCACAGTGACTGCTTGTCGGATGCCGGTGCCTGCTCGCCGGTCTCCCTACAGGGATGCCGCGAGGCCTGCCTGCGGGGGTCGCTCGAGGTCGAGGGCGTCGAGGACGTCCAGTGCTGCGGCATGCTCGTTGAAGGTGTAGAGGTGGATGCCCGGAGCGCCGTCCCCGAGTGCTGCCCGCGCGAGTTCCACGGTGGCCGCGACGCCGACGCGGCGGCGCTCCTCCGGAGTGCGCGCGCCCTCCAGCCGGTCCCACAGGCCCTGGTCGACGTCGATCCCCGCGAGCCCGCTGAGCCTCTTCAGCCGCCGCGTGCTCGTCAGGGGCATGACGCCCGGGATGATCGGCAGGGTGACACCGGCGCGGCGCGCACGGCGGACGAGATCCGCATAGTCGGAGGGCCGGAAGAACACCTGGGTGATCGCGAAGTCCGCTCCGGCGGCCTCCTTCGCCAGGAGCACCTCGACATCCTGCTCCAGGGAGTGCGAGTCGGGGTGGCGGGTGGCGTAGGCGGCCACGCCCACGGAGACCCGTCCGGCGGCCAGCTGCGCGGTGTGCTGGGTCTCGACCTCGCGGATCAGGCGTACGAGCCCGTCGGCATGCTCGACGTCGCCCGACTGGATCCCGTCCGCGTCGTGGGGGTGACCGTCCGGCGCATCACCGCGCAGCGCGAGGATGCCGCGCACTCCCCCGCCGATCAGGCGTTCGACGATGCCTGTCAGTTCCTCGCGGCTGCTGCCGATGCACGTCAGGTGCGCCAGTGGCTTCAGCGTGGTCTCGGTGAGCAGGCGCCGCAGCAGGGCGATCGCGGCCTCGTGGTTGCTGCCGGCGGCGCCGTAGGTGACGGAGACGAAGTCGGGCCGGGTGTCCTCGAGCCGGCGGATGGTCGTCCACAGCGACTCCTCCGCCTCGGCGTTCCGCGGTGGATACAGTTCGTAGGAGAGTGCGGGGTAGGACGGTGACGACATGGGGTCCTCTTCGTACGTGCCGTCCGTCGCCCGGAGGGCACGGGGTCGGTCGAAAGGCGGATGACCGCGAGGGGTCGCGGCGGGGCTGCGTACGAATGTCAGGCCCGCATGGGGGCACCCACACTCCCCTGCGGGAGTCGCTGACCGGCTGTACCTGGAACCACACGCTACGACAGGCCGCTGTGTGCATCAAGGATCGGCGGAAGAATGACGCGCGGCCACCCGCCCGTCAGGTCGACTCGGGCTCCTCCGGGACATCGGGCACGTCGGCGAGGTCCGGATCCTTCTGGATGATGCCGAGGTCCGCGAGCCGGTCGGACATACCCGCGCCGTCGGGCGCGTAGATCCAGGGGATGCCCGGCGTCGGCTGGACCCCGGTCTTGGAGCGTCCGCCCGCGAGGACCGCCTCGCCCGTGGAGAGCTGGCGGATCGCGATGGCGCGGACGTTCTGCGGGTGGCGCTGCGCGAACTCCGAGTAGATCGCCTCGTCGTGCTGGCCGTCGTCACCCACCAGGAGCCACTTCACGTCGGGGAACTCCTCGGCGAGACGCTCCAGGGACGTCCGCTTGTGTTCCTGGCCGCTGCGGAACCAGCGGTCGCGGGTGGGGCCCCAGTCGGTGAGCAGTTTCGGCCCCGCCGGGTACAGGTTGCGGGAGAGGAAGCGGGACAGTGTGGGCGCGACGTTCCAGGCACCCGTCGACAGGTACAGGACGGGCGCCGAGGGAAGCGACCGGACGATTCGCTCGTAGAGCACGGCCATACCGGGCGTCGGGGTCCGGGCGTGCTCGTCCAGCACGAACGTGTTCCACGCGGCCAGGAACGGCCGGGGCAGGGCCGTCACCATGACGGTGTCGTCGATGTCCGAGACGACGCCGAACTCCGTGCCGTCCGCGACGATCCGCACGGGGGCCTGGACGACCTTCGACTCGCCGGACTGCACCGTGATGGTGTGCCAGCCGGCGTCGAGGGTCACCGGGATGCGGGAGTCCACCACGCCGCCGCGGTCCGCCTCGACGTCGTGCACCGTGTCCCCGATGGTGACGTGGACGACGGCGTGCGGGACCGGGGCGCTCGTGAAGTTGCGCCAGCCACGCATCCCCTCGGCCAGTGGCTTCAGCGGACCGGCCTCCGAACCCCGCCCCGTGTCACGCGGGTCGCTGAGGACCACGCGGGCGAGTACCCGCACCCACGACGCCGTGCCGTACCCGGTGTACGGGATGACCGTCTCCACCCTGCCGCGTCGCACCGCAAGACGGGTCTGCAGCCTGAGCCAGGCGTCGTCGAGGCGCATGGCGAGGTGGCGTTGCCCGGCACCTCCCCTCGGGGAGGGGCTACTGCTCGGGGTCGTGGAGGGCGGCTGCGGCTTCGCGGAACGGGGACACATGCGTCCCAGTCTGGCACGGCGCGCCCCGCCGGACGAGATGGGCCCGCGCGCCATCAGTGCGCGGGGCGAGTGTGCACAGGTAACGGGCGGCTAACAACTTCCGGATCGGGCTTGTGCCGTCTTGTAGGGGGGAACCGGTGGCTGCGACTCTGGAACTTCCAGTCAGCGAATCACCATCCGGGGGAACCATGGCATATGAGGGAGAAGTGCTCGGCGTCCGCTCCAAGGAAGGGACTGCCCTGCGCGCGTGGGACAGCGCCGCTCTCGAGGACCCAGACACGACGGCCGCCGATCTGGCGCACGCCGTGCTCTTCGGCGGGGCCCAGCCGGCCCTCGAAGCGATGGCGGCGGGCGGCGTGGGCCTCACCGTGGATCACGCCCGGGCGCTGCACTTCGCCAACGAGATGGCCGAACTGCGGCACTACGCTCCGCTGATCGCCGTGGTGGACGGGCTCCCCGCCCTCGCCCCCGGCGTCCGGCAGCTCATCGACGGCCTCCCGGGGCGCGGCCTGTGGGACGGCCTGCCTGCCTGGCGGCTCTGACGCGCCCCCGATCACCCATCCGCCCCGGTTCCAGCGCCGAATACCGACCGGCCGTCGCCCTCCTGCGCGGCCTGCCGCCCACGGCGGCCCAACTGATGTCCTGATCCGCGCCTCGGCGTGTCGATGGGACCGCCCGGGAGGCGCTGGACAGGGATGGAATCGATAGTGGCGGACAGCCGTACCGTGCAGGAAGCCGCCGACGAGGCGCGCCGGTTCTCGCTCACGGTCCTGCCCTTCGTGCTCCGGCTGCAGTGGGCCCCGCGCCTCGTGATCCATCAGGCGGACATCTCGCGCGTGGGCGCGGCGATGGCGGCCTCCAGCGAATCGACCCTCCCCCTGCTGGTGGAGGTGACCGGCCTGAAGGAGATCACCTGGGATGCACGGAAGGCGATCATCGGGTACGAGCATCCGGCGAGGATCGCGATCGTCGGCTCTGATGCCGTCGACCTCGTGCTGACCGCTTTCACCGTGAAATCCTCCTCCGACATCCGGTTCTTCCTGGACCGTGACGAGGCCGTGCGCTGGTTGCTGCAGTAACTCCCGCAGCCAGGGGCGGTGTCACTCTTCCGGCCCCGGCACGTCTGCGATGATGGCGCCATGCATCTGCACGACTTCATCGCGCCCGCCACCCCGGCAGCCGCAGCGGCACTCGAGCTGGCGGCCTCCCACCATTCACCCGCCGTCCTCAACCACGTGGTGCGGTCGTGGCTCTGGGCGGAGGCGTTCGCGCGGGTCGAGGACCGGCGGGACATCGATCACGAGCTGCTGTACACCTCCGCCATCCTGCACGACATCGGGCTGGTCCCGGCCTATGACAACGTAGCGCTGTCCTACGAGGAGGCGGGCGGGCACGTCGCCGTCGCCCTGACCACCGGTGCAGGCTGGGCACCCGAACGACGACGTCGGGCACTCGAGGTGATCGTCCGCCACAACTGGCCCTCCGTGGACCCGGCGGTGGACGTCGAGGGGTACCTGCTGGAGATCGCCACGGGGCTGGACATCAGCGGCGCCCGGGCGGACGTCCTGCCGGGGGGCCTGGTGCGCGAGGTCCTGGCCGCCTACCCCCGCCTCACCCTCGGCGAGGAGTTCACGGCGAGCGTGACGGACCAGGCAGGGCGCAAGCCCTCGACCGCGGCGCAGCGGATCGTCCGGGACGGCGTCGCCGCGAAGCTGGCACACCACCCGCTGGAGACCATCGCAGGCCCCTGACCTGCGCGCGCTCAGTCATCCGGGCGCCGTGAGGCCGCCAGTGGAACTCAGGCAGGTCCTCGCCCAGGATCATCGCTCCGGTCGGGAGCCGTGGACGACGGCGGTCCGTCGGCCACGCCTCCCGGCTCACCGGTGACTCAGTAGGTGATCCGCCCGAACCGGTTGTGGAACTCCCCGGTCGGCCCGTCCGCGCCGACGAGAGCGAGTGCGACCGTCGCGTCCGTCCCCTCCGTCACCGTCTGGTGCCCGCCGTGGCCGTTGAAGTCGGTCGCCGTGTAGCCGGGGTCGCTGACGTTGACGCGGAACGCCGGCAGGTTCTTCGCATACTGCACGGTGAGCGCGATCACGGCCGCCTTCGACGCCGCATACGGGATGACGGGGACCGCGAATTCGTCCGATCCCTCCGTGGAGAGACTGCGGGGCCAGCCAACCGCCGAGGCGACGTTCACGATCACCGGCTGCTCCGACGCCTGCAGCAGGGGCAGTGCCGCCTGTGTCACCCGCACGATGCCCACCACGTTCGTCTCGAGCACGCCCTGCATGACCTCCGGGGTGAGGTCGTCGATGCCGTAGGAGGTGCCGAGGATCCCCGCATTGTTGATCAGGACATCGAGGGCCGGGAGGGTCCCGAGCGCCGCGTCGACGCTCGCCTGGTCCAGCACGTCCAGTTCGACGACGTGGGCCCCGAGCTCGCGGGCGGCGTCTCCGTTCGCCACGTCGCGCATCCCCGCGTAGACGGTGTGGCCGGCATCGATCAGGCGGCGCGCTGTTTCGAGGCCGAGGCTCTTGTTGGCCCCTGTGATTAGTGTTGTTGTCATGAGTTCACTCTGTGCCCCGCGCGTCCGGACGCCAAGGCACCCCTGGACGGTAGGACCGGGAGTACCACCCAGGGAGGGCGAGCCGACGTGAGCGCCGACAACGAATTCGCCAGTGTGCTCAGATCCTGGCGGGAGCGGCTGACACCCCGGGAGGTCGGGCTTCCCGCGGGTGCCGGCCGCAGGAGCGTGGGGCTCCGGCGCGAGGAACTCGCCTCCCTCGCCAACATCAGCGTCGACTACGTGGTCCGGCTCGAGCAGGGACGGGCCACCCATCCCTCGCCGCAGCTACTCGGCGCGCTCGCCGTCGCCCTGCGACTGTCCGACAGCGAGCGGGACCACCTCTATCGTGCCGCCGGCGCCGCGCCGCCGTCGGGCCAGGTGCCCCGGCACATCTCGCCCGGCGTGCAACGGATCGTCGATCGCCTGGGGGACGTCCCGCTTGCCGTCTTCAGCGCCGCGCACGACATCCTGCTCTGGAACCCGCTCTGGGCAGCCCTCAACGGGGACCCAACCGCGCTCACCGGGCTCGAACGGAACCTCGTGTGGCGTCATTTCACCTCCGGCCACGAGGGTACGGAGTTCGACGACCGGCACGCCGACGACTTCTCGAGCGACCTCGCTGCCGACCTGCGCACCGCGGTAGGGCGCTACCCGAACGACACCGAGCTGGGGCGGCTCGTCGCGGGGCTCCGGGCCGCTTCGGCGGAGTTCGAGCGGCGCTGGGCGGAAGCGCGGGTCGCCGAGCACCGCTCGAGCCGCAAGACCGTCACGGGTACCCCCGTCGGCCCGATCAGCGTCGACTGCGACGTCCTCACCGTGCCGGGAAGCGACCTGCGCGTCGTCGTCTACACGGTGGTTCCCGGTTCCGAGGACGAGGCGAGGCTGGACCTGCTGCGGGTCACCGGCCTCCAGACCCTGATTACAGCTCCGACCGGATCACCCTGACCGAGCCTCGACCCCTGCGGCCCATGCAGAGTTCGACGACCGGGACCGGCAGGACTTTCTCCCCCGGCGCGCAGAGCGACGCTGCTTCTGAAGGATAAGCTGTCCGACGTGGGCGCTGGGCTCGCGGACTGGGGGAATCATGAGCAATGCGCTGAAGCGGACGTTCTGCGCTGCCGTCGTCATCTCGGCCGGCCTGACCTTCGGTGTGCCGGCGGCCTTCGCCGATGATCCACCTACGCCGCCCACCACGTCGCCGGCTCCTGTCGTCCCGAGTCCGGGCCCTCAGGCACCGACCCCTCCCCTTGCCTCCGTGCCGCGAGCTCCCCAGGATCCTGTCCCTCCACCGCCGCCGCCCGGGGACGAGCCCCCGACACCGCCCGGCCGTCCCACGACGCCGGCGCCCACCCCAGTCACACCCACCCCAGTCGCGCCCACCCCAGTCGCGCCCACCCCAGTCGCGCCCACTCCTCCGCCGGCGACCGACCCCGCGCCTCCGACCGACACCCCGGCTCCCCCTCCGCCTCCCGTCGCGCCCGTTGTGCCCGTCGCGCCCGTCGCGCCCGTCGAGCAGGTCGGGCCCTCGATCCTCGCGCCGGTCGCTCCCGGTGTCGTTCCCGACGTCGCCCCCGAAGTGCCGCTCGAGGTCCCTGTCGAGGAGGTCACGGAGGCGGCTCCGGCGACCACGAGCCCTGCCGAACCATCGCCCCGCGCCACGCCGTCACCGTCGCCGACGCCCACGGCCAGTCCTTCGGCATCGGCCACGGCGAGCGCGGAATCCGTCGCCATCGAGCGGAGCGACTCCCGACCGGGTCCGAACGTCCCACTGCTCGCGCTCCTGTCGGTCGTGATCGTCGGATGCCTCGCCGGGCTCGTGAGGGTCATCGGCCTCCCCGGGCAGAAGGAATCACACGGATCGCTCGACGACCTGCAGCTGACGGCGGGAAGGGTCTCCGGGCACAGGGTCGATACGCTCCATCGGGGCAGGCGGGAACGCGCCTGAAGCGCCGCCGTGCGCCGCGGCGCTCGTCCTGGAAGGGCGGTCGGGACGAAGGCACCGAGAGCCCGTTGACTGAGGTGCAAAGCGGGATTACGCTGCCCGTGGCGTCGCCCACCGACGCCTCTTGCGGCACCACCACCGGTCTCGTCGCCTCGTAGGCACTGAATCCCATTCATCAGGCGGGATACCGGGCGCGCGCGATCCCGCATGGCCGAGGAGCCACCGTGAAAGACCCCAGCAAATTCCGCTATCTCCCCCTGCTGCTCGCACTGACCTTCGCCGCCGGCGTCGCACCTGCCGGAGCGGAGACCACGGACGAACCACCCGGCGGGCAGCCGCAGGACACGGATGGAGACTACGTGCCGGTTCCGTCGGACTTCTACAACCCGATCGCCATCGACGCCTGTGGCACGACCGTGACGCTGACTCCCGGCGATGTCCAGGAGGTCGAGTGGAAGGTGAGGGTGCGAGATGACGGCAGGACCGTCATCAAGTACCGCGGCGGCTCCACGGTCGACCTCACCCGCGAGTCCGACGACGCGTTCCTCGACGAGCTCGACGTGTCCGGGCCGTACACGGAGCGCATCTCTGCGGACCGGACGATGGTCTCCGTCTCGCTCAGGGGGCCGTCCCTCGTCTGGCCGTGGAGCGCCGTGGAGGCCGAGGTCTTCGCCGAGGAGGGGTTCCCCGGCTTGCTCTACTTCGAGGCGGGCCGAGTGGCGGTCGACCTCGAGTTCCCGGCGGATCCGGCCGTCCTGGAGCCCACGTCCGTCGAGGTCACCAAGAACACCGCCCGCGACATCACCGACGTCTGCGAACTGCTCGACGAGGCGCCGACGAAGAAGGAATCCTGATTCCTCAAGCCCGCGGCCGAGGACGACGGCGGCCGCCTACAGGGAGGTGAGGCCTGCCGTGCTGCGCGAGCAATGCGGCAGGAGGGCAGGTTACACCCGGTCGCCCGATCCGCGGCAGCCGATGCGGCGTCACGGGCTCCCTGTTTGCGCATGTAACCTGTTGCGACTCCCCCACAACAAAAGGATGAGACACCGCCATGGCAACCGATTACGACGCACCGCGCGTCCGCGAAGAGGACCAGCCCGCCAACGAGTCGCTCGATGCGATCCAGGCCCAGCGCAGCGCCACGACGCAGACGGCCGTGATCGACACCGAGGACGTCGATACCGCCGAAGGTTTCGACCTGCCGGGCGCGATCCTCGACGAGGAACTCCAGGTACTGGTCGTCCCCGTGCAGGAGGACGAGTTCACCTGCATGTCGTGCTTCCTCGTCCACCATCGCACCCAGCTCGCCCGCGAGAAGAACGGCGACAAGTACTGCACCGAGTGCGAGGGCTGACACCGGGAACGACCGGGTCAGCGCTCGAGGGGGTGGCACCGGGCTGCTTCGGTGTCAATCCCCCGCGTCCGGTTCCTCGATGACCTCGCCGATGTACTGGATCGTCAGCACCGGTGACTCCATCTCGTCGGTACCGGCGACGAGCGCCACGTACAGGTGCTGACCCTCGAAGCCGGTGGCCACGTAATCGAAGCTCTTCCACGTGGGGTGTTCGGCGGCGCCGTACCATGCGGTCTGCAGCAGCAGGTCCTCCCATTCGGAGTCCGGAGGCATGCCGGCGAGGCCGAGGGCGGCGACGACTGTATGCTCGACGGCCACGGGGCAGAGGAAGTACCGGCGTGAAGCGAACGGGCTGATGTCGAGCAGGGTTCCCTCCTGGAGGGCTCGCCGGCGTGCGGGTCCCACGTACTTCTCCGGGATCTCGTGGGTGAGTTGGTGCTCGAGCAGGTCGACCTGCTCGGTGCTGGGCATACCTTCCGGATAGAGGTAGGGGTTCACCCGGGATGCCGGGTCGTAGGGTACGAACCAGGCGGGTGCGGCATCGTTGTCGGAGACCGCACGATACGCCTCCTCGAGTACGGTCGGTTCCTCGAGCAGGCCCGCCATCATGCGGTCCAGGTTCATCGCTCCGAGATTGGCCCCGTACTCCGTATCGGCGTTCCTGATGCCCTTCTTGGCGAAGCAGTAGGCGGCGAGCGCATGGGCGAAGGTGCGCGGGTCCTCCCAGCCGAGTTCGAAGTCCGAGGCCACCTCGGCCGCCGCCACGGCGAAGCGCTGGAGGAAACCGGACGTGTAGTGGTGCCGGTACGCCGGCGGCAGCAGGTCCACCACCCGTGCTCCGGCGGAGGTGATGTACTCCTGCGTATCACCACCCGCGGCCTCCAGGGTTCGTACGGCGAAGACGTCGTCGAAGATCCCCGCGAGCACGATGGGGATGGACTGCCGCAGCGCCCCACGGAGTAGTTGAGCGAGCACGAGGTCCCTCAGCCGGTCCTCGAGCGAGTCGTAGTTGGATGCCGGGAGCTGGCCGTCCTCGTCGAGCTGCATGCGACCGATACAGGCGCCCTGCAGCTCCGGGCCACCGAAATAGCCGAAGATCGTCAGATGAACGCCCTCGAGCTTGCGGCCCTCGTTGATCAGCTCGATCTGCCCGGGGGTCAGGTCGTGCGGGTCGATATCAGCTGGCACTGCACTCCTCGATCGGGTGGCGCCAGACTAACAGCCGCGGTCCCGCCGTGCGGGAGCCGGTCCTCCTGTCACGTTCTGCTGATCCCGGCGCTCGGCACACGGGAGTCCGAGCGGCGATCGTGCCCCGCCCGAGGCCCAGGACGCCGGTCTGCGGGAGGAGCACCCGACGGGCAGGGCATGCGTGTCGGCTTCGGCTCCGGCCCTAGAATCGGAGAGGTTGGGGAACCTACGACGGGAACGAGGCGATATGAGCGAGAGCAGCAGGTTGGATCCGGACAAGGAGTTTCCGGACGACCTGACGAGTGTGGACCGGGACGACTTGGACATCCTGAACAGCAGGAATCACCGCTCGCGGGACCTCCAGTACATCCGTGACGGTGAGGTGGATCCGGAGACGGAGGGCCGGCACCACGAACTCCGGGAGGAACTCGATCGCCGCCAGGAGGTGCGCGACCAGTCGTCCGGGCACGCCGCCGCACGCGAGGGGATACGAGCCGAGGCCGAGCGCGCCTGAGCTGGTCCGGCTCGTACTGGCGGTGCCGGTGCGCAATCCGATCACCCCGGTGAGGACGCAGCCGGAACTGTGACCCAACCGATACGTGTCGTCAGCGCCCTTCCTACTTCCCGAACCCGACACTTGGAGCATGGCGCTCATGGGGATCGAATCGGCACGACCGACGCAGTGGTTGAAGAACAACCGGGGGGCTCTGCCGTCGATCGTCGCATTGGCCGGCGTCGCCCTGTTCTGGATCGTCGGCGCGGTCGGCGGGATCGGCTTCCTGCGCGACGCAAGTTCGCCCATGACCATGCTGACCGGGCTCTATGTGATGCTCGCCGCCGTCGCGGTGTCGATCATCATCGCCACCCTCGCCCTGACCGACCTGACCCGCCGGTACTCACGCCCGCGCTCCGGGCGCTGAACTCCGTGCGCGGGCGTAGCATGCTGCTATGTCAGCACCGGAGGAGCGGTACAGCGACGCTTTGGCCGCAGCACACCGGCACACGCGGCAGTGGCTGGAAAGCCAGGATGACCGGCGTGTCGGCCCCAGCCTGACTGCCGCGGAGCTCGCGGCGGAGTTCGGCGGCCCGCTGCCGCGTAACGGGACCCCGGCCGCCGACGTGGTGGACCACCTCGCCACGAAGGCGGATCCCGGGCTGATGGCCATGCCCTCCGGACGGTTCTTCGGCTGGGTCATCGGTGGGGCGTTGCCCGCGGCGCTGGCTGCGGACTGGCTGGTCAGCGCGTGGGACCAGAACTCGGCGCTCCGCTTCGCGAGCCCTGCCACAGCGGCCATCGAGGAGGCCGCCGGTGAGTGGCTGCTCGATCTCCTGGGCCTCCCGCGGGGCGCCGATGTCGGTTTCACCACCGGTGCGACGATGGCCAACTTCACGGGCCTGTCCGCCGCCCGGTGGCGCCTGATGACCGACGCCGGCTGGGATCTCGACGCCGACGGCCTTGCCGGAGGGCCCCGCATCCGCTGTTTCGTGGGCGCGGAGCGGCACGACACGATCGATCTGGGCCTGCGACATCTGGGACTGGGCCGACCCACGGTGGTGCCCGTCGACCGGCAGGGCCGCATCGACCCAACCGAACTGGACTGCGCCCTGGATCTCGCCCTGACCGGTGCCGGACACAGCGGATCCGGCCCGTCAGGCCGCACTCCGCTGCTGGTCTGCCTGCAGGCCGGGAACCTGCACTCCGGCGCCTTCGATCCCTTCAGGGAGGCGATCACGGTGGCCAAGGCGCACGGAGCGTAGGTCCATGTGGACGGCGCCTTCGGACTGTGGGCCGCCGCCCTACCGGAACTGGCCGCCCTGACTGCGGGGCTTGAGGGCGCGGACTCGTGGGGTACCGATGCCCACAAGACGCTGAACGTGCCGTACGACTGCGGGATCACGATGGTCCGCGACACCGTCGCGCTGCGTGCTGCCATGGGTTTCCACACCGACTACCTGATTCACGACGCGACCGGCCCTGCCGACCCCTTCGAGACCGTCCCGGAGTTGTCACGGCGCGCCCGCGGGGTGCCGGTGTGGGCGGCGCTCAAGTCGCTCGGTCGGGACGGCGTCGCCGACCAGGTCCGGCGCCTGGTGCTCCACGCCCGTCGGCTTGCGGAACAGTTGGCCGACCTGGAGGGCGTCGAGGTGCTCAACGACGTCTCCTACACACAGGTGTCGCTGGCGTTCGGCGATGATGCCACCACGCGGGCCGTGACCGCACGGATCATCGCCGACGGTCGGGTGTGGATGTCGGGTTCGCGCTGGCAGGACCGGGACATCCTCCGGATCTCGGTGAGCAACTGGAGCACGGACGACGACGACGCGGCACTCGCCGTCCGCGCGGTGAAGGATGCCCTCGCGGCGGTCCGCGGCTAGGCGTCTCCCTCGAGGACATCTCCCTCGAGGACATCTCCGGCGCGGTCGGTCACCCCGGGAGGCGTCGCTACTGGACTTCCCTGAAGTCGGCGCCGAGCGCCTCGGCAAGTCCAGCGAAATCACGGGTGCCATCGGGCGACGCGCCGGCAGCGACCTCGGTGAAGTCGACGACGAACCAGTTCCCGCCCTCCACGAACCGGATGGACCCGTCGGCCTCCGCCGCGGCGGACAGGGTGGTGACGACGTGATCGAGCTCCTCCGCGCGGTCGAAGTAGAAGACTTCGACGGTCTCCGTGCACTTGATCGACTCCGTCGTGACCAGGCCGACCGCGTCGTGGACTGACGTCGGCCCTTCCACCTCGTCGAGGCAGCCGACCTGCTCATCGACCGCGTCGACCGCCTGCTGCAACGACGCGAACTCAGGCGGTTCGGCCGGCGCTCCCGCGGCCGCGGTGCAGGCGGAGCATGCGCCGATCAGGACGGCCCCGATACTCAGCGCGACGCCGAGCGGATGTAGTGGCTTCATCGATGTCCCCCATCTCGAAGAGTGTCTGGTCATCGTCGCACCAGCGAGGCCCGAAGTGTAGGGCCGCGTGAAGAATCCCTGTGCACTCGGCCGTCGAGGCGTATCGAAAACCATCTCGCCGGGCAGCCCGATCATGAGCGGGTTGAGCCAAGGGATTCGGACCCCTGGCCCCTGACCTCTGTCAATGGATCAGGGCTGCCCCGAATCTCCCGCAAGTTCCCGCGATGGCCCGGGCAGAACGATGGCACTGCCATGTCTCTTGGCGCGAGGCTACGAGGCACCACTCGTGCAGCCATCCTTCGACGGACCAGCGGATGTCAGGCTACGAAGACGCAGAACGGATGACCGGCCGGATCGGCGTAGACGTACAACGGCTCGTTCGGGTCGTCCGTCCGATCGAAGCGGAGCTCTGCCCCTAATGCCAGCGCCCTGGAATGGTGATGCTCGAGAGCTTCCCGATCGGGAACGGTCAGATCGAGGTGCATCTGCATCGGCACATCAGGCAAGGGCCATGTGGTCCGTTTCAGGTGATGGACCTGCTGGAAAGCAAGCCTGCGGTTGCCTTGTCCGTCAGTGAGAACGAGCCAAGCGACATCGTCGGGCGTGCCCTCACCCGCGGGCTCATCTCCTGACCGGTACTGGAGTCCGAGCAGTCGACGGTAGAACTCCGCCAGTCCTCGCACATCCGTAGTGTCGAGAACCGTGTGAAGTATCTGAGGGAATCCGGTCATGGGCCGAGACTAACGATCATCAAAGTTCCCTGGCCAGCATGTGCCGCACCTTCCGCGACTCATGTCCCCTTACCACGCCAACCAGACCAATCTCCGGCGATGGCCCATGCAAGACCGGTCGCGACGCAGATCAGTACATCCCACCTATTCAGAACGAGGCTGAGAGCTGTGGGGGCTGCCAGTAGTCCGGCACCAACGTAGAAGTCGACCCTCATACCAGCTCCCGCAGAGATGAGCTGTTGGCAAGGGTGCGTGCCAGAACGGATCCGGTTCGCGTTCGAGAGTGGCTCGGGGATTGTCCCGAACATGGGTCTGCAGCGCTGATGGGCTGCTGTTGTTCGAGGGGTGGGCGTAGTAGTGCAGGACGCGGTGGCCCTGTCCCGTTTCGACGGCAAGGAGGACCCTGCTCAGCTCTGAAGGGTCCTCGAGCCGATCCTTGATCGCGTCCAACCGCTCAAGCCCGGATGCGACCGGCAAACCCGTCCGGTCCTGCTGAGGGCCGCGGCATAGGGCTCATGCATGAGCGCATCGTCTCCGCCAGGTGAGCCCCTCGACCCATCTCCGCAGGTGATCGTGCGATTGATGGAGCGGATCGTGAGTGAGCAGTGGCCCTCGGGATCAAAGCAGTTCAGTATCTATTTCACGGACCTCGGCTGTGTAGGGCGTACCGGACGAGCCCGACGGCGAAACCGCCCTTTGCGCGACTCGAGGACAGTTCGTCCTGCCAGGTGTCGCAGTGGAGAACGCTTCCTGGTCCGCGCTCAATGAGGCTGGACGAAGCCTCCGGTAGCGGATCCCTCAGCGGGCAAGAGTCACGGGAGACTGGTCGGACCAGGCAGTTTCGTCCAGGCCTCCTGGTGGGGTGGACGGTGCCAGTGATGCCGTGGGCCCTCCCACTCGCGTGCAGCATCGGTCAGCCACATCGTCGTGTCGGGATTCCAGCCGGCGATGACCGTGGCCGTGCCAGGGTCGACGGGCAGGGCCCGGTTGGCGCTCGTGAGGTATCCGAGGGCTGTCAGGTGTACTGCGTCCCAGTGCTGTGCGACCTTCTCCCAGTCGGGGATCACCCATGCTCCGTCGTGCCCTGTGCAACGGAACCAATCATGACGCCGAGATGCCGTGACCGGCAGAGGGTATTTCCGGCACAGGTCCACCCAATCTTCTCCTGTGCGCAGTTCGTAGGTGCGGCCTGCGCCGCGCACCGGGATGACTGTGGCCTGCTCCCAGTTGAAGGCGTCCTCGATGAGATTCAAAGCCAGCGGTACCCGGCCCGCAGTCTGCAGAGTGCCCTGCGGGAAGGACCACCAGGATCCAGACCAGTTGGCTCGCGGATCCCTGGGGCGTTCCGTCTCAGCGCGGGCCTCCTCCATGCGCGTGTCACGGGCCCACGCTGATAACGCCTGCAAGGGTTCCCTGAAGATAGGCGCTGAATCGTCTGCCGGCCGCCAGTCGATCGCCCACTGTTCCACCTGCCGGCCCTCCGGCCACCACTGAGTCGATGACGCCGACAGGACATGCTGAGCCATCGGTGCGAGGGCGGCTTCCACGTCCGGGAGCGCTCCGAGGAGGTCCTCTCCGTCTGGTTCCTGCCACGGCCTGGACGTGTCGACCGCCAGCGACAAAGCCCTCTCGATCGCCTCACCGTCGACTGGCGTCATGTCGAGCGAGGCCAGCGCTGTGAGGAGGTCCGTCATGGAAGTCCGCAGAGGCTCATCCGTTTCCCCGTCCGACGATGCTGTCAGCAGCACTCGGGATGTGCCCTTACCCGGATCCAGGTCATAGCTCAACCAGAACGCCGCCACCCTGATCGACGGGTCGACCTCCATTGCTAGCTCCAGGCACAAGCGTCGTCCGCGAGGCCCGGTCAACAACACCTCAGCACCAGCATTCATGTGCCCACCCTACGGCGCGGACACCCGCGGACTACGGGCCGCATTGCCCTCCCGCCGATTTGGACGACAACAGGTAGTCCCGTTGGCTGCCACCATCGGGGTGGCCGAGTAGTAGTCGTTGTCCTCGGGGTGTGGAGTACCGTCTGTGTGATGCCTGACGCCATCTTTGATCACCCGCGGGTCGCCCGCGTGTATGACCCCCTTGACCCTGACCGTAGTGACTTGGACACCTATATGGACCTTGTCGATGAGTTCGGGGCGGCGGCCATCGTGGACGTCGGGTGCGGCACGGGGACTTTCTGCTCCCGCTTGGCAGAGCGCGGTCTCCGTGTGCTCGGCGTGGACCCTGCCGGGGCTTCCGTCGATATTGCCCGGATGAAGGTCGGCGCAGACCGCGCGACATGGGTTGTGGGAACCATGGTGGACGTAGCGGCAGAACCCGCACACCTCGAGCAGTATGACCTTGCCACGATGACGGCCAACGTCGCTCAGGTGTTCCTCGACGACGAGGCATGGTCCGCGAACCTGAGCGCAATCCGCGCCTGCCTTCGCCCTGGCGGCTACCTGGCGTTCGAGAGCCGTGTGCCTGCTGATCGGGGCTGGGAGCGCTGGACCAAGGAACGTACCCATCAGGTTGTCGATATCGAGGGTGAGGGGCCGGTAGAGGACTGGGTGGACGTCACACGAGTCGATGGCGAGTTCGTCACGTTCGAATCCCCGACCATCTTCCTCGCTGACGGTCAGCGCATCGACTCGACATCGACGCTTCGCTTCCGCTCCCAGGAGGCATTCGAACGCTCCTTGTCGGCGGCCGGTTTCATCGACGTCGAGGTCAGGGATCTGCCCTACGCTCCCGGTCGGGGCTGGTTGATCACGGCTCGAAGGTAAACCCCTGCCCTGGGACCACCAAGGGATCCGCTCAAGAGCTGACCGCCTGTTGGGTGAGGCGCAGAGCCTCGTCGGTCATGTCCTGGTCGGCAGGCTCGGTGGTGGAGTGATAGCACTGTCCGGGGCGCAGTCAGCGGGCGTGTACACGGGCTCGAAGAGTGGCGGCTTCGCCAGTGCCTCCAGGTGGCTGTGGGTGGGGAATCGCTGACGGCAACCGGGGTCTTGTCCCGTTCCGTCTCCCCGGTGTCACCAGTGCACGCTGCCAGCGACAGGACTGCGGCCACGATGACGCTCGTGCGTGAGAGCGCTTTGCCTCGGTTCCCCATGATTCATCCAGTCACGAGCGTGACCATCGGACCGCTGTCGTCCTGCCGCCCTCCGCCAGCACCGATGGGCCGCTACGCTGGCTCCCATGTCTCACGTCCTGATCACCGGCATGTCAGGGGCAGGAAAATCGACCCTCCTGCACGAGCTAGCCCGGCGGGGCTACCGAGGGGTCGACACCGACTACGACGACTGGGTGCTCCTCGACGGCACCTGGGATGAGGCGCGCATGTCCGCGCTTCTCGCATCTCATCAACCCTTGATCGTCTCGGGGACTGCCGAGAACCAGGGACGGTTCTACCACCATTTCGCAGCTGTCGTGCTCCTCAGTGCACCGGTGGAAGTCCTCATCGAACGCGTCGCGGCTCGCACGAACAACCCCTACGGCAAGTCGAAGACAGATCAATCCCTGATCCGACAACATGTCCTCGACGTCGAACCGCTGCTTCGCAGCAGCGCGACCCTCGAACTCGATGGTCGCAGGCCGGTTTCAGAGCTGGCAGACAAGGTCGAACCTTTCCTTGAGGTACCCGATCAGGCGTAATGCCCTGGAGCGGATCCTGCGTGCAGGGCAACGCCTCGGCCGGGCATGCTCGGCCACCCGTCCATCGCAAGGAGATTGTGATGCCACTGCTCGTCGCGGGGGTCAGACATTGCATGAACGGTACGGTGAGACCCATGACAGCTGGACCAGCTCAGCGTGTTCTCTTCCACGGGGTGACCGGCAGCGGTAAAACCTCGGCTGCGCACGCATATGCAGTGGCGACCGGTGTACCGGAGTTCTCTGCCGATGATGACCTCGGATGGCTCCCAGCATGGACGGGCCGTCCTGTCGAGGATCAGTACCGGATTGCCGCCGATATTGCCGCGCAGGACCGCTGGGTGCTCGACAGCGCCTACTCCAGCTGGCGGCACCTCGTCGTGACGCGGGCTGAGCTCATCGTGTTCCTCGACTATCCACGGTGGCTGTCTCTCGGCCGCCTGGTCCGGCGAACGATCCGACGGGTCGTGACGAAGGAACCAGTGTGCAACGGCAACACGGAGACACTCCACCGTGCTCTGGCCAAGGACTCGATCATCCGATGGCATTTCAGAACCTTCAGCCGAAAGAAAGACGCGATCGACCAGGTCATCGCTGACCCGTCGATGCCTCCGGTGCTGTCGTTCCGGCGTCCACGCGATCTTGATGCATGGATTGCAGCGGGCGCTCGACCCCCGTCCGCAGCCGAATCGAAGCATCGGTGCCTGTGATGGACGTGTCAATGACTGAGCGCGGAGAGGGGCCCTCCACCTGATGAGCGGGCGATAGTGTCCAGCTATGCAGAACGTCTTCATCGTCGCTCATCCGGAAGCCACCGTGTTGATTCGGATTTCCAATCAGGACACCCTCCACGTCAGCCATCAGGGCGGTGAGCTCGGTCCGGTCAGTCACAAACCAGTGAGCTCACCAGGAATAGTCCGCGGGGACCGAAAGCCGCCAGTGGTGGGAGCAGCAGCGTGGTGATGCCGGACTCCGCCGCCGCTCCGTCATGGGTCGAACGATCCCCGGGTAGATCGGCCTCGATTCGGGGAGCTCGTCGAAGCGAAGCAGGGCAACTGCAAGGTCCTCGTCCAAACCTGCCCGGCGGAAGTGCAGCAGCTCCGCTGCGCGGTAGGCATCCCGGCTCGTGTCGGCATCTGCCTGGGCGGCCCGTCACGGAGCCGAAGTGATGCACGACCCGTGGATGAGGTGCCTACTGGGAGTCCGGGTGCGATGCGTCCAGAGGCCTCCGGCGACGTGAAGCGGCTAGGCTTTCCGGGGGCAACAGGAAGGGCACCATGCAGCACGACCGTAGCGACGGGGACTGGGCAAGCATGATGGAGGCTGCCAGAAGCATCATGGTTCACACCGCCCGCCGGCAGGAGCTTGTCACCTACTCGGAGCTCAACCGTCAGGTGGCCGAAGATGCTGATACGGAGCCCTTCGACTTCACGCGCGATGCTGAGCGGAACGCCTTCGGGAAATTGCTGGCGGACGTGGTGAAGGACGACCTGCTGCATAGCCGCTTCATGCTCTCCTCCGTGGCAACACTCTCGGACGTGGAGCGCGGGCCCGGCAGCGGCTTCTACACCCTCGCCGAGTACCTGGGACACCTGGAGCCGGACGCCTCACAGGATCGGCGCTACGAGTTCTGGGCTGATCAGCTGAGGCTCACCCTCGACCACTACAAGCGCCGGATCTAACGGACGGCGAATCCCTCGCCAGACCGTAGTCCGCCAGGGTGGCATGGGCTTGTTTCGAGCAACAAGAACCGCCGGGCCAGGGCTTTCACACTGTGGTCCGGCGGTTCGTGCTGGAGAGCATGCCCGAGCCCTTGACCTCGCTCGTCATGGGACCGAGGTCCGACCTGTCTCCCCGCTACTGGTCGCCGAGCGGCCGCCCGTAGGGGTAATCCACCCACTGGCCCACTGCCGCCCGTGCGCCCCGCTCGGTGGCCTGGAAGTCCGCAGGGTAGCGGGCTCCCTTGAGCTCCGCTCTGAGGTTGACGTCATGCCGGACCGTCCCGTCCGCGTACCGGACATCGAAGGCGATGTACGACCGGGGCACGGTCCTTCGCAGGATGAGGGTCCGGTGCTGGTCGGTGACGCTGGTGGCCCTGACGGCGACCGGCTCCTTCGCCCGGGCATGCTTCTCGCGCTCCTCCGCCATGAACTGGATCCAGTCAGGCCCGTCGACCGGTACGCCGTAGCCGTAAGCGATCCACGGTCCGGTGCCTACGTCGGGCGTGTGCTTCATCATGCCGGTCTCGGTGACCTGGAAGTCGGCCGGTGCGCGCCGGTACATGACTTTCACCAGGTCGATGTCCTGGTCAATGGTGCCGTCATCCCAGAGGACGTCGTAGCCGAAGGCGCGCTCCCGGCGGTGCCGCCAGCGGGAGCGCCGGTAGTAGGCCTTGGCCCGAAATGCGCTGGGTTGACGATCTCGCACCGACTCCGGACTGCCTGCGACCTCATCCTTCATCGGTCCGTCACCGCCGAGGGGCGCGTCATGGGCGGGCTGAGGTACTCGCTCTTCACGGTGAACACGGAGGCCGGCGCGCCCTTCGAGCGGGTGACCTTCTTCCCTGTGTCGACGAGGGCTCCACTCATCTTCCGGGTGAAGTTCCCGGCGTCGAGCTTGGCAGTGTTCCAGACCGCCTCGTAGACGTGGCGCAGCTGGTAGAGCGCGAACTCCTCAGGTACGAGCCTGGCGGCGGTGAGCGTGTACTCGATCTTTCCGGCCAGGCGCTCGAGCGCGGCGGTGAGGATGTCGCGGTGGTCGAAGGCGAGCTCTTCGTCGACGAGTACGTCGTGGACGGGATGCCACTGGGCGGCAGCGGCGTCGCTGCCGGGGTTGAGTTCGGGCAGGGTCCGGCCGTCGGTCGCGAGCAGCGCCAGGTGGGCGACGGACACGATGCGCATGCGCGGGTCCCGCTTCGGGGAGCTGTAGGTGGCGAGCTGCTCGACGTGGGCCCGGTGGGCGCCAAGATCCAGTCCCGTCTCCTCCTCAAGCTCCCGCCACGCTGCCTGGAGTGCGTCCTCGTCGGGCTCCACGAAACCGCCGGGGAGGGCAAGGGCTCGCTTGAAGGGATGGCCACCGCGACGGACGAACGCCGCGTGCAGGGTGCTTCCAGTGACGGCGAAGACGACCAGGTCCACGGTCAGCGCAACGGAGGGGTACTCCTTGGGCTCGTAGTCCTTGAGGAACTGCTCTTCTTCGGTGGTCATCAGGCTCCTGTCAGGACGGTGCGGGTGGCCCACGGCGGGGACGTGAAGCGGTTGCGCTGGACGATGATCAGGTCAATGATCTCAGTCGCGGTTCTCATGCGCCGCTCGTGGTCACCGGTGATGAGGATCCAGGAGTGGCCGGCGGCGGTGAGCTCCTCCTTGAACCATTCGGTCATCTCGGACCGGCGGTGCTCGCCTTCACGCCAGCCGTCGTCCTCGAAGGCGACGCCCTCGTGGTCGGTGATGAGGTAGATGTCGCGGCGCGGCAGCTGGTCCAGGGCGCGGTAGGAGCCGTGACTGCCCTCTCCGATGTAGAACCGCTCCCACAGGGTCGTCGCCAGGCTGTCGGTGTCTGCGATGACCAGCGGGCAGCGCGCTGCCGCCTCGTTCTCCATCTCGTTCTGCCGCTCCCCGATGACGGTGAAGTCCTCGGAGGTCCAGACGAGGTCGGAGATGACGGAGTCGGGGTTCTGAGCCTGGGCGGCGTCGAGCTTGTCGTAGGTGTACTGGCGCCCGAACTCCGGGACGTCGACGAGCTCGGGGTAGCGGCCGCGGTAGTGCTCGGTGAGGGCCTTCGTGAGGGTGCTGGTTCCGGTGGATTCGGCGCCGACGAGGATCACGCGAACGGCCATGTCCTGACGCGCGGGCTTGATGATGTTCCGCCAGGCCGCAGTGAGGTCGTCCCGGCAGAGTGTCCCACTGACGGGGTACGCGGTGCGGGCGGCGTCGACCATGACGTGCTCGGCGCCGAAGTGCTCGGTCAGCTTCGTGCCGTACTCCTCGGAGCTGAAGACGGCGTCGATGGTGGTGATTCCCTTCATCTTGAGCGCGATGCGCAGGGACTCGTTGTGGGCCTTCCAGATCTCCGGGGAGGCGTAGTCCTCGGGGCAGTCGTTCGGCATGCCGATGACGGTCACGTTCGTCTCGTCGAACTCGGCGGCCAGCCACTTCACCCGGTCCGTCACCGTGATGTTCTCGAAGCGGTTGCCGAGGACGACGACGGCGAGTTTGGTCGCCTGGGCTGCGGTGCTGGCGATGAGGTGCCGGTGCCCGGCGTGGGGCGGGTAGAACTTCCCGATGATCAGGCCCTGGTCGATGGTCATGCCGACACCTTCTCGGTCTCGATGGCGGTTGGCTGGTTGGTGCGGGTGCGCTTCCAGTCGATGAGTCCGTAGACGCACAGGGCGGTGAAGCCGATGTAGAGGATGGCGGTGAGATTCAGGCCGCGGGAGAAGTAGAGCGGGACGCTGACCAGGTCGATGGTGATCCAGACGTACCAGTGCTGGAAGATCTTCTTGGCCTGCCCGTAGGTGGCCAGCAGGGAGGCGGCGAGGACGAAGGCGTCAGGCCAGGGAACCTGGGAGTCGGTGCCGTGGGTGAGGATCATCGCGATCCCGACGGTGGCGAGGACGACCGCGCCGATGCCGGCGATGACCTCGTTGCGGCTGGCGTCACGGATGGGCAGGTCGCCGGTCGCCTGGGTGTCCCTGGCTCCGCGGACCCAGTTGTACCAGCCGTAAACGGCGACGGTAGCGAACACGGCCTGCAGGACCGTCTCCCCGTAGAGGCCGGCGCCCAGGAACAGGATCATGAAGGCGATGTTGTTGACGATGCCGACCGGCCAGTTCCAGGCCCGCTGCCGGGCGACGCCGTAGACGCACGCCGCGCCAGTAACGAAACCGATGACCTCGATCCAGCTGACGGGCGCTCCGAGCAGCTGTGCTGCCGGTGAGTTCATCCAGTCCAGTACCGCGCTCATGTCGCGCCCCTCGTTTGTTGTCAGTCTGACAATAACTACCCTAGGCCGAACGCGTGCAGAACGGAAGCCTCTGGTGACGGGAAGCCAGTGAGAGGTGAGACATACGGGCTGAAGGTGCTGCCGACGTATGGGCCGGTTCGAGGCAACAGAAACCGCCCGATCAGGGCTTTTGCCCCGTCATCCGGCGGTTCGTGGTGGAGCTGAGGGGGTTCGAACCCCTGACCCCTGGCGGTAGGTCGGGGTGGAGAGCGTTAAAAGCGGTAGTGCGATGAAGGCAGCGTTGATCGTGATCTCGCCGACGGCACCACCCGGAGGCCGGACGCGCGTGAACACCAGGCTAGGAGGCCAACGGGACCCCGCCTCCTAGCCGGCGGCGACGTCGACGAGGGCGAACCGCTTGGACGCTTCCATGTCGGTGCCGGACGTCTGCCCGTCCAGAACCAGAGTGACGACCCCGTAGGTCTTCGGCGCGATGTCCGGAGTGACCGCGATCGTGAAGCTGACACTGCCCGTGGCATCGGCGATGGAGGACTGCTCGTCCACCTCCGTCGAGTCGGTCTGGTAGATGCCCATGAACATGAGGACGTTCTGCCCGGGCTGGTAACCCGTGCTGGTGACGGTGAACGAGGACCCGTGGGCGACAGTGATCCGAGGCGCACTGTCCCAGGTCACAGCAGTTGCGATGACGACGGGCGCCTCGACCGGCGCCTCGACCGTGGCTTCGGGGGCCGGCGCTTCGACGGGCGCGTCGATGACCGCGGGTGTTTCTACCGGCGCGGTTTCCTCCTGCGTCGGCACCGGCGTGCCTGAGGGAGTGGTGGTCGCGACCGGGGACTGCGTCGCGGAAGGGGGGGCTTCTGCAGACGCCGAAGCGGTAGGAGCAGCCGAAACGGATGCCACCTCGGGCTCGTCCGAGGACGTGATTGCACAGCCTGCGAGGAGTGCGGCGATGGCCGCGAGGGCTATGACGGAGGGCAGCTTTGCCATGGGATCATGCTCCTGATGCAGTGTGATGGTCTGACAACAAGGGATCGCCTGGCAAGAACCCTGCACTGCTTCACCCCCAGTGCAGACGTTACTGACGGGATGAGGTGAGCGGGACGTGTTGAGCGCCTCCGCTGCAAACCGTGACCATTCCGGTACGTGTCGTCAGCCTGCTGGTGAAGTTGCCACCGAAGACTTGGAGCATGGCTCTCATGCGAACGGCATGACCGACCTGCTCGCCTTCCGCGAGGACCTGCACGGGATCCAGACCTGGCAAGCTTCACCGGTCTGACTATGTCTCCTTGCGGTTGCCGGTTTCTGCGTGACCAGCGTCAGAGGGTCTCGAAAAGATCAAGTACGGGCCGTCGCGAGCAGACCACGCGGGTCACTGCTTCACTGAGGTGACCCGAGAATTGGTGACGGGGTGACCGGAACCTCACCACTCGGATTCTACCCAGCCACAGGAAGGTGACATGAGCGAGGACCGCAGACGGGAACTGGGCGCATCGAACGCCCCAGTCGAGGACGAACTCAAGGAGTCTTTCGACAAAACGATCGAAGAAGGAGCCGAGAGACTTCACCGCACCACGAGGAACATCCTTGTGACCGGCGTCTTCGGAGGATTCGAGATCGGCCTAGGCATCATGGCCTACCTCGCCGTCATGCATGAGACAGGCAACCACCTGCTCGCAGGCCTCGCGTTCAGCGTCGGCCTGGTCGCACTCCTCCTTGCCCACAGCGAGCTGTTCACCGAGAACTTCCTCATGCCCGTCGCCGCCGTCGTCGCCAAAGAGGGAAGCATCGCGCAACTGGGAAAGCTATGGGCAGGCACCCTGGTGGCAAACCTTGCTGGTGGGTG
Organism: Arthrobacter sp. TJ-240; assembly: GCF_058269195.1. Taxonomy (NCBI): domain Bacteria; kingdom Bacillati; phylum Actinomycetota; class Actinomycetes; order Micrococcales; family Micrococcaceae; genus Arthrobacter; species Arthrobacter sp. TJ-240. Next base: position 163,566 of record NZ_JBZCNG010000005.1, read on the forward strand.
GGTTTTCGTCTGGATCGTCATGCAGGCCTTCCCGCAGTGGACCGACACCGTCGGTGAGAGTGCCCACCACTATGTGGATGCGCCCTTCTCCCTGCAAACCGTTGCCCTCGCGATCCTCGGGGGAAGCACCATCACCCTCATGAGCCGCATGCAGCAAGGCACCAACAACGATGTTGCCCGAATCGTCGCCACCATCATCGGCGGCTTCCTCCTGGCCGGACTCCAGCTGTTCCACTCCATCCTCGACTCGCTGCTCATCTTCGCCGCCATCCACTCCGGCTCCGACATCAGCTACGGGCAGTGGCTCGCCTGGTTCGGGTACACCCTGCTCTTCAACATGCTCGGCGGACTGGTCCTGGTCACCCTCCTGCGGCTCGTACGCACCAAGGAACTCCTTGAGAAGCGCAGGAACGAAGCCCCTGATAACCCAGAAGCGCCCCACGACCGATAACAGAACTCCGCACCAACACCGGCGCCCTCACACGCACATCAAAGGTGCGAGCCACCACTAGGTGAGAATCTCCCAGCGCGACACGTTGCTGGGACTTTGGTCAACCCGATCAAGGCCACAAGGATGAACTCATCGAGACCTTCCCTCAGCGCCCTGCACAGGCCTGCAGACCCTGGCCGCCGCGACCGGCCTCGGATGACGCGCGGACCAGGTGCCGGAGCGGCGGATGCAGCTGTGGCTACTGTTGAGCTTGTGATGGGGGAAGCGGGACGGTGCCTGGCATGAGCGTTGATTCGGCTTCGAAGCCCGAGAGGAGCTACGAGCCGCCCGGGGGCGACCTGGCCCCCATGCCCCGGCGTGCTCCGGCCCATTGGTCGTTCTGGTCCTACCTCTGGCGGTACGCCCTGTTCGCGATTCCCTACGGTGTCGTGGGGTTGTTCATCGGGATGCTGGAGAGCACTGGCTACCGTGATCTCTACGGTCTGGACATGCTCGCCAACATCCTGAGGATGGGCTTCGAGTTCGTGGTGGCAGGCGTTTTCCTCGCCACCGGCGTGGCGCTCACCGTCTTCTTCGTCACGACGCCTGCACGCCGCCTGTGGGCCGCGCACCGGAAGGCAGGATGGACGACCTGGCAGTGCAACAGCGCCCTGCAGGGCCAGAAGAACGAAGCTCGCAGACTTCGGACGGAGGCGCGACTTCGCGAGCTCGGGCTCGAGCCGATGCCCCGGAACGACGTGCTGACCGGATCAGCGCCGACCCGAGGCAGCGGCACCTCCTCCGCACGACACCGGGCAGAGACACCGTGGACGCGTGGGCTTGCCCGGACCCGGACGTTCGCCACATACGCCACCCTGCTCGCGATGTTCGGCGTCTTCTTCACCGTTCTCTTCAGCCCGCTGCTGGACAGGAGGGACGTGCAGACGTTCCGCTGCGAGGTCGTGTCGGCCGAGCCGAGAACGAGCTCGGGTGGTTCCAGGGGATCCGTGTCGACCGCCTCCGTCCTGGTCGAGACGAGCTGCGGGCCGATCAACGTGGACCGGGGCGTGAACTTCGACAACCAGGAGGAGGTCGCCGCCTCGTTCGAGCCCGGCACGGAATACGACTTCGAGATCGGCTGGTACTCACGCGTCGTGATGAAGGACCTCCTGGGCGATCTCCCGACGGCCGACCACTATCGGCTCGTGAAATGAGGGGTCCAGAGATGGAGGGACGACCTATGACCGGTGATTCCCCACAACGACACAGCTCGACATCACTCGCGCCTGTTCCGGGCACTCTCTGCCCGACGCGTGTGGGCGCCACCCCGGGGATTGCCGCATGACCAGCAGGCAGCACAGCGTCGAAGCCGTCCGGCACGAGATCATCGTGGCCACCGCCGAGCTCCGCACGGTCGCCCACGCAGAGCACGACGAGGTGGTGCCGGACAAATTCACTACGGAGGACCTGCGCCTGGGCAAGAGGGCCGCAGGTCGCTACCGCATCGCCTGCGCTGCCTCATTTTTGGCATCTCTGGGAATCGCCCTGTTCGTGTTCCTGAATGTCCCGTGGGATACCTGGGTGCCCTACAACGGGATATACGCCCTCAGCGGCAACGGGATCCCTATGCAGATCGCGCTGCTGCTGATCCCGTTGCCGCTCGCCAATCTCTGGCGAGAGGCCGGGAAGCCCAAGTCCCATCACCTGGGCAAGGCCGGTCGCGTCAGGGCGCACTCCCTTGCACTGGTGATCCTGGGCTTCGTTCACGGCCAGTGGCTCATCGCGAAGTCGATCCTGGAGGTGGGCGGCTACTTTGCTGGATGACCCGACACTGCTCCCGCCTGCCCCGTGTACCCACGGCCGATTGCTTGTGTACGCCACCCCTGGGATCGCCTCGTGACCAGTAGGCAGCACACTGTCCAGGCCACCCGGGGCGAGATCATCGCAGCGATCGCCGAGGTCCGCGCAGCCGCACTGCTGGGCCAGGATGAGCAGCGAGCTCATGCTGCCGACTGGCTCGACGGATTGTTCGCCGGCGTTACGGATCGACGTGGACTCCGTGAAGCATCAGCTCAGGCGCTCACCCTGTACCGCGGCGGGATGGGATCGTTCCAGGATGTGGGCTACGAGGCTGCAGGGCACGCGGTTGACCGTCTGCGCGTAGCACTGCGGCGTGGCCGATCCTGGTTCCTGCGCAACTCCTGACCGGCACGCGAGAACGAACTTCGGGGCCCGGCTTCTCCTAGCCGCTGACGGTTGGTCCCTCGGCGCCGCTGATGACCGATTCGACCAGCACGTTCATCTTGATGTTCCGGTTGCTAGCCGCAGTCTGAAGGATGTTGATCGCCTGCTCCTGAGAGCACTGGTTCTGCGCCATGAGGATGCCTGCTGCCAAGTTGATGCGGGTCCTGCTCGCGGAGGCGAGAGCGAGATTGTCTCGCTCTTCGGCGGCAGCGGTCAGCCGGACCGCAATCGCCAGGGGCCTCCGGGATGCCTCATAGAGAGAATCGAGGCGAGCTGCAGCCCTGGGTGTGAAGGAATCAGGGTTGGGCGAGAGAACGCACAAGCCGACTTCCACCTGCTCGGCGAGCCGATACACCTGGCGGGCGACAGCCTGTCCCACTGGCGAGCCGGGCACCGAGCGGCGCGATGCGACGTCGTTCCGGCGCCAGATGCCAGCCTGGAAGTGGGCCACCTGACCCGCAGCCTTTGTGGTGCCGACGGCAAGAGGCTTCTTGCGCGGCCGCAGGAGGAAGACTCCGCATCCGGCAGCAGCGGCAACGGGCAGGTCCTGCTCAACAGTGGCTGCCAGCTCTTCAAGGCACGCATCCAGGGGGTCTCCGGCGAGGACCAGGGCCGTGAGTGTCTGTTCGAGCTGTACGTCGAGATCGATGCAGGGTGTGGATGCCAAGGACGCTCCCAAATCGACGCCAACGAGAAGCCTCGTTGGCAGCTTGGGGACGCCACTGCTCAGCGCCACCACGACCAACGGTATGTGTTGGGCTGACAGTGGGGGAAATCAGGACAGGCTCCCGTGCCACCAAGGTGCACTGGGCCGGGCTCCCAGCCGGCTCGGGAACGAGTGCAAGCCGTGCTCGTCGTGAGCAGCGTCGGGAAGCAACCCAACCTGATGGAGCAACCCGCCCCACACGTCGCAGAAGCTGTGCTCAGAACGGTGGCAAAACGGTGGCATGGGCCTATCCGAGGCAACAAAAAACCGCCGGACCGGGGCTTTTGCCCCGTCATCCGGCGGTTCGTCGTGGAGCTAAGGGGATTCGAACCCCTGACCCCCTGCATGCCATGCAGGTGCGCTACCAGCTGCGCCATAGCCCCGTACTGTGTCGCTTCCGAAGATTCTCACCCCGTCGAAGCAACTTGATCAGTCTAGTAAATTCTGGCGGCTTCGCCAAATCGACGGTCCGCCGCGGCTCACCCTTCCATGGGCTCCTCCGGCAGCGAGCCGAGGCCCACATTGTGCTCCGTCAGCTGCCACGAGAAGAGGGCATCGGCCCTGCCGACCACCTCGTGGACCTCGGACCAGTGACAGTTGGACAACCCGGCGAGGGAACCCCACCGCTGGGGCGGCAACCCCATGAGCGCCGCCAGGGCAGCCCTGATCGCCCCACCGTGACTGACCACGACGAGGGTTTCCGCGGGCTCGATGCGGGCGACGGCGTCGGTCACCGCCGCGAGCATGCGATCCCCGACGTCGATCCGGTTCTCCGCGCCGCCGGCACGAACGTCCGGGTCACCCCCGCGCCAGGCCGCATTGTCCTCGGCGAACCTCTCGTCGATCTCGGCGAAGGACAGGCCCTGCCACTTCCCGGCGTCCGTCTCGCGGAGGCGCTCGTCGAAGGACACGGCCACGCCGCTGAGCTCCGCGAGGGCGGCTGCCGTGTCAGCAGCGCGCCGCAGGTCCGACGAGACGATCAGGGCGGGCTGCCGGGTGACCAGCACCTCGGCCGCCCGCGCCGCCTGCTCCCGGCCCGTCTCGTCCAGGTCGATATCCTCCTGGCCCTGGAACAGGCCGGAGCGGTTCCACTCCGTGCGGCCGTGCCGCCAGAAGATGACGCGTCGCGCTGCGGGGTCGGCGTGGGGGTACCGCGTCACTCGGCGTCGTCGGACGCCGCGACCTGGGGCGAGCTCTGCAGCGCGCCCTCGAGCTGGAGGTCGACGGACGGGCAGTCCTTCCAGAGCCGGTCGAGGGCGTAGAAGACGCGGTCCTCTTCGTGCTGCACGTGGACGACCACCTGGGCGTAGTCGAGCAGGACCCAGCGGCCCTCGCTGCGCCCTTCACGCCGGACCGGCTTGAGGCCCTGCTTCGAGAGTTCCTCCTCGATGCCGTCGACGATCGCGTTGACCTGACGCTCGCTCGGCGCGGATGCGATCAGGAAGACGTCCGTGATGGCGAGCCGGTCGCTGACGTCGATGGCGGTGATGTCCTGTGCGATCTTGTCCGCTGCGGCGTGGGCCGCGGTGCGGGCGATGCTGATGGACTCTTCGGTAGCGCTCACTGATCTCCTTGTGTGGTGCCAGCGGTTTCACCCATTGAGGGAGCTGACTGTCAATACTATTCCGGTTGAGAGTGCCGCCGCGCCCACGCCGAGCAACGAATACTGCAGGTAGCGCACCCGGCGCAAGCGTCCCAGGCCCGCCGTCATCGCATCGAGCGGGTCGAGCCCGAAGGCGCTGCGGGCCCGGATCGGCTCGGTCTCGTGCACGGCGGGGCGCTGAGGCACTGCGGCGTCGATGCGGTCCCCACCGACGGCGGGTGCAGCAGACGCCTCGGACGGTGCTGCCGCGGGCCGCGGCAGCACTACCGGTACGAGGGAGGTGGACGGCACCCGCAGGACGGCCCCGGAGCTTCCCGGTGCAGTGACGAACTCCGGCGGGGCGAAGATCGACAGGTTGTGCGCCGACGTCGGGTCACTCGGCTCCGGCGTGGGCTGCCGGTTCTGCTCCGAGAGCTCCTGCATCCGGCGCGCACGGGAATTGAGGACCGCGGCCCGCTCGGCGAGGGCGTTCTGCTTCGCCAGTACCTCGAGGTCCACCGTGAACGGATCATCGGTGCCCGACGCCTGGAGGGCGGCAACGTGGTCCCTTGCCTCCGCGGCGATCGCGTTCCGTGCGGCGAGAGCCTCCTCGACCGGCATGTCCTCCGGCCGCCGTCCCTCGCCTGCGTCGGCGGACGGGCGGTCCGCAGGAGCGCCGTGGACCGGCGGGGCGTCGACGGCGGTCATAGGGGCATCAGCCACCGGGCCGGCCTGGCGACGGCGGTCGCGGCGTCCTCCGGGGACCGGCGTACCCGCGGTACCGCGATCGGGGAGCACTGCCCTGCCTCCGACCTGCTGCAACCGCAGCTGGCGGCGGGTGGGTGTCTCCACGCGGAGTCGTGCCTCCTCCGGTGTCCCCTGGGTGTCGGCGAGGGCACGGTACGTCCTCAGCGCCTCCCGGTCCCGGGCGCGCGCCTGTGAGTCACGTTCCCGCCGCGCCTCGGGCACCGCGTCGAGAGGCGCTTCGGCTGCCCTCCTGCTCCGCCGTGCTCCGTCGTCGGTGGTCGTGTCGGATCCGCCCACGACGGATCCGGACCTGTCGCTGCCTGTCATCTCGAGTCCCCCTGACTCGGCACGGTCCGCTTCTTGAGACCCGGTCCTCCGTGCGTCGTCCTCTGCCTTGCCCATCGCGTGTTCACCCAGTTGGTTGTTGTACGGCGCGGGGATTGCCCCCGTGCTTCCCTTCTTCGAGAAGGACTTCCTCGCCATCGGTGCCCGCGGTGAGACCGCCCTCGGGCGGTGCCTCGCCCCGGTAGAGCCGGTGCTTGGCGATGTACTGCACGACACCGTCCGGCACCAGGTACCAGACCGGCTTGCCCTCACCCACGCGGCGGCGGCAGTCGGTGCTGGAGATGGCCATGGCGGGCACCTCGAGCAGGCTGACGTCGCGTCCCCGCCCGTTCAGCTCATGGCCGGGCCGTGTGACCCCGATGAAGTGCGCGAGCGACCACAGCTCCTCCGCGTCCTTCCAGGTGAGGATCTGGGCCATCGCGTCGGCACCGGTGATGAAGAAGAGCTGCGCGTCGGGCCGCTGGGCCTTCAGGTCGCGCAGGGTATCGATCGTGAAGGTGGGGCCGGGGCGCTCGATGTCCACGCGGCTCACCGTGAAGCTGGGGTTGGACGCCGTCGCGATGACGGTCATGAGGTAGCGGTGCTCCCCCGCCGTCACGTCCTTGTCGGCCTTCTGCCAGGGCTGCCCGGTGGGGACGAACACCACCTCGTCCAGGTCGAACACCGAGGCGACCTCGCTCGCGGCGACGAGGTGGCCGTGGTGGATGGGATCGAAGGTGCCACCCATGACGCCGAGGCGCCACGGTGATCCGTCGCGATGCCGCCGGCCGCCCATGACGTCCCGCACGATACTGTCAGCTGCCACCTGGACCGCTAGTGCCGGTTCGCTTCACCGTGGTCGTGGTTGTTGGCGTGCTGCTTGTGCGGGTCGATGTGCTCCTCCACGGCCTCGTGGCGGTTCCGCACGTTGGAGAACGAGACGGTGACGAGCATCAGGAGGAGCAGGATGCCCATGACGATGAGCCCGTAGGCCAGAGCGGGCATCGGCAGCTCTGTATGGTGTTCCATGGCTTCGGTCGCCAGCAGTGCGCTGCCGAGGGAATAGAGCATCGTGGTTCCTCTGTCGGTTCTGGGTCTGCCGGTCCATCCGGTCCGGCGCGGGCGTTTCTCCCATGGTACGCGTAACGCAGGCCGGACCCACTCCGCGTCCGGCCTGCCGTCAGCGGCGGATCTGCCCCTCGCCCTGCACGATCCACTTGGTGGTCGTCAGTTCGGCCAGGCCCATGGGTCCGCGGGCATGCATCTTCTGGGTGGAGATCCCCACCTCGGCGCCGAGGCCGAGCTCGCCGCCGTCGACGAACCGCGTGGAGGCGTTGACCAGCACCGCGGCCGAGTCCACCCCGGCGACGAACTCCTCCGAGGACGCCAGGTCGTTGGTGATGATCGCCTCGCTGTGCCCCGTGCTCCACCGACGGATGTGCTGCAGCGCCTCGTCGACGCTGTCCACGGTGCGCACGGCGAGATCGAGCTGCATGTATTCACGGCCCCAGTCCTCCTCGGTGGCCGACTGGGCGTCGGTTCCCGCGGGCAGCAGTGCGCGTGAGCGGTCGTCGACGTGCAGGACCACCCCGGCGCGCACGAGCGCCGCGAGGACGCCCGCAGCGGCGCGGGAACGGCTGTGGACGAGAAGCGTCTCCACGGTGTTGCAGACACTGGGCCGCTGTGTCTTGGCGTTGAGGAGGATGTCGATCGCCATCTCCTCGTCCGCGCTCTCGTCGAGGAGGATGTGCACGTTCCCCTCCCCCGTCTCGATCACCGGGACCCGCGCCGACGTCACGACCGACTGGATGAGGTCCCGGCCGCCGCGCGGGATGAGGACGTCCACGCGTCCGCGGGCCTCCATGAGGACGCGGGCGCCTTCGCGGCCGAACTCGTCGATGGTGAGGACCGCGTCGTCCGGCAGCCCGTGGTCCTCGAGGGTGTCGCGGATGATCCCGACCAGCGCGGCGTTCGTGCCGGCCGCCGCGCTGCCGCCGCGCAGGATGACGGCGTTGCCGCTCTTGAGGGCGAGGCCCGCGATGTCCACGGTGACGTTGGGGCGCGCTTCATAGATCGCCGCGACGACGCCGAGGGGCACGCGGACCTGCCGCATCCTCAGCCCGTTGGGCAGGGTCTCGGCGCGGACCGCCGTCCCGACGGGGTCCGGGAGCGCTGCGAGCTCCCTCAGCGCGTCGGCGAGGCCGTCGATGCGCGCGGCGTCGAGGCCGAGCCGGTCCAGCAGGTAGGCGGAGGTGCCGGAGGCGCGGCCGCGCTCGACGTCGGACCGGTTCGCCGCGAGGACGGTGTCGCGTCGCGCGACGAGGGCGTCGGCGACGGCGAGGAGTACACGGTCCTTGCGGGCGCGGTTGGCGCGCCCGAGCGTCCGGGACGCGACTCGGGACCGGTCCGCGATGGAGTGGACGGCCGCGGTGAGCTGGTCCGGGGACAGCGCGTCGGCGTCGTCGGTCCGGGGGGTCGTCTCAGCCTGCACATCGGTCATCCCAGCAGTCTAGCGAGGAGCTGCCCGCCCGCGGCGTCCAGGGCCGTTCATGACGTTGCGGCGGCCCGCAGCACCACGAGATCGTTGACGTGCACGATCGAACGCTCGTACTCGGAGCCGAGCTCGTCGGCGAGGTCGTGCGTGGACCTCCCGAGCATCCGCGGCAGTTCGGCCGAGCTGTAGTTCACGAGGCCGCGCGCCACCACGGTCCCGTCGCCGCTCACGAGCTGGACGGGATCGCCGGCCTCGAAGACACCGGACACGTCGACCACCCCGGCGGGCAGCAGGGACCGGCGCCGCTCCCCCACGGCGCGCACCGCGCCGTCATCGAGCACGAGGGTGCCGAGGACACGGGCGAGGTGCGCCAGCCAGAGCAGGCGGATGGGCTGGCGTTTGCCGGTGGGCGTGAACCAGGTGCCCACGTCCTCGCCGCGCAGGGCGGCGGCGGCGTTCGCGGTGGAGGTGACGAGGGCGGGGATGCCGGAGGAGGCGGCGATGGTCGCCGCCTCGACCTTGGTGACCATGCCGCCCGTCCCCAGGCCTGCCTTGCCGGTGCGGCCGATCGTGACGCCGTCGAGGTCAGCCGGCGACCCGACGAGCGGGATGCGGCGCGCGCCCTCGGTGGGCGGGCCGTCGTAGAGGGAGTCGACGTCGGACAGGAGCACGAGTGCCTCCGCCTTGACGAGGTGCGCCACGAGCGCCGCGAGGCGGTCGTTGTCGCCGAAACGGATCTCGTGGCTCGCGACGGTGTCGTTCTCGTTGACGATGGGCACGACGCCGAAGTTCAGGAGCCGCTCCATGGCGCGGTGCGCATTGGCGTAGTGGGAGCGCCGGATGAGGTCGTCGGCGGTGAGCAGGATCTGGCTCACGGTGACGCCGTGGGCGGCGAAGGCCTGGGCGTACTGCGCCATCAGGAGGCTCTGCCCCACGCTCGCGGCTGCCTGCTGGGTGGACAGCTGGGCCGGCCGGCGGGCGAGGCCGAGGGGCGCGAGCCCTGCGGCGATCGCCCCGGAGGACACCAGGATGACCTCGGTGCCCGCCGTGCGCCGCGCCGCGAGGACGTCGGCGAGGCCCGTGAGGGCCTCACCGGAGATACCTCCGGACACGGACGTGAGCGACGACGAGCCGACCTTCACGACGATCCGCCCGGCAGCGGCGAGTCCCGCCCGGGACACGGAGGGCTGCCCGGCCCGCTCCAGCGCCACGCGTCAGTCCCCGGTCTCGCCGTCCGTGTCCTGCTGGCCGCGGGCCGGACGCGTGCGGTTCTGCATGGACTCGGTCCAGACACCGGCCTTGCGGTCGGCCTCGAGGTCGGCGCGGGCCGCGGCCTTCGCCTCCTTGCGCTCCTGGTACTCCTCGCGCTTCTGCTCGCGCGTGGGCCGCACGTACTCGGCGAGGCGGAGGTCGGAGCCGCGGGGGCCGGCGAGCAGCTCGGCGCCACCCATCATGGTCGGCTCCCAGTCGAAGACGACGCCGTCGCCCTCGCCGATCACCACGGTGTCGCCGGGCTTGGCGCCGGTCTTGAACAGCTGCTCCTCCACGCCGAGCTTGGCGAGGCGGTCCGCGAGGTAGCCGACGGCCTCGTCGTTGGTGAAGTCGGTCTGCATGACCCAGCGCTCGGGCTTCTCGCCGAGCACGCGGAAGAGCGGCAGGGCGTCCTTCTCCTCATGCCGGATCCTGAAGGAGGCGGCATTGACGCCGCGCGGGCGCAGCACGGGCGGCGCGACCTTCGGCGGTGCTGCGGCCACGGCCTTGCGCGCGTTCTCGACGATCTCCGCCATGGCGAAGCCGAGCTGGCGGAGTCCCTCGTGGCTCGAGGCGGACACCTCGAAGACGCGGTAGCCGCGGGCCTCGAGGTCCGGGCGCACGAAGTCGGCCATGTCGCGCCCGTCCGGTACGTCCACCTTGTTGAGTGCGATCAGCCGGGGGCGCTCATTGAGGGGGACGACGTCGCCGTCGGGCCCCGCGAAGCTCATGTCCACCGAGTACTTCTCGAGCTCACGCTCGATGATCTCGAGGTCGGCCAGCGGGTCGCGGTCGGTCTCGAGCGCGGCGCAGTCCAGGACGTGCACGAGGGCCGCGCAGCGCTCCACGTGGCGCAGGAAGTGGTGGCCGAGGCCCTTGCCCTCGCTCGCGCCCTCGATGAGGCCGGGGACGTCGGCGATGGTGAAGCGGGTGGAACCGGCCTCGACGACGCCGAGGTTCGGCACCAGCGTGGTGAAGGGGTAGTCGGCGATCTTCGGGCGGGCGGCGGACATCGCGGCGATGAGGCTCGACTTGCCGGCGGACGGGAAGCCCACGAGGGCGATGTCCGCGATGGACTTGAGCTCGAGGACCACGTCGCGTTCGTCGCCGGGGATGCCGAGGAGGGCGAAGCCCGGCGCCTTGCGCTTCTGGGAGGACAGCGCGGCGTTGCCGAGCCCGCCCTGCCCGCCGGCCGCGGCGACGAATTCCGTGCCCTCGCCCACGAGGTCGGCGAGGACCTCGCCGTCCTTCGTCTTGACGACGGTGCCGTCCGGGACGGGCAGGATGAGCGTCTCCCCGTTCTTGCCGCCGCGCCAGTCGCCCATGCCGCTGCCGCCGTTCGTGGCGTGCCGGTGCGGGGCGTGGTGGTAGTCGAGGAGGGTGGTGGTCTGGTGGTCGACCCGGAGGATGACGTCGCCGCCGTCGCCGCCGTTGCCGCCGTCGGGCCCGCCCAGGGGCTTGAACTTCTCGCGGTGGACGGAGACGCAGCCGTGGCCACCGGTGCCTCCGGATACGTGCAGGACTACGCGGTCAACGAAGCTCGCCACGGTGGTCTCCTTCTACAAATCTCTCGCTGTGCCGAGTCTAATCGGCTTAAAAGAAGGTGGGGCGAGCCGTAGAGGCTCACCCCACCCGAATGCTTCTCGCACCGTGTACAGGCAGAATTACTCTGCTGCTGCTCCCACGATGTTGACGACCTTGCGTCCGCGGCGGGTGCCGAATTCGACGGCGCCTGCCTCGAGTGCGAACAGGGTGTCGTCCCCGCCGCGGCCGACGTTGGCGCCCGGGTGGAAGTGGGTGCCGCGCTGGCGGACGATGATCTCGCCGGCCTTGACGACCTGACCGCCGAAGCGCTTCACGCCGAGGTACTGCGCGTTCGAGTCGCGGCCGTTGCGAGTGGAGCTTGCGCCCTTCTTATGTGCCATGAGTTATGCCTGCCTTCGCTGAAGTGTCTACGTGACCGAACGGTAGCCCGAGGGGACTACGCGATGCCTGTGATTTTGACGCGGGTCAGTTCCGAACGGTGACCCTGGCGCTTCTTGTAGCCGGTCTTGTTCTTGAACTTCTGGATGACAATCTTCGGTCCACGAAGATTCTCGACGATCTCGGCAGTGACGGTGACCTTCGCGAGGTCCTCCGCTGCGGAGGTGATCTTGGCGCCGTCTACCAGAAGGAGGGCGGGAAGCTTGAACGTGCTTCCGGCCTGACCGGTGACGCGGTCAAGGGTAACGAGGTCTCCTACAGAAACCTTTTCTTGGCGGCCGCCTGCGCGGACAATCGCGTACACCACTTGGGAACTCACTTCTCTCGACTATCTGACTTCTGATGAAAAAACCTGGGTGCGCCTCCGCAGCAATCCTGAAGGTTGCTCCTCGTACCGGATCCGCGCTGCGCGTCCCCGGCACCGCTGCCTGCGGCTGCTGGTGTCGGGAGGACATCTGCGTGCGCCGGACATGCCGGTTAACAGGCGAGTGCACCGAGGGTCAAGATTACGGCAGTACGGCACCTTCCCGCAAATCAGCGGCACGTGCACGGCCCCCGGACCGGGGATGTGGAAGGCCGGGGTCCTCGCGGACCCCGGCCTTCCACCGCGGAGCGTGCAGCCGTGCGGGCCGGCCGGTCCTGTGGCGCTACAGCTCCGACGCCGGCACGCCGACGCCGAAGATCAGCGGCTCGGCGCCTGAGGGCTCGGGCGTGCGCACCGTGACAGGGGCCTTGGCGACGTGCCGTGTGCCGGACTGCCCGGCGGCGGTCTCGGCGCCCTGGGTCTCGATCGTCGTGTCCGCTGCACCCTGGGCGCTGCGGGCCACCCGACGACGCGGACGGGTACGGGGAGCCGGCGCCACGGGCGGTGCCGTCGCGGGAGCCACAGATACCTCCGGTGCCTCCGGTGCCGGTCCCCCGGTGGCGGGTCCGCCGTCGTCCGTTGATGCAGCCGGGCGCTCCGCCTCGTCAGCCGCGGGCCTCCGGTTGAAGGCCTCGCTGAGGCTGTCGAGCGTCAGGCGGGTCGCCGGCGCTGCGTCGCGCTCCTGCCGGGCCTGCGGCCGGCTCTCGGCGCGGGGCAGGGTCACCGTCTCACCGTTGATCGTGAGGACGGCCTCGGTCACCTGGATGTCGGCCTCGGCGACCGCCTCCTCCGCGTGGTCCTCGTGCGCCTGGTCCTCATGCGCCTGGTCCTCATGCGCGTGGTGCGTCGCGGCCGCGATGCTCGCCAGGGCGGCACGGGCGGCCTCGGCCTTCGCCGCGCGTTCCGGGCTCTCGGCCACGGGGGCGGGAAGCTGCACGGGCACCTCGTCCACCGGCTGACCGCTCCGGCCCCGGTTCCGCTTGCGCTCGCTCCGGGACGGCTTGTCCTGACGCATCGGCTGGCTCTCGGGCAGGGGCAGGGAGCGGCGGTGTTCGACCGGCTCCATATGCGTGACGACGCCGCGGCCCGCACAGTGCTCGCAGTCCTCCCCGAAGACCTCCAGCAGGCCGGTCCCCATGCGCTTGCGCGTCATCTGGACGAGGCCGAGCGACGTGACCTCTGCGACCTGGTGCTTGGTCCTGTCCCGCCCGAGGCACTCCACGAGGCGCCGGAGGACGAGGTCGCGGTTCGCCTCGAGCACCATGTCGATGAAGTCGATCACGATGATGCCGCCGATGTCGCGCAGGCGGAGTTGCCGTACGACCTCCTCCGCGGCTTCGAGGTTGTTCTTGGTGACGGTCTCCTCCAGGTTGCCGCCGCTGCCGGTGAACTTGCCGGTGTTGACGTCGACGACGGTCATGGCCTCGGTCCGGTCGATCACGAGGGATCCGCCCGACGGCAGGAACACCTTCCGCTCGAGCGCCTTCGCGATCTGCTCGTCGATACGCGACGCGGCGAAGATGTCCTCCTCGCCCGTCCACTTCTCGAGGCGTCCCACGAGATCCGGCGCCACGTACATGACATAGGCCTCGATGGTGTCCCAGGCGTCCTCCCCGGAGACGACCAGCTTCGAGAAGTCCTCGTTGAAGACGTCCCGGACCACCTTGATGGTCAGGTCGGGCTCGCCGTAGAGGAGCTCGGGGGCGAGCGTCTTCGTCGAGCCCGACTTGCGCTCGATCTCCTCCCACTGCGCGCGGAGCCGGTTGATGTCGTGGGTCAGCTCCTCCTCGCTGGCGCCCTCGGCCGCGGTGCGGACGATCACGCCCGCGTTCTCGGGCAGGCGGTCCTTGAGGATCCGCTTGAGGCGGTTGCGCTCGACGTCGGGCAGCTTGCGGGAGATGCCCGTCATGGAGCCGCCCGGGACGTATACGAGGTACCGGCCGGGCAGGGAGATCTGGCTCGTGAGCCGGGCGCCCTTGTGACCCACCGGGTCCTTGGTGACCTGCACCAGGACGGGGTCGCCGGACTTCAGCGCGAGCTCGATGCGGCGCGGCTGGCCGTCGAGGCCCGCGGCATCCCAGTTGACCTCGCCGGCGTACAGGACGGCGTTGCGGCCGCGGCCGATGTCCACGAAGGCGGCCTCCATGCTCGGCAGCACGTTCTGCACCTTGCCGAGGTACACGTTGCCGATCAGGGAGTCCTGCTGGGTCCGTGAGACGAAGTGCTCGGCGAGGATGCCGTCCTCGAGCACGCCGATCTGGATCCTGTCGTCGCGCTGGCGGACGATCATCTGCCGGTCCACGGATTCGCGACGGGCGAGGAACTCGGCCTCGGTGATGACCTGGCGGCGGCGACCGGTGTCGCGGGATTCGCGACGCCGCTGCTTCTTCGCCTCGAGCCGGGTGGAGCCGCGCACGCTGGTGACGCGGTCGGAGACGGGCTCGCTGGACTGCCGGGGAGCCCGGACGCGCGTGACCGTGTTGGGCGGGTCGTCGTCGTCGCCGCCCGAGAGCTCGAGGTCCTGGTCGCCACGGCGGCGACGGCGGCGACGACGTGAGGTGACGGCCGCGCCGTCGTCGGGTCCATTGGTGGCGGGCTGCTCGTCCGAGGCCTCGGCGTCATCCGAGGCCGATCCGGCCTGCACTGCGTCGCCGCGGCGGCTGCGGGTGCGGCGGCTCCGCCGTGACCGGCGGTTGGAGTCCTCGGAGCTCGGGGGGTTCTCGGTGTCGTCCTCCGTGTCCTCCTCGCGGGGCGGGGTGACCTTGACGGAGGGCACGGTGACGGTGCTGAGATCGGGTGCGTGGAACAGGAGCGACAGGGGCGACTCCGGGACGGCGAAGGGGTCGCCGCGGTGTCCGTCGACGGGCTGGTCCGCGGCGTCGTCCGTGTCCTGCTCGGCGCCGGCGTCCGGGGTGGCGGCGGGGGCGGGCGTCGGCCCCGCCTGTGGCTGTCCGGCGGACGCGCCCGCCACGGCGTCGCTCGGGGTGTCGTCGCTCGGGGCGTGGTCGTTCGGGGCGTCGGCGCCCGAGGTGTCGGCGGTCCCTGTCTCGACGGCCTGGACGGGCTCGGAGGCGCGGCGGCTGCGGGTCCGGGTGGAGGTGCGTCGCGCACGCGCCGGCTTCTCCCCGGTCTCGGCGGCGGTGTCGGTGCCGTCACCGGCGTCGGCCGGGGCCGCGGCCTCCTGCGGGGCTGCGGTCGTGATGGTCTCCGCGGCCGAGGCCGTCGTGGTCTCGGCGACGGGGAGCTGTTCGACAGGCCGGGCGGGGCCGGCTTCGGCCGTGGCCGCGCGGCGCCGCGTCCGTGCTGCCCGCACGGGGGCGGCGGGTGCTGCATCGGCGCCGGCATCCGGGGTGGTCACCGGATCCGTTGCGGCGGCACTGGTCGGGGCGGCGTCTGGCACGGTGTCCGTCGGCGTGTCGTCGGTCGGGACGACGGCGAGCTTTCGTGCGCGCGTGGCCCGTTTGCGGACCGGCGCGGCGGGCGCTTCGCCGGCAGAAGTGTCGGCGACAGGTGCATCGGAGGACTCCGCAGGGACGGGTGCGCCCTCGGCGGTGGTGTCGACGGCCGGCGCCTGCACGGCGGGTGGGGCCCCCGCGGGGGCACTGGCCGCGCGGCGCCTGCGCGGCGCCTTCACCGGCCCGGCCTGCTCCGGAGGCTGCACGGTCTCCGGTGCAACGGTTGTGTTCTGGTCGTTCCCCAGCTGTTCTGACTGATCCATGGGTGCTTGCTCCAAGCCCCTGCGGCGTCGGCCACATTCCAACGCCCTCCAGGGCGGTATGTCGGCCGGCCGCGGGCCTTTCGCCCGGCGGCCGGCCGGAAGTCGTTGTCATGTCGTCCGAGGTCACACCGTCATTGGGGTGCGGAATCATTCGGAGACCAGTGGCGCTTTTCCACCTCAGCCGTCCTTGTCGACGGTGGGTTCCTCCAGCGGATTCCCCCTACTTCCGCCGACGGGGCGGACTCGGTAGGACGGAAGCATCGCTGGCTGAACGGAAGCCTGTCACTGGACCGGCGGAGGAATGTGGTTCCTTCACCAGCCTTCGTCATTATCTCACACCACACCTCCTCGAAAGGGTCCCGCGTGACGGCGAGCCCGCCCCGATCGCGGCTCGCGCTCCCCGGCAGGGCGGGCCCGACGATCCCCGCCACCGGCCGAAGACGGCGCGGACGGGACGCCGGGGGTCCTCAGAGCTTCGGGAGCTGACCTGTCGCGGGGGCGTGGTCCCCGGCGAGCGGCCGCGCGACCGGCACCTTGGTGCCCAGCACCTGCGCGACCACGTCATGCGTGATCTGCTGGGCGGTGAGGCCCACGCGCTCGAGGACCTGGTTGCGGGTCCCGTGGTCGAGGAACTCGACCGGGAGGCCCACCTCGTTGAGCGCGGTGTCGACGCCCGCGGACCGCATCTCCTGGCGGATCCTGGAGCCGACGCCGCCGGCCCTCACCCCGTCCTCGATGACGATCACGATGCGGTGTTCGGCGGCGAGGTCGATGACGGACCGGCGCACCGGCAGGAGCCAGCGCGGATCGATGACCGTCGAGCTGATCCCTTGCGCGCCGAGCCGGTTGGACACATCCAGGGCGAGCTCGCTCATGGCACCGACGCTCACGATCAGGACGTCGTTGTGGCGGGACCCGGCCGGACGGCGGGACAGGACGTCGACGCCGTCGTCGAGGCGCTCTATCGCCTCGACCTCCGCGCCGACGGACCCTTTGGAGTAGCGCACCACGCTCGGGGCGTCGCCGATGGCGACGGCCTCCCGGAGCTCCTCCCGGAGCCGGGACGCGTCGCGCGGAGCGGCGAGGTGCAGGCCGGGAACGGCCTGCAGCAGGGCGAGGTCCCACATGCCGTGGTGGCTCGCGCCGTCGGGCCCCGTGACGCCGGACCGGTCGAGGACCACCGTCACACCCGCCTTGTGGAGGGCGACATCCATGAGCAGCTGGTCGAAGGCGCGGTTGAGGAACGTCGCGTACAGGGCGATCACGGGGTGCAGACCGCCGAACGCCATGCCGGCCGCGCTCGTGAGCGCGTGCTGCTCGGCGATGCCCACGTCGAACACCCGGTCGGGGTGGCGTGCCGCGAAGCGGTGGAGGCCCACGGGGATGAGCATGGCGCCCGTGATGCCCACGATGTCGGGGCGCTCGTCGGCGATGTCCGCGATCTCGTTCGCGAAGACGGAGGTCCAGGACTGCTGGCCCGCCGCGTCGACGGGCTCCCCCGTCTCGGGGTCGATCACGCCGACGGCGTGGAACTGGTCGGCCTCGTGTGCGCGGGCCGGGGCGTAGCCGTGGCCCTTCTCCGTGATCGCGTGGACGATCACGGGCCCCTCGTAGTTCTTGGCCAGATGCAGTGCCTGCTCGACGGCGCTCTGGTCGTGGCCGTCCACGGGACCCACGTACTTCATGCCGAGGTCCTCGAAGAGGCCCTGGGGCGCCCACCAGTCCTTGATGCCCTTCTTCATGGCGTGCAGGCTCTTGTAGCTGAACTCGCCCATCGTGCCGCCGTCCTGCATGCGCTGCTTCACCCAGTCGAGGGTCCGCTCGTACACGCGGTGCGTGCGCACCGAGTCCAGGGTGGGGCGCAGGGACGCGAGGTAGTCGGCCACGCCGCCGATGGTCGGCGCGTAGGAGCGCCCGTTGTCGTTGACCACGATCACGACGCGGCGCCGCTTGTCCGCGGCGATGTTGTTGAGGGCCTCCCAGGCCATGCCGCCGGTCAGGGCACCGTCGCCCACGAGCACGACGGTGTACCGGTCGCCCTCGCCGTTCAGGACCCGCGCGCGGGAGATGCCGTCGGCCCACGAGAGCGAGGACGAGGCGTGCGAGCTCTCGACGACGTCGTGCACCGATTCGGCGCGGGACGGGTAGCCGGACAGTCCGCCCTGCTGACGGAGGGTGCTGAAGTCCTGGCGCCCGGTCACGAGCTTGTGCACGTAGGACTGGTGGCCGGTGTCGAAGATGATGCTGTCGCGGGGCGAGTCGAACACGCGGTGTATGCCGAGGGTCAGTTCCACCACCCCGAGGTTGGGCCCCAGGTGGCCGCCCGTGCGCGAGACGTTGCTGACCAGGAACGAGCGGATCTCCCTGGCGAGAGCCGTCAGCTGAGCGTCGCTGAGCTTGCTCAGGTCCTGCGGGCCTTGGATAGTCTCCAGAAGTCCCATCGGCGCCTCCTCGGTTCGTTAGGCGTGGCGAAGGAATCGCCGCTGATTGGTCTTAACTCTAACGTTCGGGCTTCCGGCCCGGTGCCATCGGGCCCGGCGATCCGCACCCGCCCGGTCCTCAGGCCGACGGCGGCAGGAGACGCGCGAACGATTCCATGTGGTGTGTGTGGGGGTAGAGGTCGAACACCCGGAGGGTGTCGAGCGTCCAGCCGGCCGAGAGGAAGTAACCGAGGTCTCGGGCGAACGACGCCGGGTCGCACGACACGTACCCGACCACGCGGGGGACGGCGTCGAGGATCTGCCGGACCACCTTCTTCCCGGCGCCCGCGCGCGGCGGGTCCAGCAGCACGGCGTCGAGCGGCTCGCTCCAGCGGCCGAGCACGGCGTCCACCCGGCCCTGCACGATGGCCACGTGGTCCTGGCCGTGGAGGTTGCGTTTCGCGTCGCGGCTCGTGCCGGCCGACCCCTCGACGGACAGCACCGCCCCGGCAGGGCCCACGGCGTGCGCGAGCGGCACGGTGAACAGCCCGGCCCCCGCATAGAGGTCGGCGATCCGCTCGCCCGCGGCGGGCTGGAGGCCGTCGAGCACCGCCGAGACGAGGGCTTCGGGAGCGCCGCGGTGGATCTGCCAGAAACCGGCCCCCGTGACGCGGTAGTCGACGCCCAGCACGCTCTCCTGCAGCCAGGTCCGCCCGGTGAGCCGCCGCACCTGGCCGGACTCGGGTTCGAGGACCCCCACCGAGGCGCCGTCGATCGAGGACGCCACGGCCGCGATGCGCCGCGGGGAGGTGCCCGCGGCGGGGACGAGGAGGACCAGCGGCTCTCCCCCGCCGGACGGCGCGGCCACGTCCACCCGCTCGATGCCCGAGAAGTCGAGGGTCCACAGCCGCAGCGCGTTGATCGCGGGGACGGCCAGGGGCATCTCCCGGACGGGGACGACGGCGTGCGAGCGGTGCAGGTGCATCGCCAGGCGGCCGGCGGCGTCGACGGCGAAGGCCGCCCGGGTGCGCCAGGCGAGCCCGTCGGCGGCCTCACCCGGTGCGGGCTCCGCGGTCACCGTCCTCTCGGTCCTCGCGAGGCGGGTGAGCTGCTCCTCGAAGATCGCGGCCTTCAGGCGCCGCTGCTCGTCGAGGGCGATGTGCCCGAACTCGGCGCCGCCGACGGGCGCGCGCCCCCGGGCCGCGGTGAAGAGGGCGTCCGCGAGCGGCCAGGGATGCGTCACGCGGTGCGGCGAGGCCTCGAGCACCTCGACGACGTCGGCTCGCCAGAAGCTCGCGTCGTCGTCCGTCCCGGTGAAGCGGACCCGCACGCGCTCGCCCGGCAGCGCATGCCGGACGAACACCACGCGGCCCTCGTGCCGGGCCACGAAGTGGCCGCCGTGCGCGGGCCGCTCGATCGTGAGCTCCGCCGTCGGCGCCGGTTCTGCTGCGGTGGCGTCGGTGGCGTCGGTGGCGTCGGTGGCGGGTGCTGCTGATGGTTCAGGGGCGGTCATGGTTCCTACTTCAGGTCCTGGTAGATGCGGGTCGCGTCGGAGGACGCGAGTTGCCACGGCACACTCGCGACCATCACGCCGGGCACGAAGTGCAGGCGCGCCTTGATGCGCAGGGCCGTCTGGTTGTGCACGAGCTGCTCCCACCACCTTCCCACCACGTACTCGGGGATGTAGACCACCACGAGGTCGCGCGGGGAGTCCCGGCGCATCGTGGTGATGTATTCGAGGATCGGGGTGATGGTGTCGCGGTAGGGCGAGGCGAGGACCGTGATGGGCACGGGGATCTCGTATCGCTCCCAGTCGGCGAGGGTGCGGCGTGTCTGCTCGGGGTCGACGTCCACCGTGATGGCGTCGAGCCGGGACGGCCGGGAGGCTCGCGCGAACGCCAGCGCGCGCAGGACCGGCTTCCGGACGTGGGAGACGAGGATCACGGCGTGCACCCGGGAGGGGAGCGCCCGGAGGTGGACGGCGTCGTCGATGGCGAGTTCGGCGGCCACGACGTCGTAGTGCTTCTTGATGCTGCGCATGACGACGACGAGCACGGCCATGGCGAGCACGGCGATCCACGCCCCGTACTCGAACTTGGTGACGAGCACCACGACGAGCACCGCGGCGGTGAGCGCGAAGCCCAGCGTGTTGATGGCCCGCGACTTGCGCATGGCCCAGCGCTCCTGGGTGCCGACGGTGCTGCGCAGGGCGCGGGTCCAGTGCAGGACCAGCCCGAGCTGTCCGCCCGTGAAGGAGACGAACACGCCCACGATGTACAGCTGGACGAGCGCGGTGACGTCCGCCCGGAAGAAGACGATGAGCACCACGGCGCCGAGGCCGAGCAGGAGGATGCCGTTGCTGAAGGTCAGGCGGTCCCCGCGGGTGCGCAGCTGCCGGGGCAGGTAGCCGTCGGTGGCGAGCGTGGACGCCAGCACGGGGAAGGCGGCGAAGGCCGCATGGGCGGCGAGCAGGAGGATCAGGGCCGTCACGGCGACCACGCCGTAGAAGGCCGGGGATCCGGCGTCGAACACGGTCCTGGCCAGCTGGCTGACCACCGGCGCCTGGATGTAGTCCGCCGGGATCGGCCCGCCGTCGAGGCGCAGCTGCGCCGCGGGGTCCTGCACCACGTGGACGCGGGCGGCGTTGGCGAGGTAGATGACGCCCGCGAGCATCGCCGAGGACACGAGCCCGAGGATGAGGATCGTCGTCGCGGCGTTCCGGCTCTGCGGCGCCTGGAAGCGCGGCACGTTGGACACGGGCCCCTCGAGCCCGGTCAGGGCCGCGGCGCCCGCCGAGAAGGCCCTGAGGATCAACAGCGCGCCGGCCAGGCCCACGAGGCCGGCGTCGAGCGCCGCCTCCGGCATGATCTCGAAGCGTGCGCTCGGCGCCTCGGCGAGGGTGCCTGCGAGGGCCTGGGCGATCCCGGTGGCGCAGAGGGCGAGGATCCCGGCGAGGAAGGCGTAGGTGATGACGGCGCGGGCCCGGACACCGCGGGTGATGCCGCGCAGGTTCAGCAGCACGAGCACGGCGACACCCACGACGGCCAGCGCGACACGGACGCCCTCGAGCGCCGGGGCGAGCGAGACGAGGTACTGGGCGGCCGCGGAGACCGAGACCGCGACCGTCAGGACGTAGTCGATCATCAGCGCCGACGCGACGGTGGTCCCGGCCCGCGGGCCGATGTTCCGCTTGGCGATCTCGTAGTCGCCCCCGCCCGACGGATAGGCGCGCATCGCCTGACGGTAGGAGGCGACGACGACGAGCAGCACCGCGATCACGGCCAGGCCCACCCAGGGCGAGATGGCCACCGCCGCCACTCCCGCGAGAGCGAGGGTCAGGAGGATCTCGTCCGGCGCGTACGCGACGGACGAGAGCGCGCTCGCGGAGAAGACGGGCATGGCGAGGCGCTTCGGCAGGGTCCTGCTCCTCAACCTGTCACTGGCGAAGGGCTTGCCCACCAGCACCCTCTTGACAGCCTCGAGAAAAGTCAGCACAGCCCAAACACTAGCGCGTCCGCGCCCCCGGGCAGCCACTAGGCTTGGTGCTGGTACGGCACGGAACAGCAGGATCTACACCAAGAATCAGGGGTGCCCTCGGTGGCTCATTTCGTGATCATGGGGTGCGGCAGGGTGGGCGTCAGTCTGGCGCACACCCTCGACGACTCCGGGCACTCGGTAGCGATCATCGATCAGGACGACCGCGCGTTCCGCCGGCTGCGGTCCTCGTTCGGCGGTCGCAAGGTGACCGGGGTCGGCTTCGACCGGGAGACCCTGAAGTACGCGGAGATCGGCGACGCCTACGCGTTCGCGGCGGTGTCCAGCGGCGACAACTCCAACATCCTCGCCACGCGCGTGGCCCGCGAGACCTTCCACGTGCCGCACGTCGTCGCGCGCATCTACGACCCGGGGCGCGCCGAGATCTACCAGCGCCTCGGCATCCCCACGGTCGCGGCGGTCCGCTGGAGCGCGGACCAGGTCCTGCGGCGGATCCTGCCCGAGCAGACCATCAACGGCGACTTCCGCGAGACCTCCGGCCGCCTGATCCTCGCCGAACTCGCGCTCGCGGACGCCTGGCTCGGGCGGTCGCTCCGCAGCATCGAGGCCGCCAGCGGCGTCCGCATCGCCTACCTCACGCGCTTCGGCGAGGGCATCCTCCCGACCGCCGAGACGAGCTACCAGCAGGGTGACATCCTGCACGCCATGATGAAGACGACGGCGACCGACGAGATCACCCGCATCCTCGCCGCCGCCCCGAAGGAGGAGAACCGATGAGGGTCGTCATCGCCGGGGCCGGGAGCGTCGGGTCCTCGATCGCCCGCGAGCTGCTGGGCAACAACCACGAGATCCTGCTGATCGACGAGAAGCCGGAGGTGATCGGCCGCAGCGGGCTCAAGGGGGCCAAGTGGCTGATCGGCGACGCCTGCGAGCTCACCACGCTGAAGGACGCCCGCCTCGAGGAGGCCGACGTCGTGGTGTCCGCCACGGGCGACGACAAGGTGAACCTCGTGGTGTCGCTGCTCGCCAAGAGCGAGTTCGGTGTGGGCCGCACGGTGGGCCGGGTGAACAACCCGAAGAACGACTGGATGTTCGACGACTCCTGGGGCGTGGATGTGGCCGTCAACACCCCCCGCCTCATGACGGCGCTCGTCGAGGAGGCCGTGGAGGTGGGCGACGTGGTGCGCCTGCTGACGCTGCAGACCGGGGTGTCCTCGATCGTCGAGTTCACAGTGCCCGCGGACTCCCCGCTCGTGGGCGGCACCATCGGCTCGATCCGCCTCCCCGAGGACTGCGCCGTCGTCGCCGTCCTGCGGGACGACTCCCCCATCACACCGAGCCCGGACGACGTCGTCGAGGACGGCGACGAGATGTTCTTCCTCGCCGCGATCGCCGCGGAGGACGATCTGCGCGCCGCCCTCTCCGCGCGGACCGACCGGGGCGCCGAGCAGCCGTCCTGAGGGGTCAGCCCTTCGGATCGGCGTCGGACCCGGCCGCGGGCACCGCGCCCGCCGGGCGGGAGACCATCCACGCCAGCCAGAGGCCGAGGGCGTACAGCGGCAGGCCCATGGCCACGCGTGTGGAGCCGAGGGCCGCGATGTTCTCCACGAGGTAGAGCGGCACCTGCACCACGAGCCGCAGGGCCAGGACCGCGACGATGATCCAGGTGGCGAGGGCGTAGGCGCGGACGCGCACCGGGTCCTTGCGCCACTCGACGCCCTCGTTGCGGATGAACCCGAACAGGAGTCCGGCGAACGGCCAGCGGAGGAGCACCGAGGCGGCCATCGCCACGATGTAGGCGCCGTTGATGAAGAAGCCCGGCAGGAAGAAGTCCTCGGCGTTGCCGGTGCGCAGTGCCACGAAGGCGCAGAACGCGACGCCGACCAGCCCGGCGAGGGCCTGGGTCACCGGGGTGCGCGAGACGAGCCGGACGGCGGTGAAGACCGCCGAGGCGGCCAATGCCGCGATCAGGGACACCTGGAGGTCCCTCGTGAGGGTGAAGAGGATCGTGAACACGAGTCCGGGAGCCACGCTCTCGGCGAGCCCCTGCACCCCGCCGACCGACGAGAGCACGTCGATCTGCCCGTCGTGGTTGCGCCGGACCCCGGACTTCGCCGCGTACTGCGACGCCAGCTCCGCCGCCGTCGGGGCTGCCTGCGGCGCCGGAGACCGCCCGGGGGCTGCGGCGTGGCCGGGGACTGCCCGTGCACTCTCCGGGCGGTCGGCGCCGGGCTCGTTCGTCGGGTGGCTCATGTGCTGTTCCTCATTCAAACTCGTCGGGGCGGCCGATGATCTCGTAGCGGGGGTTGTACACCGTGGGGATGCTGCCCACCAGGCTCAGCATCCCCTCGAAGCGCAGGGCGACGCCGGCCTCGACGCCCGGGACACGGCGCTGGCCCATCCAGACGATCCGCACGTCCTCGTGCGTCCCGTTCCAGTCGATCCTCGCGAGGGCCGCGAACGACGGCGGCGCCGTCACCGG
Organism: Arthrobacter sp. TJ-240; assembly: GCF_058269195.1. Taxonomy (NCBI): domain Bacteria; kingdom Bacillati; phylum Actinomycetota; class Actinomycetes; order Micrococcales; family Micrococcaceae; genus Arthrobacter; species Arthrobacter sp. TJ-240. The sequence goes on from NZ_JBZCNG010000005.1 coordinate 187,806, forward strand.
GGTGATCGTGATCCTCACGATGACCCCGTGCGCCTTGATCCTGCCACGTCCGGGCAGGGCCGCGGAGTCGGTCCGTCCGGATCTGCCCGGCGTGCCGGGGCGTCCGGGCAGCGCCGCTGATCCGGCCGGCGCAGCGGTCACGGGCCGGCCTGCGGGGTCGTCGGAACCTGGTGCGTACTGCCGATCCGGCACGGAGGTCAGCGGGTCTCGGTGATCTCGGGACCGCGCTCGAGCGGGTTCAGGTCCGGGCGGGTGGGGGTGAGGGGCGGCGGGCCCGCCGCGGCGTCCTTGGGCAGCCTGAGCGGGAGGAGCTCGCGCGGCGGGAGGGGGTGGTCGCCGCGGACCACCACGACGCTGCGGAAGAGCTTCTCCATGGGGGCCGCGGCGTTCTGGTCGAGCGCCGCAGGCCCGCCGAACACGCCGCGGAGGAACCAGCGGGAGCCGTTGACGCCGACGAAGCGGGCCACGCGGTAGCCCGGCTGGCCGTCCGGCGTCTGGGCGGGCAGCTTCGCGAGGAGTTCCGTGCCGAGGCGGCCGGGCCGTTCCTCCACGGTGCCGCCCTGCGAGCCCACCGACGCGCCGATCTGCTCGCGGATCTCGTCCCACAGCCCTTCGGTCTTCGGGGCTGCAAAGGCCTGCAGCTGGAGCGTCGAACCGCCGAGGTCCAGTGTCACGGCGATGACGCGCTTGCTGCGCTCCTCCACCTCGAGGCGCAGCTGCAGTCCCTCGGTGGCGTGGATGCGGAGGGCCCCGAGATCGATGTAGCCGCTCTCGGTCTCCTGCTCCGAGAGGTCGAACGGGCCGAGCGCGGACCGGTCGTAGTCGGCACTCGAGACATGACCCGCCGGCACGGGGGCGACCGGCGCCGCCGTGGGGACCGCGGCGGCATCCTCATCCGCAGTGTCCGCACCGGCGGTGTCCGCGGCCGCGGTGTCCGCGGCGGCGGCCTCGGAACCGGTGCCCTCGGGTACGGCGCCCGTCGCGGCGTCAGCAGCTACGGGCGTGCCCTCCGCGGCCGCCGGTGCGTCATCGGCCGCTGCGGCGTCCTGCTGCGACGCGGCCGCGTCGTCGTTCTTCTTCTTCCTGAGGCGCCCAAAAGCCATCTCCGGGGTCCTTTCCTGATTCCGTGGTCGAGTAGGTGTCGAGTAGGTGCGGTCGTCGCGCGGGGCGGATACGAACCGCGCTGCGGTCAGCCCTCCGCAGGAGTGCCCACGGCGGCCAGGGCCGGGTCCTGTCCGAACCCGCCGGTCGAGCCGAACCCGGCTGTTCCGCGGATGCTTTCGGGCAGTTCGTCGACGACGGTGAACGCCGCGTGCTCGACGCGCTGGATGAGCAGCTGGGCGATGCGATCGCCGCGGGCGAGACGGACGGACTCGGTCCGGTCCGTATTGAGGAGGCAGACCTTGATCTCGCCGCGGTAGCCGGCGTCGATGGTCCCGGGGGCGTTGACGATGGTCACGCCGTGCCGCGCCGCGAGACCGGAGCGCGGGTGGACGAGGCCCACGTAGCCGGAAGGGAGGGCCACGGCCACTCCCGTGGGGACGAGTGCACGCTCACCGGGCTCGAGCACGAGGTCGACGGCGGTGCGCAGGTCCGCCCCGGCGTCACCGTCGGTGGCGTAGGCGGGAGGCTCGAGACCGTCGTCGAGCATCGAGATCTGGACCGGGAGGTCCTGCTGTGTACTCATCGACCGCATCTCCCACGCACGCTATCCGGTTACCAGCCCCCCACTTTAGCGCCTTTGCCCGGGGACAGGACGGCGGTCGGGATGAGGAGCCGGGGAAATGGTGGAATGCTTGTGTCATGTCCAGCGCGCCAGGGGAAGCTCCCCGGAACACATCCGACCAGGCCGTCCTCTACCAGGAACGCCTATGGCCGACGCCCTGGGTGTGGCTCATCGCGGCGGGCTTCTCGGCCGCCACGATCGTGATGTTCGCGCCCATCTCCGTAGAGGTGGCGATTGGTGTCGCCGTCGTCGTCGCGATCATCGTGTTCACTCTGCTCATCCTCTCGACGCCGCGCATCACCGTCACGGCGACCACCCTCACCGTCGGGCGCGCGAGCATCGAACGGTCCTACCTCGGCGCGGTGGAGTGGTTCTCCGGTGACGACGCCACGTACCAGCGCGGGCCCGGCCTGAACGGCCTCGCCTACCTGTGCATCCGTGGGTGGATCTCCCCCGTGGTGCGCATCGAGGTCAACGACCCCGAGGACCCCACCCCCTACTGGCTCGCATCCTCGCGTAACCCCGAGCGGCTCGCAGCGGCCCTCGGCGGCTGATCCCGCCGATCGGGGCGTCTCAGCCTTCGCAGTCCACGCAGTACAGGAGCCCGCCCCGCTCGTCGGCGATCTGCGACCGGTGGCGCACGAGGAAGCACGAGGCGCACGTGAACTCGTCGGCCTGCGCCGCCAGGATCTGCACCGAGATCTCCTCGCTGGAGAGATCGGCGCCCGGCAGGTCGAAGGAGTCGGCCGCCTCGAGCTCGTCCTCGTCGACCAGCGGCGCCAGGAGCGCCGTCGCCGATGCTGCGCCCGTGCCCGGCATGCCGGCCGGCGCCGCACCGTCCCCCGGCCGCCCGTGCAGCCCGGTGGCCTCGCCGTCGTCGCCCGTGTCCGCACCATCCGCTGTGCTGTCGAGTGTCATACCCGCCTCTTCCCCCTTCATCACCACTCACCCGACGGGCGAGCATCATCGACATCGCATAACGCCGACCGCCCGCGTTTTGTGCCCGGCGCCGGTGCGGCGTCCGCCACGCGGTGCCGCGTAGTAGGAATGGCCGCCATTCAGTGGCACAGTTTCACCTAGGAATTATTGTCGGCTGGAGGAATCGATGCAGGAGTTACGCCTGGTGGGTGTGGATGGCGAACATCTGCTGTTGAGCGGCGAGGAGGGCACGTCCTACCGGCTGCCCCTCGACGACGCGCTGCGCACCGCGAGCACCAGGGCCGGGGAGCCGCAGGCGCCGGCATCGTCGGCAACCGCGTCGCCGGCTCGGGAGGAGCCCCGGCGGAAGCCGGCAAAGCCCCCGGTCCAGCTGACCCCGCGGGACATCCAGGCGCGCATCCGTGCGGGAGCCACGGCGGAACAGGTGTCCGCCGAGTCGGGCCTCGACCTCGCCCACGTGGAGCGCTACGAAGGCCCGGTCCGTGCCGAGCGCGACTACGTGGCCTATCTCGCGCAGCGCGTCGAGGTCGCCACTCCCCTGCCCAGCCACGACGGGTACCGCTCCGCGTTCGGCGACAGCCCGGCGACGCTGGGGGACATGGTGGCGTTCCGGGTCCGCAGCTACGCGATCGACCCGGCGTCGGTCGAGTGGGACTCCTGGCGCCGCCAGGACGGCTCCTGGCACGTCGAGGCGTCGTTCGACCTGCCCGACGGCTCGCAGGTGGATCTCGGCGAGCAGCCGCCTGCCCGGTGGACCTACAACCCGACGCGGAAGACCGTCACCAACGGCAACCGGTGGGCACAGGTGCTCAGCGAATTGGAACCGCTCGACGGACCGCTGCCGGCCCGCAGGCTCAGCGCCGTGGCGGACCGCGTCTTCGACTTCGAGGCGGAGAAGGCCGACGAGGCCGACGAGGCGTCCGCCGACCAGGACGGCCTGCTGGACGTGCTCCGCTCACGGCGGGGCCAGCGCCTCGGGGCGGACGAGAACGGCGACGATGCGCTCGCGGAGCTGCTCAGCCGCGGCGGGATCCCGGCCGCCCACCCGCGCAACGACGACACGCCCGAGGAGCAGGACGTCCAGGTGCCCGGTCTGGCCCTCGCCCCCGGTGCGGCCGATCACGCCGATCTCCTCGATCCGGCGCCGGACCCGGCTCAGCACGACGACGGCACGCCCCGGCTGTACGACGGCGTCAGCACCGATACGCGCGAGATCAGCGTCTTCGCGCAGCCCTCACGCCCGCAGCACCCGCCCGCGGCCGCACCGTCCGCCCCCCGTTCGACGGGAGCGGATCGCGGCGCAGGCGACGAGTCGGTGCGGGAGACCAGCAGGGACGCGAACCCGGGCAAGGGCGGCGCCGGGAAGCCCGCCGCGGACAAGCCCGACGCGGCGGCGGAGCGCCGTGCCAAGCCGAAACGGTCCAGCGTGCCGAGCTGGGACGATATCGTCTTCGGCCGCAAGGGCGACTAGCGCCGCCCGGCCGGCCAGGGCGGGTCCGTCCTCCGGGGCGGTCCGCCCGCTCCTCGGCGGCGCGTCAGTGCGGCTCCGACGGCGACCCCGGCGAGTGCCCAGAAGGCACCTGCCCCGACCCCCGCCAGCACGATCCAGAACGGCACCCGCAGCGTGTCCTGGTCGCCGTGTGCTCCGTTCTCTGTGTGTCCTCCGGTGTGCGGCATGCTCAGATTCTGCCAGACGCCCGCTGTTTCGGCTCGAAGGGCAGGGGCACCTGGTTGGAGTAGAGCGACGGCGACGTCCTCGAGGTCTGGCGGCGCATGTGGTGCCGCCGGCACAGCGTCTCGTAGCCGACCACGGGACCACGGCTCTCCCCCGGCGTCTCAGGCCCCGCCGCCGGTCCTTCCGCCTCGACCGGTGTGCCCGCGTCCGGGTCGAGCGGCTGGTCGACGTCGCCCACGACCATCTGGTCGCCCTCGACCACCATGACGCCGTCGACGGTGCGGGCGTTGTGGGTGGCACGCTTGCCGCACCAGCAGAGGGCCTCGACCTGCAGGACCTGCACGCGGTCGGCGAGCTCGATGAGGCGTTGCGACCCGGGGAACAGCCGGGTGCGGAAGTCCGACGTGATGCCGAAGCCGAACACGTCGATGTCCATCTCGTCCACGACGCGCGCCAGCTGGTCGATCTGGTCGACGGTGTAGAACTGGGCCTCGTCGCAGATGACGTAGTCGATCCGCGCCCCCATGGTCTGGCGGACGGTGAGTTCCACCCAGAAGTCGGTGTCCGGGAAGACCTCGACGGCCGGGACCTGCAGCCCGAGCCGGCTCGAGATCATGGACTCCCCCGCCCGGTCGTGGGAGCTGAAGAGCACCCCGCGGCGGCCGCGGGCCTTGTGGTTGTGGTCCATCTGCAGCGCGAGGGTGGACTTGCCGCAGTCCATGGTGCCCGAGAAGAACAGCAGTTCAGCCACGCCCGGCCCCCTTGCCGCTGCCCCGCCGCTTGGGAGCCCGGGGCATGGCCAGGGTCAGCAGGGGGATGTCGCGCTCGGCGCGCGTGAGGGACCCGTGCTGCCCGACCATGTCGAAGGCCGCCGGGTCCGCGCGCCGTCCGTCGATCAGGGCGATCCCCTCGCGCGCCAGGACGAGCAGGTCGCCGATGCGCGGCAGGACGACGTCGCTCACCGTTCCGAAGTAGCCCCGGGCCACGGCCTCCCGGCGGGTCAGGACCCAGGCGCGGGTACCGAAGGCCTCGTGCCAGCGCAGGGCCAGCGCGTCCCGGTCCGCCGCGGACAGCGAGGGCTCGAGGTAGAGGTGGACCATGCGCGGCTCGCCGCCGGTGTGTGCCACGCCGTCCACGAGATCCGCACGCTCGGAGTAGTCGATGCGCTGGGTCGGCGGGACGTCCACCATGCCGTGGTCGGCGGTGAGGAGCAGGAGCGTGTCGGACGGCACCCGGCGGGCCAGGAGCCTCAATGCCGCGTCCAGGTCCTCCAGGGCGCGCACCCACTCCGGGGAGTCGACGCCGTACCGGTGGCCGGCCTTGTCGAGGTCGTTGACGTAGAAGTACACGAGCATGGCGGGTGCCGACGCCAGCTGCACCGCTGCTGCGTCGATCCGCGCCTGGATGGTGCCGGCGCCCACGAAGGTGGCGCCCCGCAGTGCCGCCCGCGTCATCGGGGAGTCCTCGAAGCGCGGCTGGCTGACGGTGACCACGGGCAGGTGGGCGGAGACCCTCTCGAAGACCGTCGGGTGGGGCTGCCACGCGAGCGGGTCGACGTCGGCGTCCCAGCGGCCCAGCATGTTCACCACGCGGCCCTGGGCGGGATCGAGGACGTCGTAGCCCACCATGCCGTGCTGTCCGGGAGCCAGCCCCGTGCCGAGGCTCGCGAGCGACGCCGCGGTGGTGGACGGGAAGGCGGAGGAGAGCACGCGGGCCGAGTCGAGGCTCTCGCGCAGGTAGGGCGCGTGCGCGGCGTACCTGCGCAGGAGCGGCATGCCGAGACCGTCCACCATGACGACGGCGACCCGCCGGGCGCGCGGGAGCGCGAGGGCGTTGGTGAAGCCGTCGACGCCGAGCGCCGCGGCCGCGCTCGTCATCACGTCGGCCACGGTGGAGGCACCGTAGAGGGGCGGAGCCGGGAGGGGCTCCCTGTCGAAGACCACCGCTACTGCTGGTGGTGCGCCCGGGTGAACCGTGCGCCGAACCCCGGCTGACGGCGGGCCGCCACGTCCGGGGCGGCGATGTGTCCACCGGCAGCGGGGCTGGCCGTGTTGGCCTTCCGCAGTGCGCGGGCGAACCCCTTCGCGTTCTGCACGGCCTGTGCGCCGTCCGCCTCGGCGCTCACGCGCAGGACGATGTCCTCCTGCGCCATGGTGCCGGTGAGGCCGTGGTCGGCGTCGCACTGGGGATCGCCGCAGCTCGCGGGGCCGATGTCGAGGCGCTGGCCGCCGGACCAGGCGATCGCGAGCGTCATCTCGCGGACGGGGTCGCTGGGCTTGTAGTCCTGCGGCTGGGCGTAGAGGTAGCTGAGGACCACCGAACGGATCTGGCTGACCGGGACGGACTCCGTGGAGATCTGCGCCGTGACCTGCTCGCCGGCGTCGTCGAGCTGCTGGTCGTCCACGTGCGTGATGACGAGCATGTCCTCCGTGAGCACGAGGACCGTGATGTGCCGGTGCACCTCGGTGCGCTCGAAGTGCGTCTCGAGGTGCGCGACGTGCGAGAGCGGCTCGCGCCCGTCGAGCGCGTCGTGGACGACGTCGGCCACGAGGCGCGGGTAGAAGCCCGCCCGCTCGAGGGATGCATCGAGGTCGCGCCACTGCGCGGAAAGCGATGGGGTCATATGCCCAGTTTCCCCCACCGGACCGTGTTGTGCCTAACCCGGGGCGGCGGTGCGGGCGTGCCGACGTCCGTCAGTCGCGCATGGCGCGGCGGGCGCTGTCGGTGCGCCGCTGCGGGTTCCCGACGTCGATGACGGCGCTGAGCACGGCGAGGCCCGGCGACGCGACGAGGACCGGATTGAACTCGAGCCGCGCGATCTCGGGGTGGTTGTCCTTCAGCAGGGCCACGCGCGCCACGAGGTCCTCGAGGGCCGCGACGTCCGCCGGCGGGAGGCCCTGGTAGCCGAAGAGCTTGCGGGAGGCGCGCGGCGCGCGGACGAGGTCCGCGACGTCCCCCGTGCTCAGCGGCGGGACGGCGTGCGCCCAGTCGTCGAGGAGGTTCACGGAGTCGCCGGCGAGGCCGAAGGACACCACGGGGCCCATGAGCGGGTCCTCGATGGCGCTGATGCTGCAGGCCTGGCCCGACGGCGCCATCGACTGCACCTCCATGCCGAAGTGGCCGAACGGCGCCAGCACCTTCTCCATCCGGGTGATGTTGCGCCGCAGGGACTCGGCGTCGTCGATGTTCAGCCGCACACCGCCGAGGTCGAGGCGGTGCCGGAGGTGCTCGTCCATGGTCTTCAGCGCGACCGGCCAGCCCAGCCGTCCGGCCTGCTCCACCGCCTCGTCGGCGGAGGTGAAACGTGCGGAGGGCAGGAGCCGGATGCCGTAGGCGCCCATGAGCGCCGCGCACTCCTCGGGCGTGAGCCGCGTGAGTTCGATGTCCGCGACGCGCGCCCTGACCTGCCCGAGGACCCGCGTGGCCCCGTCGACGTCGACGCCCGCGGGGTCCAGGAACTCGCCGTGATCGCGGGCACGCCAGTGCGCATAGCGGACGACGGCGCCCAGCGCGGCGAGCGCGGCCCCCGGGCTCGGGAAGCACGGCAGTCCGCGCTGGAGGGGCAGCACCGCGGCGGCGGTCTCGCGTTCGGCCGGCCCGGCGGCGGTCGGGCGCTCGGCGTGCCCGGCCGTGGTCCGGGCGCCTTCGAGCGGCGCCGTGACGGTGTCGTCCGTCGCCCCGTCCGCGCCGGTGCCGACCGTCCCCTCCGCGCGGGAGCCTGTCCCCGGCGAGCACACGAGGCCGTCCAGCTGCAGGCGGGCGTCGAGGATCCCGGTGAAGGAGGCGATGACCGGCTTGCCGGCCCGCTCGGCGCACTCCTGCAGGCAGGCGGCTACGGCGTCGGCGGTCAGCCCGCGGGCCGGCAGCGTGGTGATGATCGCGGCGTGCACGGAGTCCGCTCGCAGGGCCTCCAGCACGGCCGCGGCGAGGGCGGGCAGGGCCACGGACTGCCCGGTGTCGAGCCGCAGGCCGGCCTCCAGCCGTGCGACGGTCATGCCCTGCGAGACGACGCCGTCGGCCACCACCTTCCCGAGCGCGGACGAGTTGCTGAAGACCGCGACGCCGGGGCCCTGGGGCAGGGGCTGGCTCGCGACGATCTGCGCGATGTCCATCAGTTGCTCCGTCGTCTCCACCCTCATGACACCCGACTGCCGGAGCATGGAGTCGAGGGCCCCGGGCGGCGCCTGGGAGGTGCGCACCGCGTGGCCCGGCGGCAGCTGCAGACCGGTGACGTCGGACTTCGCGACGATGACCGGCTTCGTCCGGGCCAGGCGCCGGGCGATCCGCGAGAACTTCCTCGGGTTGCCGATCGATTCGAAGTACAGCCCGACGGCGCGGGTGGTGGGGTCATCCTCCCAGAACTGCATGGCGTCGTTCCCGGATACGTCGGCACGGTTCCCCGCCGAGATCACGGACGACACCCCGAGCCCGCGCCGGTGGGCGCTCGCGTAGAGGAGCACGCCGAGGCCCGCGGACTGGCTGAAGAGCGAGAGCGCGCCGCGGCGGGGCAGCGCGGGCGCCATCGAGGCGTTGAGGCGGACCGCGGGGTCGGTGTTCACGAGGCCGAGCGACGCCGGGCCGACCACGCGCATGCCGTGCGCCCTGGCCTTGTGCACGAGGGCGCGCTGCCGCGCGAGCCCTTCGTCGCCGTCGTCGGCGTAGCCCGCCGTCGCCACGAGGAGCCCCTTCACGCCGGCGCGGGCGCATTCGTCCACCACGGCGTCCACCTGGTCGTGGGGCACGGCGACGACGGCGAGGTCCACAGGCTCGGGGACCTCGGCCAGGGAGGCGTGCGAGATCATGCCGTTCAGTTCGAAGGCCTCCGGGTTGACGGCGTACACGCGGCCGGTGAAGCCGCCGTCGATGAGGTGCTCCAGGAGGGCGTACCCCACGGTGCCCCATTCGCGGCTCGCACCGATCACGGCGACCGACGACGGCGTGAGGAGCTCCGCCATGCTCCGGGCCTCCGCGCGGTGCTCCCGGGCCTCCATCACGGCCTGGGACTTCCGCGTGGGGTCGATGTCGAAGCTGAGCATCACCACGCCGTCGTCGAAGTGCCGCTCCACCTCGTAGCCGGCCTCGGCGAAGACCGTGATCATCTTGCGGTTCTCGGGGAGGACCTCGGCGGAGAAGCGGCGGATGCCGTTCTCGCGGGCTGCGGCCGCCAGGTGCTCGAGCAGGATGGAGCCGACGCCGCGGCCCTGGTGGTGGTCGGAGACGTTGAAGGCGACCTCGGCCTCGAGCGGGTCGTCGAGCCGGTCGTAGCGGCCGATCCCGATGATGTCGTCGCCGCGCGTGATCACGAAGGCCACGCGGTCGCGGTGGTCCACCTCGGTGAAGCGTTTGAGCTCCTTGGTACTCAGGGTCGCCTTGTAGGTGAAGAACCGCAGGTAGATGGAGTTCTGCGACTGGCTCACGTGGAACGCCTGGACGGCGTCGGCGTCGGAGGGCGAGATGGGGCGCAGGTGGCCTGTCCCGCCGTCGCGCAGGACGACATCAGCCTCCCAATATTCCGGGTATTGTCCGTCCGTCGCCATAGACTCAGGGTAGTCGGCATCCCCCCGTCCCCGGCCCGAGGCCGCGACCGGACGCGCGGAAGCCCGCGATCCGCCCCATCCGAACCCCTGAGTTGTTGAGGAACCGCCACGTGGCCAGGCGCCAGAACTCCGTACCGCCGGAGGATTTCACCGAGAAGATCATCGACATCGATGTCGAAGCCGAGATGGAGGACTCCTTCCTCGAGTACGCGTACTCGGTGATCTATTCCCGTGCCCTCCCCGATGCGCGCGACGGGCTGAAGCCCGTGCAGCGCCGCATCCTGTACATGATGACGGACATGGGCCTGCGCCCGGACCGCGGCCACGTGAAGTCGGCGCGCGTGGTCGGCGAGGTGATGGGCAAGCTGCACCCCCACGGTGACACCGCCATCTACGACGCCATGGTGCGCATGGCACAGGACTTCTCGCTGCGCCTGCCCCTCATCGACGGCCACGGCAACTTCGGCTCGCTCGATGACGGCCCCGCGGCCGCCCGGTACACCGAGGCCCGCCTCGCTGCCGCCGCACTGACTCTCACGAACCACCTCGACGAGGACGTCGTCGACTTCGTGCCGAACTACGACAACCAGCTGACACAGCCGGAGGTCCTCCCGGCGGCGTTCCCCAACCTGCTCGTCAACGGCGCCAGCGGGATCGCCGTCGGCATGGCCACGAACATGCCACCCCACAACCTCGGGGAGGTCGTCGCGGCGGCACGCCATCTCATCGCGAACCCGGATGCCTCGCTCGAGGACCTGACGCGCTTCGTCCCCGGGCCGGATCTTCCCAGCGGCGGCAAGATCGTGGGGCTCGACGGCGTGCGCGACGCGTACGCGACGGGTCGCGGCTCCTTCAAGACGCGCGCGAAAGTCACGGTCGAGCAGCTCTCGGCCCGGCGCACGGGGCTCGTGGTCACCGAGCTTCCGTACACCGTGGGCCCGGAGAAGGTGATCGAGCGGATCAAGGACGCCGTCACCTCGAAGAAGCTGCAGGGCATCTCGGACATCGTGGACCTCACGGACCGCACCCACGGGCTCCGGCTGGTGATCGAGCTCAAGAACGGGTTCAACCCGAACGCCGTGCTCGCGCAGCTCTACCGCTTCACGCCGATGGAGGACTCGTTCGGCATCAACAACGTGGCGCTCGTGGACGGCCAGCCGCGTACGCTCGGGCTCCGGGAGCTCCTGCAGGTCTACGTGACCCACCGGATCCTCGTGGTGCGCCGCCGCACCTCCTACCGGCTGCAGCGCAAGCGCGACCGCCTGCACCTGGTCGAGGGCCTGCTCGTCGCGATCGTGGACATCGACGAGGTCATCCAGATCATCCGATCCTCGGACGAGTCCTCCGCCGCCCGCGAGCGCCTGATGTCCATCTACGACCTCACCGAGATCCAGGCCAACTACATCCTCGAACTGCGCCTCCGGCAGCTCACCCGGTACTCGCGCATCGAGCTCGAGAAGGAACAGGAGCAGCTCCGCCTCGACATCGCCGAGCTGGAGGCGATCCTCGGCTCCGAGGAACGCCTGCGCACCCTCGTGTCCGACGAGCTCGCCGAACTGTCCGACCAGTTCGCCACACCGCGCCGGACCGTCCTGCTCGAGTCCGAGGCCGCAGCCCCGCTGAAGGGATCGGCCCTTCCCGCTCCGGCCGCAGGCAAGGGCGTCAAGGCCGTCCTGCCGCTCGAGATCGCGGACGACCCCTGCTGGGTGCTGCTCTCGGCGTCGGGGCAGCTCGCCCGCACCTCGGACCGTCAGCCCCTCAGTGACGGCCAGCGCATCAAGCACGACGCCTTCCGGTCCGTCCTGCCCTCCACCGCCCGGGGCGAGGTGGGGGCCGTGACCTCGGCCGGGCGCATGATCCGCCTCCAGGTCATGGACATGCCCGCCCTGCCGCCCACCGCCGGTGTGCCCAACCTGGCGGGCGGCGTGCCGTCGTCGGAGTTCATCACGCTCGAGCGCGGCGAGAGCCTCGTGGGGCTGGCACCGCTGAACGGCGTCGTGGCCCTCGGGACGGCGCAGGGCGTGGTGAAGCGCGTGCAGCCGGATTACCCGCTGAACCGCGACGACTGGGAGGTCATCACGCTCAAGCCCAAGGACCGGGTGGTGGGCGTGGCGTCCGCCGCCGACGCCGACGACCTCGTGTTCGTCACGCGCCTGGCGCAGCTGCTCCGCTTCCCGGCCTCCGCGGTGCGGCCGCAGGGCCGGACGGCCGGCGGCATGGCGGGCATCAAGCTCACGGCGGACGACGCCGTCCTGCACTTCGGTGCAGTGGCGCACGGCGACGAGCAGGGCGTGGTGGTGACGGTCGCCGCGCCGGGGGACGCGCTGCCGGGCACGGCCGCGGGGTCGGCGAAGATCACCGAGTTCTCGGAGTACCCCGTCAAGGGCAGGGCCACGGCGGGCGTGCGCGCGCACCGGTTCCTGCGCGGGGAGGAGACCCTGTCGCTCGCCTGGGCAGGTCACGGACCCGCTCGAGCGGCGTCGGCCAACGGCGTGGCCCGGGCGCTGCCCACGGAGCACGGGCGGCGTGACGGCTCGGGTGTGCCGCTGACGCAGCAGATCGACGCCGTCGGGCCCGCGCTGGCAGGGCTCATCGAGTCCTCCGGTCCTGTCGCCCCGCCCGTGTCGGGGTCCGGAGCCGATGAATCGGGCCCCGCTGACCCGGCAGGGTCCGGTGCCGCAGGGCCGGGTGCGTCGACGGCGGGTGTGCGGCTCGTGGAGGGTTCAGCACCTGCGGCGTCGAGTCGCGCTAAGGATGCCGGCGACGGTCAGGGCACGCTGCTCTAGCTGCTCCGCAGCGGCCCGCCGCGGTGCTCAGTCCGACGGGACGACGAGCGGCAGGTCGAAGACGATCGCCCGCTGCGTCGGCATGTACCCCATGCGTTCGTACAGCCCGAGCGCGCCCGACGGGTTCTCGGTGTCGACCCCCAGCCCTGCGTTCTCCATCCCGGCTGCCCGGTACCGCTTCATCGCCTCGGCGAGGAGCGCCGGCGCCAGGCCGCGGCCACGCCATGACCTCCGGACACCCAGCAGGTCCGTGTAGCCCTCGGAGTGCCCGAGCAGCTCGCGGGAATCGGGGTCGTAGCTCGCGAGCTGGTAGGCGGCCACCTCCCCCTTGGCCGCGTCGACGAGCGCGAGGCTCCAGTCGGGGCGGAACTCGGGGTGCGTGACAGTGAACTGCCACGACTCCTGGTCGCGCGGCTCGCTCCCCCAGTGGTCCTGGAAGGCGTCGTTGTGCGCGAGGCGGACCAGCTCGACGATGTTGCGGTCGGCGCCGTCGGCGAAGCTCACCAGCTCCAGCTCGGGCGGGAAGGGCAGCTCCGGGATCGGCTGGTCCAGTGGCCGCGTCATCTCCGTGAAGTACCGGACGATCGTGCTCCCGCTCGCCGTGAGCAGGGCCAGGTGCGAGGGATTGCGTTCCTCGACGTAGTTCCGGAACGTACCCTCGGCCTGGCCTGTCTCGCGCAGCCGTCCGACGGCGCGCCATGCCTGCCAGGCGAGCACCGCGCGGCCGATCCCGCGGCCGCGCCACTCCGGATCGACGCCGCCCGCGCCGTGGATGAGTGAGGAACCGGAGTTCATGGACAGGCGCCCGAAGGCACGGGGTACGCCGGCGTCGTCGAATCCGACGATCGTGTCACGGCGCGGGTCGTTCTTCGAGGCGCGGAGCGCCTGCTCGAGGTCGGCGCGCTGCTCCACCCAGTCGGGTTGGTCGACGGCCGCGATGCGTCGGGTCAGGGCGAGCCAGGCGTCGATGTCCGCGTAGTTGAGCGGACGCCACCGCAGCGCGGCGGGCAGTGGCGGTGCCTCGGTCTCGGCCGGGCTGGCGGCAGGCTGCTGTCCGGGGTGCTGTCCGGGCTGGTCGCGGGTGCTCATGGTGCCAGCGTATTGCAGGGCGGACCGGCTCGTCCGGATGCGACGCATGGCCCCGGGACGGGCGTCACGCGCACCGGTCGCCTCCGGACCGGGCTGCGGGCTCAGGGCCCGGGAGGGTCAGCGCCCCGTCGCACAGCGCGGCCTCGTCGGGGTCGTGCGTCACCAGGAGCACTGCAGTGTCGGGCAGCCCGCGGCGCAGGTCCTCCAGCAGCGAGCGGGCGCCGTCTGCGTCGAGGTGGGCGGTGGGCTCGTCGAGGAGGATGACGCCGGACCGCGTCAGCAGGGCACGGGCCACGGCGAGCCGCTGCCGCTGCCCGCCGGACAGGCGGGAGCCGCCCGGTCCGGCCTGCGCGTCCAGCCCGTGCTCGAGGCCGGCCACGAACTCCGTGAGGCCCACGGCCCGGAGGGCTCCCTCGAGCTCGTCGTCCGTGGCCGGATCGCCGGGTGGTCGGGCGAGCTGCAGGTTGGCTCGAAGGCTCGAGGCGAACAGGTGGCTCTCCTGCGGACACCACGCGACGCGCGGCGCAGGACCGCCGTCGTGCGGTACGCCGTCGACGAGCAGCCTGCCCTCCTCGAGCGGCAGGAACCCCAGCAGGGCGCCGATCAGGGTGGACTTCCCGCTGCCGGACGGTCCGGTGAGACCCGTCCAGCGGCCCGCCTCGAGGTGCAGGTGCACGCCTGTCACCACCGGCCGGCCGCGCTCGTATCCTACGGCGGCGTCCTCCAGCTCGAGCCGTCGGACAGCGGCGGGGCTGCTTGTGGCGCCGGCTCCGGGACGGTCCCCGTCCTGTGGCGGTCCGAGCCTCGGCCGGAGGCGGCGCACGACGGCGGAGAGCGCACCCCAGGTCTGGACCGCGGAAGCGCCCGCGACGAAGGGCTCGATCAGCGCGAGCTGCATCAGCACCAGCACCGCCGTGATCTCTGCCGGCCGCCCCGCAGAGGCGAGGATGCCGAGCGACGCCGCGCAACAGGCGGCGACGATCACCGCCGTCGCCGCTCCGGCCGCGGCGGCGGACCGGCGTGAGGCTGCCGTGGCCCTGCTGTCCAGGCGTCGCGTCAGCCCGAGCGCCACGCGGTGGGCGCCGTTCACGCGGAGATCGGGGGCCGCCCGCACGAGGCCCGTCACGCGCTCGAGCGAGTCCGCGCGCAACTGCACGGCGGCGGCTCCGGCGGCCCGCTCACGCGCGACCGCCACGATCGGGGCTACGACGACGGCCGCGCCCACCGCGAGGGCCTGCCAGCCGAGGGCCGCGGGATGCAGCACTGCCGTGGTGATCAGGGCTGCGACGGCCGTGAGGACCGAGGTGAGGAAGGGCAGCAGCGCCCGCGCCGAGAGGTCCCGCAGCTCGTCGATGTCCCCCACGAGTCGTTCGATGCCGCCCGACCCCCGGGCGATCGTCCGCCACGAGCGCCCCGCCTGCAGCAGGCCCGCCCAGAGGCGGAGGCGCGTGTCGTCGGCCCGGTGGAACACCGCGCGGTGCAGCCACAGCCGCTCCTCGTAGCGCAGGAGGGACCGGCCGATACCGAAGAACCGGACACCGACGATGGCGGTGAGGAGGTAGAGGATCGGTGGCTGCTCGGCGGCGCGGACGATCAGCCAGCCGCTGAGGGCGGTCAGGGCGACGGCGAAGACCGAGGCGCCGAGCCCGAGCGCTGCAGCGGCGAGGAAGCGGCGGTCCCAGGGGCGCACGAGCGCGAGCACGTCGAGCGCGGACCGGGACCACGATGCCCTGCCCCGGCTCGGCGGAGCCGCCGCATGCGGGTCGGTCGCGATGCCGTCGTCCTCGCGCGCGCTGCCGGCGGGTGCGACGGCGGCGGGCGCCACGGATCCGGTCGACGGAGGCCGTGGCACGGCCGACACGGTGGACGTGCCGGACCGGGCGGCACCGGCGGAGCCGCCCGACCGGACACCGGCCTCGGGACCGCGGCCGACGGCGGACCGGGCGGGTGATGCCGCACCGCTCGGTGCGAGGACGCGCTGGGCTTCGAGGCGGATCTCGTCCGTCGCCAGGGAGGCCGTCTCGTCGTCGTGCGCGATCAGGACGACCGCCAGTCCCGGCCGGCGGACCGCGATGGCCCTGCGGATGGCACGGGAGGCGTCCTCGTCCACGTGGGCGGTCGGCTCGTCGAGGAGCAGGAGCCGGACCGCGGGGTCCTGCGCCCGGAGGAGGGCACGGGCGACGGCGACGCGGCGCAGTTCGCCGGGGCTGAGCTCACCCGTTCGCCGGTCCGCCAGGTCCGCGGCCCCCACCGCGGCGAGCTGCTCCTCGATGACGGGGGCATCGTCCGGCAACCGTGCGTAGAGGGCCAGTTCGCCGCGCACAGTGTCCATCAGGAGCTCCGGGTGCTGGGGGACCCATGCGATGCCGTCCTCGGGCAGACCGCCGATGCGTCCCTCCGACCGGAGGCCCACGGGGAGCGCCGCTCCCCCGGCCAGTACCCGCATGAGCGTCGACTTCCCCGATCCGCTCGGACCCCGCAGCGCCAGTACGGAGCCGGGCGCGACGACGAACGAGACGTCCTCGAACACCGGTTCGAGGACGCCGTCGTACCGGGCGCCGAGCTCCTCGACACGGATGACGCCGGGCGCCTCGACCGGGTCCACGCGCCCGGTGCTCGACGCGGACGACGCGGACGACGCGGACGACGTGGAAGGCGCGGATGAGGCGCGCGCCGCGACACCCTCGGCCGCGGGGGCATCGATGACCGCGCGGACCCGGGCGCCGGCCTCCTGGCCGTCCTCGCTGGCGTGGTGCGCGGTGCCGACGTCGCGGAGCGGCCCGTAGCACTCGGGCGCGAGGATCAGGGCGATCAGGGCCGTCTCGAGCCCGAGGTCGCCGTGGATGAGGCGGACCCCCGCGAACACGGCGACGACGGCGACGGAGATGGTGCTGATGAGTTCGAGGGCGAGGGAGGAGAGGAAGACCGTCCGCAGCGTCGTCATGGTGCGCGAGGTGTACGTGCCGGCGATGTCGCGGAGCGCGCGCGTCTGCTCCGCGGCGCGGCCGAGGCCCACGAGGACCGGGAGCCCCCGCGCGAGCTCGAGCAGGTGGTCGGACAGGCGGCCCAGCGCGACGGCGGCCTGCCGGGTGCGCTCCTGCGTGTGGAGGCCGATGAGCGCCATGAAGACGGGCACCAGCGGCACCGTGAGCACGATGATGAGGGCGCTCACCCAGTCCGCGAGGAGTATCCGTGCGCCGATGAGCAGGGGCACCACGGCGCAGGTGATGAGGGCGGGCAGGTACTGCGTGTAGTACTTGTCGAGTCCGTCGAGACCGCGGGTCAGCAGCACCGCGAGGGAGCCCTGCCCGCCGCCGGGGGTGGCGGCGCGTGTGGTACCGCCGTCGTCGAGCACGCGCAGCAGGGCGGCCTCGCGCATCCCCTCCTTGGCGCCGAGGGCCAGGCGCGCGGCGGTGGCGTCCTGGCCCCAGGCCGCGAGGGTGCGCAATGCCGCCCCGAGCACCCCCTGCACGAGGACCGCACGGACATCCGGCGTGCCTGCGGCGAGGGATGCGATGCCGAGTGCGAGCGCCTGGGCCATGAGGACCAGTCCCGCGGCGCGGGCGGCGGCGAGCAGGCCGAGGAGGTACACCGCCGGCGTCGGGCCCTCGCCGGCCGGTCCGGCAGCCGTCAGGACGGCCAGGGGGCCGCGTCGGGCTGCGGGGCCGGCTGCAGGGGTGGCTGCAGGGGTGGCGCTCACAGCGCCGCCACGGCATGCGCCGCGGGGATGCTGGCCTCCGACACGCGCCGGCGGAAGACCCAGTACGTCCATGCCTGGTAGGCGAGGACGAGCGGGAGTCCGAAGCAGGCCACGATGCTCATCAGCCCGAGCGTGTACGGCGATGACGAGGCGTTCTGCACCGTCAGGTCGAACGCCGTATCCAGGGTCGAGGGCAGGACGACCGGGAACACGGCACCGAAGATCGATCCGACGAGTGCGAGCATCCCGACGCCGAGCGCCGCGAACGCCCGCCCGTCGCGTCCGGCGATCGAGCTGCGGTAGGCGGCGAGGGCGGACGCGCCGGCGAGGACCACGGCCAGCCAGGTGATCACCGAGCCCGTGTCCAGCTGGACGAGCAGGGCCCAGCCCAGGAACGGGAGCAGCGCGACGGGCAGGAGCCGACGGAACAGGCGTTCGGCCTGGGCCCGCACGCCGCCCTCCGTCTTGAGCGCGATGAACGCGGCCGCATGGACGAGGCAGAACAGGACGACGGCGGCGGCCCCGAGCAGGGCCGGTGCGGTGGCCCAGGCGAAGGCGCCGCCCACGCGGTTGCCGCCGGCGTCGAGCGGCAGGCCCGTCGTCGTCAGCGCCAGGGCGGCGCCGATCCCGGCCGAGGCGGTGAAGGAGCCGACGGCGATGGCCCAGTCCCAGCGCCCACGCCACGTGTCGCTGTCCCGCTTGCCGCGCCACTCGAAGGCCACGGCCCGGAAGATCAGGCCGAGCAGCACACAGAGGAAGGGCAGGTAGAGCGCCGACAGCAGCGAGGCGTACCAGGACGGGAAGGCGGCGAACGTCGCCCCGACGGCGGTGATCAGCCACACCTCGTTGCCGTCCCAGACCGGGCCGACCGTGTTGAGCAGCACGCGCCGCTGCCTGTCGTTACGCGCCATGAGCTTCATGAGCATGCCGACCCCGAGGTCGAATCCCTCGAGGAACAGGTAGCCGGACCAGAGCACGGCGATCAGGACGAACCAGAGGGTGGGCAGTGCCTCGGTCATCGGGGGGACCTTCCGGTCGGGCGTGGACGGGAGCGGGGGAAACAGCGCATCGGGGGCCGGAGGAGTACTCCGGCCGGGTCAGTAGGCGAATGCGAGGACATCGCCGTCGTCCTTCCCCCCGGTGGCGCCGGGTGCGTCGTCGTGGTGCGCCAGCTCGGGCATGGCCGCGGCGGTGCCGCCACGCACGTAGGTGAACAGCAGTCTCACCTCGACCACGAGCAGGACGGCGTACACGGTGGTCAGGGCGACGAGCGAGACGACGAGCTCGGCGACGGTGACGCCCGGGGAGACGGCCGCGGCGGTGAACATGAAGACGCCGTCGATGCCCGAGAAATCGGGGTTGGGCGCGACGACGAACGGCTGCCGTCCCATCTCGGTGAAGATCCAGCCGGCGGCGTTGGCCCCGAACGGGGCGAGGATGCCGAACACCGCGAGGCGCATGAGCCAGCGCGACTGCGGCACGGTGCCCCGACGGAGGACCCACAGGGCGGCCGCCGCGGCGGCCGCCGCGATCGCGCCGAAGCCGATCATGATGCGGAAGCCCCAGTAGGTGACCTCCATGACGGGCAGGTAGTCGATCTCGGTGCCCGCGCGCTCGCCGTACATGGGGTCGTCCGGCAGCGTGGTGCCGTACTTCTCCTGATACTCGGGCAGGAGGGTGTTGACGCCCTTGACCTCGGTGGTGAAGTCGCCGTTGGCAAGGAACGAGAGCACGCCGGGCACCTCGATGACGGCGGTGATGTCGTCGCAGCTCTGGGCACCGAGGTTGCCGACGGAGAGGATCGAGAAGCCGGTGCCGTCGTGGCAGGCGGCTTCCGCGGCGGCCATCTTCATGGGCTGCTGGTCGAACATGAGCTTGCCCTGCAGGTCGCCGGTGATGCCGGTGCCGGCGAACGCGATCATGGCCACGACGGCGCCGGCCCGCGCGGAGCGCAGCCACACCCGGTGGTCCACGGCGTCGCGGGCACCCTCGCCGCCGACGGCGAGGGTGCCGTCCGCGGCGAGGGTGTCGAGCCCGTCGTGGCGCCGCTTCCACAGGTGGTACCAGCTGATACCGAGCAGGAAGGCCCCAGCCACCGCGAGAGCCCCGAAGAGCGTGTGCGGGAAGGCGACGAGGGCGGTGTTGTTGGTGAAGACGGCCCACGCGTCGACCATCACGGGCCTGCCGTCGACCATCTCGACGCCCACGGGATGCTGCATCCAGGAGTTGGCCACGAGGATGAAGTAGGCGGAGAAGACGGAGGCCAGGACGGCAGCCCAGAGGCTCAGCAGGTGGACCAGCCGGGGCAGGCGGTCCCAGCCGAAGATCCAGAGGCCGAGGAAGGTCGACTCGACGAAGAACGCGAGGAGCGCCTCCATCGCCAGCGGCGCCCCGAAGACGTCTCCGACGAACCGGCTGTACTCGCTCCACGCCATCCCGAACTGGAACTCCTGCACGAGGCCGGTGGCCACGCCCATGATGAAGTTGATGAGGAAGAGCTTCCCCCAGAACTTCGTCATCCTGAGGTAGTGCTCCTTGCCCGTGCGGTGCCACATGGTCTGCATCATCGCGACCAGGAGACCGAGCCCGATGGTCAGCGGGACCATGAGGAAGTGGTAGACGGTCGTGATCCCGAATTGCCAGCGGGCAATCTCCAAGGCTTCCATCGGACCCTTTCGGAAGTGCCGTACGCCGGCGACGCGGAACTTCTACAAGCTGTAGAAGAAGCTCTTCTACACATCGTAGAACAACTGTGCACGTATTTCTACGTGGAGTAGAAATGTCCGGGCTTACGCGGTAGGTTAGATGCATCACGCTTCATCGCTCCCTCCCGGGAGCGGACCGGGGCCCCAAGCGGACCCGGTCCTGCACTGATCGAAGGAAGAACATGGCAACGCTCGGAGACCTCGAACGCACGGTGATGGACCTGCTGTGGGCGACACCGGAGGCGATGAACGCGAATGCGCTCCGGGACGCGATCGCCGAGGCGCCGACGGGGCAGGTGGGGCGCGAACTGGCCGTCACGACGGTCCTGACGGTGCTGTCCCGGCTCGAGAAGAAGGGCCTCGTGGAGCGGGAGCGCGACAGCCGCCCGCATCGGTACCGGTCCGTGACGAGCCGTGAGGACCACACCGCGGAGCTCATGCATGAGGTGCTCGTGACGGCGCCGGACCGCGAAGCCGTCCTCGCACGCTTCATCGGCAGCGTCTCCGAGGCCGAGGCCGAGACCCTCCGCAAGCTGCTCGGCGGCAGCTGACCCTTCGGTGTTCTGGGCCTCCTACCTGCTCGCGGCACTCGCGATCATCCTCGCGTGGCCCGCTCCGATCGCGCTATCCCGGGCCTCCTGGCCCGCCCGCGCCCCCTTCACCGCGATGGTGCTCTGGCAGTCGATCGCCCTCGCCGGAGGGCTGTCCATGATCGGCGCGATGCTCGTCTGGGGCCTCGAACCGCTCGGCGACAACCTCGTCTCGGCGTCGGTGGGCTTCTTCCGCATCCTGGTCGATGACGACTCCGCGGCGACCCTCGGCGTGATCCACGTCTTCGCGATCAGTGCCGCGACGCTCCTGTTCGCGCACCTCCTCTTCACCCTGGCGCTGACCTTCGTCCGCATCCGCCGACAGCGCCGGCGCCACCGGGACATGCTCGACCTGCTGAGCTCCCCCGCCGCCGACCAGCCCGCCACACTCGTGATCAGCCATCCCGCGCCCGTGGCCTACTGCCTCCCGGGCGGCGCCCGCTCCGTGACGGTGATGTCCGACGGCCTCATGGACCTCCTCAGCCGCGCCGAACTCGATGCGGTCCTCACGCACGAGAACGCGCACCTGCACCAGCGCCATCACCTGCTGCTGTGGGCCTTCGCCGCATGGCGTGCGGCCCTGCCATGGCTCCCCACCTCGCAGCTCGCGCAGCGCGCCGTGAGCGAGCTGATCGAGATGCTGGCCGACGACGAGGCGCTGCGCCACGTGGACGAGCCCACGCTCGTGCGCGCCATCGCCATCGTCGGCTCCGGCGCGTTGCCGCCCTCACGCGACGAGCTCGACGATCCGCTCGCGGACCCGCTCACCGGTCCCCGCGCCGAGCCTGGAACCCATCAGGGCGTGCCCGGAGCGGCCGACGTGACCGGCGGGACCGGGGACGCGCGGTCCACGGCCCACCGGCTACGCCGTCTGCTCACTCCCCTGCCGCCGCTGAGCCGCTTCCAGCAGGGCCTGGCCCTGTCCACTGCGGGCATGCTCCTGGTGGTGCCGCCGGTGCTCCTGGTGGCGCCCGAACTGCTCGGCTGACGAGGCCCGGACGTCCCGCGGACCGGGCGCAGCCGGCGCGCGGCGGATGCAGGGCGCAGCCGGCCCTCAGGCGTCGATGCGGTCCCGGTCCAGGGACGCCGCTCCGGCGATGATGAAATCCTTGCGCGGTGCCACATCGCTGCCCATCAGGAGGCTGAAGACGCGCTCGGCGGACTCGGCCTCCTGGATGCGCACGCGTCGCAGGGTCCTGTGCCGAGGGTCCATGGTGGTCTCGGCCAGCTGGTCCGCGTCCATCTCGCCGAGACCCTTGTAGCGCTGGATCGGGGACTTGTACCGCTTGCCCTGCTTCTCGAGCGCGGCCAGCAGGCGCGTCAGTTCCGCCTCCGAGTACGTGTACATCATCTCGTTGGCCTTCGCGCCGCCGTTGATGACCTCGACGCGGTGCAGGGGCGGGACGGCGGCGTAGACCCGGCCGGCCTCGACGAGCGGGCGCATGTACCGGAAGAAGAGGGTGAGGAGCAGCGTGCGGATGTGGGCGCCGTCCACGTCGGCGTCGGTCATCAGGATGACCTTGCCGTACCGCCGCGCGTCGAGCTGGAAGCTCCGCCCGGAGCCTGCCCCGATGACCTGGATGAGGGCCGCACATTCGGCGTTGGACAGCATGTCACCGACGGAGGCCTTCTGCACGTTGAGGATCTTCCCGCGGATCGGCAGGAGCGCCTGGTAGTCGGAGGACCGCGCGTTCTTCGCGGTACCTAGCGCACTGTCACCCTCGACGATGAACAGTTCGGAGCGCTCGGGATCGTCGATGCGGCAGTCCGCGAGCTTGGCCGGCATGGTGGACGTCTCGAGGGCGTTCTTGCGCCGCTGCGTCTCCTTGTGCACCCGTGCGGAGATACGCGACTTCATCTCGGCGACGACCTTCTCGAGCAGCAGGGCCGACTGGGCCTTGTCGTTCCGTGCCGAGGAGGACAGACGGGCCTGCAGCTCCTTCTCCACGACCTTCGCCACGATGGCCTTGACGGCGGACGTCCCGAGGATCTCCTTGGTCTGCCCCTCGAACTGCGGCTCGGCCAGGCGCACCGTGAGGACGGCCGTCAGGCCGGCGAAGACGTCGTCCTTCTCGATCTTGTCGCTGCCCGCCTTCAGCTTGCGGGCATTCGCTTCGATGACCTTGCGGAAGGTCTTCAGCAGGGCCTGCTCGAAGCCGGTCTGGTGCGTTCCGCCCTTCGGGGTGGCGATGATGTTCACGTAGCTGCGGACCGTCGTCTCGTAACCGATGCCCCAGCGCAGGGCGATGTCGACGTCGCAGTCGCGCTCCACCTCGGCCATCCGGCTGTGGCCGCGCTCGTCGAGGACGGGCACCGACTCCTTGAAGCGGCCCGACCCCTGGAAACGCCAGACATCCGTGACTGCGGTGTCGAGCGCCAGGAACTCGGCGTACTCGGAGATGCCTCCGTCGTGCTGGAAGACCTCCTCCACGGCCCCGGACTCCCCCGGGGTCCCCGGGAGCCTCCGCTCGTCACGCAGCGTGATGCGCAGGCCCGGGACGAGGAACGACGTATGCCGTGCACGGGTCTGCAGTTCCTCGTACGAGAAACTCGCGTCGGGCGTGAAGATCTGGCGGTCGGCCCAGTACCTGATGCGCGTCCCCGTGACGCCCCGCTTGGCCCTGCCCACGATCTCCAGGCGGGAGCCGTCGAGGAAGGGCTCGAACGACGATGCGGGCGACGGCGTCGTGCCGTCCTTGAAGACGCCCGGCTCGCCCCGGCGGAACGACATGGCGTAGGTCTTGCTGCCGCGGTCGACGAACACGTCCAGCCGGGAGGACAGCGCGTTGACGACGCTCGCCCCGACGCCGTGCAGGCCGCCGGAGGCGGTGTAGGAGCCGCCACCGAACTTGCCGCCGGCATGCAGTTTCGTGAACACCACCTCCACCCCCGTGAGGCCCGTCTTGGGCTCGATGTCCACCGGGATCCCCCGGCCGTCGTCGTGGATCTCCACGGAGCCGTCCGCGTGCAGGATCACGGTGATGCTCTGCCCGTAGCCGGCCAGCGCCTCGTCCACGGAGTTGTCGATGATCTCCCAGAGGCAGTGCATGAGGCCGCGCGAGTCGGTGGACCCGATGTACATGCCGGGACGCTTGCGCACCGCTTCGAGGCCTTCGAGGACCGAGAGGTGCCGGGCGGTGTAGTCCGAGGTGGGGGGTGTCACGGTGATGCGATCTCCTTGGCGGAACAGGCACGCACCAGGACAGGCGCCGGGCGGTGTGTTCGAAAGGGAAGGGGACCTCCAGTCTATTGCCGGGTACCGACAGCATCGGCCAGGCGCGGGACCGATGTCCCCGACCGATGTTCCGGGAACGCCCATACCCCCTGGTACGCCCGGAGCGAAAGGAGACCCAGCCTGGGAAGCGCCGCCGACGAATAGTGGTTATATGAGTACACGATCCACAGGAGGAGACCCCATGACCACTGCAGTAGCAACTCGCGAAATGACTGCCCTGGACCGTTGCGACCGATGCGGCGCCCAGGCCTACGTGCGGGCCGTCCTTCAGTCATCCGGTGGAGAGCTTCTGTTCTGCGGCCACCATGCACGCGCCGTCGAAGCAAACCTGAAGCCCCTCACCTCGGAGTGGCAGGACGAGACGGAGCGGCTTCACGCGAAGCCCGCCGTCGTCGTCGACTGACCCAGAGGCACGCAACCCCCTACCAGGCGCCCCGTGTACAGGCGTTGAAGCTCAGCGAAAGGCCCCCTCCGCCGGAGGGGGCCTTTCCGCGTTCAGAACCTCCTGCCGGGCCTCCTGTCAGTCCTCCTGTCGGTCCTCCTGTCGGTCCTCCTGTCGGTCCGACACGGAATGGCAGAAGGCAAGCGCTTCAGACGCGGCAGGGCCCCTCCCGAAGGAAGGGCCCTGCCGGACGCGCCAGATGGCGGACTGGTCCGGGTCGCGGATCAGTCCAGGTAGTCCCGCAGGACCTGTGACCGCGAGGGGTGGCGCAGCTTGGACATGGTCTTCGACTCGATCTGGCGGATGCGTTCGCGGGTCACGCCGTAGACCTTGCCGATCTCGTCTAGCGTCTTCGGCTGTCCGTCGGTGAGGCCGAAGCGCATCGCGACGACGCCTGCTTCGCGCTCGGAGAGGGTGTCGAGCACCGAGTGGAGCTGCTCCTGCAGGAGGGTGAAGCTCACGGCGTCTGCCGGGACGACCGCCTCGGAGTCCTCGATCAGGTCACCGAACTCGGAGTCGCCGTCCTCACCGAGAGGGGTGTGCAGCGAGATGGGCTCACGGCCGTACTTCTGCACCTCGACGACCTTCTCGGGCGTCATGTCGAGCTCGAGCGCGAGTTCCTCGGGCGTGGGCTCCCGACCCAGGTCCTGCAGCATCTGCCGCTGGACGCGGGCCAGCTTGTTGATGACCTCGACCATGTGCACGGGGATGCGGATGGTGCGCGCCTGGTCCGCCATGGCGCGGGTGATGGCCTGGCGGATCCACCAGGTGGCGTAGGTGGAGAACTTGAAGCCCTTGGTGTAGTCGAACTTCTCGACCGCGCGGATGAGCCCGAGGTTGCCTTCCTGGATGAGGTCGAGGAACAGCATGCCGCGCCCGGTGTAACGCTTGGCGAGGGACACGACGAGGCGGAGGTTCGCCTCGAGGAGGTGGTTCTTGGCCCGCTTGCCGTCGTGGATGACGAATTCGAGCTCGCGCTTGAGCTTCGGGTCCATGTCCGGGTCCGCGGCGATCTTCTCCTCCGCGAACAGGCCCGCCTCGATGCGGAGGGCCAGGTCGACTTCCTGCTCGGCATTGAGCAAAGCGACCTTGCCGATCTGCTTCAGGTAGTCCTTGACCGGATCGGCGGTGGCGCCGGCGGACACGACCTGCTGGGCGGGGGCGTCGTCGTCGTCGGCATCCGAGTAGACGAAGCCCGTGGTCGTCCCGACCTCGGCGGCCTCGGGCTTGAGGTCCTCGGGGTCGACGTCGACGGCGGCGTCGACGACGGGCTCGGCCGCGTCGAGCGTGTCCACCGAACCCTGGGCGTCGGAGGTCGAGGCCTTCGTGGCCGGGGAAGCAGCCTTGGCGGCAGGCTTCTTGGCCGCCACCCGTCGCTTCGTGGTGGTGGTACCGGCGTCTGGCGACACCGGTGCTGCTGTCTTCTTGACCGGCACAGAAAACCTTTCATACGGCGGTGTGTGGTGCAATCAGAGGGACAACACCACTATGACCCTGTCAAGTCCGCGCTGGTTATCAGAAATATCCGGCGGGGCCAGGTCCCTTATGGAACGATCCCGCCGCCTTCGCTATTCCCCTCCGATCCGCCGGAAGGCGGGACCGCTCGGGGGAATGCTGGGAGTTGTCTGATGCACGGACCCAACCGGGTCTCAACTGCCATTGTCTCACGGCTGCCCGCCGCGCCGGAAATCATGACGGCGCCGTTCCGTACGGCATCCGGCCCCGTCATGCGTGCGCGACGATCACGCCGCGCCCGTGCAGGTCCGCCCGGCGTCGGCGGTCCAGGCCGTCGAGCGCTTCCGGGCCCATGCCGGCAGCCCGCCGCGGTGCAGGAGTTCCGAGAGCAGCCGGGCGAGCCGGTACCCCGGCACCGTCAGCTCGGCTGCCTCCAGGAACACCGCCGCACGGGACCCCCGTCCGCGCGCGTACTCGAACCAGGCGCACATCGTCAGGGCCGCTGCCCGTGATTCGCCGTCGGACACCGCAGCGAGCCGCGCGAGGACCTGCGCCAGCGCATCCACGCGGTGCCAGGCGATCATGCCCGTGAACCGCCCGGCGAGGACATCTGCGTACAGCAGCGCGGTCTCGTCCGCCTCCCGTCCCGGCGACGGGTGCTCCCGCGGGCCGGCCGGCATGGTGTTCGCGGAGAGGGCGGCGGGGATTCCCTCCACTGCCTCCTTCAGGCCCGCATTCCGGCCCCCGGCATCGCATGCCTCGGGCAGCACCGGAGGTGGAGCGCCCGCAAGCTCCTCCGCTCCCCCGGGGATCCCGCCGGTGTCCCTTCCCGACACGCCGCTGCCGAACAGGCCGCAGGCCGCCGCGCCGTCGAGTGCCCGGGCTGAACCGAGGCAGGCGCTGGCGAGCAGGAAGTCGCGGATCGTCCGCGACTCGATGCTCGCCAGCAGGAATCCGGTCACGTCCGGGTGGGCGGCGGTCTCGAACCCGTGCGGCAGCAGCAGGACGGCGTCCCAGACGGCGGAGGTCGCGAGGAACTGGGTGGCGCACGTCCAGCGACCGGAGCAGGACGCCGCGAAGTGGGCCTGCGCGTCCTCGACGGCCCGCAGCTCCCCCTCGCTCGTCATGCCTCCCGCGGCGACCGCCGGGGCAGCGCGGAGGACGGCCTCGGGCGCCGACGCGTCGAAGGCGCTCCCCCCGAACACCAGCTCCGCGCCGAGGGCGCTGGACGCCACGGCGTCGAGCGGCTCGCCCGGCCAGGGGCAGCAGTCGTCGTCCCTGCAGAAGTAGTTGCGCCACCCGGCCGCGGAGACGAACCAGCCGTCACGGATCGGAAGGCCGGCGACCTCGAGAGCGGCGTCGAGGGCGGACACCAGCGCCTCGTGCGGTGCCGGCCCGAGCCGGGGCCACTCCTCACCGCCGTACACGATCACGAGCGTCCCGTCCGCGTCGGCGTCGCCGCGCAGGAACGAGAGCACTCCCTCGGCGAATCCGAGCGGGTCCGTGCCGCCCGGTGGCAGATCGACCCGGAGCGTGGCTCCCAGGCGCCGGCCCGTGGTGGTCAGCACGACGAGGCTCCGGGCAGGCATGAAGCCGAGCGCGTGGGGTACGTAGGACAGGATGTCCGCCGGCGAGGAGACGGCGAAGGACGGGGACTGCCGGCTGCCCGGCTTGGGGCTCGAGGAGGATGACATGCAGGCCAGCCTGCTCGCCGTGCTGCCGCCCCGCCCGCTGCACCGGCCGTATGTGGACAACCGCGGCGCCGGGCCGCAGGGAGGCGGCCGCCACCTCCCCTGCGTCCCTAGCCGCCCTGGCCGCCCCGGCTCCTCCGGTCGGCCCTCGACTCGTGCCGGCGGCGCCGCTCGCGGGCCAGGGCCTCGCGCAGCGGCGGCACCACGACGCCCTGCTCCGCCATGCGCCGTCGGACCCTCCGCCGCGCGATCAGGACGGCGACGACCCCCGCCGCGAGGACCACGAGCTGCGCCGCCATCGCGACGCGGAACGACTCGAGCGCGTAGAGGTCGCCCCGCGAGAACCCGCTGCCCACAAGGAGGTCGAGAACCACGCCGATGACGAACATCGACACCAGGGAGGCCACGAAGCCGCCGATGTTCACGATGCCGGTGGCGGTGCCCATGCGCACGGCGGGGTTGAAGGTGCGGGCGAAGTCGAACGCGATCATCGACCCGGGCCCGCCGACGGCCAGGGCGATCACCAGCAGGACCAGCAGCGGCAGCGGCGCGGGCCCCGGGTAGAGCAGGACGGCCAGCCAGGCGGTCGCGATCAGCCCGGCGATCGCGAGGACCATGGTGGACCGGCGCAGCGGGTGCCTCCCTACGTACCGGCCGAGGAAGGGCCCGCATATGATGCCCACGGCCACGAAGAGGGTCATCAGGGCCGACGCGGCGCCCTCCCCGATCTTCTCGGCCCGCACCAGGTAGGGGTAGCCCCACATGAGCACGAAGACCGTCCCCGGGAACTGGATGGTGAAGTGCGACCAGAGGCCGAGACGCGTGCCCGGCTGCTTCCACGCCTGCGCGAGGGACGTGCCGGTCTGCCTCAGCGTCTGCGCTCTGCGCCCGCTGCCCGCCACGGGCGAGTCCCGGATGACGGTCGCGGCGAGGACGACGGCGACCACCGACAGCGCCGCGGCCGCGAGGAACGCGGACTGCCACCCGTAGGCCGCGAGCAGGGCCACGAACGGGATGACGGAGACCACCTGCCCGAGCTGCCCGATGATCCCGGTCCACTGCGTGAGGACCGGGATGCGCCGGGGCTCGAACCAGGCCGGCAGCAACCGCAGGACGCTGATGAAGGTCGCCGCATCGCCCGCGCCCACGAGCAGGCGACCCACGATGCCGGCTCCCACCGAATCGGCGAAGGCCAGCTGCGCCTGCCCGAGCGCCATCAGGACGCCGCCCGCCACGATCAGGGTCCGCGGCCCCCACCGGTCCACGAGCACGCCCACCGGGACCTGCAGGCCCGCATACACGAGCAGTTGCACCACGGTGAAGACCGACAGCTGCGAGGCCGAGGCGCCGAAGCGGTCGGTGGCCTCGAGCCCGGCCACCCCGAAGGTGGTGCGCTGCGTCACCGCGACGAGGTAGGCCGCCACCCCTGCGACCCACACCAGGAGTGCCCTCGAAGAATTCACGTCCCCATTATCGCGCGGCCGGCGTGGCGCCCGGCGCGGAGGACGGACGGGCGCCGGGTCAGCGTCGGGACGTGCCGTCGTCCCGGGTCTCCGGGGCGTCCGGGGCGTTCTGCCCGGCCGGCTCGTCACCGTCTCCGCCGTGCGCCTCACCGCGCCCCTCGCCGCGCCCCGAGTAGTCGATGGGAGAGGTGCCGGGGAACTCCGTGTCCCACAGGAGAGTCGACTCCTCCTCGGCCTGCGGGCTCGCGAGGTACGCCTCGACGGCGGCACCGAGCTCTTCCGCGCTCGCCAGTTCGCTGTTGTCCTTCACGAGCAGCGACCTGCGCTCGGCACCGTCCGCGTACTCGTCGTACCGCTTCTCGAGGGACGCGACCACCGACTGCACCTCCGCGGAGTTGTCGACCTGCCGTGCGATCTGGCGCTCGACGTCGCGTCCCGTCTCGCGCAGCCGGTCCGTCGGCAGCACCACGCGCGCGGTCGCGCCGAGGTATTCGAGCCCGGCCACCGCGGCAGGCGGGTACTCGGCATCGGCCAGGTAGTGCGGCACGTGGATGACGTGCCCGACGACGTCGTGCCCGGCCTCGATCAGGCGCAGCTCCAGGACGTGGCCGATCGACGCCTGCAGCTCGGCGGTGGGGCGCCACGCGTTCATGCCGTCGATGATGTCCGACCGGTTGCCGTGCAGAGTCACGCCGATGGGGCGCGTGTGCGGCACGGGCATCGGGATGGCGTGCACCCACGAGGTCATCGTCACGTCCAGCTCCTCCACGAGCCCGACGACGGCGCTCGCGAACCGCTCCCACTGGAGGTCCGGCTCCACGCCCGTGAGGAACAGGAACGGCTCCCCCAGCCCGTCGTAGAGGCGGTGCAGTTCCAGACGGTGCGGCTGGTAGTCCGTCAGGTGGTCCTCGGCGAAGGTGATCTTCGGGCGCCGGCCGCGGTAGTCCATGAGCTGGTCGGCGTCGAACTCGGCCACGAGGTCGTGGTCGAGGATCTCGAGCAGTTCCTCGCTGACCTGCGAGACGACATGGCCCGCGTCCATGAAGCCCGTGAGGCTCACGAGCAGGGGGAGGCCACGGCTCGCAGGGTCCTCGAAGACCTCGGCGTCGATGTTGTACAGGGTGCGTGGATCCAGCATGGCTCTCTCCTGACGGTTGGGTCCTGCTGTACTCAACACCGCCGATGCCGGCTTCATTCCGGAACAAGAATGCACCGGGCGCACGGACTACGATCGTCAGGACGGTTCCCGGACCACCAGATACCGGTGACCAAGAGCAATGCATCTGGACCACCCAGCCGGACACGAGGAGACAGATTCCGTGATCAAGACGACCGAACTACACCTGACCGCTTCCGCCGCGGAGCTCAGGAAGATCCCCAGTGACGCCCTCGTGATCGCGGTGGCGAAGGGGACGGACGGGCCGGTCCTGCTCGAGAGCCCTCTGCCCCCGAAGGCGGCGCGCGCGCTGGGCGACAGCCTCCAGGTCCTCGGGATCACCGGTGCCGCCGACGAGGTGCGTCGACTGCCCGGCCTCCCGGAGACCGGCGCCGATTCGCTCGTGCTGACCGGCGTCGGCCCCGCCACGCCGGGCGACGCGCTCGAGCCGGAGACGCTGCGCCGCGCCGCGGGTGCCGCGGTCCGCCACCTGACCGGCCTCGACACGGTCGTCCTGGCCCTGCCCGCCGAGACCGTGGACGCCGCGACCGCCGTCGCCGAGGGGGCCGCGTTCGGCGCCTACAGCTACGAGGGCCACAAGTCCGGCCTGAAGCCGGACGGCACCGTCGCCCCCGCCAAGGACAAGGACGCGGTCCGGAACGTCGTCGTGCACACGAGCGTGGCCGACGACGCCGACCTCGCCCCGGCGCTGCGGCGCTCCGTCATCCTCGGCAAGAACGTCAACGCCACGCGCTCGCTCGTGAACCAGCCGCCGAGCCACCTGTACCCCGAGACGT
Organism: Arthrobacter sp. TJ-240; assembly: GCF_058269195.1. Taxonomy (NCBI): domain Bacteria; kingdom Bacillati; phylum Actinomycetota; class Actinomycetes; order Micrococcales; family Micrococcaceae; genus Arthrobacter; species Arthrobacter sp. TJ-240. The sequence goes on from NZ_JBZCNG010000005.1 coordinate 218,792, forward strand.
TCGCGCAGGCCGCCAAGGACCTCTCGCGCGGCCTCCCGGTGAAGATCACCGTGATGGACGAGAAGCGCCTCGAGCGCGACGGCTACGGGGGCATCCTCGGCGTCGGCAAGGGATCGTCCCGTCCGCCGCGCATGGTGAAGGTCGAGTACTCCCCCGCGAAGTCCGCCGTGCACCTCGCCCTCGTGGGCAAGGGCATCACGTTCGACTCGGGCGGGCTCTCGCTCAAGCCCGCCGCCGGCATGCAGACCATGAAACTGGACATGGCGGGTGCCGCCGCCGTCCTGACCACGCTCCTCGCCGTCGCCGAGCTCGGCCTCCCCGCGAAGGTCACGGCATGGCTCTGCCTCGCCGAGAACATGCCGTCGGGCTCCGCGCAGCGCCCCGAGGACGTGCTGTCGATCTACGGCGGTCGCACCGTCGAGGTGCTGAACACGGACGCCGAGGGCCGCCTCGTCATGGCCGACGGTCTCGCCGCCGCGAGCGAGGAGTCGCCCGATGCGATCATCGACATCGCGACGCTCACGGGCGCGCAGATGATCGCCCTCGGCACGCGGGTCTCGGGCGTCATGGGCGACGACGGCGTGCGCGACGCCGTGAAGGCTGCCGCCGACCGCGCCGGTGAGCAGTTCTGGCCGATGCCGCTGCCCGAGGAGCTGCGCCCGAGCCTCGAGTCGCAGGTCGCGGACATCGCCAACATCGGCGAGCGGAACGGCGGCATGATGACCGCCGCGGTGTTCCTCCGCGAATTCGTGGGCCAGGTCGACGGCGAGAAGATCCCGTGGGCGCACCTCGACATCGCCGGACCCGCGTTCAACGAGGGCGCGCCCTACGGCTACACGCCGAAGGCCGGGACGGGCGTCGGCGTGCGCACGCTGCTCGCCTACGTCGAGGACGTCCTCGCCCGCGCCCTCTAGCGCTATCGGGGGCACCGTGCCGGGCACGGTGCCCCCGATCGCCAGATCGCCCCGATCGCGTCCCCGCCCGCAGCCGACAGCAGACGGCCGACAGCAGGCACGTGACTCTGCGCACATCCGGACACTATGGCGTACACGACATGGTGTTCGGGTGGATGACGGCCCCCTGTGGGGATAGGGTGAAAAACGAGAGCATCAGCACCTGAGGGCCGCACCGCGACCGCATCAGCAACCGATCCATCCATCGACGCGCCGTGCGCGTCGACAGACCACGCGAGGGAGCGTTCAAGTGGCCGAAGCGGCAACTGCGCAAGAATTCGACATCCTGGTACTCGGTGGAGGCAGCGGCGGGTACGCTGCGGCCCTCCGCGCGGTACAGCTGGGCTTCACGGTGGGACTCATCGAGAAGGGCAAGCTCGGCGGCACCTGCCTCCACAACGGCTGCATCCCCACCAAAGCCCTCCTGCACTCGGCGGAGATCGCCGACGGCGCCCGGGACTCCGAGAAGTACGGTGTGAAGGCCAGCTTCGAGTCGATCGACATGGCAGCGGTCAACGCCTACAAGGACGGCATCATCGCCGGCAAGTACCGCGGACTGCAGGGCCTCATCAAGTCCAAGGGCATCACCGTCATCGAGGGCGCCGGCCGGCTCGCCTCGCAGAACACCATCGACGTCGACGGCACCGTCTACACCGGCAAGCACATCGTCCTCGCCACGGGGTCCTTCTCCCGCAGCCTCCCCGGCCTGGAGATCGGCGGCAAGGTCATCACCTCCGACCAGGCCCTGACGATGGACTTCGTCCCAAAGACCGCAATCATCCTCGGCGGCGGCGTCATCGGCTGCGAGTTCGCATCCGTGTGGAAGTCCTTCGGCGTGGACGTCACCATCATCGAGGCCCTCCCCTCCCTCGTTCCCAACGAGGACGCCTCGATCGTGAAGAACTTCGAGCGGGCGTTCAAGAAGCGCGGCATCAAGTTCAACACCGGCACGCGTTTCAAGGCCGTCCAGCAGAACGACGACGGCGTCGTGGTCACCCTCGAGGACGGCAAGACCTTCGAGGCGGACCTCATGCTCGTCGCCGTCGGTCGTGGACCCGTGACGCAGAACCTCGGCTACGAGGAGGCCGGCCTCACCATGGACCGCGGCTTCGTCATCACCGACGAGCGCCTCCACACCGGCGTCGGCACCATCTACGCGATCGGCGACATCGTCCCCGGCCTGCAGCTCGCCCACCGCGGCTTCCAGCAGGGCATCTTCGTGGCGGAGGAGATCGCCGGCCTCAAGCCCGTCGTCGTCGCCGACATCAACATCCCCAAGGTCACCTACAGCGATCCCGAGATCGCCTCCGTCGGCTACACCGAGAAGGCCGCCCGCGAGAAGTTCGGCGACGACCGCGTCGAGACCCACGAGTACAACCTCGCCGGGAACGGCAAGAGCTCCATCATCGGCACGGGCGGCATCGTCAAGCTCGTCCGCGAGAAGGACGGCCCCATCGTCGGCGTCCACATGCTCGGCAGCCGGATGGGAGAGCAGATCGGCGAGGCGCAGCTCATCGTCAACTGGGAGGCGTACCCCGAGGACGTCGCCCCGCTCATCCACGCACACCCGACCCAGAACGAGGCCCTCGGCGAGGCCCACCTCGCCCTCGCCGGCAAGCCGCTGCACGGCTGAGGCGGGAGCCCGGGTGTCACCGAAGAGCCCGGTCCACGCCATGAGGGCGTGGACTAAGCTCGGGAGCAGGAATTCAAAGCACGTCCAGCTGAGCGGGCCACGCTCGTCGACCAGCTGCCAAGGAATGATCTACGAAGGAGAAACGGGCGCATTATGTCTGAATCCGTGAACTTGCCCGCTCTCGGTGAAAGCGTCACCGAAGGCACTGTCACCCGCTGGCTGAAGGCCGTCGGGGACCGCGTCGAGGTCGACGAGCCCCTGCTCGAGGTGTCCACCGACAAGGTCGACACCGAGATCCCCTCGCCCATCGCGGGGGTCATCGAGGAGATCCTGGTGGCCGAGGACGAGACCGCCGAGGTCGGCGCCCCGCTCGTGCGGATCGGCGACGGTTCCGGCGGCGGCTCGGACGACAGCGACTCCGGCACCGCGGTTCCCGCCGCGGAGGAGACGGCTCCCGAGCCGGACGTCGCGGACGAGGCCCCCGCCGCCCCCGCCGCGAGCGGGTCCGAGCAGTCCAGCGACGCGCCCGGTGGGTCCGGTGACTCCGGGGACTCCTCCGAGGGCACCGAGGTCACCCTCCCCGCCCTGGGCGAGAGCGTGACCGAGGGCACCGTCACGCGCTGGCTCAAGGCCGTGGGCGACGACGTCGAGGTCGACGAGCCCCTGCTCGAGGTCTCCACCGACAAGGTCGACACCGAGATCCCCTCCCCCGTGGCGGGCAAGCTGCAGGAGATCCGGGTGAACGAGGACGAGACCGCCGAGGTCGGCGCCGTCCTCGCCGTGATCGGCTCCGGGGCGGACGCCCCGAGGAAGGTCGAAGCCGCCTCCGGGGAGCCCCTCGTGGCCGCGCCCGCCGAGGAACGCAGCGACGCCCCGACCGAGAAGCCCGGTGCCGACAAGGAAGCAGGCCGCGCCTCGGGCACGTCCGAGACCGACGACGACGCCAGTGGCGCCCCGGCACCCGCCGAGCAGAAGCCCGCAGCCCAGGAATCCGCACCGCAGGAATCCGCACAGTCGGACGGCTCCGCAGGCTCGGACACCTCGTACGTGACGCCGCTCGTCCGCCGCCTGGCGAACCAGAACGACGTCGACCTCGCGACGGTCAAGGGCACCGGCGTCGGTGGACGCATCCGCAAGCAGGACGTCCTCGAGGCCGCCGAGGCCCGCAAGGCAGAGCAGGCAGCTCCGGCAGCCGCACCGCAGGCAGCCCCCTCGGCCCCTGCACCGGCAGCGCCGGCAGCGTCATCGAGGCCCGCCGCTCCCGCGGTCGAGCCCTCGAAGCTGCGCGGCACGGTCGAGAAGGCCCCGCGCATCCGCCAGACCATCGCCAAGCGCATGCGCGAGTCCCTCGAGGTCTCCGCGCAGCTCACGCAGGTCATCGAGGTGGACATGACCCGCATCGCGAAGCTGCGGACCGCCTCGAAGGACTCCTTCCAGGCGCAGAACGGCGCGAAGCTCACCTTCCTCCCCTTCATCTCGAAGGCCGTCACCGAGGCGCTGAAGCAGCACCCGAAGCTGAACGCGTCCTTCGACGAGGAGAAGAAGGAGGTCACGTACCACGACGCCGAGCACCTCGCCATCGCGGTCGACACCGAGAAGGGGCTCCTGGTTCCCGTGATCAAGGACGCAGGCACCCTGAACCTCGGCGGCCTCGCGAAGAAGATCGCCGACGTGGGTGCGCGCACCCGCAACGGCCAGATCGGCCCCGACGAGCTCTCGGGCGGTACCTTCACGATCACGAACATCGGATCCGCCGGGGCACTCTTCGACACCCCGATCATCAACCAGCCCCAGGTCGGCATCCTGGGCACGGGCATCATCGTCAAGCGCCCCGTGGTGATCACGGGCGTCGACGGCGACGACACCATCGCCATCCGGTCGATGATGTACCTCAGCCTGACCTACGACCACCGCCTCGTGGACGGCGCCGACGCGGGCCGCTTCCTGCAGACGCTCAAGGCGCGGCTCGAGGGCGGCGCGTTCGAGGCGGACCTCGGCCTGTAGCACCCGTACCGCAAGCGGTACCGCACCGCCCCACCAGGAGCCGCGCCCCGCGAGGGGAGCGGCTCCTGTGCGTCCGGGCACACCGGATTCCCGCCCACGTCGATGCCGGTGCGCAACCCCTCCGGGGCCCGATGGAACTCGGCGGTGGCCCTCCCTAGGATGGGGACACGGGTGCGATCGCCGCGTCCGTCCGACAGCAAGGAGAACCATGGCTACCGTTCGTACAGCCCATACCGTCTGGAGTGGGGACCTCCCCTCCGGCTCGGGCCAGGTGACGCTCGATTCGTCCGGTCTCGGCACCTACGACGTCACGTGGAAGGCGCGCGCCGAGCAGTCGGGCGGCAAGACGAGCCCCGAGGAGCTGATCGCTGCCGCCCATTCGGCGTGCTTCTCCATGGCGTTCAGCGCCGCCCTCGGTGAGGAGGGCAGGACTCCCGAGCGCGTGGAGACCAAGGCCGAGGTCGACTTCCAGCCGGGCACGGGCATCACCGCCATCCGGCTCACGCTCGATGCGACGGTCCCGGACCTGTCCGAGGAGGACTTCCAGCGCGTGGCTCAGGCCGCCAAGGAGGGCTGCCCCGTCTCGCAGGCCCTTGCGGCCGTCAAGGACATCTCACTGACGGCGACGCTGCACGGCTGAGCCGACCCGGCCGAGACATGCCGCAGAGGAAGGAGGGCCCCGGACATCGTCCGGGGCCCTCCTTCGCGTCAGGGTCATCCGACCGGACGCGCCCGCAGATCAGGGCTCCGTCGCGGAGGGCCGGTGGGGCATGATCAGTCCCGCAGATCCTGCGGTCGCGCCGGCAGCGGCGCGGGCCGGCGGGACGGGTAGCCCTCCTTCGCGGGGGGCACGTCCATGGGGATCCCGGCGAGCATCTCCCGCAGCACCGCCACTCCCCGATCGAGCTGCGGGTCCTCGCCGGCGCGGTAGGCGTGCGGGGGGAACGGCACCTCGATGTCCGGGTCCACCCCGTGGTTCTCGATACCCCAGCCGACGCCGCCCGTCACGTGGAAGCCGTACCTCGGCTGGTTGACGCCGGTGCCGTCCGCGAGCGTGAACCGCCCGTCGATCCCCACGACCCCGCCCCATGTCCTCGTACCGATGACCGGTCCGATCCCCCGCAGCTTCGCGACCTGCGTGATGATGTCGCCGTCGGACCCTGCGAACTCGTCGGTGAGGACGACCACGGGCCCTCGGGGGGCGTGCGCCGGGTAGGTGCCAGGTGCCTCGCCGCGCGGCATGGACCACGCCGTGACGCGCCGTCCGATGAGTTCGGCCACGAGCTGCGAGGTGTGGCCGCCCCGATTACGGCGGACGTCGACCACGAGGGCGTCCCGCGCGGTCTCGCGGTCGAGGTCGCGGTGCAGCTGGCCCCAGCCGTGGGCGACCATGTCGGGGATGTGGAGGTAACCGAACCGGCCGTCGGAGGCCTGCTGGACGGCCGCCCTGTTCGCCGCGACCCAGTTCTGGTAGCGCAGGCGCTCCTCGCTGCGGAGCGGGACCACGGCGACGCGGCGGCGGGACCCCTCGGGTCCGTTGGCGGAGTCGCTCCTGGAGCGGACCGTGAGCTCGACCGCGATCCCTGCCGCCCCCGTCAGGAGGACGGACGGGCCGAAGGCAGCCGGCACCGGGACCCCGTCGACCGCCTCGATGACGTCACCTGCCCGGACCCCGACGCCCGGGGCGCTGAGGGGCGAGACCGCCTGCGGGTCGGAGGGCTCCGTGTCGAAGACCCGTGTGACGCGCCACCCGTCGTCAGCAGGCGCCAGGTCGGCACCGAGGAAGCCCTGGCGGCCCCCCGGCTCGGTGGTGAGCGCGGGTGCCACGTAGGCGTGGGACGTGCCGAGTTCACCGTGCAGCTCCCACAGCAGGTCGGCGAGGTCGTCGTGCGAGCCGAGCCGGTCGACGATCGGCAGGTACCGCTCCCTCACGCCGTCCCAGTCGACGCCCGCCATGTCCTCGGTCCAGAAGAAGTCGCGCTGCAGCCGCCAGGCCTCCTCGAACGCCTGCCGCCACACGCTGACCGGGTCGAGGGTCACACGGATGCGCTCGAGGGCCACCTCCGTTCGCTTCGGGGAGTCGGCGTCGGTCCTGCCGTCGGTCGGGATCGCCGTGACCTTCCCGCCTGCCCTCACCACCGCCGTCGTGCCGTCCCCGCTGACCTCGTAGGCATCGAGTTCCGTCGCCAGGACCTCCACGGTCCTGCGGGCGACATCGAAGCGCTCGAGCCGTCGGGGCGGCGCCTCGGCGGAGGACGACGCGCGTCCGTCCCCCGTGACGCCCCCGATCTCGCCGGCGCTCCAGAGCAGGCCACCGTCCACCGTGCGCAGGTGGTCGTAGGTGCCCTGGGCGACCGGCAACGCGATCGTGCGCGCCATCAGGAGGGCAGGATCGACGACGACGGGCGCTCCGGCATCCGGGGCGCCGTCCGCCGTCCCGCGTACGTCGGGCGGCGCCTCCGCGGTTCGCGTGCCCGCGGCGCTGGGCCCGAAGGGTGACGGCGTGGCTGCGGCGAGCGCTACGAGGTAGGGCTTGGTCGAGGCCGGGAAACTGAGGTCGAAGCGGTGGGTGTCGTAGACGGGGTCGAAGCTGCGGTCCGAGAGGAACGCGAGGTATCTGCCGTCGCGGGTGAATGCCGGCGACCAGTCGCGGAACCGCCCGTCGGTGACGGCGTGGATCTCGGTGGACCCTCCCGCCGTGACGTCGACGAGGCGGATACGGCTGCGTGTCCCTTCCTGCGCCACGGGCTCGGCCCAGGCCAGCCAGGCGGAGTCGTGCGAGAAGATGACGGAGTCGATCGGCCCGTGCTCCGTGGACGCGATCCGCCGGCGCTCGCCGCCGGCGAGGGTCACGAGCTCCAGGGCACCAGTCTCCGATGCCACCGCGGCACGGGTGCCGTCCGGGCTGACGGCGAGCGCGGAGGCGCGGAAGCGGCCCTCGAACCCGATGCGCTGAAGGTCCGCGACGGTCCCGGATGCCTGGGCCTGGAGCACCGCGGCCTCCCCGTCCGCCTCCGGGCCCCCCTGTGGCCCGTGCTGCCCGGTCTGCCCGGTCGGTACTGCGTGCCCGGTCTGCCCGGTCGGCACTGCGTGCCGGGCCCCGCCGTCCCGGTCCGCTGCGTCCGCCTGTCCTCCGCCGGGGACGTGGGCGAAGACGTCCCGGACGTAGAGGGCTTCCTCGCCGTCCAGGTCCGCGACGTACGCGACGCGGGAGCTGTCCATGGGGCGGCCGAGGCGTGCCCGCACGCCGGGCACGGCCTCGACGATGCGCGACGGTCCGTCACGGTGGGTCAGCCAGTGGAGAGTCCCGTGCGTCTCGACGATGGACGCGGAACCGTCGGCGGTCGGCACGGCGGCGGCGAGGTGCCGGCTCACCGGGAGGGGCAACGGCCGGCGGGCGGTGGACGCGGAGCCGAGCGTGATGTCCAGCCGCACGGCCTCCGCGTCGAGCGACGGCAGGTGCCAGAGGCGGCCCGCCGACTCGAAGACGATCCCGGTGCCGTCGGTGCTCGCATGGCGGACGTAGAAGTCGTCATGGTCCGTGTGCCTGCGCAGGTCGCCGCCGAGGCGGTCGACGGAGTAGAGGTTGCCGTGGCCCTCGTGGTCGGAGAGGAAGGCCACGCGACCGGCGACCCACATCGGGTCGCTCAGGTTGCCGTCGAGCTCGGGCAGGAACCTCCGGAAGTCCCCGCTCCCGTCGGCGTCCAGCCAGAACTTGCCGGCCGTCCCGCCGCGATAGCGCTTCCACCACGCCGGCTCCCGGGTGAGGACGCTGCCGATGAGCAGCGGCCTGCTGCCACCGACGGCAGGGCTCTCGGCGATCGCATCCACGGGACCGTAGGGAAGAACCGTCTGCGACGATCCATCGAGCGGTACGCGGTAGGCCCATCCCAGCCGCGCGTCCTCGTGCCGGAAGGCGCTCGTGGCCAGCACCTCGCCGGCCGCGGTGAATCCCTTCACGCGCGTGCTCTGGTGGCCCCAGTACGTGAGCCGGCGGAAGTTCCCGCCCTCGACGTCGGCGGCGACCACCTCGGGTGCCCCTCCCTGGACCACGGTCCACGCCAGGGTCGACCCGTCGGGCGAGAAACGGGGGCTCCTCGCGGCGAGCTGCAGCGCGGAGATACGCCATGCGCGTCCTCCGCCGAGGGGGGCCACCCAGACGTCATTCTCGGCGACGAAGGCGATGCGATCGCCGTGGAGGTGCGGGAAGCGGAGATAATCGGAGCGCATCCGTCGATCTTAGCCACGGCACCATTGCTGCCGGGGTGCGCGCCGCGCGCCCCCTACCCGGCGGGGCCGCGCCATCTCACGCCGTCCCCCGGGATGGGAAACGGCGTGCTCCTCGCGCGGGGCGGGTCCGCCGTCCGGCCGGTGACGCACCCCTCCGGTACCCTTCGCGGGTCGCAGGTGGTTCGATGGTTCCATGCGCATCCTCCTCGCCGGCGCGTCCGGGACCATCGGAACAGCCCTCACCCGCCATCTCGAGCAGGACCACGAGGTCAGGCGGCTCGTCCGCAGGGCGCCCAAGGGCCCCGGGCAGGTCCGCTGGAATCCCTCGGCCGGCGAGCTCGACGTCGCCGCCGTGGAATGGGCGGACGCCGTCATCAACCTCTCAGGGGCGGGCATCGCCGGCGGTCTCTGGACCAGGAGCTACAAGGAGACGCTCTACGCGTCCCGCATCATGCCGACCAGGACGCTCGTCGAGGCGATGCGCCGGGCATCGGACCCGCCCACCGTCTTCATCAGCCAATCGGCGTCCGGCTACTACGGGGACCGCGGGGACGAACTGCTGACCGAGGGGTCGTCGTCCGGTGACACCCTCATGGCGGACATCTGCCGGCGCTGGGAAGCGGAAGCACTCCGCGCGCCCGAGGGCGTCCGGGTGGTGCTGACGCGGACCGGCATCGTGATGGCGAAGGAAGGCGGGGCCCTGCCCAACCTGCTGATCCCGATTCGTCTCTTCGCCGGGACGGCCCTCGGCTCCGGGCGCCAGTGGTGGCCGTGGATCAGCCTGAACGACGAGGTCCGTGCCCTCGAGTTCCTCCTCACCGCACCCCTGTCCGGTCCGGTCAACGTCAGCGCCCCGGCACCGGCGACCCTGGACACGATCACGCTGCAGCTCGGCAGGGCCTTCCACCGGCCGGTCTGGTTCCGCGTCCCCGGTGCCGTCCTCACCGCCGTGATCGGGCAGCTCGGCCAGGAGCTCCTCCTCACGAGCGCCCGCATGGAACCGCGCGCGCTGACGGGCGCCGGCTTCGCCTTCGACGAGCCGACTCCCGAGGCGCTCGCCGACTGGGTGCACCGCAGCGTCACGCAGCGCGCCACCGCCTGACCGACCGCGCCACCGCCGTCCCGGCACCGGACCGCGGCCTGTCGCCTGGCCGCCGGTCCGGTTCCGGGACGGTGGACGTGCTGCCGCCCGGAGCGTGCAGGTACCTCCGTCGTCCTCGTGCCCCCCGTGGTCACGCCCGCGCTGTCACCCGGGTGGCGACACGACGGAGTGGATCCGCCAGCCGGGCTCCGTCCGCCAGAGGACGAAGAGGAGCTCCTGCTGCCCGGCGGCCGTGAGCGGGGCCGGTCCGGTATCCGACGGCAGTGATCCCACCGCCGTCTCCGTGTAGGCGGAGAGGGCCGCCGTCGCCCGGACGACGGCCACCTCGGTGCCCTCGGGCGGCGCAGCCACTGCCGGGAGGGATCCGACCTCCGGCAGTCCCGCGATATCCGCGCCGGTCAGCGCCACGGCATCCCGGATGTCGATCGAGAGGTCCCGGAGCACCCTGCCCGTGTCGGCGAGCGCTGCCACGGCGTCGAGATCCGCGCTCATCGCCGGTGACCCCGCAGCGTCCACGTCTGCGAGGACCACGGGGTCCGCCGTCCCGAACGCCGTCGCACGACGAGCCGCGAGTCGGCCCAGCGCAGTCACAGGGTCGGTCACCCGATCCTCGGTCGGCGGAGCATCGGCGGGCGGCGCGCCCCCGCCGGCTGCCCCGTCCGGTACCGGGTCCGGCACCCCGCCCTGCATCAGGTCCTCCGGTCCCCTCCCGTCGCCCTGCCCCGTGGGCACTAAGCCTCCGGACAGCGCCCGCGATGCACCCGTCCCGTCGAGGGTGAGCACGATCCCTGCGACGAGGAGCACGACGGCCACCAGCCCGGCGATCACCGCGACCGCGCCACGCGCCCGCCGTCCGTCCGGAACCGCCTTCCGTGCCCTTCCGTCGCGACGGTCACGGCGGGGACCGGGCCGGGGGTCACCGCGGCGGACCTCGCGGCCCGGGGACCTGCCGGGCCGCACAGCGGACGGGACACCGGCGGGTCCCGTCCTCGGGAACGCCACCCGGCGGGTCACCCGTTGCCACCGCGACATGCCTGCACCCGGGAGGTCGGCACGGCGTGTGAGCAACTCGGGCAGGACACTGGCGTGGACCGAGGACACCAGGTCCACCGGTGCCGGCACGGCGCTCGCCAGCAGCGTGCGGGCGAACTGGTCGGCGGTCGGGCGGCGGTCCCGGTCGGCGTCGAGCCCGTCCTCGATGAGCTGCACGAGCTGTGGTGGCACCTCCGGCACGATGAGGGCGAGCGGCGGTCTCTGCTCCGTGGGACCGGGAACGCGCCCGGTCAGCGCGAACCATGCCACGGCGGCCAGGGCGAACACGTCCGCTCCCGCGTCGAAGGAGCGCCGCCGTGCCGGGTCGAGGAAACCCGGTGTACCCGCGACGGCACCCGGTGCCGATCCGAGCACCCTCCCTGTCCCGAAGTCGCCGAGCAGCGGCTTCCCCTCCTCGGTGAAGAGGACGTTGGCGGGCGTCACGTCGCCGTGCAGCGCACCGGCGCCGTGCAGGGAGTCGAGCGCCTGCGCTACGGGGACCAGCGCCGTCACGACCTCCGGGATGGGGAGTGGACCGCGGCTCGTCACGAGGCCCAGCAGGGATCCTCCCTTGGCCAGGTCCATCAGGAGGCCGGGCCCGCGGTCCGTGTCGACGACCCGGTGCACCCTGAGCAGGTGCTCGTGCGCGAACCGCTGCAGGAGGCGGAGTTCCTGCTCCATGCCCCCCGCACTGCCGCCCGGCGCCTCCTGTCGCGGCAGTGCCTCCGCCGCCACGGACCGGTCCTCACCGCGACCAGCGGGACCGGGAAGGGATTCAGGCGCTCCGGACGGTGATGCAGGGCCCCCGGGAGCGGCGGCCCGCCGCCCACGTCGCCGCCCGTCCGGCACCGGCCCGGAGTGAACCGCATCGTCCCCCGGGCGCCGTGCCCGCGCCACCTTCAGCGCCAAAGGTCGCTCGGCGTCGTCGGTCACGAGCCATACGTTGGAGGAGCCGCCGCGCCCCAGGAGCCTTCCGACGCGCAGGCCCGCGACGGAAGGCCTGTCCGCGGCCTCCGGAGGATCCTCGGGCATCGGCGCGGACCCGGGCGCGGACCCAGGCGCGGACCCTGCTCCGACCGAGGGCGTCGTCCGGTCCTCCCCGGCATGCGGTGATCGCGTGACCTCACTCATGCATCAGTTCTAGGCCACGCGGGCGGCCGCCCTCCCGTTATCCACACCCCGATCGGTCGTCGACGGAGAACTGCTTGCGTTGCTAGAACACGTGTTCTAATTTTAAGGTCCCAGATCCCCGCGGAACAGGTGTGCCATGACCATCGATCCATCGAGTGCGGCCGGCGGCTGGCGGCCGTTGAACGAGCCGGTCGCCGTGACCTTCGGTGCCGCCAGCAGCGGACCGCAGCCCCTCGCCCTCCGCTGGCGGGGATCGCTCTGGCGGGTCGTCGGGGAGAGCCTCCACTGGTCCACCTGGCGGGCCCTTCCCGTCGAACCCCGCCACCCCGAGGACCACCCGCCCAGCCGCGGGCTCAGGGCGGACTTCTGGAGATTCCAGGCCCAGTCCAACCCCGTCTCGCCCATCCTGCATTTCGAGGTCAGAAGCGCCGGCAGCGGCTGGCGACTGGTGAGACTCGGCGCGACCTTCGATCTGCCGACCCCCGAGGCCGCTGACACGGCCTCCGACGGCGTCACAGCAGGATGTGCAAGCGCCGTCCCGGCAGGAGGTGTCGGCGGACAGGACTAGGCTTGCCCCATGACTCTTGTGCTGTCGCGCGTCGGCCTCGCTCCGGACTTCGTCGAGTACACGCAGGGCTGGGAGATGCAGAAGTCCCTGCACGAGCAGGTGGTCCTCGGCTCCGCGCCCAGCACCGTGCTCCTCCTCGAACACACCGCCGTCTACACGGCGGGTAAACGCACAGAGGACCACGAACGGCCCTTTAACGGGACCCCCGTCGTGCCCGTGGACCGCGGAGGGAAGCTGACCTGGCACGGGCCGGGGCAACTGGTCGGGTATCCGATCCTCGCACTCCGCGATCCTGCGCGCGTCGCCGAGTACGTCCACACCCTCGAGGAGATCATCATCGTCGCGCTGCGCCGCTTCGAGATCGACGGCATCCGGATCGACGGCCGGTCCGGCGTGTGGCTCGCCGCGGCCGGCGGACGGCCCGCACGGAAGATCGCGGCGATCGGCATCCGGGTGAAGGACCGCGTCACGATGCACGGTTTCGCGGTCAACTGCAGCAACGACCTGGCCCCGTTCCAGCAGATCGTGCCGTGCGGAATCAGCGACGCCGGGGTGACCTCCATCTCCGCCGAGTGCGGACGGACGGTGACGCCGGATGAGCTCGTGTCGCTGATCGAGGCGGGACTGCGCGAGAATGAGGCAGTGCTCGTGGGCGGCGTCGGGACCGACTCGCCCCCGGCAGGCATCGCCACTGCCGGACCGACCGGCCCGGCCCAGCACACCCCGTCAGAAGGAGCCTTACTGTGAGCCTTGCACCCGAGGGTCGCCGCCTGCTGCGCATCGAGGCGCGCAATGCCGAGACACCGGTGGAGCGCAAGCCGGACTGGATCAAGGCGAAGGTCAACATCGGTCCCGAGTTCGTGGCGATGAAGAACCTCGTCAAGAAGGAAGGGCTGCACACCGTCTGCGAGGAAGCGGGCTGCCCCAACATCTTCGAGTGCTGGGAGGACCGCGAAGCGACCTTCCTCATCGGCGGCTCCGAATGCACGAGGCGCTGCGACTTCTGCCAGATCGACACCGGCAAGCCGCAGCCGCTGGACAGGAGCGAGCCGTTCAAGGTGGCGCAGTCCGTGCAATCGATGAACCTGCGCTACGCCACCGTCACCGGTGTCGCCCGCGACGACCTCCCCGACGAGGGTGTCTGGCTGTACGCGGAGACCATCCGCCAGATCCACAGCATGAACCCGGGCACCGGCGTGGAGATCCTCATCCCCGACTTCTCCGGGCGCCCGGAGCACATCGCAGCGATCTGCGACGCCGCCCCGGAGGTCTTCGCGCACAACGTCGAGACGGTGCCGCGCATCTTCAAGCGCATCCGCCCCGCGTTCCGCTACGACCGCTCCCTCGACGTGATCACGCAGGGCCGCGACCTCGGGATGGTCACGAAGTCCAACCTCATCCTCGGCATGGGCGAGACGCGCGAGGAGATCTCGGAGGCCCTGCGGGACCTGCACGCGGCAGGGTGCGACCTCATCACGATCACGCAGTACCTCCGGCCGAGCGAGCGCCACCTCCCCGTGGACCGCTGGGTCAAGCCCGGCGAGTTCGTCGAGCTCAGCGAGGAGGCGGAGGAGATCGGCTTCCTCGGCGTCATGAGCGGCCCTCTCGTGCGCTCCTCCTACCGTGCCGGCCGCCTCTGGGCCCGCGCCATGCGGAAGAAGGGCCTCGAGCTCCCGCCGGAGCTCGCACACCTCGACGACTCCGGATCGGCGTCCCAGGAGGCATCCTCCCTCCTCGCGGGCTGAGGCAGGGCAGGCGACAGGCGGACGACGGCGGGGCGCGCCGTCGTCCGTCCGGACCGGAGGGCGTGCATCAGCTATCCCGTAGAATCGAAGCACTATGTCGCACATGATCGATCCTTCAGGTCCCCCGCCCAGACGCCGGCTTTTCTCGCGCAAGCCGAAAGCCGGGAAGGGACCGAAGAAGACCGGCCGGATGAAGCAGATCGCCCAGGTCTTCCAGATGACCCGGCGCAACGATCCGAGCGCCGTCTGGTTCATGCTGCTGGCCTTCATCGGCATCATCGCCCTGGGCCTGCTGATCGGTCTGCTGATCGGCAACGTCATCACCCTGATGATCATCGCGATCCCGCTCGCGTTCCTCGCCGCGATCTTCATCCTGTCGCGGAGGGCGGAGCGCGCTGCGTTCTCCCAAATCGAGGGCAAGCCCGGCGCCGCCGGCGCGGCCCTCAGCGTGCTGCGCCGCGGCTGGATCCTGCAGGAGCAGCCGGTGGCCGTCAACCCGCGCACGCAGGACGCGGTGTTCCGGGTCATCGGCCGGCCGGGCGTCATCCTCGTCTCCGAGGGGCCGTCGTCGCGCGTGAAGCAGCTGATCGACGGGGAGAGGCGCAAGATGGCACGCATCATCCCGAACGTCCCCGTCCACGTCATCGAGACGGGCCGTGATGACCGCCAGGTCCCGCTCGCCAAGGTGCCGAAGGCCGTACAGAAGCTCAAGAAGACGCTGACGAAGCAGGAGGTCCACGCCGTCGACAAGCGGCTGAGCGCGCTCGGCACCAAGCTCCCGATCCCGAAGGGCGTGGATCCCTTCAAGGCCCGCCCGGACCGCAAGGCCATGCGCGGACGCTGAAGCCCGCGGACGCCGACCGCACACCTCACGGATGGCCGGTCCCCGCCCCCGGACACGTCTCCGTCCGGACACACGACGAGCCCCTCCCGCATCGGAAGGGGCTCGTTCTGTGTTCAGGTACGTATGCCCGGATGTTCAGGTGCGTACCGCCTAGATGCGGAACAGGCCCGTGCCGCGCGCCCGGTCGTGGAGGCCGCGCTGATCGGCGTCGATCACGAGCGGGGGGATGACCAGGCACAGGAGGACGCTGCGGATGAGGGCCGTCAGGAAGCCGGCCGGCCGCCCGTCGAGCGTCTGCACCTGCATCCGCAGGAACCTGTGACCGATGCTGTAACCGAAGAACCCCACGAACAGCACCTGTTCCACGAGGAAGATGTACAGGGTCGCGAAGCCGTCGTAGCCGAAGAAGGCGGCCGAGATCAGGGAGCAGATGATCCAGTCGATGAGGAGCGCTCCCGCCCGGGGCCCGAAGCGCGCCAGGGATCCCGGGCCCGCGGCGGGCCGGCCGAGCCGCTGGCCGGGCCAGTCCTGGCCGCCCGACGGCGGCGGGCCTTCCATCCATGAGCCCACATCATTCCTGTTCACCACCCCTCCAGCGTACCGGCAGGGACCGGCCCGCATTATGCCTCCGCCCGTCGGGACGCGCTAGGGTGGAGAGCGCAGTCCTTCTCACGTAACGTCCCCGAAACAAAGGCGACACCAGCGAGAAACTGCCCGCTCCTACAGTGGGGACGAGTCGGCGGCAGCGTTCCACCTGTCAGAGCTCGGGACCACCGTGCGGAGCAGGGACACGCGCTGGCGCCGGGTCTTTCACCAGCCATGCGATAGGAGCATGATTCGATGTTCAAGAATGCGGACGAGGTCCTCACATTCATTGCCGACGAAGACATCCGGTTTGTCGACGTCCGGTTCACCGATCTTCCTGGGGTGCAGCAGCACTTCAACGTACCTGCGAAGTCGGTCGACGCGGACTTCTTCGTGCACGGCCAGCTCTTCGACGGGTCCTCGATCCGAGGCTTCCAGGGCATCGCGGAATCCGACATGCAGCTCATCCCGGACGTGACGACGGCGTTTATTGACCCGTTCCGTACCGAGAAGACCCTCGCGCTGAACTTCTCGATCGTCAACCCGCGCACGGGCGACCCCTACCACCGTGACCCCCGCAGCGTCGCCGAGCGGGCCGAGGCCTACCTGTCCTCGACCGGCATCGCCGACACCGCGTTCTTCGCACCCGAGGCCGAGTTCTTCATCTTCGACAACGTGCAGTACGAGTCCTCCCCGCAGGGCAGCTTCTACAAGGTCGACTCCATCGAGGCCCCCTGGAACAGCGGGCGCGAGGAAGTGGGCGGCAACCTGGGCAACAAGACGCCCTTCAAGGGCGGCTACTTCCCGGTCTCCCCCGTGGACAAGCAGGCCGACCTCCGCGACGCCATCTGCGTGGAGCTCGACAAGGCGGGCCTCGAGGTCGAGCGGTCGCACCACGAGGTCGGCGGCGCCGGCCAGGCCGAGATCAACTACAAGTTCACGACGATGACGCACGCCGCGGACGACCTGCAGAAGTTCAAGTACATCGTGAAGAACGTCTCCGACGCCTGGGGCAAGACGGCCACGTTCATGCCGAAGCCCGTCTTCGGTGAGAACGGGTCCGGCATGCACTGCCACCAGTCGCTGTGGACCAACGGTCAGCCGCTGTTCTACGACGAGCGCGGCTACGCAGGACTGTCGGACACCGCCCGCTGGTACATCGGCGGCCTGCTCAAGCACGCCTCCGCCGTGCTCGCCTTCACCAACCCGACCGTGAACTCCTACCGTCGCCTGGTCAAGGGCTTCGAGGCGCCGGTCAACATGGTGTACTCGCAGGGCAACCGCTCCGCCGGTATCCGCATCCCCATCACGGGCTCGAACCCGAAGGCCAAGCGCATCGAGTTCCGGGCACCGGACCCGTCGTCGAACCCGTACCTCGCGTTCGCCGCGCAGCTCATGGCGGGCCTCGACGGCATCAGGAACCGCATCGAACCAGCCGAGCCCATCGACAAGGACCTCTACGAGCTGCCCGCCGAGGAGGCCAAGGACATCCAGAAGGCTCCCGGCTCCCTCGAGGAGGCGCTCCTGGCCCTCGAGGCGGACAACGAGTTCCTGCAGGCCGGCGACGTGTTCACGCAGGACCTGATCGACACGTGGATCGAGTACAAGCGCGAGATGGAGATCAAGCCGCTCTCGCTGCGCCCGAACCCGTACGAGTTCGAGCTCTACTACGGCGTCTAGCTGCATCCAGCACCGCAGCACCGGCGACGGCGGCCCTCCCATCCGGGACGGCCGCCGTCGTCGTGTCCGGCCGTGTTCTGCTCGTGTGCGGCAACGAGGCCGGCCCGGGACCGGCCAGTTCGCGTCGGGGCCGCTCAGTACCCGTAGAAGTGCCGCTCGAAGACACCCCTGCTGCGCCGGGTCATGCGGAGGTAGTCCTCCTCGAGCGCCGAGCCGCTGTCCGGCCCGTACCCGCACCACCGCGCCACTGCCTCGAGGTCGCGCCGCGACGACGGCAGGAGGTCGGAGCCGCGGCCGCTCCAGATGACGTTCGCCGCCCGGATGCGCGTCGCGAGGTTCCAGCTCTCGCGGAGCAGGGCGACGTCGTCCACCGGGAGCAGGCCCTCCGCGGCGATGACGTCCAGGGCGGCGAGGGTTGACTGCACGCGCAGGGCCGGGATCGCCCGGGCGTGCTGCAGCTGGAGCAGCTGCACGAGCCACTCGACGTCGCTCAGGGCGCCGCGGCCGAGCTTCAGGTGGCGGGACGGATCCGCGCCGCGCGGGAGCCGCTCGGACTCCACGCGGGCCTTGATGCGGCGGATCTCCCGGACATCCGTCTCGCCGAGCTCCTCCGGGTACCGCACCGGGTCGATCACCTCGAGGAACTCGGCGGCCAGCCCGTCGTCGCCCGCGAGCGGACGTGCCCGCAGGAGCGCCTGCGCCTCCCACACGAGCGACCAGCGCCGGTAGTACTCCCGGTAGGAGTCTATGGACCGCACCATCGCCCCCTGCTTGCCCTCGGGCCGCAGCGCCGCGTCGATCTCGAGGACGCGCTCCGCGAGCACGGGCGGTTTGCACGGCTGCGTGAGCAGGGCGGCCAGGCGCGCCACGATCGCCTCCGCCTGCTTCTGCGCGGCCGCCTCGTCGGCACCCGGGAACGGGCGGTGGACGTAGATGACGTCGGCATCCGAGCCATAGGTGATCTCGCGCCCGCCCTGGCGTCCCATCGCCATGACGACGACGTGCGTCAGCTGCTCCTCCTGCCCGAACACCTGGCTCTCGACGACGTGCAGGGCCCCGAGGATCGCGGCGCGGTCGGCATCGGCGAGGGCCCTGCCCACCTGGGCCTGGGACAGCAGGCGGGAGCTGTCGGCGATGGCGATGCGCAGCAGCTCCCGACGGCGGATGAGCCGGATCAGCCGGATGGCCTCCCCCGGTTCGGGGTGCCGGGACATCTTCGACTGGATCTCCTGCCACTGCGCGTCGAACGTGTCGGGTACCAGCGCCGCGTCGGAGCCGAGCCACTGCGTCGATTCGGGCGACACCTCCAGCAGGTCGGCGATGAACCGGCTGCTCGACAGGACGGCGCAGAGTCGCTCGGCGGCCGCGTTCGAATCGCGGAGCATCCCCAGGTACCAGTGGCTCTCCCCCAGCGACTCGCTGAGCCGGCGGAAGCCGAGAAGGCCGGCATCGGGATCGACGCCGTCGGCGAACCATGCCAGGAGGATGGGCAGGAGCTGCCGCTGCAGCATCGCGCGCCGCCGCAGGCCCCCGGTGAGCGCCTCGATGTGGCGCATGGCGCCGCGCGGGTCGAGGTAGCCGAGGGCGGCGAGGCGGGCCTGCGCCGCCTCGGCCGTGAGCTGGACGTCCTCGGGCCGCAGCGTCGCCGCGTTGTTGAGCAGGGGCCGGTAGAAGATGGACTCGTGGAGCCGCCGGACGAGCTTCCGGGTGCGCTGCCACGCGTCGTTGAGGCTCTGCGGGCTCGGCCGCACCGTGACCAGGCAGCCCTGGGACGATCGGGCGAGGGCCCGCAGGGCGCTCTCGTCCTCCGGCATCAGGTGCGTGCGACGCATCTGCACGAGCTGGATGCGGTGCTCGAGGACCCGCAGGTAGCGGTACGCGTCGTCGAGGTCGAGGGCGTCGGACCGGCCGATGTACCCCGCGGAACTGAGCGCGCCGATCGCGGTGACGGTGTCCCGGATCCGCAGCGACTCGTCCAGCCGGCCGTGCACGAGCTGCAGCAGCTGGACGGTGAACTCGACGTCGCGCAGCCCGCCCGGTCCGAGCTTGAGCTGCCGGGCCTCCTCCTCGCGCGGGATGTTGTCGGTGACGCGGCGCCGCATCGCCCGGACGGCCTCCACGAAGCCCTCGCGCTGCGACGACGCCCACACGAACGGGGCGATGGCCTCCTCGTACCGGCGGCCGAGCCCGGGGTCGCCGGCGGCGGCGCGGGCCTTCAGGAGCGCCTGGAACTCCCATGTCTTCGCCCAGCGCTCGTAGTAGGAGATGTGGGACTGCAGCGTGCGGACGAGCTGGCCGTCCTTGCCCTCGGGGCGGAGGTTGGCGTCGACCTCCCAGAGAGCCGGCTCCGCTCCGGTGGAGTAGACGCCGCGGGCCATGCCGGAGGCCAGGCCCGTCCCGATCCTCGTGACGCTTGTGTCGTCGAGGTCCTCGCCCTCCACCACGTAGATCACGTCGACATCGGAGATGTAGTTGAGCTCGCGTGCGCCGCACTTGCCCATGGCGATGACGGCCAGCCGGACGCGCGCGACGACGTCGGGCCCGTGCACCTGCCCCAGCTCGGCCCGGGCGACGGCGAGGGAGGCCTCGAGCGCGGCGGTGGCGAGGTCCGCCAGTTCGCGGGCGACGACGGGCAGGTAGTCCACCGGCACGCAATGGCCGAGGTCGCGGACCGCCAGGTCCGTCAGGTGGCGCCGGTAGGCCACACGGAGCCTGCGGTACGCGTCGGGGCCGGTGACACCGGCCACGGGGTTGTCCTCCGACGGATCGGCATCGACGGAGAGCAACAGCTCGGACCTCAGGTACTCCGGTAGGACGACGGCCGGCGTCGCGGGGCCCGGCCGGACCACGTCGAGGTGCTCGGGGCGGCGCATGAGGAACTCGCCGAGCGCCTCGGATGCTCCCAGGAGCCGGAACAGCGGTGCCCGCCGGCCCTCGTCCGAGAACACGGTCAGCACGGCCTTCCGGCTGCCCGCCAGGAGGCGCACGAAGGACTGCAGCGCCAGACCGGGGTCGGCGGCCACGGCGAGGCCGGCGAAGAGGTCGTCGTCGTTCAGCCCGACCAGTTCGGGCGCGTCCAGGAACCGCCGGCTCTTCTCGAGGTCCGTGAAGCCGTAACTGATCAGCTTGCGGTTGAGGCTCATCCTCCAACCCTAGCCATGTCGGCTCCGGCTCCGGTTCCGGCAGGCACTACAGGATGTTGAGGTTCCTGCGCAGCTCGTACGGTGTCACCTGGATCCGGTAGTCGTGCCACTCGGCGCGCTTGTTGCGCAGGAAGTTCTCGAAGACCTGCTCCCCGAGGATGTCCGCCACGAGCTCCGACTCCTCCATCACGCGGATGGCGTCGTGCAGGCTCGCTGGCAGCGGGTCATGGCCCATGGCGCGGCGTTCGGCGGCCGTCAGGCTCCACACGTCGTCCTCGGCGGCCGGCGGGAGCTCGTAGCCCTCCTCGATACCCTTGAGACCGGCGCCGAGGAGCACGGAGTAGGCGAGATAGGGGTTGCTCGCGGAGTCGATGCCGCGGTACTCGATGCGTGCGGACTGTCCCTTGTTGGGCTTGTAGAGCGGCACACGGACCAGGGCGGAGCGGTTGTTGTGGCCCCAGGAGAGGTAGCTGGGCGCCTCGCCGCCGCCCCAGAGGCGCTTGAACGAGTTCACGAACTGGTTGGTGACGGCCGTGAACTCAGGCGCGTGACGCAGGATGCCGGCGATGAACTGGCGTGCGGTCCTGGACAGCTGGAACTCGGCGCCGGCCTCGAAGAACGCGTTCGTGTCCCCTTCGAAGAGGGAGAAGTGGGTGTGCATGCCGGAGCCGGGGTGCTCGGAGAACGGCTTGGGCATGAAGGTCGCGTAGCTGCCGGAGGTCAGGGCGACCTCCTTGATGATGGTGCGGAACGTCATGATGTTGTCCGCCGTCTGCAGCGCGTCCGCGTACCGCAAGTCGATCTCGTTCTGCCCCGGCCCGGCCTCGTGGTGGCTGAACTCCACGGAGATGCCCACGGACTCCAGCATCGCGACCGCGGTCCTGCGGAAGTCCTGGGCCACGCCACCGGGGACGTGGTCGAAGTAGCCGGCGTGGTCGACGGGCACGGGCTGGCCGTCCGCGCCCAGGTCGGCGGACTTGAGGAGGTAGAACTCGATCTCGGGGTGCGTGTAGCAGGTGAAGCCCATGTCGGCGGCCTTCGCCAGGGTCTTCTTGAGGACGCCGCGCGGATCGGCGGTGGAGGGCCGGCCGTCGGGCGTCAGGATGTCGCAGAACATGCGCGAGGTCTGTTCCTTCTCCCCGCGCCACGGGAGGATCTGGAACGTCGACGGATCCGGCTGCGCCAGCATGTCCGACTCGTACACCCGGGCGAGTCCCTCGATGGAGGACCCGTCGAAGCCGAGCCCTTCGGCGAACGCGCCTTCCACCTCGGCCGGAGCGAGTGCCACGGATTTCAGGGAGCCGACGACGTCGGTGAACCACAGCCGCACGTAGCGGACGTCCCGCTCCTCGATGGTGCGCAGTACGAACTCCTGCTGCCGGTCCATGACCACCTCTTCCCGTTCCTCGTCGCCCGGCCGCCCGGTCAGGCGGCGGGCCGCGCCCGACGTCGTGCGCGTCCGGTGCCGCCGCTTCCGCGGCATGGGGCGCCCGGATGCGGACGCCTGCCGTGATCACTCTACTGACCCGCGGGAGAAGATCGGTGCGTCGGCGGCCCTGGTCCGGCGTGCCGCGCTGTGCGCCGTCGGGAGAGGTGCTGTGCGAGGCGCCCGTGCGAGGTGCCGACGCGGGAGGTCGCTGACGCCGTCCGATAGTCTCGTTGCATGACTTCCGCCGAACAGCCAGCACCCTACGGCGAGGGAGCGGGCACCGCGCCGGCTCCGACGGACACGCCGGCCGACGCGAGACCGATCACGCGCATCCGTATCCATCACCTGCAGCAGGCCAAGGACCAGGGGACGCGCTTCGCGATGCTGACGGCGTACGACCAGTACGCGGCGCAGGTCTTCGACGAGGCCGGCATCGAGGTGCTCCTCGTCGGTGATTCGGCGGCGAACAACGTCCTCGGGCACGCGACCACCCTGCCCATCACGCTCGACGAGATGATCCTCCTCAGCCGTGCGGTGAGCCGGGCCGCGAAGCGGGCGCTCGTCGTCGCCGACCTGCCCTTCGGCAGCTACGAGGTGTCGCCGCAGCAGGCCGTGGAATCGTCGGTGCGGCTCCTCAAGGAGGGCCTCGTGCACGCGGTGAAGATGGAGGGCGGGGCCGACTACGCGGATACCGTGCGCGCCCTCGTCCGCGCCGGGATCCCCGTCATGGCGCACGTCGGATTCACCCCGCAGAGCGAGCACGCGCTCGGCGGCTACCGGGTGCAGGGCCGCGGGGAGGCGTCGCAGCGGATCATCGACGACGCCGTGGCTCTCGCGGAGGCCGGTGCGTTCTGCGTGCTGATGGAGATGGTCCCCGCCGCGACGGCGGGCGCGGTCGACGCCGCCGTCCGGGTGCCGACGATCGGGATCGGTGCCGGTCCCGCGACCACGGGGCAGGTCCTCGTCTGGCAGGACATGGCGGGCCTGCGCGGCGGACGGCAGGCGCGGTTCGTGAAGCAGTACGCCGACGTGCGGTCCGTCCTCTCCGACGCGGCCCGTGCCTACGCCGACGACGTCCGCGCCGGCACCTTCCCCGGGCCCGAGCACACCTTCTAGGGTGTCCGGCCGCAGGGGCTAGTCGTCCTCCTTGTCCCAGGCGTCGTTGCGCTGCTGGACCTTCTCGAGGGCCTTCTCCGCCTCCTCGCGGGTCGCGTAGGGCCCGATCAGCTGCGACCAGTCCGACTGGCGGTCCTCCTCGACCTCGTGCGTCCGCACGTTGTACCAGTACTCCGTCATGTCGACCTCCCGGATCAGGGTTGCGCGGACTGTCAGCCGGGTGTTCAGGACGACGCCTCGTCTCCGTCTCCCCGGGCCCGCTATAGGATCAAGGGTATGCCCCAGTCCTCCGCCACGGCCCCCCTCGGGACGCTGACACCCGGCACTGTCTCACCCCGCCGCCCTGTTCCCCCGGGCATCGCCCGGCCCGAGTACGTGGGCCGCAAGGCCCCGGCGCCGTTCACCGGATCGGAGGTGAAGACGCCCGAGACCATCGAGAAGATCCGGGTGGCCAGCCGGATCGCCGCGCAGGCCATCGTGGAGGTGGGCCGCCATGCGGCGCCCGGCGTCACCACCGACGAGCTCGACCGGATCGGCCACGAGTTCCTGCTCGACCACGGCGCCTACCCGTCGACCCTGGGCTACCGCGGCTTCCCCAAGTCGCTGTGCTCGTCCCTCAACGAGGTCATCTGCCACGGCATCCCCGACACCACGGTGATCCAGGACGGGGACATCCTGAACATCGACATCACCGCCTACAAGGGCGGCGTGCACGGCGACACCAACTACACGTTCTGCATCGGCGACGTCGACCAGGAGTCCCGCCTCCTCGTCGAGCGCACCCAGGAGTCGCTGAACCGGGCCATCCGCGCGGTGGCGCCCGGCAGGGAGATCAACGTCATCGGGCGCACCATCCAGTCCTACGCGAAGCGCTTCGGTTATGGTGTTGTCCGTGACTTCACCGGGCACGGCGTCGGAGAAGCGTTCCACACGGGCCTGATCATCCCGCACTACGACGCCGCCCCCGCCTACAACCGCGTCATAGAACCGGGCATGGTCTTCACCATCGAACCGATGCTGACACTCGGCACCATCGACTGGACCATGTGGGCGGACGACTGGACCGTCGTCACGAAGGACCGGAAGAGGACAGCGCAGTTCGAGCACACACTCGTTGTCACCGACCGCGGTGCGGAGATCCTGACCCTGCCCTAGTGCAGCCCGCCCCCGCGGACCCTGCCCGATGACTGCCCGATGACTGCACGCATTGCCCGTACCGCCCGCACGCCACCCGAACCCTGCCCCCTTCCGGCTCGCGCCGGCCCCACTTCGACGGAGAATCATGGCCAAGGACACCGACAAGAAGAAATCGAAGAAGCTCCCCGCAACAGTCATCGGTGTCGACATCGGCGGCACCGGCATCAAGGGCGGCATCGTCGACCTCGAGAAGGGTGTCATCGTCGGTGAGCGGTACCGCATACCCACACCCAAGCCGGCCACACCGGAGGCGGTCGCCGACGTCGTCGCGCAGATCGTCGCCGAGCTGTCGTCACGACCCGGAGGGCCGGCCGCCGACGTCCCCGTCGGTGTCACGTTCCCTGCCATCATCCAGCACGGTGTCGCGCGGTCGGCGGCGAACGTGGACAAGAGCTGGGTGAACACCGACGTCGACGCCCTGTTCACGAAGGTCCTCGGCCGCGACGTGCACGTGATCAACGACGCCGACGCCGCCGGGCTCGCCGAGGTCCGCTACGGCGCCGGCAAGGGCAAGATGGGCACGGTCCTGGTCATCACCCTCGGCACGGGCATCGGCTCCGCGTTCATCTTCGACGGCAGGCTGGTCCCCAACGCCGAGCTCGGCCACCTGGAGATCGACGGGCACGACGCCGAGACGAAGGCGTCGGCCGTGGCACGCGAGCGCGACGGCATCGACTGGGACGAGTACGCCGTACGCCTGCAGCGCTACTTCTCGCACGTGGAGTTCCTCTTCTCCCCCGAATTGTTCATCGTGGGCGGCGGCATCTCCAAGCGCAGCAGCGAGTACCTGCCCTCGCTCGAGCTGCGCACCCCGATCATCCCGGCGGAGCTCCGGAACCACGCGGGAATCGTCGGCGGGGCGCTGCAGGCGGCGCTGCTCTTCGCGTCCAAGGCCTGAGCACGAGGACCTGAGCAGGAGCGCCCGGGCCACGGCGCATCCCGCACAGCAGGAAGCCCGGTACGGATATGGTCTCCGTACCGGGCTTCCTGCGTCTGCTGCCGTCCTGCCGTCAGGGGCGGACGTGGAACCGGTGGTGGCGTCGGCTTCCCCTCCGCAGCCACCACCGGGGTCTCATGGGCGCTACCGCGCCGTCAGGGGGCGTTGCGCGCCGCTCGGCACGCGCTCGTTCTCGTGCGCCTGCTCCCGCAGGGTGTCGATGGCCGCCTCGAAGTCCTCGAGCGACTCGAAGCCCTGGTACACGCTGGCGAAGCGCAGATACGCGATCTGGTCGAGCTTCCGCAGCGGCCCCAGGATGGCGAGCCCCACCTCGTGCGCGTCGATCTCGGCGACGCCGCTCGCACGGACGTTCTCCTCGACCTCCTGCGCGAGCAGCGCGAGGTCGTCCTCGGTGACCGGCCGACCCTGGCAGGCCTTCCGGACGCCGTTGATGATCTTCGAGCGGCTGAACGGCTCCCCCGCACCCGAGCGCTTGATCACGCTCAGGCTCGTGGTCTCCACCGTGCTGAACCTGCGTCCGCACTCGGGACACTGGCGGCGTCGGCGAATCGCCGACCCGTCGTCTCCGAGGCGACTGTCCACCACGCGGGAGTCGGGGTTGCGGCAGTACGGGCAGTACATGCGCCCCCCTCCCTGCTCGGCAACCGTTACGCCCAGTCTAGAACTAGATGTGGTGAAAGAACAACACTGTAATTACCAGATGTTGTGTTCCGGGGGCCGAAGGAGGCGATCAGGAGGTCGGCCCCGCGAAGCGGGCCGAGACGGCCTCGCCGTGTGCGGGGAGATTCTCGGCGGCGGACAGGGCGAGGATCGAGGAGGACACGTCGGCCAGCGCCGCGCGGTCGTAGTCCACGAGCTGCACGGCGCGCAGGAACGTGGTGACGTTGAGGCCGGAGGCGAAGGACGCGGTGCCGCCGGTCGGCAGCACGTGGTTGGACCCGGCGCAGTAGTCGCCGAGACTGACGGGGCTGTACGCGCCGACGAAGATGGCGCCCGCGTTGCGGATCCGCGCCGCCACCGCGCCGGCGTCGGCCGTCTGGATCTCCAGGTGCTCCGCCGCGTAGGCGTCACACACGGCGATGCCGTGGTCGACGTCCTCGACGAGGATCACCCCGGACTGCGGGCCGGAGAGGGCCGTCCGCACCCGGTCGGCGTGGCGGGTGGCGGCCGCGCGCACCTGCAGCGCTGCGACCACGGCGCGCGCGAGGTCCTCGGAATCGGTCACCAGCACCGACGCCGCCTGGGGGTCGTGCTCGGCCTGGCTGACGAGGTCGGCCGCCACGAGGTCGGCGTCAGCAGTCGCGTCGGCCAGGACGGCGATCTCGGTGGTGCCGGCTTCGGAGTCGATACCCACCTGCCCGCGGACCAGGCGTTTGGCCGTCGCCACGAAGACGTTGCCCGGCCCGGTGATGACGGTCACCGGATCGATCCCCGTGCCGGGCCCCGCACTGTCGGGGACGCCGTGCGCGAGAGCCGCGACGGCCTGCGCCCCGCCCATGGCGTACACCTCGGTGATGCCCAGCATGGAGGCCGCCGCGAGGATCGCGGGGTGCGGCCAGCCGCCGAACTCCTTCTGCGGCGGGGACGCGAGGGCGATGGACCCGACACCGGCGGCCTGCGCCGGGACCACGTTCATCACCACGGACGACGGATAGACGGCGAGCCCGCCGGGCACGTAGAGCCCGACGCGGTCCACGGCGACCCACTTGTGGGTGAGGCGGGCGCCGTCGGCGATGTCCACCTGCACGTCGGCGGGCACCTGCGCCCGGGCGAAGACCCGGGCCCGCCGGATGGCCTCCTCGAGCGCGGCGCGCACGTCGCCGTCGAGTCCCGCCACGGCCGCAGCGATGACCTCGGCGGGCACGCGCGGGTGGTCCTGCTCCACGCCGTCGAACCGCCGGGCGAGATCGCTCAGCGCGTCGAAGCCGCGGGTACGGACGTCGTCGATGATGGCCTGCACGGCGGCCCCCGAGGACGACGCGCTGCCCGCGGCCCGCGGCATGGCCTCGCGCAGCTCACGGGGGGACAGCGCGCGGCCGCGCAGGTCGATGGTCCGGAAGCTGACGAAGGAGGAGGTCTCGGGCGCTGAAGTCACCCGCGAAGTCTACCGGGAGCCGCACCGGCGCAGGGCGGGCACGGACACGGGGCTACCCGGATGGGAGGTCAGGTCCGGCGGCGGGCGAGCCCGACGAGGGCCGTGACGAAGATGATGATCGCCGCGACCCCGGGCCAGATCGCCAGGGCGCCGTAGGACTGCAGCATGAAGAAGGAGCCGGGCACCCCGTCCCGTCCGTGGGGTCCGAGGAGGAAGGCGAGGCCCTCGCCGACCCCGAGGGCCAGCAGGGAGCCGAGGATCGATCCCCCTACCGCCGCCGCGATGCGGGGAACGACGCCCGGCAGGGTCAGCCGGAGCGCGACCACGGTGCCGACGGCGATGCCCGCGGCGAGTTCCAGCCCGGCGAGGGTGAGGTCCCGCAGCACCCAGTCCGCGGTGACCTCCGGGTCGCCGAAGAGGCGGCCCGTCGGAGCGAGGAGCCACCATGCGGCCCCGAGGACGGCGCCGAGCAGGATCGTGGAGCCGAGCCACCAGAGGACGCCGGCCGGGGGCACGGCCCGCCTGTCCTCGGCGACGGCGTAGACCGGCGGCGGATACTTGCTCGATCCGGTGTCCGACTGCTGGCTGGCGCGCATGACTTCTACATTAACAAACCCTCCGGCACCCGGGGACCGCGCCTAGGGTGGAGGGGTCCGCGGCTGCGGTACGCGCCGCCGGTCCTGTTGCTCATCCTTCTGCCACCCTGCCGCCCATGCTGCCCATGCTGCTGATCATGCTGCTGCCGAGACCTCCCGGAGGAACCCGTGACCAATCCCAGCACCGCACCGGAAGGCCGGCTCCCGCCTCCCCCGCTGCACGGTGAGTCCTTCCGGGAGGTCTTCCGGCGCCACGCTGCGGGCGTGTCCATCCTCACGGCGACGTACCAGGGCGTCCCCTACGGCTTCACCGCCACCTCGGTGGCCTCGCTGTCCGCGGACCCCCCGCGCTTCACCTTCAACATGGCGAGGACGTCCTCCTCGTGGCCCGCGGTCGCGAACACGAACTTCGTGGGCGTCCACATGCTCAGCACGGAGAACGAGGGGCTCGCCGACCGGTTCGCCCGGACGAGGGACCGGTTCACCGGCGACCACTGGGAGCCGGGCCCGGAGGGCGTGCCGATCCTGAGGGACGTGGCCGGCTGGCTCGTGGGCCGGATCAGCATGCGCCTGTCCTTCGAGAACAACGCGGTCGTCGTCGCCGAGGTGGTGACGGGCAGCATCGGTCCCGACGGGGCGCCGCTGCTCTACCACGGCGGGAGCTACGGGACGCCGGCGGCCACCGACTACGTCATCTGAGCCGACGGGTCGGAGGACCGCGCCGGGTCCCGTCAGGCGTCGAGGCAGGCGGGCCCGAGCAGCACCTTCAGGTCACCGAAGAGCCCCGGCGTCGGGTTGACCCGCAGGTCGACGCCGAGCTTCATCACCTCGACCTTGCGTGAGCCGTTGAGCCGGATGAGTACCTCGCTGGTCCCGGGGTGGGTCCGCAGGACGTCGCCGAGGGCCGTCACCGCCGTCTCCGTGGCCTTGTGCTGCAGCATCGAGATGACCACGGGGCCTGAGTGCCCCTCGCTGAGGTCGGGGACCGTCAGTTCCTGGGCGTTGAGCATCACGGCGCCGTCGTCGCGCCGCTGCAATCGCCCGCGGACCACCACGATCAGGTCCTCCGCGAGCACCGCGGAGATGGGCCCGTAGACCTGGCCGAAGAACATGACCTCCATGGAGCCGGAGAGGTCCTCGACCTCCGCCCGCGCGTAGGCATTGCCGCTGTTCTTCGCGATCCGACGCTGCAGGGACGTGATCATGCCGGCGATCGTGACGATCGCGCCGTCCGCCGGACCCTCCTCGCTGATGATCGACGGGATGGACGAGTCGGCGTGCTGGCCGAGGATGCCCTCGAGCCCCTGCAGCGGGTGGTCCGAGACGTAGAGGCCGAGCATGTCGCGTTCGAAGGACAGCTTGTCCTTCTTGTCCCACTCGGGCAGGTCCGGCACCTCGACGGACAGGCCGCCCACGGAGCCTCCCGCGTCGTCGAACGCGCTGAAGAGGTCGAACTGGTTCGCCGCCTCGTTGCGCTTCAACACGATCACGGAGTCCACGGCCTCCTCGTGGATCATCACCAGCGCCCGTCGCGGATGCCGGAGCGAGTCGAACGCACCGGCCTTGATGAGCGATTCGATGGTGCGCTTGTTGCAGACGACGGCGGGGACCTTCTGCAGGAAGTCGCTGAACGAGGTGAACGCGCCCTTCTCCTCGCGCGCACCCACCATGGCCCCGACGACGTTCGCGCCCACGTTGCGGATGGCGCCCATGCCGAAGCGGATGTCCTTGCCGACCGGGGTGAAGTTCACGCTGGACTCGTTGACGTCCGGCGGGAGCACCGTGATGCCCATGCGGCGGCACTCGTTGAGGTAGATGGCCAGCTTGTCCTTGTCGTCGCCGACGCTGGTGAGGAGGGCTGCCATGTACTCGGCGGGGTAGTGCGCCTTCAGGTACGCCGTCCAGTAGGACACGAGGCCGTAGGCGGCGGTGTGGGCCTTGTTGAACGCGTAGTCCGAGAAGGACTCCAGCACGATCCACAGCTTGTCCATCGCGGCCTGGGAGTACCCGTTGGCCTTCATGCCCGCGAAGAAGTCCGCCTGCTGCTTGTCCAGCTCCGACTTCTTCTTCTTGCCCATGGCGCGGCGCAGCATGTCCGCCTGGCCGAGCGTGAAGTTCGCCAGCTTCTGCGCGGCGCTCATCACCTGCTCCTGGTAGACGATCAGGCCGTACGTCCCGCCGAGGATCTCCTCGAGCGGACCCTCGAGCTCGGGGTGGATCGGCTCGATGTCCTGCAGGCCGTTCTTGCGCAGGGCGTAGTTGGTGTGCGAGTTCACGCCCATGGGACCCGGCCGGTACAGCGCGAGGACGGCTGAGATGTCCTCGAAGTTGTCGGGGCGCATGAGCTTCAGCAGGGATCGCATGGGCCCGCCGTCGAGCTGGAAGACGCCGAGGGTGTCGCCGCGCGCCAGCAGCTCGTAGGACTCCTTGTCGTCGAGTTCGAGGTCTTCGAGGACGAGGTCGGTGTCCTTGTTGGCCTTGATGTTCTCGACGGCGTCCGTGATGATCGTCAGGTTCCGCAGGCCGAGGAAGTCCATCTTGATCAGGCCGAGGCCCTCACAGGTGGGGTAGTCGAACTGCGTGATGATCTGGCCGTCCTGCTCGCGGCGCATGATCGGGATGATGTCGATCAGCGGGTCCGAGGACATGATGACACCGGCCGCGTGCACGCCCCACTGGCGCTTCAGTCCCTCGAGTCCGAGGGCCGTCTCGAAGACCTTCTCGGAGTCCGCGTCGGTCTTCAGGAGCTCGCGCAGCTCCTCCGCCTCCGAGTACCGCTTGGCGTCCTTGTTGTGCACGTCCGCCAGGGCGAGGCCCTTGCCCATGACGTCCGGTGGCATGGCCTTCGTGAGGCGCTCCCCGGTGGAGAACGGGTAGCCCATGACGCGCGAGGAGTCCTTGAGGGCCTGCTTGGCCTTGATGGTGCCGTAGGTGACGATCATGGCCACGCGCTCGTCGCCGTACTTCTCCGTCACGTAGCGGATGACCTCGGAGCGGCGGCGATCATCGAAGTCGACGTCGAAGTCGGGCATGGACACGCGCTCGGGGTTGAGGAAGCGCTCGAAGATCAGCCCGTGCTTGAGCGGGTCGAGGTCGGTGATGCGCATGGCGTACGCCACCATCGACCCGGCGCCGGAACCGCGGCCGGGTCCGACGCGGATACCGTTGTTCTTGGCCCAGTTGATGAAGTCGGCGACGACGAGGAAGTAGCCCGGGAAGCCCATCTGCGTGATGACGCCGACCTCGAACTCCGCCTGCTTCCGGACGTCGTCGGGCACACCGCCCGGGTACCGGTACTGCAGGCCCGTCTCGACCTCCTTCACGAACCAGGACTGCTCGTTCTCACCCTCGGGGACCGGGAACCGCGGCATGTAGTTGGCCTTGGTGTTGAACTCGACGTCGCACCGCTCGGCGATGAGCAGCGTGTTGTCGCAGGCCTCCGGGTAGTCGCGGAAGATGGCGCGCATCTCGGCGGGCGACTTGAGGTAGAACTCGTCGGCGTCGAACTTGAACCGCTTCGGATCGGCCAGGGTGGAGCCGGACTGCACGCAGAGCAGCGCGGCGTGGGCCTTGGAGTCCTCGGCGTGCGTGTAGTGCAGGTCGTTGGTGGCCACGAGCGGCAGGCCGAGCTCCTTGGCGAGCCGGATGAGGTCGGCCTTGACGTTGCGCTCGATGTCGAGGCCGTGATCCATGAGCTCGCAGAAGTAGTTCTCCGCGCCGAAGATGTCACGGAAGTCCGACGCCGCCTGCCGCGCCTCGTCGTAGAGGCCGAGCCGGAGCTTTGTCTGCACCTCGCCGGACGGGCAGCCGGTCGTCGCGATCAGGCCCTTGCCGTAGGTCTGCAGGAGGTCACGGTCCATGCGGGGCTTGTACAGGTAGCCCTCGAGGGAGGCCAGCGAGGACATGCGGAAGAGGTTGTGCATGCCCTCGGTGGTCTCGGACCACAGTGTCATGTGGGTGTAGGCGCCGGCACCGGAGACGTCGTCACGCCCGCCGCCGCCCCACTGCACGCGCGTGCGGTCGCCGCGCGCGGTTCCCGGGGTGAGGTACGCCTCCACGCCGATGATCGGCTTGATCCCGGCGCTCCTGGCCTTGCTCCAGAAGTCGAACGCACCGAACACGAAGCCGTGGTCCGTCGTCGCCAGGGCCTTCATCCCGAGTTCCTCGGTGTGGCTGAACAGGTCCGTCAGTCGGGCCGCACCATCGAGCATCGAGTACTCGGTGTGGTTGTGGAGATGGACGAACGAGTCTGTCGATGCAGGAGTAGCCACCCGCCAAGTCTAGTGCTGCCCTACCCCTCCGGCGGCCGCCCGTGCCCCCGTCCGAGGTCGGACCGGCGTGTCGGACGAACCCCGTCGGGCGGGTCGGACCGGAGCCGTCCGGCGTGTCCGGCGTGTCGGGCGAGGGCGGTCGGACGGCTCAGACGAGGCCGCGGGAGAGCGCCGTGACCGCGTACGCAAGGTCCACCGGGTAGGGACTGGTGACGCTGACGGGCTCGTTCGTGCGCGGGTGCGCGAAGCCCAGGCGGTGGGCATGGAGCCACTGCCGCGTGAGGCCGAGCTCGGCGGCGAGCCGGGGATCGGCCCCATAGGTGAGGTCGCCGGCGCAGGGGTGGCGCAGCGCGGAGAAGTGCACGCGGATCTGGTGGGTCCTGCCGGTCTCGAGGTGCACCTCCACGAGGCTCGCCCGCCCGAAGGCCTCGAGCACCTCGTAGTGCGTCACGGAGTCGCGGCCGCCCTCCATGACGGCGAAGCGCCACTCGTGGTGGGGATGGCGCCCGATGGGTGCGTCGATGGTGCCTTTGAGCGGCTCGGGCAGCCCCTGCACCACCGCGTGGTAGACCTTGTCGACCGTGCGCTCCTTGAAGGCGCGCTTGAGGGCCGTGTAGGCGGGCTCGGTCTTGGCGACCACCATCGCCCCCGAGGTACCGACGTCGAGCCGGTGGACGATCCCCACGCGCTCGGGCGCGCCGGACGTCGAGATGCGGTAGCCGGCGGCCGCGAGGGCGCCGACGACGGTCGGGCCGACCCAGCCCGGCGACGGGTGAGCGGCAACGCCCACGGGCTTGTCGACGACGACGAAGTCCTCGTCGTCGAGCAGGATCCCCATGCCGTCGACGGCCTCGGGGATGATGCGGTGCTTGTCCCCGGGGTCCGGGACGTCGACGGCGAGGACGTCACCGGCGTGTACGCGGTCCGACTTGGCGAGGGGTGCACCGCCGCGCAGCACCCGGCCGTCGGCGCACCACTGGGCCACCGCCGAGCGGGAGACGTCGAGCAGCCGGGCGAGGGCGGCGTCGACGCGGCTCCCGGACTCCGGGTCGGGAACCGCGAGCCGCTGGTGCTCAGCGGTCATCGTCGCCCCGCTCCCCACCTGTCGGACGCGCGTCGTCGCCCGGGGCAGCGGACTGCTCGTCGGTGCTGCGTTCGCCGTCCATGCCGATGCCGCGCAGGGTCAGGATGCAGATGAGCACCACCCCGCTCACGACGGCGGAGTCGGCGATGTTGAAGATGGCGAAGTTGGGCAGGGCGATGAAGTCCACCACGTGGCCCTGGCCGAAGGACGGTTCCCGGAAGAGCCGGTCGGTGAGGTTGCCGAGGGCGCCGCCGAGGACGAGCCCGAGGGCCACGGCCCAACCCCACGATGCGACCTTGCGCACCTGCAGCACGATGGCGACGGCGACGACGACCATCACGATCGTGAACACCCACGTGTAGTCGGTGCCGATGGAGAAGGCGGCGCCGGGGTTGCGGATGAAGCGCCAGTGGAGCAGGGGCGGCAGGACCGGGGTGACCTGCCCCTCGCTCATCGTCGCGACGACCCACCACTTGGTGAGCTGGTCGAGGGTGTAGGCCACGAGGGTGCACAGCAGCATGACCGCGCCGTACTGCACGGGGAGCCTCCGGGCGTGGGCAGGGTCCCCGGCGGGGGCGGGATCGGGTGGCTGGTGCTCGTTCACGGTGCGTCCAAGGTCTACTCGCTGGTGTGTCCACCACGGTACGCGGTGGCTGGAACGGCGGAAGGGCCGGCCGCCGGGGATCACACCCCGGCAACCGGCCCTTCTGCCTGCCCGACTCGCGGTCGGGCCGGGCGTCCTGCTAGGAGGCCGAGGCGTCGGACGCGAGCGAGCCGCGGGCGTCCAGGTCGCGGAGCTGACCCTCGATGTAGGCCTTCAGGCGGGCGCGGTAGTCGCGCTCGAAGCCGCGCAGCTGCTCGACCTTGCGCTCGAGCACCGTCTTCTGCTCCTCGAGGTCCCCGAGGGTCTTGCGGCTCTTCTCCTGGGCGTCGTTGACGAGGCCGCTGGCCTCGATCTGCGCCTCGGCGATGATCTTGTCGCGCTGTTCGACACCGGCGTTGACGTACTCGTCGTGCAGGCGCTGCGCCATGGCGAGCACGCCGGCCGCGGACTCGGCAGAGGAACCGGCGGCCGCGGGGGCGGCGGGCGCCGGGGTGGGCTCCTCGACGTCCGCGACAGCCTCCGCTGCCTTCACCGAGGACTTGTCGCCGGCCTTCTCGGTGTGGGTGCTGGCGGCGACCGGGGCGGGGACGGCCGTCTGCGAGGTGTCCGATGAAGTGTTCGATGAGGTGTCGGACGACGTGTCGGTCGAGCCTCCGGCGGACCGGCGGCGCAGTTCCTCGTTCTCCGAGTTCAGGCGGCGGAGCTCGACGACGATCTCGTCGAGGAAGTCGTCCACCTCGTCCTGGTCGTAGCCCTCCCGGAACTTCGTCGGCTGGAACCTCTTGTTGACAACGTCTTCTGGCGTCAAAGCCATCTGGTCACCTCATACTGATAGAGCCTCCCACCGGGAGGTGGGCATGGCTGTGGTACCGAATTGTGGACATGAACACGGGACTCACGTCGAACTGTGAATCAGCGTATATCTTCTGGAACTGCATCACGAAACGGACTCGGACGCTAGGTTGCGAGTCCCGCCGACACGGACATCAGGATCAGCACGACGATGAAGAGCACCAGGAACGCGAGGTCGAGCTGCACCCCGCCCAGGCGCAGCGGGGGGATCAGCCGGCGGAGCGCCTTGATGGGCGGGTCCGTCGCGGAGTACACGCCCGAGGCGACCACGAGGGCGAGTTTCTGGGGACGCCAGTCACGCGCGAAGCCCTGCACGGCGTCGTAGATGATCCGCAGGATCAGGGCGAGCTGGAACAGCATCAGTACCAGGTAGATCAGGGCGAATACCAAACTCACGGAGAAGTTCCAGTCCTTCGGGCCATCGGAGGGTCCGCTGCGGCCGTGGCGGCCGCGCCGGTCAGCTCTGGTTGAAGAAGCTGGTCTGTGCTTCGCTTGCCTTCAGGTCCTCGCCGAGGACTTCAATATACGACGGCGACAGCAGGAACACCTTATTGGTGACCCGTTCGATGCTGCCGTGCAGGCCGAAGACGAGGCCGGCCGAGAAGTCGACGAGCCGCTTGGCATCGGATTCGCCCATGTCCGTGACGTTCATGATCACCGGGATGCCGTCGCGGAAGCTCTCGCCGATGAGCTTGGCATCGTTGTACGAGCGCGGGTGGATGGTGGTGATCTGGCGCAGCGCCGCGGAGTCCTCACGCGACGACGGTGCCCGCTTGATGGGTGTCACGGGTGCGCGGTACTCCTCGGCGGGAGCGACCCGGGTGGGCGCGGGAGCGGGCTCGAGGTGGCGTTCGTCGCGGTCGTAATCCACTGAGTAGTCCTCGTTCCTGCTGCGCGCGCTTTTCGTTTCGGGCTCGTAGTGCTCATCACCATCGGCGAGCCCAAGGTAGATCATCGTCTTGCGCAGTGCGCCAGCCATGGTGACTCCTGTTCTGAGTGAGTGGATTGATGGGGTCGGACGGCGTGCCGCGTGCGCCACGCCCGGCAGCACACCGTGCCGCCGTTCTAGCTTCAGACGCTACCCCACGGCCGGACGGGGACCGAGCACATCAGAGCCGATCCTCAGGTGTGTCGCGCCGGCCGCGACGGCCGCCTCGAGGTCCCCGCTCATGCCGGCGGAGACGGCCGCTGCGGACGGTTCCACGGAACGTATCGTCCCGCTGATCCGCAGGAGCCGGGCGAACGCGTCCGCGGGGTCCGCTCCGATCGGAGCCACGCCCATGACGCCGGCGAGGCGCAGGCCCGATGCGGCGATGACGGCGCGTGCCAGGTCGCCCGCCTCGGCCGGGAGCGCCCCGCCGCGGCCACCCGTCCGGCCTCCGGGCTCGCCTCCGGGCTGGTCCGCGCCGTCGAGCGTGAACTGGAGGAAGCAGTCGAGGTCGGGGCGGCCGGGCAGGCCGGCTGCATCCCGCCGCGCCTGCTCGGCGGCCATCGCCTTCCCGAGTGCGCCGACCAGCGCGGTGCGATCCACCGAGTGGATGCTGTGCGCGTAGCGGACCACCGATTTCGCCTTGTTGGTCTGCGCCTGTCCGATGAAGTGCCAGCGCAGGGCGAGGTCCCCGAGCTCCGCAGCCTTCGCCGCGGCCTCCTGGTCGCGGTTCTCACCGACGTCGGTCACCCCGAGGTCCGCGAGGATCCGCACGTCGGACGCCGGGAAGTACTTGGTGACCACGATCAGGTCAGGTTGCGTCCGGCCCGCGGATGCAGCGGCGATGCGCGAGCGGACGGCATCGAGGCGCACTTCGAGCTCACGGGCACGGGCCGTACGCCCGGGTCCCCCGGCACCTCCGACCGGTCCGGTTCCTTCGTCGGGGGTCACGTGCGCCACACCAGGCCGGCGATGCGGCCGGCGCCCGGCTCGCGGCGATGGGAGAACAGCCCGGTGTTCTCGAGCGTGCAGGCGGAGCCGCTCCCGGTGACCCGTCCGACGACCACGCCGGCGTCCTCGAGCTGGCGGCGGACCGCGGCGGGCAGGTCGAGGGCAGGAGTCCCCGTGCGGGTCCGCGCCGCGGCCTCGGGAAGGGTGTCGGCCAGGGCGCGCATCATGTCCTCCGGGACCTCGTAGCAGGAACCGCACACCGAGGGACCGATCCATGCGGCGAGGTCCCGTGCGCCGGCACGCACCAGTGTGCGCACGGCATTCGTGACGATCCCGTTGCCGACGCCGGCACGGCCGGCATGCACGACAGCCGTCGCGCCCGTGCCGCCCTCGGCGATGGAGGCGTCCGCGAGGACGACGGGCACGCAGTCGGCCACGAGGACCGCGAGCGGATGGAGACCGGTCCGGGAGACGATGCCGTCGGCGTCGGGAACCCAGGGGGCGACGTCCGGATCGGAGCCTCGGTGCACGTCGCCGAGCACGGTACCGGGCGCGGGGCCGTCATCGAGCACGGCGACGCGGTCCGAGTGGGTCTGGCTCATGAAGCGGAGGGATCCCCCGGCCACGCCCATCGATGCCTCGAGCCGGCGGCGGTTCGCCCGCACACCGTCCGCGTCGTCCCCGACGTGGAGCGCGAGGTTGCCCGCCGCAGCGCTCGTGAAGGCGACGCGGAGTCCCGGACGGGCCTCGGCGCTCCAGTGGAACGGGGAGGCCAGTCCGGGATGCGCGGGTGCGTGCACCGACTACTTCAGGAAGTCGGGCACGTCGAGGTCGTCGGAGCGGCCTGCGGACAGGTCGGGCTCCACGATCGCGGGGAGGTCCACGTCGAAGCCCGAGTCGGCGGGCACGGCCTGGACGTTCTGCGCGCGCTGCTGCGACCAGGCGCCGAGGCCTGCTGTGGCGGGGACGCGCTGGTGGTCGCCGCCGACGCTCGGTGCGACGGTCGGCCGCGACGCGGGTGCCGCCGCTGCCGCGGGCTGCGAGGTGGCATCGACCTGGTCGAACCCGGCCGCGATGACGGTCACGCGTGCCTCGTCGCCGAGCGCGTCGTCGATCACGGCACCGAAGATGATGTTCGCCTCGGGGTGCGCGACCTCCTGGACCAGGCGGGCGGCTTCGTTGATCTCGAACAGGCCGAGATCCGAGCCACCCTGGATGGACAGCAGGACGCCGTGCGCGCCGTCGATCGATGCCTCGAGGAGCGGCGACGCGATGGCCAGTTCCGCTGCCTTGACGGCCCGGTCCTCGCCGCGTGCGGAACCGATGCCCATGAGCGCCGAACCGGCGCCCTGCATCACGGACTTGACGTCGGCGAAGTCGAGGTTGATCAGGCCCGGCGTGGTGATGAGGTCGGTGATGCCCTGGACACCGGAGAGCAGCACCTGGTCCGCAGAGCGGAACGCGTCCAGCATGGAGACGTTGCGGTCGCTGATGGACAGCAGGCGGTCGTTCGGGATGACGATGAGCGTGTCGACCTCCTCGCGGAGGGTGTCGATGCCGCTCTCGGCCTGATTGGACCGGCGGCGCCCCTCGAACGTGAAGGGGCGGGTGACGACGCCGATCGTCAGCGCGCCCAGCGAACGCGCGATGCGTGCGACCACGGGCGCGCCGCCGGTCCCGGTGCCGCCGCCTTCTCCGGCGGTCACGAAGACCATGTCCGCTCCCCGCAGGACTTCCTCGATCTCCTCGGAGTGGTCCTCGGCGGCGCGCCGGCCCACCTCGGGGTCCGCTCCTGCGCCGAGGCCGCGGGTGAGCTCGCGCCCGACGTCGAGCTTGACGTCCGCGTCACTCATCAGCAGCGCCTGGGCGTCCGTGTTGATGGCGATGAACTCCACGCCGCGGAGCCCGACCTCGATCATCCGGTTGACGGCGTTGACGCCGCCGCCGCCGATGCCGACGACCTTGATGACGGCCAAGTAATTCTGAGGTGCTGCCACGTCCTGTGTCCCTTGTTCGAATCTGTGTGCTGTACGGGGGCTGCCGAGGGTTCGGCCAAACCTTCACGTGAGAAAACGTTAACGTTCAGGTTGAGAGTTAACGTTATGTCAGGTAACTTCTATCCTTGACGCTAGGTGCATACGCTGCGCGTTGCAAAGACCGGACCCAGTGTGTCGGGCGTGTCGCCGCGTGTTGCCTCCCGGCCCGGTGTCTGATCGGCTCCCTGATCACCCGGGATCCGCGTGTGTCCGGCACCCCTTCCCTGCCGGCGCGCGTCATCGCGTCACCGGACGGTCGGGCGTGCTGACATCGAACTCACGGACCGGCGGATCGCTCGCCGGCATGGCCAGCATCGCCTCGAGCACCCGCGCCTTCTCGGCACTGCGCTCGGAACTGCCCCAGAAGATGCGCTGGTCGCCGGAGAGGGACAGCTGGATGGAGTCCACGCTCGCCGCCGAGGCGTTGTTGAGCCGGGACAGCACGCCCACGGGCAGCTCGGCCAGCACCGTGGTGATGGAGGAGAAGACCTCGGAGTTCACCGCGTTGGTCCCGCCGTCGATCAGGGGCAGCTTGACCTGGTCCCGCTGGGCGACGCTCGCGAGCTGGCGGCCCTCGGCATCGATCAGCACGAACTCCCGCCCGCTCTGCAGCACCGCGACCGGCACGCGTTCCCGCACCGTGACGACGAGCGTGGAGGGCGGCTCCGCGGCGATCTCGACGTCCTCGATGGGCGCCTTGTCGGCGAGGAGTCCCCGGACCCGGTCGGGCGAGATGCGCGTGAGCGAGGTACCCGTCAGCGGGGCCAGTGCCGCGTCCACCTCCTGCGTGGGGACGAGGACGTTGCCCTCGACCACCACGGTCCGCAGCGCGAGGGCGGGTGAGAAGACCGCATAGGCCACCACGCCGCCGAGCACCAGCACCAGCGCGGTGATGGTGAGCAGCAGGGTCCGGAGCCGGTGCGACTTCCGCGGGGTCGGGAAGTCGATGACCTTGCCGGGCGCGACAGTCCCGCCGCCGCTGCGGTCGAGCTGCGAGACGGTCGCGCCCGGCCCGGTCACGGTCTTCGAGGGCGTCGCGTTCTTCGACGTCGTCGCGCCCTGCCGCATCTTCCCGGCCTCCGCGGACGCGGCACGCGAACCCGCCGCGCGGGTGACGGGCGGCTTCCGCGGCGTCATGCCCCGCCCCCCGCCCGGTCCTGGCCTGCCCGCTCGCGGAGCAGTGTGACGAGCTGCACACCGTACTGCGTGACGTCGCCGGCACCGATGGTGAGGATGATGTCCCCGGCATGCGCGTTCGCGGCGACAGCGCGCACGGCCTCCTGCGGGTCCTCGACGTAGGCGGCGCCGGACAGCAGATCGGTGATGGTCCACCCCCCGACGTCGGCCACGGGTTCCTCGCGCGCCGCGTAGACCGGCAGGACCGTCACGGAGTCCGCGAGCGAGAGCGCCGACGCGAAACCCGCGGCGAACTCCCGGGTGCGGGAGAACAGGTGCGGCTGGAAGAGCGCATGCACCCGGTACTCCCCCGCCACGGTCCGGGCGGCCGTGAGCGCGGCCTGCACCTCGGTGGGGTGATGGGCGTAGTCGTCGAAGACGCGGACGCCGTCGCCCTCGCCGCGGGCCTCGAAGCGGCGGGCCGCGCCCGAGAACAGCGACAGCGCGGAGGCCGCGACGGCGGGGTCCACGCCGAGTTCGAGGGCCACGGCGAAGGCCGCGGCGGCGTTCAGGATGTTGTGGCGGCCGGGCACGCCGAGCTGCAGCTCCTGCTGGGCGTCCAGCCCGTCGACCGCGAAGGAGAGGAGGCTGTTGGTGGTGCTCCCGACGGACCGCGTGTCCGAGATGCGCAGGTCCGCGGTCGCGGCGTAGCCGTAGGTGCGGATCCGGCGCGGCTCGTGCACTCCGGCGGCGAGGGCCGCGGCGCCGGCGTCGTCGGCGCAGGCCACGAGGAGACCGTCCTCGGGCAGCCGCTGCGCGAACTGCCGGAACGAGGCGTGGACGGCCTCGGCGGTGCCGTAGTGGTCGAGGTGGTCCGCCTCCACGTTGGTGACCACCGCGATCCGGGGCGCGTAGTTGAGGAAGGAGCCGTCGGACTCGTCAGCCTCGGCCACGAAGATGTCACTGCCGGTCCATGCGGCGTTGACGCCGAGCGCGGCCACGTCGCCGCCGATCGCGAAGGACGGCGCGAGCCCGGCCTCGCGCAGCAGGACGGTGATCATCGCCGTCGTCGTGGTCTTGCCGTGCGTACCGGCCACGGCGACGCCCTGCAGCCCGTGCATGGCGGCGGCGAGGGCCTGGGAGCGGTGCAGCACGGGCAGCCCCCGCCGGCGCGCCTCCGCCAGTTCGGGGTTCGTCCCGCGGATCGCGGAGGAGACCACCACCGTGCCGTCGTCGGGTACGGCGCCGGCGGCGTGGCCCACGTGGACCTCCGCGCCGAGGGCCGCGAGGGCGCGGAGCCCTCGGGAGTCCGCGGCGTCGGACCCGGAGACGCGCACGCCCTGGCCGAGGAGCACGCGCGCGACGGCGGACATGCCGGCGCCGCCGAGGCCGATGAAGTGGACGGGTTCGCGCAGGCGCGCTCCCTCCGTGTCCTGGGGCCCGGCGTTCATCGCGCGTCCCGTGCGGCGTCGAGGACCAGGTCCGCCATCCGCCGGTCCGCGTCCCGGACGCCCTGCGCGTAGGACGCCGCGGACATCGCGGCGAGCCGCGCGGGGTCCGTGACGAGCGCCGGTAGTGTCGCACGGACCCACTCGGGGGTGAAGTCGGCGTCGTCCACGAGGAGGGCACCGCCGGACTCGACGAGTCCTGCGGCGTTGAGCCGCTGTTCGCCGTTGCCGTGGGGCAGCGGCACGAGCACGGCGGGAAGACCCACGGCGCTGAGTTCGCTCACGGTCGCCGCCCCGGCACGCGCGACCAGGAGGTCGGCGGCCGCGTAGACACGCTCCATGCCGTCGACGAACTCGACCTGGTGGTAGCCGGTAGCGGCGAGCGGCGCACCGTCCTGCCCCGTCACCTGCTTGCCCCGCCCGGTGATGTGCAGGGTCTGCACGCCGGCCGCGACGAGGTCGGGGACGGCGGCAGAGACGGCGCGGTTCAGGCTCGCCGCTCCCGAGGACCCACCGGTGACGATCAGGGTGGGACGGTCCGGGTCCAGCCCGAGGGACACCCGCGCGTCGGCACGGCCGGCCGCGCGGTCCAGCTCGGCGATGCTCCGGCGCATGGGCATGCCCACCAGCACGGCGCCTGCGAGTCCGGTGCCGTCGAAGGCCACCGCGACGCGTGCGGCGATGCGGACACCCAGCCGGTTGGCCATCCCGGGCCGCGCGTTCGCCTCGTGGATCACCACGGGAATGCGCCGCGTCCACGCGGCGAGGTACACGGGGGTGGAGACGTATCCGCCCACGCCGACGACGACGTCGGCCGCCGCGTCCGCCACGATGGCGCGCGCCTGCCGGACCGCGCGGACGAGGCGCACCGGCAGCTTGACGAGATCGATGGAGGGCCGGCGCGGCATGGGCACGCGGTCGATGGTCCGCAGGTCGAACCCGGCGGCCGGGACGAGGCGCGTCTCCATGCCCGCCTCCGTGCCGACGGCGGTGATGCGGGTACCGGGCCGCTGGTCGACGATCGCCCCGGCGATCGCGAGCAGGGGGCTGATGTGGCCGGCCGTACCGCCGCCCGCGAGGACCACCGACACGGTGCGTTCAGGAGTGGAGGGGTGCGTCATGGAAGTGCGGGATCTCTTCTCGGGGTGGAGGACGGCGCCGGAGGTCCGGCGACCGGCGCGTGCGGCGTCTTGCGCGCGAAGGACAGCAGGACGCCGACGGCGGCGAGGGTGAAGGTGAGGGCGGACCCTCCGTAGGAGATGAAGGGCAGCGGCACACCGATGACGGGGAGCAGTCCCGTGACCATGCCGATGTTGACGAAGGCCTGCCCGATGAGCCAGACGAGGATCGATCCCATGAGGATCCGCACGAAGGGGTCGGTGTAGCGCAGCGCCACGCGGATGGTGGCGACCGCGAGGATGCCGAAGAGGAGGATCACCACGAGGGTGCCGAGGAGCCCGAACTCCTCGCCGATGATGGCGAAGATGAAGTCGTTGTGGGCCTCGGGGATCCAGTTCCACTTCTGTCGGCTCTGGCCGATGCCCACACCGAACCATCCGCCGGAGGCCATGGCGAACAGCCCGTTGTCGGACTGCAGACAGAGGTCCGCGCCGTCGTCGCAGTTCAGGCCCAGCCAGGCGCTGATGCGCCCGCCGCGGTTGGAGCTCGTCGCGACCATCAGCAGGGACCCGGCCACTGCGGCGAGTCCGGCGAGGCTGAACAGCTTCATCGGCGCTCCCGCGAAGAACAGGGCCGCCCCGGCGATCATCATGAGCACGAGCCCGGTGCCGAGGTCCCCGCCGATCAGGACGAGGCCGATGGGTAGGCCGCCGAACGGCAGGGCCGGGATCATGGCGTGTTTCCAGTCCCGGATGAGCGCCTTCTTGCGCTCCAGGACGGCCGCGAACCAGAGGGCCAGCGCGAGTTTGGTGGGCTCGGACGGCTGGAAGGTCTGGCTTCCGATCTGGATCCAGTTCTTGTTGCCGTTGATCTCGACGCCGATCACGAGCACGAGGATCAGCAGCACCACGGCGATCGCAAGACTGGGCCAGGCGAGTGCCTTGTACGCGCGGGGGCCGAGCCGGGAGAGCACCACCATGAGCACGAGTCCAGCACTGGCCCACACGGCCTGCTTGAGGAAGAGGTCGAACGTGTCCTTGCCCTCCGAGATGGCCTCCACGGAGGACGCGGAGAGCACCATCATGAGGCCGATGGCCGTGAGCGCCAGCGCCGCGCCGAGGATCAGGTAGTAGCTGGAGCCCGAGGGTGTCCGGTCCGTGCCCTCCAGGAGCATCCAGCCGCGCCGCAGCCGCGCGCGGAGGCCCTTCGCGGGCCGACCCTCCGGCCCGGCGGTACGGGGCGCCGCCGTCGTGCCGACCGCCTTGACGGTGTGGGCCTTGGCCGCGGCACTCGGCGCGGCGGGGCCGCGCCCGGTCGCGGCAGGAGGGCCGGCGGGCCTGCCGGGGTCCGTGGTGCGCGCCGGCCGTACGGAGGGCTTGCGTCCGCCCGGACGGGTAGGCGTGCTCATCACGACTCCTTCGCGTTCGGCCCCTGGCCCCCGCGTGCACCGACGGCCGCCATGAAGGCGGACCCCCGGTGCGCGTAGGAGGAGAACTGGTCCATCGATGCTGCGGCCGGCGCCATCAGGACGGTGTCGCCGTCCC
This sequence comes from Arthrobacter sp. TJ-240, assembly GCF_058269195.1. NCBI lineage: Bacteria > Bacillati > Actinomycetota > Actinomycetes > Micrococcales > Micrococcaceae > Arthrobacter > Arthrobacter sp. TJ-240. The sequence continues at coordinate 262,786 of NZ_JBZCNG010000005.1, forward strand.
GCGCGAGCCGGGCTGCTTCGGCGACGGCCCATTGCATCAGGGCCTCGCCGGTCGCCGGGCCGCTCGGCCCGCCGTCGTGCCCGTCCCCGGTCCGGGCGCCGGGGTTCAGGGAGACCGGGACGTCGGGGGCGTGCCGGGCGAGGGCGCCCTGGAGCGGCGTCGGGTCCTCGCCGAGCAGGACGACGGCGCGCAGCCGCCGGGCGTGGTCCCTGACGAGGTCGTCGTAGGACACGCCCTTGGACAGTCCGCCGGCGATCCACACCACGGAGGAGAAGGAGGCGAGGGACGCCGAGGCGGCGTGCGGGTTGGTGGCCTTCGAATCGTTGATCCAGAGCACCCCGTCCTCGTTCGCGACCACCTGGATGCGGTGGTCGCCGGGCCGGAACGCCCGGATGCCGTCGCGCACGGCGGCCGCCGGGAGACCGGCAGCGCGCACGAGGGCGGCCGCGGCCAGGGCGTTGGCGACCAGGTGGCGGGGGACGACCTCGCCGAGCTCGCTGATGGACGCGAGCTCGGCCGCGGAGTCCTTGCGCTGCTCGATGAACGCGCGGTCCACGAGGAGGTCCTCGACGACGCCCATCATGCTGACGGACGGCATGCCGGTGGTGAAGCCGACGGCCCGGCAGCCCTCGACGACGTCGGCCTCCTCGACCATGGCCTCGGTCTCGCGCTGCTCGACGTTGTAGACGCAGGCGATCCTCGTCCGCTCGTACACGGAGGCCTTCGCCGCGAGGTAGGCCTCGTAGCTGCCGTGCCAGTCCACGTGGTCCTCGGCGACGTTGAGGCAGACGCTCGCGAGTGGTGAGACGGAATGCGCCCAGTGCAGCTGGAAGCTGGAGAGTTCCACCGCCAGGAAGTCGTAGCCCTGCGGGTCGCGGATGACGTCGAGGATGGGGGTGCCGACGTTGCCCGCCGCCACCGCACGCCTGCCTCCGGCGAGGAGCATGGACTCGGTGAGGCCGACCGTGGTGGTCTTGCCGTTGGTGCCGGTGATGGTCAGCCACTCGGCGGTGGGGCGTCCTTCCCGGATGCGGACGCGCCAGGCCAGTTCGACGTCGCCCCAGATCGGGACGCCGGCGCGGGCGGCGTCGGCGAGCAGCGGCTGCGTGGGGCGCCAGCCGGGGGAGGTCACCACGAGGTCGGGCAGGTCGCCGTCGACGAGCGGGAGAGCGGCGGCGTGATCGGCGCCGAGCAGGACGTCCCGGGCCCCGACGATGCGCAGCGTGTCCGCCTTCGCCTCGTTCTCCTCGGTGGCGCCCGCGTCCACGACGACGACGATCGCGCCGAGCTCGATGAGCGTGTCCGCGGCGGAGAAGCCCGACGCACCGATCCCGGCCACGACGACCCGGAGGCCCGCCCAGTCGGCATCCCAGGTGGTCAGGTCCTTCAGGCGCGCCGTCTCCCGAAGGGGAGTGTGTCCGTCCGTGCCGCTCATCCGACGACCCATTCGGCGTAGAAGATCCCGAGTGCCGCGGCGACGAAGAGCCCGGCGAGGATCCAGAACCGGACCACCACCGTGACCTCCTGCCAGCCCTTGAGCTCGAAGTGGTGCTGCAGGGGCGCCATCTTGAAGACGCGCTTGCCGCCGGACAGCTTGAAGTAGCCCACCTGGATGATGACGGAGAGCGTGATCACCACGAACAGGCCGGCCAGGATCACGAGGAGCAGTTCGGTGCGGGAGAGGATCGCGAGCCCGGCGATGGCCCCGCCGATCGCCAGCGATCCGGTGTCGCCCATGAAGATCTTCGCGGGTGACGTGTTCCACCACAGGAAGCCCACGAGGGCGCCGCTCATGGCACCGGCGATCAGGGCGAGGTCCAGGGGGTCGCGGACCTCGTAGCAGACGCCGCCGGCCCCGGGTGAGCCGCAGCTCTGGTTGCTCTGCCAGATGCCGATCAGCATGTACGCGCCGAACACGAGGATGGACGCGCCGGCGGCGAGACCGTCGAGGCCGTCGGCCAGGTTCACGCCGTTGCTGGCGCCGGTGATGATGACGTTGGACCAGATGACGAACAGGATGGCCCCGAGGACCGTTCCCGCGAACGCGAAGTCGATCGGCGTGTCACGGATGAAGGAGATGGCTGTCGACGCCGGCGTCCGCCCCTCCGCGTTCGGGAACTGGAGGGCCAGGACACCGAAGATCACGCCGACCGCGGTCTGGCCGGCGATCTTCGCCGGCGCGCTCAGTCCGAGGCTGCGCTGCTTCGAGATCTTGATGTAGTCGTCCGCGAAGCCCACGAGCCCCATGCCGGCCGCCAGGAACAGGAGCAGCAGTCCCGAGGCACTGGGACCGCCCACCGGGGATCCCACCATCATCATCACCAGGTGTGTCATGAAGTAGGCAAGCAGCACCGATCCCACGATCACGGCCCCGCCCATGGTGGGCGTCCCGCGCTTGGTGTGGTGGGCGGTCGGGCCGTCGTCGCGGATGAACTGGCCGTAGCCCTTGTTCACCAGGAGCCGGATGAACAGGGGTGTGCCGGCGAAGGCGAAGACGAGCGCCGACGCGGAGCCTATGAGGAGTGCTATCACGGCTGCGGGGCCTTTCCGGAGGCGTCAGGTCCACTGACCGCCTCAGATTCTGCAGAGGGGTGGCGTGCCACGCGGTCGCCGAGGAAACGCAGACCGGCGCCGTTGGAGGACTTGAAGAGCACGATGTCGCCGGGCGCGAGCTCGGCGGCGAGCATCCGCTCGGCAGCCTCGACGTCGTCCACGTGCACGGCTTCGCTCCCCCACGAACCCTCCAGCACGGCGCCGTTGAACAGCGCCCGGGTGTTGGGTCCCACGCAGATGAGCTTGGAGATGTTGAGCCGGACGACCACGCGGCCGAGGAGGTCGTGCTCCTCGATCGAGCGGTCGCCGAGCTCGAGCATCTCGCCGAGGACGGCCCAGGTACGCCGGTGGCCCGCGCGTCCGAGTTCCGCGAGGGTCCGCAGAGCCGCCCGCATGGACTCGGGGTTGGCGTTGTAGGCGTCGTTGATCACGGTCACGCCGTCGGCGCGTTCGGTCCGCTCCATCCGCCAGCGGCTCGCGGCCGCCTGGGTGCGGAGGCCGGCGACGATGCCCGACGGGGCGCAGCCCACAGCGTAGGCCGCGGTCGCCGCTGCCAGCAGGTTGGTGGTGTGGTGGAGGCCGAGCAGCGGGGAGACGACGTCGTGCTCGCTGCCGTCGGGGAAGACGAGGGTGAAGGACGGGCTGCCGTCCGCCGTCGTCGTGCTGTTGCGGGCGCGTACCACGTCCGAGCCGCCTGCGGTGAAGTCGTCGGAGGACGTGAAGAACACGGTGCGCGCCGAGGTGCGGGCCTGCATCGCGAGGACGCGTTCGTCGTCGGCGTTGATGATCGCGGTGCCGGCGGCGGGCAGGGCCTCGAACAGCTCGCCCTTGGCCCGGGCGATGTTCTCGACTCCGCCGAACTCGCCGGCGTGCGCCGAACCGACCCCGAGGACCACGCCGATGTCCGGCTGGACGAGCGAGGCGAGGTACGCGATATGGCCGGGCTTCGTGGCGCCCATCTCGATGACGAGGTAGCGCGTGTCCCAGTCCGCCTCGAAGACGGTCAGGGGTACGCCGACCTCGCCGTTGTAGGAGCCGCGCGGCGCCACGGTGGGTGCCTCGGCGGCGAGGATGCCGGCCAGGAGGTCCTTGGTGGTGGTCTTGCCGGCGGAGCCGGTGATGCCGATGACGGTCACGTCGCCGTGGGCGCGGAGCCGCCGGACGGTCTCGGCGGCCAGGGCTCCCATGGCGAGGACGGCGTCGGGCACGACGACGGACGGGAACGGCGTGCCGTCCTCTCGGGCGACCACGTGTTCCGCCAGCGCGAGGACCGCCCCGCGTGCGAAGGCGCCCTCGACGAACAGGTGCCCGTCCGACTCCTCGCCGGGCTTCGCGACGAAGAGGGACCCGGGGACGCATTCGCGGGAGTCGGTGGCTGCGGAGGTGACGGTGACGGCGGGGAGGCCGGCATCGGTGCCGACGAGGGCACCGCCTGTGAGTGCCGCGATCTCGGCTGCGCTGAATTCAATCATGTCGGTTCAGGACTCTATCCCGGCCGGTGAAAGCACAGAGAATCCGTGCCTTGTCAACGCGGAGCGCAGCTCCACGCGGTCGTCGAGGGACAGGTTGATGCCCTTCACTTCCTGCCAGACCTCGTGCCCGCGGCCGGCGATGACGACGGTGTCGGAGGGGCGGGCGAGGGCCACGGCGCGGTCGATCGCGTCCGCCCGCGGGAAGACCTCCAGCACCTCGCAGGTGAGGCCCTCGTCCCGGACCGCGGCGTCGGCACCCGCGCGGACGGCGCGGCGGATGACGGCGTCGTCCTCGTCGTGGGGGTCGTCGTCCGTCACGATGAGGACGTCGGACAGGCGCGCGCCCACCGCGCCCATCACGGGGCGCTTGGACTCGTCGCGCTGGCCGGTCGCGCCGAACACGGCGATGACCCGGCCGCCGGGGCGGCGCACGGAGGCCAGCGTGCGTTCGAGGGCGTCGGGGTTGTGGGCGAAGTCGACGATCGCCGCCGGCTCCTCACCGATGAGCTGCATGCGGCCGGGGACCTCGGTGGTGAACGGGTCGGAGGCGTCGAGTGCACGCTGGAGGTCGGCCACGGACACGCCTGAGGCGAGGACCATGATGGCCGCGAGGGCGGCATTGGAGATGTTGAACGTTCCCGGCAGTCCGCTACGGACCGTGAGCCGGTCCCCGGCGCGCCCGCGGAGCACGAACGTGTGCCCGAGTCCGCTGGGCTCGACGTCGGTGACGGTCCAGTCGGCGTCGGACCCCGGGCCGTTCCCGGGGCCCGCCCCGGGAACGGTGCACAGCGTGAGGACGGGGACATCCGCGGCATCGGCGAGCCTGCGCCCCCAGGTGTCGTCGACGAGGACGACGGCGCGGCGGCACCGCGCGGAGGAGAAGAGCGTCGCCTTGACCGCGAAGTAGTCCTCCATGGTGCCGTGGAGGTCGAGGTGGTCCTGGGTCAGGTTGGTGAACCCGGCGACGTCGAAGAGGACGTCGTCGACGCGTCCGAACTCGAGCGCGTGCGAGGAGACCTCCATGGAGGCCGCGCCGAGGCCGCGCTCGCGCATGAGCGCGAGGAGGGAGTGCACCTGGGGCGATTCCGGCGTGGTGAGCGCGCTGGGGATGGCCTCGTGGCCGGCCCTGATCTCGATCGTGCCGATGAGTCCCGTTGATCGACCGAGCGCCTCGAGGAGGGCGTTGAGGAAGTAGGTGGACGTCGTCTTGCCGTTCGTCCCCGTGATCCCGAACAGGGTCGGTGCCGTGCCGTCGTCCGGCCGGCTGTCGAACACCACCCGCGCGAGCGGACCCACCACGCGGCGGGGGTCGGGCACGACGACGACGGGCGGCAGGGCGTCGCCCGCTGCTGCCGCGCGGTCGGCCAGGATCCGTGCGCCCGTGCTGTCGGTGAGGACGGCGACTGCTCCGGCACGGACGGCCTGCGCGGTGAACTCCGCGCCGTGCCGCGCCGCTCCGGGGAGGGCGGCGTAGACGTCACCGGGCAGTACCGCGCGTGAGTCGAGGGTGATCCCCGTGACCGTCGGGAGGTCCGGGGGGATGGACGGACCGGCCGGCACGCCGACGGCGGCTAGGGCCGCGGACAGGCTGACGGGTCGGGGGGCATGCGGCCGCATCAGGGAAGCGGGACTCCCCTGCGGTGTATTCGGGTGCACGGTGCTCTGGCCTCCGGGTCAGTATTCGACCGGGTAGATGTCCGGCTTGCTCGTCGAGGCGGGGACGTTGTTCGAGTTGAGGACCTGCTTCATGACCTTCTGGAAGGACTCGCCGGGGATCAGGTAGTACAGGTCGCCCTTGGGCCGCTGGAGCGTGATCACGACGACGTACTCCGGGTCCTCGATCGGGGCGATCCCGGCGTAGGAGAGAGTGTAGCCGTCGTACCCGCCGCTGGCGCTGGGCGCCTCCGCGGTACCGGTCTTCGAACCGACGCGGTACTGTTCGAGCTCGCCCGACTTGCCCGATCCCTCCTGGGTGACGGTCTCGAGCATCTTGCGCATCTCGGCGGCGGTCTCGTCGGAGACGACCTCCGTGCCCTCGTCCTGGGGCACCTTGTGCTCGGTGCCGTCGGGATCGATGTAGGCGTCGATGAGGCGGGGCTTGAGGCGGACGCCGTCGTTCGCAATGGTCTGGTACACCATCGCGGTATGCAGTGCGGTCTGCGTGAGCCCCTGCCCGAAGAGGACGGTGTACTGCTGGCGGTCGTCCCACTTGTCGGGGGTGGTCAGCAGGCCCTGGTTCTCCTCGCCGAGACCCGTGCCGAGCGGCTCGCCGATCCCGAACTTCTTGAACCAGTCGTAGCGTTCCTGCTTCGTGAGCTTCTCGCCGATCTGGACCGTACCCGTGTTCATGGACTTCGCGAGGATGCCTGCGGCCGTCCGGTGCTCGGTCTCGTGCTCCGAGGAGTCCTTGAACGTCTGGTCGTCGACCGTGTAGCGGTTGTCCAGGACGAACTTCGAGGTGGGCTCGATGAGCTTCTGCTCCAGTGCGGCCGCGAGGGTGATGACCTTGGTCGTGGATCCCGGCTCGAAGGAGGCGCTGACGGAGTTCGGGCTGCGCTTGTCCGCGGGGGTCGCCTCGGGATCGTTCGGGTCGAGGGTCGTCGATTCCGCCATGGCCCGGATGGCACCGGTCTTCGCCTCGACCACCACGATGTTGCCCCACTCGGCCTTGTAGTCCTTCACCTGGGAGGCGATGGTCTGCTGCGCGAACCACTGCAGGTCCTGGTCGATGGTCAGTTTGACGCTCTGCCCGTCGACGGCAGGCACGTCCTCGTTCGTGGCGTAGGGGATCCTGATGCCGTCGCCGCCGATCTCGAAGGTGCGGCTGCCGGCCTCGCCCGTGAGCTGGTCGTCGAGCGACACCTCGAGCCCTGATCGCGCCTTGCCGTCGGTTCCCACGTAGCCGACGATCGAGCCGGCCACGGGTCCCGCCGGATAGGTGCGCACGCTCGTCTGGTCCGCGTAAACGCCGGGGACCTTGACGGCCAGTGCCCGGTTCTTCACGTCGGGCGTCACGGATTTCAGGACGTAGTTGAAAGTCTTCTCGCCGAGGACCGCTGCGCGGAGCGTCTCCTCGTCGATGCCGAGGACGGCGGCGAGTTCGGAGAGCCCCTGGTCCATGGGGATGATCTCCCAGTCCTCGAGTTCCTCGTTGTAGCGCCGGAAGTCGTCGACGGCGCTCAGCCGCTGGTCCACCACGATGTCGTAGCGCTCCACGCTCCGCGCGAAGTACTTGCCGTTCGTGTCGACGATCGAGCCGCGAACCGGCTGCACCGCGGTGTTGGTGAGCCGCTTGGACAGCCCCGCCTGCGCCATGCCGTCGAGGTCGAGTGCCTGGAGCTGGAACAGGCGCACGCCGAGGACCATCAGCAGCACCAGGACGAACGCCAGCCCCACGCGCAGACGCGTGGAGCCCAGGGCCAGACGGAGGCTGTCGGGGCTGCCGGTGCGTGCAGGGGTCACGGAGGAATCCTTGTCGATCAGGTGCGTGCGGTGCGGGAAGCGGCGGGCGCGGGCGTGTCGCTCGGCTAGCGGGCGGAGCCGAGCTGCTCGGGAGCGGGGATGGTGCCCGAGGCCGAGCTTCCCTGCCCGTCCACCGCCGCGGCGCCGGAAGGCGCTGCGTCCGCCGCGACCTGCTCGTCCGCGGACTCCTCGGCCGGCGCCTCGACGGCTTCTACTGCAGGCGCCTCGACCGTCACGGGTCCTGCCTGCCCGGTGACGAGGCTGGGGGCGGCGATGAGGACCTCGGGCTTGGCCCCCTCCTTCGCGGGCTCCGGGGTGCCCGTGACCTTCATCGAATCCAGGTCTATGGTCCCGAACGTCGGGGAGGAGACCATGTCGAGTTTCGTGGCGGCGGCCGCGAGGTTCTGCGGGGCCTCCTTGCCCTCGATCTCGAGGACCAGCGCGTCGTTCTGCTGGCTCAGCGCGACCTGCTGGTTGCGGAGCTGCACGAGTTCGTACTGCGTCCCGGACACCGAGATGTTCAGCATGAGCACGGCGGCCAGGGCGGCGCCGAGCACGAGCAGGCTGAAGACGGCGAAGGGCACGCGCCGGCGCGTGGGCCGCGCGGGGACCACCGAGAGCGGCGTGCGCGGCTTCTGCCGGGTACCGGTGACCCCCGGAGTACCTCCGGTGAGCCTTTCCGGCAGGCGGTCCGGGGCGAGGGCGAGGGCCCCGTGCCCGGCGTAGGCAGTGGCGCGGTGTCGCTTCTCAGCAGTCAATACCTGGCTCATCTGGTCTTCCTGTCGACGGGTGCGGCCTTGATGCGTTCGACCGCGCGCAGCTTGGCGGATGCCGCACGGGGGTTCTCTTCGATCTCCGCTGCCGTCGGCGCTTCCGTGCCGCGCGTCAGCGAGCGGAGGTACGCCTTGTGCTCCTCGAGTTCGACCGGGAAGCCGACGGGAGCGGAGGACCTCGTGCCCGCGGTGAAGGCGCTCTTCACGATGCGGTCCTCGAGGGAGTGGTAGGACATCGCGACGACGCGGCCGCCCACGACGACGGAATCGACGGCAGCGGGCACCGCGCGCTCCAGGACCGAGAGTTCCTGGTTGACCTCGATGCGGAGGGCCTGGAAGGTCCGCTTGGCAGGGTGCCCCCCGGTGCGGGCTGCCCCGGCCGGGACCACGCTCCGGATGACCTCGACGAGCTGGGAGGTGGTCCGGAAGGGCTCGGCCGCCCGTGCCCGCACGATGGCTGATGCGATCCGTCCGGCGAACTTCTCCTCGCCCCAGGTGCGGATGATGCGCAGGAGGTCCTCCGACGCATAGGTGTTGACCACGTCGGCGGCGGTGACGCCCCTGCTGGTGTCCATCCGCATGTCGAGGGGCGCGTCGTAGGAGTAGGCGAAGCCGCGGTCGCGCTCGTCGAGCTGGAGGGAGGAGACGCCGAGGTCGAAGAGCACGCCGTCGACGCCGTCGATGCCGAGGTCCTCGAGCACCTCCGGCAGCTCGTCGTACACGGCGTGGACCAGGTCGGTGCGGTCCGCGAACGGGGCGAGGCGCTCCCCCGCGAGGTCGAGCGCCTCGGTGTCGCGGTCGATCCCGACGAGGTGGGCGGTCGGGAAGCGCTGGAGCATGGTCTCGGAGTGCCCGCCCATGCCGAGCGTCGCGTCCACGACGACGGGCCGGCGGCCGGCGCTCTCGGCGGAGGCCACGGAGGGGGCGATCAGGGAGACGCAGCGGTCGCGGAGGACGGGGACATGTCGCTCATCGGTGGGCCGGTCTCCGCCCATACGCCCTCTCCCTCCTGCAGTTCGCCATTCATCGTCTCGGTGTTTCTGCAGGCTGGCGGGCGGAGGTGTCATGCTCTTGAGTCAGACCCCCATCCGGCCGGACGGTCCTCGCCTGGCTCCGGGGAAGTGGAGCCAGGTGGCGGATCGTGTCCGGCGGCTGGAGATCTCATCCAAGAGATGCCGCCACCCGCGTCGTGCGTGCTGCTGTGTCGTCGTGCTTCTGGTGCTTGCCCGTCTCAGATGATGCCCGGGAACGCGTCCTCGTCCGTCTCGGAGAAGGCGGTCTCCTTCTCCGTCAGGTAGGACTCCCAGGCGTCGGCCGCCCAGATCTCGGCGCGGCTTCCCGCTCCGATCACTGCGAGCTCCCGGTCCAGGCCGGCGTAGGTCCTCAGGGCGGGCGGGATGGTGATCCTGCCCTGCTTGTCGGGGACCTCGTCCGAGGCCCCTGACAGGAAGATACGGTTGTAGTCCCTCGCCTGGCGTGACGAGATCGGAGCCGCCCGCATCTGCTCGTGCACCCTCTCGAACTCACTCATGCTGAAGACGTAGATGCAGCGTTCCTGGCCCCTTGTCAGGACCACCCCCTCGCTCAGTTCCTCACGGAATTTCGCAGGGAGGATGAGCCTGCCTTTTTCGTCGAGGCGGGGGGTGTGCGTTCCGAGGAACATCCCTGACCGCCTGTTCTGAGTCCGCCAAGCCCAGCGTTTCGCTGCCTTGCTCTTATATTCCCCACTTTACTCCACAACTCTCCCCGGTCAATGCAACCGGCGCGTGGCGCGCCTACCGGCGCGGCGCTTCCCCGGGTCGCCGCCCGCGTCACCTCGCGGGTATGGCGGGATCGGGCAGTGGTCGGGCAGTGGGGAGCGAAGTGGAGGGCCGGAAGGGCGACGGGTGCCGGTGGCGCGACCAGCGGAAGGGATCGGCGGACGGGATCGGCGGACGGGACCGGCGGACGACGACACGGGTCGGAGCCCGGCTCGTCGGGGTGGGTATGCGCTCGAGTGCTGTTAAAGAGGAAGAACCCGCCGTGGCGGGTTCTTCCTGGAGCTGTCCTGGTACTGCGGTCTAGGTCTGGTCTCGCTTACGCTCGTCCCACTTGTCCTCGAGGTTCGACATGAAGCCGCTCTTCCCCGGGGACGGCGTCTTGGAGGGCCTGCCCTGGGGCTGACCGGTATCCGCCTGCCGCGACTTGGTGGTAGCGAAATACACCCCTGCCCCCATGATGAGGAAACCGGCGACACCGACGATGGTGAGCTGGTAGACGATGCCCGCGAGGAGCACGAGGATGCCTGCGATCGTGATGAGGGAACCGATGACCAGTCGACGTGTGGACATCGATTTGCTCGTGTCCGACGCCATCGAGTGGGCGAACTTGGGATCGTCGGCGTGTAACTGCTGCTCGAGCTGATCAAGCAACCTCTGCTCGTGTTCCGAGAGTGCCATGACCGCCTCCTTGATGTGGATACCAACATTCCCGTACCCGACCAACGACCCGCACGCGAACCGGGTTCCCGGCGGAAGGGTCGTGAACCTCGGGCTCCGGAGGACGGAATAACGTGCAGTGCGACAGGCGGGCTGCCTGTTTAAAGACTAGTTTGCTACGCAGTACGTGGAAAGTCACAATGCGGTCTTGATCGGGCCGTCCGCGGAATGCTAACCGTCCCGATCGCCGCCGCTCAGGGCTGGTCCGGCGGGCGGACGGCGCCCCGGTCACGCCGAGTCCCGGACGGTCCGGTCAGGCGCCCTCGGGTCCCGCCGTCGGGGCCCTGCGCCGGCGGATCCTCCTGCCCCACTGCACCCCTGTCCCGTACCTTCGGACGGAGCAGGCCCGCGGGGACCACGCCGGCGTCGCCGAACTTCCGGTTCACGTCGTCGAGCGCCCGCTCGGCGATCCGCCAGTTGTCATCCCTCCGGTCGATGGTCAGCTGCGTGGACCCGTCTCCCGCCGCCTCGAGGGACTCGGCACGCAGGCCGATCAGCCGGACCGCCATCGGCCGCTCACCCAGCGCTGCCAGGAGTGCCGTCGCCGCACCGTACAACGCGTTCGCACTGTCCACCGGCTCGTCGAGCTTCTTCGAGCGGGTCAGTGTGGAGAAGTCGGCATAGCGGAGCTTGAGGGCCACTCCCCCGGCCCGGTAGCCCGAGGCGCGCAGCCGGGTCGCCGTGCGGTGGGCCAGCCTCAGCAGTTCCCGCCGCAGGGTCTCGGAATCGTCGATGTCCTGCGAGAACGTCTCCTCGGCGCCGATGCTCTTCTCGGCCCGTGACACGACGACCCGCCGGGGGTCGCGTCCCCATGCCAGCTGGTGCACATGCTCACCGGAGGCTCCGAGCAGCCGCCTGAGAGTGGTCACCGGCGTCTGCGCGACGTCCTGGACGGTGTGGATGCCGATCCGGGCGAGGACCTCCTGCGTCTTGGCGCCGACCCCCCACAGCGCGGACACCGGCAGGGTGTGGAGGTAGGCGATCGTCTGATCGCCGGGAATGAGGAGGAGACCGTCGGGCTTGGCCCGCGTGGAGGCGATCTTCGCGACGAACTTGGTGGTCGCGGCGCCCACGCTCGCGGTGATGCCGAGGGTGTCCTGGATCTCCGCGCGAACCTGCTCCCCGATCTCGCGGGGGCCGCCGAGGCGGCGCATGGATCCGGCGACGTCGAGGAAGGCCTCGTCCACGCTCAGCTGCTCCACCTCGGGCGTGACCGCTCGGAAGATCCTCATGACCTCGCGCGAGACCTCCGAGTACCGTCGCTGGTGGGGAGGCAGGATCACGGCGGTAGGACACTGCCGCATGGCGACGGACATCGGCATCGCCGACCGCACTCCGTAGCGGCGTGCCTCGTAGGAGGCGGACAGGACCACGGACCGCCCCGACGGTGATCCGACGACGACGGGAACGCCGCGCAGATGGGGGTGATCGAGCAGTTCGACGGAGACGAAGAACGCATCCATGTCGATGTGCAGGATGTGGCACTCCGCATGCTCGACCGGCTTCGAATCCTCAACCCTTGACACGCACACATCCTACTCAGTGCCACCGACGTCCCTCGCCCGGACGACGCGGGGAACCACGGCAGCGGGCTGCCCGGGGCCGTCCGCCGGGCCGGAGCGGTCGGTCGGAGGGCGCGCGCCGACGGATAGAGTGGGAGCACACCGTCCAGCCGACCCGCCCGGGAGATCCATGCTGCCCGCACCCGCCACCCCCGATCAGGACGGCCCCGTTCCCGATACCATCCAGGAGGAGCAGGATCGGTTCCGGTCCTCGCTCACCCTCGGCATCGAGGCGTTCCTCGATGAGCAGCGCGTCGTCCTCGCGGACATCTCCGCCGAGTCGCTGCCGCTCATCTCGAGCATCGCCGCCCTGACGCGCGGGGGAAAGAGGATGCGCGCCCTCCTGTGCTACTGGGGTTGGCGCGCGGCCGGCGGCTCTCCGACGGGGTCGGCGCCGGTCGTGGCGGGGACCGCGCTGGAGTTCTTCCAGGCGGCCGCACTCATCCATGACGACATCATCGACCGGTCGGACACCCGGCGCGGCCGACCCAGCGTGCACCGGCAGTTCACGGTGCGCCACGCGGACGCAGGCTGGCACCTCGACCCCGAGCGCTTCGGGGTCTCGGCCGCCATCCTGGCCGGAGACCTCTGTCTCGCCTTCAGCGAGGAGCTGTTCACGACGTCCTGCTCCGGCACGTCCGGCGACGCGGCACGCACCATCTTCAACCGCATGCGTACCGAGGTCATGGCCGGCCAGTACCTCGACCTGCTCGAGGAGGCCGTGGGCCCGGACCAGACGCCCGAGGTCGCCGAGGAACGCGCGCTCAACATCCTCCGCTTCAAGTCGGCGAAGTACTCGATGGAGCGGCCGCTCATGCTCGGCGGCGCGCTGGCGGGCGCCGGCGACGCACTGCTGTCGGCCTACTCGGCGTTCGCCCTGCCGCTGGGCGAGGCGTTCCAGCTCCGCGACGACGTCCTGGGGGTCTTCGGCGATCCGGAGGTGACCGGCAAGCCGGCGGGCGACGATCTACGCGAGGGCAAGCGCACGTTCCTCATCGCCCGGGCGCTCGGGTCCGCATCGGGCGCGGTCCGCGCGCGGATCAACGCGATGCTCGGCGATACGGCACTGGACGAGGACGCCGTCGGCCTGCTGCGGGGGATGATCGTCGACACCGGAGCCCTGGCCCACACCGAGCAGCTCATTGCCGGGAAGTCCGAGGCCGCCTTCGCGGCGCTCGAGCGGCTCGAGATCGACGGGACGTCCCGGCACGCGCTCCGCCTGCTCGCCGAAGCGGCGGTCACGCGGTCGGCGTGACACTCCCCGCCCGCCGTGACCCTGGGGGCACTGCGGACCCTGGCGGCACTGCGGGCTGCCCGACGCCTGTCGGTCCTCCTCCTACCAGGCGGCTGCCTGGGCGCGACGGCGGATCTCCGTCTTGCGACCCTCGCGCAGCGCGTCGATCGGGCGGCCCGGCAGCGATTCGTCCTCCGTGTAGAGCCAGCGGATGATGTCCTCGTCGCCGTACCCGGAGTCCGCGAGCACCACCACGGTCCCCCTGAGGCTGTCGAGGACGGCGCCGTCCACGAGGAAGTCGGCGGGGACGCTGCGGATATTGCGCTCACCGATGCGCACGCTGACCAGCGACCTGTCGCTGATGAGCGAATGGACGCGGGTGATGGGCAGATCGAGGGCTGCGGCGACGTCCGGCAGGTTCAGCCAGGCCGGGACGAGGTGTTCGAGTTCAGTCACGGTCCAAGCGTGCCATGGTCCCGCACCCAACTCCACTCGGGAGGCCGGACGCCCTCCCCCGGCGGCCCTGGGGGAACGGCGGGTCCCCGCAGGCACAGGACGTCCGCAGGACGGGGCGGCTGCATGCGCAGAACCGGCTCAGAACCGACGCAGTGTCGGCGCAGGACGGGCGAAGGAAGAACGCAAGGATCGGGCTCCGGGCGCGACACGCCCAAGCTGCGCTTCACCCCGTTCGGAGGGCTCTTGTGCTAGCAGCGATTTCGTGTAAGTTCACAGAAGTCACACAAGTCACAATAACAACACGTGACTCAACAGCATCATCAGCACCTGTACGTACCCAGCCGGGAAGCATCATCTCGGGTACGTATGTCCGCGCGGACTCAGCCGCCAACAGACGAGGAACGAAACATGACTGCCCAGCGATCGAACGCACCGCTGAACGGCACCCGCAGGAAGGCTGCCGGCGCTAGCCGTCGCGGCCTGAACGTCGCCGTGACCACCGCCGCACTGCCCGCGGTGATTCTCTCTTCCGTCGCCCTCGCCCACCCGGCGTCGGCAGCACCCGCCCTGCAGGCGCCCGCCGTCCGGCACCTCACCGGACCGGCCATGCAGGCCCCCGCGCGGGCCGTCGTCCCCGCCGCCCTGGTGGCGACCCAGATCCCGGCGCAGAAGATCGCGGTCCACTCCGCGACCACGCCGAGCGAGTACACCATCAAGCCGGGCGACACCATCGGTGCCGTCGCCAAGCGCTTCGGTCTTGCGACGGACGCCGTCCTGAAGCTGAACAAGCTGGACGCGCGCACCACCATCTACCCAGGGCAGAAGATCAAGCTGACAGGCAGCGCGGCCCCGGCCGCAGCCCCGGCACCTGCCGCTCAGGCACCTGCTGCGAAGCCGTCCGCGGCCACCTACGTGGTCAAGCCGGGTGACACCCTCGGAGCCATCGCCTCCCGTAACGGCCTGAGCCTGCCGAACCTGCTGACGGCCAACAAGCTCTCGATGACCTCGATCATCTACCCCGGGCAGAAGCTCGCCCTCGGCGGCGCTCCCGCCCCGGCGCCGGGCAAGCCCGCAGCCGCTCCTGCCCCCGCTCCCGCTCCCGCCGGCGGCAGCTATACGGTGAAGTCGGGTGACACCCTCGGCGCTATCGCCTCCCGGAACGGCGTCGGGCTGGACGCCCTGCTGAAGGCGAACAACCTCGGCATGACGTCGATCATCTACCCCGGCCAGACGCTGAAGCTCGCGCGGAGCGTGACTCCGCAGGCCACTCCGCAGGCCCCCGCCCCTGCGCCGGCCCCCGCTCCTGCCCCGGCGGCCGGCTCGTACACGGTCAAGGCTGGTGACACCCTCGGCGCCATCGCCTCCCGCAACGGCGTCGCGCTGAACAACCTGCTCACCGCCAACAAGATGACGATGACCTCCGTCATCTACCCCGGGCAGAAGCTCACTCTCCCCGGCGCCGGTACCGCTCCGGCCCCCGCCCCGGCTCCTGCCCCCGGTAACCTCGTGCCCTCGACCTTCCTGGGCTACCAGTACCCCGACAAGGTGGTGGCGGACGCCAACTCCAACAAGGCCCTGCTCAACTCGATGCCGGCTCCCTCGCAGGCCGAGATGAAGCAGATCGTCGCGGACACGGCCCGCTCCATGGGTGTCGATCCGAGCCTCGCGCTCGCCTTCGCGTACCAGGAGTCCGGTTTCAACCAGCGCGCGGTGTCCCCGGCGAACGCGATCGGCACCATGCAGGTCATCCCCTCCTCCGGGCAGTGGGCCGGCAACCTTGTGGGCCGCAAGCTCAACCTGCTGGATCCGTACGACAACGCCACCGCCGGTGTCGCGATCATCCGCTCGCTCGTACGCACCAGTCCCTCGCTCGACATCGCCATCGCCTCCTACTACCAGGGCCAGTACTCGGTCCAGAGCCGTGGCATGTTCGAGGACACCAAGCAGTACGTGGCATCGATCAAGGCACACCAGAAGAACTTCCGGTAGGCGCCGCTCCGGCCGGTGCCGGATCGGTCGAGGGGGCGGGACCGAGTGGTGGTCCTGCCCCCTTTCGGCGTACCCCACTATCATCGAAGGGTGCACCAGCTACGGAAGGATCCTCTCGAGGGCGCCATCGTCGACGGACGGTACGTCGTGCATTCACGGGTGGCCCGCGGTGGCATGTCCACCGTCTACCTGGCCACCGACCGGCGCCTGGACCGCCGCGTGGCTCTCAAGGTGCTGTACCCGCACCTGGCCGATGAGCCCGGCTTCATCGACCGCTTCGAGCAGGAGGCCAAGTCGGCCGCCCGCCTGTCCCACCCGCACGTGGTCGGCGTGCTCGACCAGGGCGTCGACGAGATCGACGGGCAGCCGGTCGCCTACCTCGTCATGGAGTTCGTCCGCGGCAGGACGCTGCGTGACCTGCTGCGTGAGCACGGGCGGCTCACTCCGCGCCACGCGCTGACCCTCCTGGACGCCGTGGTGGAAGGGCTTGCCGCGGCACACGAGGCGGGTCTGATCCACCGCGACGTGAAACCCGAGAACGTGCTGCTGTCGGACGCCGGCACCGTGAAGATCGCCGATTTCGGCCTCGCTCGCGCCGTGTCGGCGAGCACCGGCACCGCGACGCTCGTCGGGACCGTCGCCTACCTCTCCCCCGAACTGGTCCTCGGGCGGCCCGCCGAGGCCCAGAGCGACATCTACTCGACCGGCGTCATGCTCTTCGAACTCCTGACGGGCCGGCAGCCCTTCACCGGCGAGTCCCCCATCCAGGTAGCCGTGCAGCACGCGCAGTCCGAGGTACCGCCCCCCTCTGTCTTCCTGCCCGGACTGGCCGTCGACATCGACGAACTGGTGCAGTGGTGCACCTCGAGGGACCCCGAGGACCGGCCCGTGGACGGCTCCGCGCTCCTCGGTGAACTCCGGCACATCCTCGCCACGCTCGGCGACGACGAGCTCGACTTCGCTCCGGCCGAGCCACCCGCCCCGGCGTCGGATCAGGACACGCTGACCGCGGTCGTCGTCCCTCGCCTCGTGCACGGCGACACGCCGGCAACCGCACCAGCAGCCGCACCGACCGAAGCACTCACCGAAGCACTCACCGGGGCCCGGACCGGCGCCGCAGACCGCCTGTACGACGACCGCCTCCACGACCACTTCCAGGACGATGACGCGGCGACGGTTCCGGGAGGGACCGAGGTGCTCCCCGCCCCTGCACGGCAGGCCACCACGCGCGTCTTCGACCGCGACCGGAACGCGACACGCGTCCTCGGGGCCATGCCGCAGCAGCCGCCGTCGTGGAGTGCTCCCCTCACGGGCGCCACAGCGCCGGCCGGGGACACGCACGGCGGGGAACGACGCGGCGATACCGAGATCCACGACGGCGTCACCCACGGCGCTCCGGGCCAGGACGACCGGGGCGGCCGGCGGCTCCACGAGGCCTACGGAACGCTCCCGGCCGGCCGGCCGGGGGGCAGCAGCGTCCGCCTGCCGTCCAGGAGACAGCAGGCGCGGCAGGCCCAGCGACCGCAGAAGGCGCTCCACGGCACGACGGCGCGCCGGTCCGTGCGGATGCTCGCCGTCCTCCTCGTGCTCCTGGCCGGCCTGGTGGCCGGCGCGGGCTGGCTCTTCGGAGCAGGCCCGGCCGGCATGGTGTCCCTCCCCGATGTGGCGAACGCCCCGCTCGCCGAGGCCCGCGCCGTCCTCGAACAGGAAGGACTCGAGTCCCTGTCCACCGAGGAGGTCTTCGACGAGCAGGTCCTCGAAGGGCTGGTGATCGCCACCGAGCCCGCCGCCGCGTCCCCGGTCCGCCGCTTCGAGCGCGTCGAGCTGATCGTGTCGAAGGGACCCGAGCTGTTCGCCGTCCCTGACGTCGTCGGGAGCACACAGGCGGAGGCGATGGAGGACCTGCGCGCCGCAGGGCTCGCCGTCGGCGGCCTCGGGGAGGAGTACAGCGAATCGGTCCCAGCCGGCGAGGTGATCCGCCAGGTCCCCGGCCAGGGCGCGGAACGCCGCCGCGACTCGGCCGTGGACCTCGTCGTGTCGCTCGGTCCGGCGCCGATCACCGTCCCCGACGTCTCCGGCCTACCCGCGAAGGAGGCCGTCGCAGCACTGGAACGTGCAGGTCTCGAGGTGGAGGTCGAGGAGGCACGGGAGTTCAGCGCGACCGTACCCGCGGGCTCCGTTGCGAGCCAGGCCCCCTCCGGCGTCGCCGTGCAGCGGGGCACCACGGTGACGCTGACGTTGTCGCAGGGGCCGCGCATGGTGAAGGTCCCCAGCGTGTTCTCGCTGCCGGAGGAACGCGCGGTCGCCGTTCTCGAGGAGGCGGGCTTCGCCGTGCAGGTGGACTACACCTTCGGCAGCGCCGTCCTCGGGCTCGTGGCCGGGCAGAGCCCCACGGGCGAGCAGCCCGAGGGGACCACCATCCGGATCACGGTCACCTGACCGGCCCGGGTCGGACGCGCGACGCGGTGAAGACGCGGTGAAACAGTAGCGCGGAGGATACCGAAGACGCAGGGAGGGGAGGGTGGCCGGCGGCGCCACCCTCCCCTCCCTGCGTCGGGGCGGTCAGCTCTTCGAGAGGGCCCCGGCGACGAGGAAGGCCATCTCGAGCGACTGCATGTGGTTCAGGCGCGGGTCGCAGACCGACTCGTAGCGTTCCAGGAACGCCTCCTGATCGATCGGGTCGGCACCCCCGAGGCACTCGGCCACGTCGTCGCCCGTCATCTCCACGTGCAGCCCACCCGGGAACGTCCCGAGCGAGTTGTGCACCTCGAAGAAGCCGCGCACCTCGTCGATGACGTCGTCGAAGTTGCGGGTCTTGTAGCCGTTGGGCGACGTGACGGTATTGCCGTGCATCGGATCGGTGACCCAGAGCACCTGCGCACCGGACGCCGTGACGCGCTCCACGAGGGTTGGCAGCTTCTCGCGGATGTTCGAGGCCCCCATCCGCGTGATGAACGTCAAGCGCCCTGGCTCACGGTTCGGGTCGAGCTTGTCGATCAGCGCCAGGGCGTCGTCCGCCGAGGTGGACGGGCCGAGCTTCACGCCGATGGGATTCCGCACGCGGGAGAGGAAATCGACGTGCGCACCGTCGATGTCGCGGGTACGCTCCCCGATCCACAGGAAATGCGCCGAGGTGTCGTAGGGCAGGGAGGTGCGCGAGTCGATCCGCGTCAGCGCCCGCTCGTAATCGAGGAGCAGCGCTTCATGGCTCGCGAAGAACTCGACACGCTTCAGAGCTTCGAAGTCCGCGCCACAGGCATCCATGAACCGCACCGCACGGTCAATCTCGCGGGCGAGCGACTCGTAGCGGGAGTGCGCAGGATTGGCCATGAAACCCTTGTTCCAGTGGTGCACCAGGCGGAGGTCCGCGAAGCCGCCCTGGGTGAAGGCGCGAATGAGGTTCAGGGTCGACGCCGACGTGTGGTAGGCCTTCACCATGCGGGAGGCGTCGTGGCCGCGGCTCTCCGGGGTGAAGTCGTAGCCGTTGACCATGTCGCCACGGTAGGCGGGGAGGGTCACGCCGTCGCGCGTCTCGTCGTTCGAGGAGCGTGGCTTGGCGAACTGCCCCGCCATCCGACCCATCTTGATCACGGGGAGGGACGCCCCGTACGTGAGGACGACGGCCATCTGGAGGATCGTGCGGACCCGGGCGCTGATCTTGTCGGCGGTGGCACCGTCGAAGGTCTCGGCGCAGTCGCCACCCTGCAGGAGGAAGGCCTTGCCCTGCGCGGCGGCGGCGAGCCGCTCGCGCAGCACGTCCACCTCACCCGCGAAGACCAGCGGGGGAAGGGTCGAGAGTTCCTTGACCGACGCCGAATACACTCCGGGATCCTGCCACGAGGGCTGCTGGACCGCCGTCATGGAGCGCCAGGCATCGAGGCCGGCGGTGGAGGGGGCAGGAGCCGCGGTGCGCGGGAGGGCGGGAGCTAGCGAATCAGTCACAGGAGAATTCTACGGGCTCAGCGTGGGGTGGCTCGATTCGGCCCGTCATCGCGACCGCCCCGCATGTCACACAGCCCGGCGGCCCGGGCGGCGGAGACGATCAGCCCGCGTCGGGCTGCGCGGTGCTGCCGTTCGCGCCACTCCTCGTGTCTCCGGCGGCGGGGCCCTTGTCGGCGGAGGGCGCCCGGCCGATCTCCGTGACGGAGCCCGGCGCCGGGCTGCCCGCCTCGGTGGAGATGCGCACGGCGGCGCGGCGGGTGTCGGCTCCCGGCTTCGGCGTCTTGCGTCCGGCGGCCTTCTCCGCGGCGAGCCGCTCCTTGACAGTGCTCGCGTAGGCGTCCACGTACTCCTGCCCCGACAGGCGCATGAGCTCGTACATGATCTCGTCCGTCACGGAGCGCTGGACGAAGCGGTCGTCCTCGAGCCCCTCGTAGCGGCTGAAGTCGAGCGGCTCGCCGATGATGATCCCCACGCGGCGGATGTTGGGGATGCGCCGCCCGATGGGCTGGACCTTGTCCGTCCCGATCATCGCGACGGGGATCACGGGGACACCTGTGGCGAGCACCAGCTTCGCGACGCCCGTCTTCCCGCGGTACAGGCGCCCGTCAGGGCTGCGTGTCCCCTCGGGATAGATCCCGAGGACACCGCCCTCGTTCAGGATGTCCATGCCCGCCGTCAGGGAGGACGACGATGCCGCGCCGCCCGAGCGGTCCATGGGCAGCTGGTTCGAGAGTCGGAAGAACAGGGCCGTAAGCCTGCCCTTGACCCCCTTGCCCGTGAAGTACTCCGACTTGGCGAGGAACACGACGGTCCGGGGCACCACGATGGGGAGGAAGATCGAGTCGGAGAAGGACAGGTGGTTGCTGACGAGCACCGCGGGCCCCGTCGCCGGGATGTTGTCGAGTCCCTTGACCCAGGGCCGGAACAGGAGGTTGAGGATCGGACCGACGATGATCCGCTTCATCACCCAATAGAACACGCTGCTCGTCCTCCCTGCATGGACGGAACGGCACTCTGCATGCCGCCCGCTTTTTCTTGTGGAAGCCTACTCTAAGGGCGTCGGCGGCACGGACGGCGCCTGGACCGGGCCCGCGCAGGCCGACCCGAGGGGGCACCGACACGCTGCGGACCGGTTGACGTGGCGGCCCGCGGTGTCCACGATTGAACGAGCACGCCCTCTGATGACCAGGACGCCGGGCGGGGTCCTTCGGACCCGGACCGCAGCACGCGACAGCAGGTAGCAAAGTATGGGCCCCCGAGGTCAGGAACCGAACGAATCCACCGACGACGCCGTATGGCAGGACCTCGTCGCGCGCCTGGAGGGGACCTCCACCGATTCCCCCGTGACTCCCGGAAGCGAAACCGGGATCCCGCCGGCGCCCGTCGCACTCCCGACGGACGGCCGGGAACCCCGCCCGGACGTGTCCGGAGCACACGACACCGAGGACCTGACGGACCGGGAGCGCGCTGATGCGATCTTCCGCGACCAGCCGTTCCGCGCCACCGGACCCCGTGACTATGCCGCCCCGGAGGAGCCGGAGGAGGACGAGGGTTTCGTCCCGGACGAACCGCCGCCGCTCGGCGCCGGCGACCCGCTGACGGTGTTGGCGTGGATCGGCGCCGCGGGCGGGCCGATCACACTGCTGCTGTTCGCCATGTTCTGGCGCGACGCCCCCCTGGCCGCCACGCTCGGGGTCCTCGCCCTGTTCCTCGCCGGCGCCGGCTACCTCGTCACCAAGCTGCCCAAGCACCGGGACATCGGGGACGACGGCGCCGAGGTCTAGCGCGCGCTCCCGGCGGCCCCGCGCCTAGGTGGCGCCGCGTGAGAGCAGCCGCGACAGGTCGGCGGCCCCGATGAGTCCAGCCTCCGGGCCAAGGGCCGCCCGCTCGATGCGCGCGGCCGGCCGGAATCCCCGCCCCGTCAGGTTGCGCCCGAACGCGCGCCGCGCCGGTTCGAGCAGGAGTTCGTCCGCCGCACTCAGTCCTCCGCCTATGACGAACGTCCCGGGATCGAGCGCCGCAGCCAGGTTGGCCAGTCCCAGTCCCAGCCACTGCCCGACGTCGTCGACCAGCTCCCGGGACGCCGGGTCGCCCTCCATCGCGAGGCGTGTCACGAGCGCGCCGGTGATCAGGGCCCCGTCGCCGGGGGCCGCGTCGATGATGGCCCTGGCCACGGGGGAATTGGCGGCGGCGAGCTCGCGGGCCTCGCGGCCGAGCGCGTTGCCGGAGGCGTACTGCTCCCAGCAGCCGCGGTTCCCGCACTCGCACCGGTGCCCCTGCGGCACGATGATCTGGTGCCCGAACTCACCCGCGACGCCGTGCCGCCCGCGCTCCACGCGTCCACCCATGATCATCGCGCCACCGATGCCCGTGCCCAGGGTGACGCACACCAGGCGGGACTCACCGCGCCCCGCGCCGAACTTCCACTCCGCCCAGGCAGCGGCGTCGGCGTCGTTCACCACCGTCACGCGCCGGTGGAGCAGCTTCTCCAGGTTCCTCCGCAGCGGCTCGTTGCGCCAGGCGAGATGCGGGCTGAAGAGCACCGTGCTGTTGGCGAGGTCCATCCACCCCGCCGCCCCGATCCCCACCGACCGGATCCGGAATTCCTGCGACAGCTCGCGGACGAGCTCGGTGATGACCCCCTCCACGGCGCGGGGGTCCTGGCCGGGGGTCGCCCTGCGTGCCTCGGCAAGGATCCTCCCATGGACGTCCACGACACCCGCCGCGACCTTCGTACCGCCGATGTCCACGCCCACGGAGAGACCGCGGCGTGCCGGGTTGGCGAAGGTGGTGCGGGCCGTGCGCCCGGTCGGCGGGGCGCCGCGACCCACATGCCAGGTGTCGGTGCGCGGGCGTCGAGTGCGCCGGCCGGCCGGGTCGGGAATGATCGGCATGCGGTCCCTCCTCCGTCCTGTCGGGGCGCGCCTGCACGCCACCGTTACCGATTCGTACATTACTGGAGAGTAATTCGGTGGACCGAACCTATAGGCTGAAACGACCTCACGGCCGAGGTGATATCGAAGGAGCTATCGTGCGCGACATCAGCGTTCCCGTCCTCGTGGACGTCCCCCGCCAGACCAATACGACGGACCTCGTGGTGCGGCAGGCGGCGAAGCCGTCCAATCCGGCCCTGTTCGCGGTGAAGGGAGCCTCGGGTGAGTGGGAGGACATCTCCGCCACCGAGTTCCGGCGCCAGGTCGAGGACATCGCGAAGGGCCTGATCTCCTCGGGCGTCCAGCCCGGGGACCGCGTGGCCATCATGGCCCGTACCCGCTATGAGTGGTCGCTGGCGGACTTCGCGATCTGGTTCGCGGGCGCCGTCTCCGTCCCCGTGTACGAGACCTCCTCCCCCGCCCAGGTGGCCTGGATCCTCAGTGACTCGGGCGCCGTCGGCGCGTTCGTCGAATCCGCCCGTCACGAGAACGTGGTCCGTGAGGCCGTGGCGCTCGAGGGCATCGAGTCCCTGCGCCACGTCTGGCAGTTCGACGGCGACGGACTCGACACGCTGCGCACGGCCGGCGCGGGCACCGACGAGCAGACCCTCTCCGACCGTCGCGCCTATGCGGGCCTCGACGACGTCGCCACGATCATCTACACCTCGGGCACCACGGGCAAGCCCAAGGGCTGCGAACTGACGCACGGCAACTTCGTCGAGCTGTCCGAGAACGCGGCCGCGGCCCTGCCGGAGGTCGCCCGCGAGGGCGGCCAGACCATCATGTTCCTGCCCCTGGCCCACGTCTTCGCCCGCTTCATCTCCGTGCTGTGCGTCGCCGCGGGTGCCACGGTGGCCCATACACCGGACGTGAAGAACCTCCTCCCCGACCTGCAGAGCTACCAGCCGACCTTCATCCTCGCGGTGCCGCGCGTCTTCGAGAAGGTCTACAACAACTCGATGCTGAAGGCCGAGGACGGCGGCAAGGGCAAGATCTTCCACGCAGGCGCGGATGTCGCCATCGCCTGGTCGAAGGCGGAGCAGGCCGGGAAGATCCCGTTGGGCCTCAAGGTCAAGCACGCCGTGTTCGACCGGCTGCTCTACGGGAAGATCCGCACCGCGATGGGCGGCCGAGTGCAGCACGCCGTCTCCGGCGGCGCGCCCCTCGGCGACCGGCTCGGCCACTTCTTCCACGGCATCGGGCTCATGGTGCTCGAGGGCTACGGCCTGACCGAGACGACGGCGCCCATCACGGTCAACACACCCAAGCGGATCAAGATCGGCACCGTGGGCGCTCCGCTGCCCGGCAATGCGGTGAAGATCGCCGACGACGGCGAGATCCTCACCCAGGGCGTCTGCGTCATGAAGGGCTACTTCAACCGCCCCGACCTCACCGAGGACGCCTTCGTGGATGGCTGGTTCCGCACGGGTGACATCGGCGAGCTCGACGACGACGGCTTCCTGCGCATCACGGGCCGGAAGAAGGAGATCATCGTGACGGCGAGCGGGAAGAACGTCATCCCCGCGCTGCTCGAGGACGCCATCCGCGCCAATGCGCTGGTCTCGCAGTGCGTCGTCGTCGGCGACCAGCGGCCCTTCATCTCGGCGCTGATCACCCTCGACGAGGAGGCCCTGCCGGGCTGGCTCGAACGGCACCACCTGCCGGCGGGTACCACCACGGGGGAGGCAGCGGACCACCCGCTCGTGCTCGCCGAGATCCAGGAGCTCGTGGACAGCGCCAACACCACGGTCTCCCGCGCGGAGGCCATCAAGATGTTCCGGGTGGTCCCCACCGACTTCACCGAGACCACCGGCCACCTCACCCCGTCGCTCAAGATCAAACGCGCCCAGGTCCTCAAGGACTACGCGGAGATCGTGGAGTCCATCTACACGTCGGCCAAGGTCTAGGCGCCCCGGGGCACCCCGGGCGCTCCGGGGCGCTCCTAGCCGGTTTTGAGGCTTAGCAGCGCGTTCTCCAGCACCTCGGTGAGCGCCGGATGGATCCAGTACTGCCCGCGGGCCATGGTCTGCGCGTCGAGGCCGAAGGACATGGCCTGGATGACCGGCTGGATGATCATCGATGCCTCGTGGCCGAGGATGTGCGCGCCGAGGATGCGCCCGGTCTGCTGCTCGGCGATGAGCTTCACGAACCCCTGCGTGTCCTCCATGGCCCACCCGTACGCCGTCGACCCGTAGTGCTGCACCGCGGTCACGATCGGGGTGCCGGTGACGTCCGCATGGCTGAGTGCCTGCTCCTCGGTCATGCCGACCGAGGCCGCCTGCGGCGAGGAGAACACGGCGGCGGGCACGAACCGGTGGTCGGCAGCGCGGAGCGCCTCGGGGTGCAGCAGATTGTGGGCCACGACCTTCGCCTCGTGGTTCGCCACGTGCTTCAGCTGGTAGTCGCTGCTCACGTCGCCGAGCGACCAGAGGCCGGTCACGGGCCGGCCGCCGCGCAGCACCCGCTGGTACTCGTCGACCACGAGACGGCCGTCGTGGTGCAGGTCGAGGCCCGCCTCGGCGGCACCGAGGGCATCGGTGCTGGGTGCGCGCCCGATCGCGACGAGCACGGCGTCGACCTCGAGGTCCTCCGGCCCCGCCGGCCCGCCCAGGCGTGCGGTGACGCTGCCGTCGTCGTTCGCGGTGATCCGCGCGACCTCGGTGTGCTTCCGGAGGTCCCACTGGCGTGCGGCCTGCTCGGTGAATGCGTCGGAGACGGTCTCGTCGAGCCCGCGCAGCATCCCACTGGAGCGGACCGCGATGGTGACCCGGGTACCGAAGGCTCCGAACACGTGCGCGAACTCGGCGGCGATGTAGCCGCCGCCGATGATCAGGAGCCGCGCGGGGAGCTCGTCGAGCCGCATGACGGTGTCGGAGGTGTGCACCTGTGGCAGGTCGATGCCGGGGATCGGCGGCCGGACGGCCCGCGAGCCGGTAGCGATCACCAGCTGGTCGGCGGTGACCTCGTCACCCGAGGCGGTGCGGAAGGACTTCTCCCCCGTGAGGCGGACATGCTCCTCGATGAGGGTCACGTTGGCGAGCTCCTCGGCGCGGTAGGCCCTCCCGCCGGCGGAGATGGCGTCGATCCGGGTGAAGATGCGGTCGCGGATGTCCTTCCAGCGCACGCCCTCCAGCGACAGGTCCACGCCGAGCCGTGCCGACTCCCCCGCCGCGGACGCCAGTCCGGCCGGGTACACGTACATCTTCGTCGGGATGCAGCCGACGTTGAGGCAGGTCCCGCCGAACGTGCCGCCCTCGACGAGCACCACCTGCCGGTCGTCCCACTCCGGCGAGACGAGGGTGTTGCCTGAGCCGGAGCCGATGATCGCGAGGTCGTAATGGGTCACATCCCGCAGTGTAGCCGCGCTCAGTCGGCGAGCTGGTCCACCACGAGGGCCGCCAGTTCGGTCACGGCGCGGCGCGTGGCCGGCTTCAGCCGGGCGAGCTCGATGCGGGAGCCCTCCGCCAGGTGGCGGTCGTACGGGATCCTGACCACGGTGCCCACGCGCGAGCGGAAATGCTGCTCGATCTGCGCGATGTCCACCTGGGTGCCGTTGCCGGAGGACAGGTTCACCACCACGATCGCCCTGGCCACGAGGTCGTGCCGTCCGTGTGCCTCGAGCCAGCTCAGCGTCTCGGACGCGAGCCGCGCCTCATCGACGCTGCCGCCCGAGACGAGGACCACCGAGTCCGCCTTGTCGAGCGTCCCCCTCATGACCGAGTGGACCATGCCGGTGCCGGAATCCGTCAGGACGATCGAGTAGTAGCGGCCGAGGAGGTCCGTCACCGCGCGGTAGTCGGAGTCGTCGAACGCCTGGGCCACGGCCGGATCGGTGTCGGAGGCGAGCACGTGGAGGCGGGAGCCGTCCCTCGTGACGTATTCGGCGAGCTGCGCGAAGGAGTTGATGCTGTAGCGGTTCTGCACGAGCTGCCGCGCGGTGCGGTCCGCGCGGCCGGGCGACCGGTCGGAGAGCGTGCCGCGGTCCGGGTTCGCGTCCATCGCGATGATGCGGTCCTCGCGGGTATCGGCGAGCGCCATGCCGAGCAGGGTGGTCACGGTGGTCTTGCCGACCCCGCCCTTGCGGGAGAGCACGGGGAGGTACCGCGTGCGGCCTCCGAGCCGGGCGGAGATGCGGTGTTCGAGGGCGCGCTGCACGCGGACGGCGTCGGAGTCGCCCAGGTTCACGCGCCCGAACGTGACGGTGTAGAACCACCGTCGCCAGCCGGCGACGGGCGGACGGGCGGTGCCGATCAGGAGGCGGTCGGCTGTGAGCGACGACGCCGGTTCCGGCCCGAGGTCCTTCCCGCGCCGGGAGGCATGCTCGCCGGCCGCTCCGGCGGGGTCCTTGCCGCCCGCGGCCGCCTGACCCGCGGTTCCGGGCGTGCCTGTCGTTCCGGCTCCGGATGGCGCGCTGCCGGACGTGGCGCCGGAGAGCGCGGAGGTGGGCGACCGGGACGGCTCCCACTCGGCGCCGATCGCATCGCCGGCGGACGCGCCGGCCGGGAAAGCGGTGGCAGACGTGGCGGCAGCCGGACCGGAGTCGGCGAGGAACGGCACGCCGGGCAGGATGGCGACGCCCTGTGTCGGGTCCGGAGCGGACTCCGGGGCGGGGTCCGGAGCGGATTCCGAGGCGGGATCCGGGGCGGGGTCCGGGGCGAGGTCCGGGGTGGGACCGGAGGGATCCGGGCTGGCGTCAGGGGTGGGATCCGGTGCAGGGTCCGTGATCCCCGAGGAGTTGGTCGGGTCGCTTGCCATGGTTCCTTCCACATCGTTCTGCGGCCGCTCTCCCGCGGGGTCGGGAGCTGTCCGACTGCTTCTCAGCGCATCACTCTAGCCTGCCGGCCTGCCTCGGGTGCGGGCACCCGCAGCCCGGGGTGCGGGTGCTTCAGGACGCCTTGATCACGAGGAGGAGGTCACCGCCCTGGGCGGGTGCTGCGCCCGTGAAGGCGACGCGCTGGACGGTACCGGCGACTGGCGTGGTGATGTTGGCCTCCATCTTCATGGCCTCGATCGTGGCGACGGTGTCGCCGGCGGCCACGGTATCCCCTTCCGCGCGGGTGACGGTGACGGATCCGGCGAAGGGCGCGGCGATGTGCCCGGGGGTGCCGGGGTCGGCCTTCTCGGCGGCTGCCACGTCGGCCGTGATGCTCCTGTCGCGTACGCTCACGGGGCGCATCTGCCCGTTGAGGGTGCACATTACGGTGCGCATCCCCTTCTCGTCCGGCTCGGACACCGCTTCGAGCGTGGCGATCAGCCGAACGCCCTTCTCGAGTTCGATGACGTGCTCCGTGCCGGCCTGCAGCCCGTAGAGGTAGTCGGCCGTGCCGAGGAGGGACACGTCACCGTAGGTGTCACGCGTGGACTGGAAGTTTTTCGTCGGTCCGGCGAACAGGAGCGTGTTGAGCGCGTTCCGGCGCTCCGTCGAGGTCCCGGCGAGCTTCGCCTCGTCGTCCGAGCTGAGCTCCGCGTCGCGCGGCTTGAGTTCCCGGCCCTGGAGGGCCTTGGTACGGAACGGTTCGGGCCACCCTCCGGGCGGGTTGCCGAGCTCCCCGTTGAGGAACCCGATGACGGAGTCCGGGATGTCGAAGTCCTGCGGATTCTCCTCGAACTCGGCCGGATCCGCATTCCTCCCGACGAGGGCCAGGGCGAGGTCGCCGACGACCTTGGAGGACGGGGTGACCTTCACGAGCCGGCCCAGGATCCGGTCCGCCGCGGTGTACATGTCCTCGATGGCCTCGAACCTCTCGCCGAGGCCGAGCGCGATGGCCTGCTGCTTGAGGTTCGAGAGCTGCCCGCCGGGGATCTCGTGCCGGTACACGCGCCCCGTGGGTCCGGGCAGACCGGATTCGAACGGGGCATACATGCGCCGGACGGCCTCCCAGTAGGGCTCCAGCGCGCACACGTTCCCCAGGTCGAGACCCGTGTCCCGGGGTGTGTGGGCGAGGGCCGCGACGAGAGCTGACGCCGACGGCTGGCTGGTCGTTCCGGCCAGCGCCGCGCTGGCGACGTCCACGGCGTCGACCCCTGCCTCCACGGCGGCGAGGAGGGTCGCGAGCTGCCCGCCCGCGGTGTCGTGGGTGTGCAGGTGCACCGGCACCTCGAAGCGTTCCCGCAGGGCGGTCACGAGCTTCGCCGCCGCAGCGGGGCGGAGCAGGCCCGCCATGTCCTTGATCGCAAGGATGTGGGCGCCTGCGTCCACGATGCGCTGGGCGAGGTCGAGATAGTAGTCCAGGGTGTACAGCGTCTCGGCCGGGTCCAGCATGTCTGCGGTGTAGCACAGGGCCACCTCGGCGACCGCGGTACCCGTCGCCCGGACCGCCCGGATAGCCGGCTCCATCTGCGTGACGTCGTTGAGGGCGTCGAAGATCCGGAAGATGTCGATCCCCGAGGCCGCGGCCTCGGCCACGAACGCCGCCGTCACCGCTTCCGGGTACGGGGTGTAGCCGACCGTGTTCCGTCCGCGCAGCAGCATCTGCAGGCAGATGTTCGGCACCTCACGGCGCAGCGCGTCCAGCCGCGCCCACGGGTCCTCACCGAGGAAGCGCAGTGCGACGTCGTACGTGGCACCTCCCCAGGCCTCGACCGAGAGGAGCTCCGGCGTCAGCCGTGACACGGACGCGCCGGCGGCCACGAGGTCCCGGGTCCGCACCCGCGTGGCGAGCAGCGACTGGTGCGCGTCCCGGAACGTGGTGTCCGTGACGGCGACGGCGGTCTGCTCCCGCAGCTGACGCGCGAAGCCCTCCGGTCCGAGCTCCAGCAACCGCTGGCGACTCCCCGGTTTCGCCGGGACCGGCGCACCGTCCGTCTCCGTCTCCCGCTCCGGTTCCTCGATCACCGGTAGTTTCTCCCGGGGGTCCAGGTGCGCCGGGCGGGCGCCGTTGGGCTGGTTGACGGTCACGTCGGCGAGCCAGGTCAGCAGCTTCGTGCCGCGGTCGGCCGGGATGCGCGCGGTGAGCAGTTCGGGGCGTTCGTCGATGAACGACGTCGCGACGTTCCCCGCGATGAAGTCCGGGTCGTCGAGCACCGCCTGCAGGAAGGAGATGTTCGTGGAGACGCCGCGGACCCGGAACTCCGCCAACGCCCGGCGTGCCCGCGCGACCGCGGTCGGGTAGTCGCGGCCCCTGCAGGTGAGCTTGACCAGCATGGAGTCGAAGTGCGGACTGATCTCCGCCCCTGCGTAGACCGTGCCGCCGTCGAGCCGCACACCCGCACCGCCCGCGGACCGATAGGCCGAGATCCGTCCGACGTCCGGCCGGAACCCGTTGGCCGGGTCCTCCGTGGTGATCCGCGACTGCAGGGCGGCGCCGCGCAGGTACACGGTGTCCTGGGACAGGCCGAGGTCCGCCAGCGTCTCCCCGGCCGCGATGCGCAGCTGCGCCTGGACGAGGTCGACGTCGGTGACCTCCTCGGTGACCGTGTGCTCGACCTGGATGCGCGGGTTCATCTCGATGAAGACGTGCTGGCCCGCCCGCTCCCCGACCGTGTCCACGAGGAACTCGACCGTCCCGGCGTTGACGTATCCGAGGGCGGTCGCGAATTTGACCGCATCCCGGTGCAGCGCCTGCCGGATGCCCTCGTCGAGGTTCGGCGCGGGGGCGATCTCGATGACCTTCTGGTGTCGGCGCTGCAGCGAGCAGTCCCGCTCGAACAGGTGCATGACATTGCCGTCGGCGTCCGCGAGGATCTGCACCTCGATGTGCCGGGGCCGCAGCACGGCCTGCTCCAGGAACATGGTCGGATCTCCGAACGCGGACTCGGCCTCGCGCATCGCTGCTTCGAGCGCCTCCGGCAGCGCCTCCCGCGTGTCGACGCGGCGCATGCCGCGCCCGCCGCCGCCGGCCACGGCCTTCGCGAAGACGGGGAAGCCGATCTCGTCCGCCGCGGCGATGAGCTCCGCCACGTCCGCGCTCGGACGTGAGGAGGCGAGCACCGGGATCCCTGCCTCGCGGGCGGCGTCGAGAGCCTTGACCTTGTTGCCGGCGAGCTCGAGGACGTCGGCCGGCGGTCCCACGAACGTGATGCCCGCCTCGGCTGCGGCGCGGGCGAGGCCGGGGTTCTCGGACAGGAACCCGTACCCGGGGTAGATGGCATCGCAGCCGGCCTCGCGGGCCACCCGGATGATCTCCTCGATATCGAGGTACGCCCGGACGGGGTGGCCCTCCTTCCCGATCAGGTACGCCTCGTCCGCCTTCTGCCGGTGGATGGAGTTGCGGTCCTCCTGCGGGAACACGGCGACGGTCTTCGCGCCCACCTCGTACCCGGCCCGAAAGGCCCGGATCGCGATCTCACCACGGTTGGCTACCAGAATCTTCGAGAACATCGCACTCCTGCATCCTTGCGGGTCGGGTCCTGCACGCTGGACTGATCCTACCCGGCTGCTCTTTCCCGTCCACGGGTTCCACCCGGACCGGCCCCGGCGCCATCCCTGCCGCCGGGAGGACCGGTGACGCCGTCCCGGGCCGATGGCCGCGTCACTCTATGATTGGTCGGGGAATTCAGTCGCACCCCGGCGGCAGCCAGAGTTAGGTACAGGTCCAACACGTGCAGGTAGTGAGCATCAGCAGTCTCAAAGGCGGCGTGGGCAAGACGTCGGTCACCCTGGGGCTGGCTTCGGCCGCACTGGCAGCGGGCATCCCCACCCTCGTGGTGGACCTCGACCCCCACGCCGACGCGACCACCGGGCTCGGGGTGCGTCCGTCCGGGCAGACGGACATCGGGCGTCTCCTGAAGAACGCGCGGCGTGGCGATCTCGCGGCGAACACCGTCCCCAGCGGCTGGGTGGCCACCGCGGCGCAGCCGGCCGGCGCGGCAGGTACCCTCGACGTCGCCATGGGGTCCGCGTACTCCGGCATCTACGACAGGCCCGACCTCGGGCGCCGTGACCAGCAGCGGCTGTCCCGGCTCCTGTCCCGCGTCGAGGGGTACGGTCTCGTCCTGATCGACTGCCCGCCCTCGCTCAACGGCCTGACCCGGATGGCCTGGACGGCGAGCAACCGGGTGCTGCTCGTCGCCGAGCCCAGCCTGTTCTCCGTGGCGGGGACGGAGCGGACCATGCGTGCACTCGAACTGTTCCGCCGGGAATTCGCGCCGGAACTGCAGACGGCGGGCATCGTGGCGAACCGCGTGCGGTCGGCGTCGCACGAGCACGCGTTCCGCCTGGGTGAGATGCAGCAGATGTTCGGTGAGCTACTGCTCAGCCCCACCATCCCCGACCAGGCCAACTGGCAGCAGATCCAGGGCGCTGCCTACTCGGTGCATCACTGGCCCGGCGAGCCCGCGCAGCAGGCAGCGGGCTACTTCGACGAACTGCTCAGGAGCGTGACGGATTCGGGTCGTCTGCGCAGCCGCGCCGCGAGGCGCTGATACCGGGCTGAGAAGCGCTGGCGGGGCCGCCTATGGGTGGTGCTGCCGGCGGGCGGCGCCCACCGGGACACCCCTGGATCAGCTGATCTTCCGGGTGGCGCGGCGCTTGCTGAGCTCGTCGCCGGGGAAGTCCTGATCGGTGGCATGCTCGCTCGGCAGGGCGGCGAGGCTGCCCTCGACCTCGCGCCACACCCGGCCGACCGCGATCCCGAAGACGCCCTGCCCGCCCTGGACGAGGTCGATGACCTCGTCCGCCGACGTGCACTCGTAGACGCTCGCGCCGTCGCTCATGAGGGTGATCTGCGCGAGGTCCTCGACGCCGCGCTCGCGGAGGTGCTCCACGGCGGTGCGGATCTGCTGCAGGGAGACCCCGGTGTCGAGCAGCCGCTTGACGACCTTGAGGACGAGGATGTCGCGGAAGCCGTAGAGGCGGTGCGTACCGGAGCCGGAGGCGCTCCGGACGGCGGGCTCCACGAGCCCGGTGCGGGCCCAGTAGTCGAGCTGGCGGTATGTGATGCCGGCGGCCTTGCAGGCCGTGGGGCCGCGATACCCGGCGTCCTCGTCGAGGACGGGGAGGTCTTCGGTGAACAGTAAGCCCTGGGCGCTTGCCGGGACGCCAGCGCCTGGCGGGCTGGCTGCCTTGCCGGCGTCACCCTTCGGACTCACGTGCTGCCTCCTCGTAGGGTTCCCGGGGAGTTTGCTCAACTGGGCGGAACCTCAGGATGTGCACTCAAGTGTGCCCCGAGCCCCCCACACACGCAACGGGAACTGTATTCTTCGACGTTAGATCGCGGGAGGGTCGAGGTCAAAGATGCTGCCCCCCAAGGTTCGGCGTGTCGCCCGCGGCCCGCCGAATCACGCGGCACGACAGGGCTCGAGCCGGGAGGACTTCAGCGTTCGAAGTCCTCGGGCTCCACATCGGCGAGGAACTCCCTGAACTGGAGGACCTCCTTCTCGGCCGTCTCCTCCGTGTCACCCTGCTCCGGGTCCTCGGCGTCGGCGTCGGCGATCTCCACGCCCGCGACGGCCAGGACCTCCTCCGCGCAGTAGATGGGGCACGGCACGCGCAGGGCGACGGCCAGGGCGTCGGAGGCCCTCGAGCTGACCGTCACGCCGTCGCTGAACACCAGCTGGGCGTGGTAGACGGTGTCCTCCACGGAGGTGATGCGAACCTCGGTGATCTGCTTGCCGGCCGCTGCGACGACGTCGACCAGCAGGTCATGCGTCATGGGGCGCGGCGGCACAATGCCCTGCTGCACGAACGCGATAGCGCTGGCTTCGGGGGCTCCGATCCAGATGGGCAGGTGGCGTTCCCCTGCGGCCTCGCGCAGGAGCACCAGCGGCTGGTTGGAGGGCAGTTCGATCCGCACGCCTACCACTTCTACTTCGATCACGGGAAGCCGCCTAACTGTCCATTCGGGCTATGTGGCTGTGGACGAGGGCGCTGTGGAGCCCCAGGCACAATTCGCTGATCTCCCGTGCCGTCTCCGCCGCGCGCGCCTTCGAGGCGACATCCTTGCGGGACGCCACCGGCGCGACGACGCGTTCGACCAGCCCGAGCTCGCGGTCCGCAGCAGCGCGGAAGGGCCGCAGGTGTCGGGGTTCGATGCCGTGGGCCTCCAGCTGGACGCAGGCCTTCGTGATCTTGAGGGCGTGCTCGTCGAACCGGTTCTCGACGGCGGTGATCAGTCCGAAGCTCACGAGGTCGTCGACGAGCCTGCGTGGCGCTCCGGCCTCGGCCGCGAGGGTCTCGGCGGTGAGCCGACGGCCGTGGGAGCTCAGTTCCCGCGAGAGCTGATCGGAGACGACGCGGGGTGCCAGGGTCATCCCGCCCGGCAGCGATTCCGGACGCTCGCCGCGGTCGATCGCCTCGACGTAGTCCTTGATGACCTTCAGGGGAAGGTACTGGTCACGCTGCAGGGACAGGACGAAGCGCAGGCGCTCGACGTCGTGCGCCGCGTACTTGCGGTACCCGGCGCGGGTACGCTGCGGCGAGATGAGCCCCTTCTCCTCGAGGAAGCGGATCTTCGACGCCGTGACCTGCGGGAACTCCCCAGCCAGTTCGCGCAGGACCTCGCCGATGTTGAGGACACCGGTGGGGGAAAGGCCTGGAGCGACGCCGGCCGGACGGCGGGCGGGGTGGGAGGCTGGCATGGAGCGGGCTAGGCCTGTGCTGTCGTGTGCTGGGAGGACTGGCCGGGCACGGTGCGGGCAGCGTAGAAGGTGAGTCGGAACTTGCCGATCTGCACCTCGTTGCCGTTGCGCAGCGTCACGCTGTCCACGCGGTCGTTGTTCACGTAGGTGCCGTTAAGGCTGCGCGTGTCCACCACCATGAACCCGCTCGGCGTCCGGCGGAACTCGGCGTGCTGGCGGGACACCGTCACGTCGTCCAGGAAGATGTCGGCGTTGGGGTGGCGTCCGGCCTTCGTCACGTCCTCGTCGAGGAGGAACCGCGCACCCGCGTTCGGGCCGGAGTGGGCGATCAGCAGCGCGGACCCGGCGGGGAGCGCGGCGACGGACGCCTGCTCCTCCCGCGTCAGGTGACGCTCCGAGTCGCTCAGGGCCATTTGCGGCGGCAGACCGATCGTCGTTGTCTCAGGAGACGTCATGCTCGGCTCTTCCCCATTCACGCCAGTATTCACGTTGGACACCATCGGACTTCCCTCCCCTACTGCGCGGTACGGCCTGACCACTGCGATCCGCACCCCCGCTGCCGGTAGGACTAGCCTACCTGCTGGGAGTAGTCGGCTGAACTCAGCAGACCCTGCACCACGGACGGATCCGACACCTTGATCTCGAGCAGCCAGCCCTCGCCGTACGGGTCGGAGTTGATGAGCGAGGGATCGTCGTCGAGCGCCTCGTTGCGGGCGACGACCTGCCCGGTGACGGGCGCGTAGATGTCGCTGACACTCTTGGTGGATTCGACCTCGCCGATCACATCGGCGCCGGTGACGCCCGTGCCCTCCTCGGGCATCTGCACGTAGACCACGTCGCCGAGAGCGTCCTGGGCGAAGTCGGTGATACCGACGCGCACCGTGCCGTCGACGGCGGGCTCGCTGACCCACTCGTGCTCCGCGGTGTAGTACAGGCCATCGGGGATGTTGCTCATGGTTGCCTTTCGAACGCGCGGTCGCCGGCGGCGTCAGGGGCCGTCCGGTACGGGTACTGGTCGAGTATAGGCATAAGCGGGCTCCGCCGTGACGCGGCTCTCATGGCCACCGACGGTCCCCGGACCACCACTCCCGGGAATGCGAAAAGCCCGTCCCCTCCGGCGGAATGCCGGTGGGAACGGGCCCTGCAGTGTCGGGATGACAGGATTTGAACCTGCGACCCCTTGACCCCCAGTCAAGTGCGCTACCAAGCTGCGCCACATCCCGATCGGCCCGCTGTGCGGGCCAAACCACTCGGATAACTCTACAGCATTCTCCGGGTGGGGCCGCACACGCCCGGGGGCGTCAGCGCTTCCGGCTCCGCTTCTCGCGGACGCGCATGCTGACCTCGATGGGCGTGCCCTCGAAGCCGAAGGTCTCCCGCAGGCGGCGCGTGATGAAGCGGCGGTAGCCGGGGTCCAGGAATCCGGTGGTGAACAGCACGAACCTCGGCGGCCGGCTGGAGGCCTGGGTGCCGAAGAGGATGCGCGGCTGCTTCCCGCCGCGCACGGGGTGCGGGTGCGCGGCCACGAGTTCGCCGAGGAACGCGTTGAGGCGGCCGGTGGGGATGCGGCGGTCCCAGGACTCCAGCGCGACGTCGAGCGCGGGCACGAGGCGGTCCTTGTGCCAGCCGGTGAGCGCCGAGATGTTCACGCGGGGCGCCCACTCCACGTGCGCGAGGTCCTGCTCGATCTCGCGCTCGAGGTAGCGGCGGCGCTCGTCGTCGAGCAGGTCCCACTTGTTGAACGCCAGGACGATCGCCCGACCGGATTCGATGGCGAGGTTCAGGATGCGGATATCCTGCTCGCTCAGCACCTCGTCGACGGCGAGGAGCACGACGGCGACCTCCGCCTTCTCGAGCGCCGACTGGGTGCGCAGCGAGGCGTAGAAGTCGGCGCCCTGCTGCATGTGCACGCGGCGGCGGATGCCCGCCGTGTCGACGAAGCGCCAGGTGCGGCCGCCGAGCTCGATCATCTCGTCCACCGGGTCGCGCGTGGTGCCGGCCAGCGGGTCGACGACGACGCGCTCGGAACCCGCGAGCTTGTTGAGCAGGGAGGACTTGCCCACGTTGGGGCGTCCGATCAGCGCGACGCGGCGCGGGCCGCCGGACCGTTCGATCCCGCCGTGTTCGGAGAACTCGGGGAGGATCTCGTTGACGTGGTCGAGCATGTCCGCGGTGCCGCGGCCGTGCAGGGCGGAGACGGGCCAGGGCTGACCGAAGCCGAGCCCCCACAGCGCGGCGGCGTCCGCCTCGTTCTGGATGTCGTCCACCTTGTTGGCGACGAGGATGACGGGCCGCTTCTTGCGGCGCAGCATCCGCACCACGGCCTCGTCGGTGGCGGTGGCACCGACCGTCGCGTCGACGACGAACAGCACGGCGTCGGCCATGTCGACGGCGATCTCCGCCTGGTCCGCGACCCGCGCGGCGATGCCCTTGGCGTCCTGTTCCCAGCCGCCGGTGTCCACGAGGGTGAAGTTCCGGCCGGACCACTGCGCCGGGTAGGACACCCGGTCGCGTGTGACGCCGGGCGTGTCCTCGACGACGGCCTCGCGGCGTCCGAGGATCCTGTTCACGAGGGTGGACTTGCCGACGTTCGGGCGGCCGACGATCGCGAGCACGGGGTTGAGGCGGCCCTCGGCCTCCTCGTCGAAGTCCTCGTCCTGCCGGGCGAGGAGCGCGGCGTCCTCCTCGTCGAGCTCATAGTCCTCAAGGCCTGCGCGGAGGGAGGCGGCGCGCTGCTCGGCCTCGGCGTCGTCGAGGCCTTCCAGCAGCTCGCTGACCTGGTCCTCACCCGTGGGCTCGAAGTCCTCCCCCGATGCGTTCTCGGGTGCGTCCGGCGAAAGGTTCTCGCTCATTGTTCTGTCCTTTGGTTGGGGCCGTCTCCCGACGGCGGGCCTGGTGGGCGCGGGGCCCGGAATCCTTCGAGTGCTGGGACTGCTGGGTGTGCCGGTCCGGCTAGTGCGCCACGGTGCGCACGATGCCGAGGACCGCCGTGACGGTCTGTTCGAAGTCGAGGTCGGAGGAGTCGAGTGTGACGACGCCGTCCGCCGCCTGCTGGAAGTTCACGACCGCGGAGTCCCTGGCGTCCCGCTCGGTGACCTGGCGTCGGAGCTGGGCGTCGGACTGGGTGCCGCCGAGCTGGTCGCCGCGGCGGCGCAGCCGTGCCTCCTCGCTGGCGGTGAGGAGGATGCGCACCTCGGCGTCGGGGGCGACGACGGTGGTGATGTCGCGTCCTTCCGCGACGATGCGGTGGCCGGCCCCGGCAATCAGGGCACGCTGGCGGCGGATGAGTTCCGCGCGGGCGCCCATGGTCGTGGCGACCGCGCTCACCGCGGAGGAGACCTCGGGTTCGCGGATGGCGGCGGTGACGTCGTCGCCCGCGACGGTGACAGTCTCGCGGTCGGGGCTGGTGCTGATGAAGAGTTCGATGTCGCGTGCAGCGGCCTCCACGGCAGCGCCGTCGTGCAGGTCGACGCCCGTGGCGATGCAGTGCAGCGTCACCGCCCGGTACATCGCCCCGGTATCGAGGTAGGCGGCGCGGAGGCGGCGCGCGACCTCCCGGCTCACGCTCGACTTGCCGGAGCCGGAGGGTCCGTCGATGGCGACCACGAGGGACTTGCCCAGGCGGAACCCCGAGAAGGGGCTCGACGACGCCGGGTCCCCCGCCGTGTGGATCTGCGTGGTCTCTGCTGAAGCCTGCGTCACTGCACTACCTTCCAGCCCCGCCGGGTGAGGGACTCCGTCAATTCCTGCCGTCTGCCGGGCAGCACCGAGAGTTCGGCGAGGCCCACCTCGCGGCCCGGTGAGTGTTCGAGCCTGAAGTCCTCGACGTTGATGCCGGTGTGCCCGATCTCGGTCAGGAGCTTCGCGATCTGCCCCGGCACGTCGTCGACGAGCACCGTGAGCCGGGCGAAGGAGTTCGGCGGGGTGCCGTGCTTGCCGGGCACGCGGGCCTGGCCGGAGTTGCCCTCGGACATCAGCTGCGCCATGTCGAGCCGCGCGCCCCCGGCGGTCGGGTCCTCGAGGGTGCCGATCAGCCGGTTGAGGTCATCGCGCACCCCGTAGAGGATCTCGACGAGCCGGCCCGCGTTGGCGGAGAGGATCTGCACCCAGAGGCGGGGGTCGCTGGCCGCGATGCGTGTGACGTCGCGGAGGCCGTTCCCGGCGAGCGAGAGCGCGTGGGCCGGGGAGTCCTGCAGCCGGCTCGCGACGAGCGACGACACGACCTGCGGCAGGTGCGAGATCAGGGCGACGGCCGCGTCGTGTTCCTCGACGGACATCCGCGCGGGCACGGCGCCGAGATCGACGGCGAGGGACTCGGCGCGGAGGACGGCCTCGGGGGCGCTGCCCGCGTGGGCGCAGAGCACCCAAGGGGCGCCGGTGAACAGCTCGGCACGTGCCGCGACCGGACCGGACTTCTCGCGGCCCGCCATGGGGTGGGTGCCCACGTAGCGGGACGCGTGCGCGGCCGCGGCGGGTGTCGCGAGGAGCTCGCGGAGGATGGCCTCCTTGACGCTGCAGATGTCGACGACGACGGCGTCGGGGTACGCCAGCAGGGCCTCGGCGGCCACGCGGGCCGTGACATCGGGAGGTGTCGCGACGACGACGAGTTCCGGGGATACCCGCTCCCCCGCGGCCTGCGCGTCGGCGAGGAGCCGCCCGGCACCGATGTCACGTGCGACCGCCTCGGTGGAGGGCGAACTGTCGGACAGGACGACGTCGAGCCCTCGTGCCCGCAGGCCCAGCCCGATGCTGGCCCCCAGCAGGCCCGCCCCCAGGACGAGGACGGGGCCCGTGAGGTGCGTGCCCTGTTCCGTGCGCTGCGTCATCGGCTAGAGGCCCACCGATGCGAGCAGGTGCCCGATCTCCTGACGCCCGAGCACGCGGATGCTGCCCTGGCGCTGGTCCCCGATGCGGATGGGGCCCACCTGGGTACGCACGAGGCGCTCGACGGGGTGACCGACGGCGTCGAACAGGCGGCGGACGATCCGGTTGCGGCCGGAGTGCAGGACCACCTCGACGAGGATGTGACCGGGGGTGGAGTCGACGAGCTTGAAGGAATCGACCTGCGCGAGGCCGTCCTCGAGCTCGATGCCCTCCTTCATCTGCGCGCCGACGCCCTGCGCCATGGGCCCGCGGACCTGCACGAGGTAGGTCTTGGGCACCTCGTAGGACGGGTGCGTCAACCGGTTGGTGAGCTCGCCGTCGTTGGTGAGCAGGAGCAGGCCCTCCGTCTCGGCGTCGAGCCGTCCCACGTGGAAGAGCCGCTCGCTCTTGTCCTTGTTCTTCAGGAAGTCGCTGATGCAGCGGCGGCCCTCCGGGTCCTCCATGGTGGAGACGACGCCGCGGGGCTTGTTGAAGACGTAGTACTTGAGGTGCTCGTTGAGCTGCAGGCGGATGCCGTCCACGTGGATGGCCGCCTGTGCCGGGTCGACGCGGACGCCGAGTTCGGTCACGATGGTCCCGTCCACCTCCACGCGCCCGTCGAGGATCATCTCCTCGCACACACGGCGCGAGGCGACCCCGGCGAGGGCCATGATCTTCTGCAGGCGCACGCCCTCGGGGTTGTGGACGTCGATCTCGTCGGCCGGACGGCTGGAGCGCTTCGGCCTGGCTGCGCGCACGGGGCCGAGGTCCTGCCCGAAGCGCTCACGCCCGAAGGCCTTGGCGCCCGCAGGCTTCGGGCGTCCGCCGGAGCGTCCGGGTGCCGCACCGGGCTTGCCACCGGCACGGCCGCCGGTCTTGGCGGCGAACCTGCCGGACGGTGTCCCGGCCGAGGGCCGGCCTGCGGCCGCACGGGCGCGCCCGTCGGCGGATTCGCGGCGATCGCCGGCTGCGGCCGGCCGGCCCTCGGAGGACCGGTTGCCCTCGCGGCCCCGATCGGAGGCGCCGCGGGGAGTTTCCGGACGTCCGCCGGTGCGCTCGCCCCGCTCTCCGCGGTCGGGGAAGGAGCGGCTCTCGCCGGTTCGTCCTGCGCCGGTTCGTCCTGCGCCGCCCTGCCCGGATCCGCCGCGGGGCGAGGTCCCCCGGCCGCGGGCAGCGTCGGATGGGCGGCCGGTCGATCCGCCGCGGCGCGGCGTATTGCGTCCGGAACCGGATCCTGGCGGCTGTGTCATGGAGAGAAGTCCTTCGTGTAGGTCGTGCTCAGTACGTCGTTTCGTCATACTCCCCGAGGCTTTCGAGGCCTGGCAGGTGGGGAGCGATCCGGGGCAGTTCGTCGACGCTGCCCAATCCCAATCTTTCCAGAAACAGGGAGCTGGTCCCATACAGCACCGCTCCGGTCTCCGGATCGGTCTCCATCTCGACAACGAGGCCGCGCTGGAGCAGGGTACGGACCACGGAGTCGACGGTGACGCCCCGGATGGCGGAGACCCGGGCACGGGACACGGGCTGGCGGTAGGCGATGACCGTCAGCGTCTCGAGTGCTGCCTGCGAGAGTCGGGCGGACTGACCGTCCAGCACGAACTCGGCGACGACGGAGGCGAAGTGCTTCCGCGAGTAGATGCGCCACCCGCCGGCGATGTCCCGCAGTTCGAAACCGCGCGGGGACGCAGGTTCAGCGCTCCGGACGCCTGAATCAGTATAGCCGTCGTACTCGCGCTGCAGTCCCACGAGGACGGTGTGCACCTCTTCCACGGGCCGGTCGAGGGCCGCCGCCAGCTGGGCGTCGGTCACGGGCCGGTCGGTGACCATGAGGATCGCCTCGACGGCGCCCCGGAGTCCTCCCGGCAGCGCCTCGAGGGAATCGTCCGGCGGCCGGTCCCCTGTCGGCTCCTCGACGGCGGGTTCATCCATGGTGTGCTCCTTCGCTGTGCACGAGGTCGATGGCGCCCTCGACGTCGTCCGGCAGGTCGACGGTCCACGGCCCGTCGCCGGCGCTCCAGCTGACCAGCAGGTCGGACAGCGGCGCGGGCTGGTCGAAGGAGACGGCGCCGTCCCGGAACAGCTCCAGCAGGGCCAGGAACCGCACCACGAGCACCATCCGCGATCCGGCGTCCTCGGTGAGCTCCCGGAAGGACAGCGGGCCCCTGGTCCGGAGCAGGTCCTGCACCACCAGCGCCTGGTCCCGGACACTGACGGGCGGCGCGTGCAGGTGCCCGATCGCCACCTGCGCCGGCTGCTCCTGGCGTGGTGCGAGCACCTTCGCCGCGAGTTCGGCGAGGTCCTGGGGCGAGTGCTTCCAGACGAGGTCGGGCAGGAGCCGCGTGAAGTGCGGCTCCAGCGGCACGTCGCGCGCGTACCGTGCGTCCTCCTCCTCGAGGCGCGCCGCGAGCTGCCGCGCCATCTCCTTGAACGCCCGATACTGCAGGAGCCGCGCGAACAGGAGGTCCCGGGCCTCGAGGAGGGCGATGTCCTCCTCGTCCTCCACGGAACCGGCCGGCAGGAGCCGTGCGGCCTTCAGGTCCAGGAGTGTCGCGGCGACCACGAGGAACTCACTAGCCTCGTCGAGCCGCCATTCCCCTTCCGCGGCCTGGATCCGGCGGATGTGGGCGATGAACTCGTCCGTCACCTGCGCCAGGGCGATCTCCGTGATGTCGAGTTCGCGCCGGGAGATGAGGTTCAGCAGCAGGTCGAAGGGTCCGCTGAAGTTCGTCAGCTGCACCTCGAAGACCGTCCGGGCCTCCACCTACGGGTACCGCTCGGCCCCGGAGGGAGCGGGCACTAGGGCGCTCCGCCCCTGCTGATGAGCTCCCTCGCGAGGCTGCGGTAGGCGTCCGCGCCGGAGTGGTTCGCGGCGTAGGAGGTGATGGGCTCGGCGGCCACCGTCGCGTCCGCGAACTTGATGGTGCGCTTGATCACGGTCTCGAAGACCTTGTCGCCGAAGGCCTCCACGAGGCGTGCGATCACCTCGCGGCTGTGCAGGGTCCGCGCGTCGTACATGGTCGCGAGCACGCCGTCGATCTGGAGGCGTGGGTTCAGGCGGTCCTGGACCTTCTCGATCGTCTCGACGAGCAGCGCAACCGCGCGGAGGGCGAAGAACTCGCAGATGAGCGGGATGATGACGCCGTGCGCCGCCGTGAGGGCGTTCACGGTGAGGAGGCCGAGGGAGGGCTGGCAGTCGATGAGGATGACGTCGTAGTCGTCCGAGACCTTCCGCAGCGCGCGGTCGAGGACCTGCTCGCGCGCCACCTCGTTGACCAGCTGCACCTCGGCGGCGGACAGGTCGATGTTGGCCGGCAGCAGGTCGATGTTCTCGATCGCGGTGTGCCGGATGGCGTCCTGGATGGACACCTTGCGGTCCATCAGCACGTTGTAGACCGTCACGTCGAGCTCGTGGGGGTTGGTGCCGAGGCCCGCTGAGAGCGCGCCCTGCGGGTCGAAGTCCACCAGCAGCACCTTGCGGCCGGCCTCGGCGAGCGCGGCACCGAGGTTGATGGTCGATGTCGTCTTGCCGACCCCGCCCTTCTGGTTGACCATCGCGATGACCCGCGCGGGGCCGTGCGATTCGAGGATCCTGGGTTCAGGGAACTCCGTCAGAGGGCGGCCGGTAGGACCGAATCCCGCGTCCACTGCGCTGGGCAGAGTTGTGGAACCCTGTTCACTACTCACGAATGTCTCCACGCTTCCATCAGATTCGGTGCGGCCCGTCGAGAATCGGCGTCGAGCGGCTTTTCTTCTAGTCAACGGTACAACGCCCGCGCCGACGGTCGCGAAGGCGGATGCCCGGCGGCCGTCGAGCCTTGAACCTCCACCTGAGGTAGAACGTTCCCTGATCGGTGGTGATCGGCGCGGTGGGCCGGACGCCGCCGTCCTGCCCGACGACGACGGCGGCGGCCGGATGGGATCCGGTCGCCGCCGTCGCAGGGCACTTGCGGGGGTCTGCGCCTCAGCGGGCGCTGGTCCCGCGCACCGCGGCCTCGGTCGTCGCCTCGGCGCCGGCCTCGACGTCGTCGTTCTCGAACCGGTGGTCCGTGGTCATCGTGGCCTCGTCGAAGGGAAGACGCCCCTCGAGGACCTCGTCCACGCGGGCCCGGTCGATTTCCTTGGTCCAGGTGCCGATGAGCACCGTGGCCACGGCGTTTCCGGTGAAGTTCGTCAGTGCACGTGCCTCCGACATGAAGCGGTCGATGCCGACGATCAGGCCGACACCGTCGACCAGGTCGGGGCGGTGGGACTGCAGGCCTCCCGCGAGGGTCGCGAGGCCGGCGCCGGTGACGCCCGCCGCGCCCTTGGAGGCGATGATCATGAAGACCAGCAGGGAGATCTGCTCACCGAGGGCCAGCGGCGTGCCCATCGCCTCGGCCACGAACAGGGCGGCCATGGTCAGGTAGATCGCGGTGCCGTCGAGGTTGAAGGAATAGCCCGTGGGGACGGTCACGCCGACGACGGGCTTGGAGACACCCACATGTTCCATCTTCGCGATCAGGCGGGGCAGCGCCGCCTCGGAGGAGGAGGTGCTGAAGATCAGCAGGTACTCCCGGCCCAGGTACTTCATCAGCTTGAAGATGTTGACGCCGGTCACGATCTTCAGGAGCCCGCCGAGGATGACCACGATGAAGAGGGCACAGGTGATGTAGAACGCGATCATGAGGGTCGCCATGCTGACGATCGCCTGCACGCCGGTCTCCCCGACGACGGCTGCGATGGCACCGAAGGCACCGATGGGGGCGAGCCACATGATCATGATGAGGATGCGGAACACGAGCGCCTGGATGTGGCCGATGCCGCGGAGGATCGGCGTGCCCGCGGAGCCCATCTTCTGGAGCGCGAAGCCGACGAGCAGCGCCACGAAGAGGGTCTGCAGGATGCTCGGACCCGTCAGCGCGGACAGCAGCGTGGTCGGGATGATGCTCAGAAGGAAGCCGACGGTGCCCTCGGGTGCGCCCTCGGCTGTGGCAGGGAGTTCGTACGTCGACGACGAGATGTCCAGGCCTTCACCCGGGTTGATGAGGTTGCCGACCACGAGGCCGATGGCGAGCGCGAAGGTCGA
Organism: Arthrobacter sp. TJ-240; assembly: GCF_058269195.1. Taxonomy (NCBI): domain Bacteria; kingdom Bacillati; phylum Actinomycetota; class Actinomycetes; order Micrococcales; family Micrococcaceae; genus Arthrobacter; species Arthrobacter sp. TJ-240. Next base: position 307,084 of record NZ_JBZCNG010000005.1, read on the forward strand.
CATGAGCATGAAGTAGCCGAGTGCGAGGCCGCCCACCTTGCCGACCGTCGCCGCCTTCGCGATGGACCCCACGCCGAGCACGATGGTGCAGAAGATGATCGGGGCGATCATCATCTTGATGAGCGCGATGAACCCGGTCCCGAGCGGCTTCAGCGCCTTCGCGAACTCGGGGGCGGTGAGGCCGAGGATCGCGCCGAGGACGACGGCGGCGATGACCGCGATGTAGAGGAAGTGGGTCTTGTCGACCTTCTTGCGGGGTTGCGCGGGCCCTGTGTCGGCGCGCGACGATGCGATGGCCATGGTGTCTCCCTTGGTGTCCGCTGCCCGGGGGCGCCGGCCGCGAAGGTCGTTCTTCGTCGGGGGGTCTCACCAGGGAGCGTAGTGTTGTTCGGTTGGCTCCATCATGACAGCGCGAGTGACCGGCATCACGATTGAGTTCATACTGGTCGTGGTCGGCGCGCCCAGCAGGATGCGCCGGGCGCCGCCCGGGTGGAGAGACGTCGGAAGGAGCAGGATCGCCGCGTGAGTCGATGGAGTCTCGCCCGACAGTTCTTCCTGGCCCAGCTCCTGTTCGTCCTGGTCCTCTCGGCGTCCCTGTCCGTGATCCTCTCCGCGGATGCCGCCCGCGGCGTGAACGACGCCGCAGGCGAGCGCATGCTCGCCGTGTCCACCGCCATCGCGCTGGATCCGGGCGTCCTGGAGGCGGTGGAGGGGCCCGATCCCTCCGCCACCCTGCAGCCCTACGCCGTCGAGGTGATGGACCGCCTGGGTGTGGACTTCATCACCATCATGGGCACGGACCGCACGCGGTTCACGCACCGCAACCCCGAGCAGATCGGCGGGCGGTACATCGGCTCGGTCTCCGAAGCCCTGGCCGGACGGACGCACACCGAGACGTACGCGGGGACCCTCGGGCCGTCGATCCGCTCGATCGTGCCGGTGGTCGACGGCGACGGGACGGTCCGCGCGATGGTCGCCTCGGGCATCACCGTGGACCGGGCCGCCATCGCCCGCAACGCGCAGCTCCCCCTCGTCGCCCTCGTCGCGCTCGGCGCCCTGGCGCTCGGCGCCCTCGCCTCGTTCCTGCTGAGCCGGCGCCTCCGGACGGCCACGCTGGGCATGGGGCCGGCGGAACTGTCGCGCACCTTCGTGTTCTACGACGCCGTCCTCCACTCCGTCCGGGAGGGACTGCTGCTGACGGACGCCGCCGGGCGTCTCGTGCTCTACAACGACCAGGCCGCCCGCCTCCTCGGACTGGACGGCACGCAGGAGCCGGTCCCGGCGTCGGGCCTCGCCGTGCCACCGTCGCTGCGCGAGCTCCTCGTGTCGGGCCGTCGCGCCCACGACGAGGTGCACCTCACGGCCACCCGGGTGCTGGTGGTCGATCAGGAACCTGCCGTCCGGCCCGCCCCCGTGCGTCGGGGGGCACACGAGCTGCCGGCGCTCGGCACCGTGACGACCCTGCGTGACCATACCGACATCGAGGCGCTCACGGGCCAGGTCCAGACGATGCGTACGCTCACCGACGCGCTGCGCTCGCAGACCCACGAGCATGCCAACCGTCTGCACACCATCGTGTCGCTGGTGGAGCTCGGCCGGAGCGCGGACGCCCTGGACTTCGCCACGAGGGACCTGCAGCAGTCCCAGCGCCTGACGGACGAGGTGGTCCAGGCCGTCGACGAGCCGTTCATCTCGGCCCTGCTGGTGGGCAAGGCGGCGCAGGCCAACGAGCGCGGGATCGAGCTGATCACCGACATCGCCCCGGATGCCCGGGCCGGTGCGCTCAACCCGGTGGACCTCGTCACGATCATCGGCAACCTCCTCGACAATGCGTTCGACGAGGCCGTCTCCTCCGGGGAACCCCGCGTGGTGCTCACCGTGCGGCGGACGGGCGGCGCCGGGCCCGGCCTGGAGATCGTCGTGGAGGACAGCGGCAACGGGCTTCCGGAGTCCGAGAAGGCCAGGGTGTTCGCGTTCGGCTACAGCACGAAGGCCCCGGGCACGGCGGGTGGCCCGGGCCGCGGTATCGGGCTCGCCCTCGTCCGGCAGGCTGTCGAGCGTTTCGGCGGGTCGATCGAGGTGACGGACGCCGACGACGGCGGTGCACGGTTCTCGGTGCGCCTCCCCCTGCCCGGGGGCGCTGGAACCCCCGGCACCTCCGACGCCGCCGGGGGCCGCTCCACGGGGAGCCCCGGCAGCGGTCCGACCGTGCCGCAGGGCGCCGACGGCGGGGGCAGGGCGTGAGCGCCATCCGCGTCCTCGTCGTGGAGGACGACCCCGTGGCCGCGGACGCCCACGCGGAGTACGTGCGGAGGCTCGAGGGCTTCGAGCTCGTGGGGATCGCACGGAGCGGAGCCGAGCTCGCCGCCTTCCTGCGCCTCGCCGGGGACGGTCAGGGACGGGCGCCGGCCGTCGACCTCATGCTGCTGGACATGAACCTGCCGGACGCGCACGGCTTGGACATCGTGCGCCGCGTCCGCGGCCTCGGTCTGCCGCTGGACATCGTCGTCATCACCGCCGTGCGGGACCTGCAGGTGGTGCGCTCGGCCATCTCGTCAGGGATCGTGCAGTACCTCATCAAGCCCTTCACCTACGCGGCGTTCAGCGACAAGCTCGGCGCCTACCGGGAGTTCCGCCGGAACCTCGTGGAACAGGCCTCCACCACCACGCAGGCGGAGGTCGACTCCGCCTTCGCGTCCCTGCGCCCGGCCACCGCGGCCGTGTTGCCGAAGGGACTCTCCACCGAGACGCTGCGCGCGGTGTCCCGGCTCCTCAAGGAGCTCTCCGCGCCCACCTCGGCCGTCGAGGTGTCGGAGGCCCTGTCGGTGTCCAGGGTCACCGCACGCCGCTACCTCGAATACCTCGCGGACCAGCAATCGGTCCTGCGCACACCCCGGTACGGCACGCGGGGGCGCCCGGAGTTCGAGTACAGCTGGGCGCGCAACGCGGCGGACCGCTAACCCGCGGCGCCCTCGGCCGACGGGCGCAGCAGGGGCTCCAGGGCCTCGAGCACCGAGGGGTCCTCGATGGTGGACGGCACGGCGTACGCGTCGCCCGCCGCCATCTGGCGCATCGTCTTCCGGAGGATCTTGCCGGACCGGGTCTTCGGCAGCGCGTCGACGACGACGGCCGTGCGGAAGTCGGCCACCGGGCCGATGGTGCGGCGGACCATCGCCGCGAGCTCGGCCTCGAGCGCCACCGGGTCGACGGCGGCGCCCGCCTTCAGGACCACGTAGCCGCTGGCGCGCTGCCCCTTCACGGGATCCGGCAGGCCGAGGACGGCGCACTCGGCCACGGCCGGGTGCTGCGCGATCACCTGCTCGATCGCGCCGGTCGAGAGCCGGTGGCCGGCGACGTTGATGACGTCGTCCGTCCGGCCCATGACGAACAGGTAGCCGTCCTCGTCCAGGTAGCCGGAATCGCCGCTCGTGTAGAAGCCCTCGAAGTCCCCGAGGTACGCGTTCCGGTAGCGCTCGTCGCTGCCCCACAGCGTCGTCAGGGTGCCGGGCGGCAGCGGGAGGCGCAGGGCGATGCTCCCCTCGGTCCCGGCCGGTACCGGGGACCCGCCGGGGTCGAGGACGGCGACGTCGAACCCGGGCGAGGGCAGGGACGGCGAGCCGGCCTTCAGCGGGACGCCGCCCAGCCCGCGCGGGTTCGCGCAGATGGGCCATCCGGTCTCCGTCTGCCACCAGTTGTCGACGACGGGCACGCCGAGGACGTCACCGATCCACGTCGAGGTGCCGGTGTCGAGCCGTTCCCCGGCCGAGAAGAGCGTCCGGAGCGAGGACAGGTCGTGGGCCCGCACGGCCGCGCCGGTGGGGTCCGCCCGCCGCACGGCCCGGAGCGCGGTGGGCGCGGTGAACAGCACCTTGACGCGGTACTGCTCGACCAGCCGCCCGAAAGCGCCGGCGTCGGGGGTCCCCACGGGCTTGCCCTCGTACAGGACGGTCGTGGCGCCGGCCAGCAGCGGCCCGTAGACGATGTAGGAGTGGCCCACCACCCAGCCGACGTCGGACGCCGTCAGCATCGTGTCCCCCGGTCCCACGCCGAAGATCGCCCGCATGGACCAGGTCAGCGCGACGGCGTGCCCGCCGTTGTCGCGCACCACGCCCTTCGGGGAGCCGGTGGTGCCGGAGGTGTAGAGGATGTAGAGCGGGTCCGTCGCGGCCACCTCGACGGGTGGGACGGCCTCGGCCGTGGCCACGGCCTCGTCCCAGTCCAGCCAGCGTGTCCCGGTCTCCCGGTACCCGGCGACGCCGTGGCCGAACCCCTCGCGCGCCTTCACGACGACGGGCGTTGCTGCGCTGCCGGCGAGCGCGAGCGCTTCCTGCACGGCCGGGAGGTACTCGACGCGGCGGGCGGGTTCGATGCCGCCGTCCGCCGTCACGATCGCTGAGGGTCGGGCATCCCTGACGCGCGCGGCCAGTTCGACGGCGGCGAAGCCACCGAAGACCACGGAGTGGATCGCGCCGATCCGGGCGCAGGCGAGCATGGCCACGGCGGCCTCGGGGATCATCGGCAGGTAGATGAGCACCCTGTCGCCCTTGCGGACGCCGAGTCCCGCGAGCACCCCCGCGAAGACGGCGACCTCGTCGCGGAGCTCGGCGTACGTGAGGGTGCGGGAGGTGCCGAGCATCGCGGAGTCGTACACGAGGGCCGCCTGACCGCCCCGACCGGCCTCGACGTGGCGGTCGAGGGCGTTGTAGCTCGTGTTGAGGGACGCGCCGGGGAACCACCGGTAGAGCGGGGCGTCCGAGCCGTCCACGGCGAGCTCGGGCGGGGTCGTCCAGTCGACGGCGCTCGCAGCGTCGAGCCAGAAGCGCTCCGGGTCCGCGAGGCTGCCGGCGTGCAGCCGGCGGTAGTCCTGTCCGGGGAGCACCCCGGGTCCGGCATCGTGTTCTGCGGCCATGATCGCCCTTCGTCGCGCGGAATCGTGAGGACCAGTATTCCCCATCCGCTCATGTATACATAGAGGGCGTCCCACAGGGTGGAGATCGGCGTTTTCTTGTACGGGAGCCGTACTTTGCATACATTGGAGCTGGTACCAGCTGTCGGCTGGCCGGACCACGACGGGCGGAAGGGGGCAGGGATGCGGGCCAGTGATCGCGCCTACGCGCTGCTCCGGGCCGACATCGTGGAGTGGCGCCTCTCGCCCGGCGATGTGCTGGCGGAAGTGGAGCAGTCCGCACGGCTCGGCGTCTCACGCACGCCCCTGCGCGAGGCGCTCTCCCGGCTCGTCGCCGAAGGGCTCGCCGCACCGCATGCCGGCCGCGGCGTCGTCGTCTCCGCCATCTCCCTCGAAGCGGTCACCGAGGTGTTCGAGGTCCGCCTGCCGCTCGAATGCGCCGCCGTGCGCCTCGCGGCCGCGCGCGGGGACCGCACCGTCTTCATCGCGCTCGCCGACGAGTTCGCCCGGGCCGGCCGGCGCATCGGGGACGGCGACGGCGACCGGGAGGCCTACTACGCGCTCGTCGCCCGGCTCGACCAGTGCATCGACGACGCCGCCGGGAACCGGTACCTGTTGCAGGCGCAGAAGCCGATCCGCACACACCTCGCCCGCGCCCGTCGCCTCGCCCGGGACAACCCGGCACGGCTCCTCGCCTCGGCCCGGGAGCACGAGCAGATCGCCCGGGCGCTGGCCTCCGGCAACGCCGATCTCGCCGAGGCGTCCATGCGGGTGCATCTCCACCACAGCCTGCAGCACCTGCTCTCCCCGACCGGGGACCCGACACCGCTGACCGAACCAGCCCTGCACCACCGAGAGGAACACCATGGTTGAACTGCATCCCGTCCGCGTCCACCGCAGCGAGGAGGACCTCCCCCGCACCGGGCAGCTCGCCTGGAAGATCGCCCAGGTCGCCGCCGACCCCGTGGAGGTGACGCCCGAGGTGACGGACATGGTCATCAACCGGATCATCGACAACGCCTCCGTGGCCATCGCGTCGCTGACGCGGGCACCCGTCGTCGCCGCCCGCGCGCAGGCGCTCAGCCACCCGGTGTCGGCGCACGGAGCGGGGGCCGCGGTGTTCGGCGTCGACTCCCCCGTCTCGGCCGAGTGGGCGGCGTGGGCCAACGGTGTCGCCGTGCGCGAACTCGACTATCACGACACCTTCCTCGCCGCGGACTACTCGCACCCGGGCGACAACATCCCGCCCATCCTCGCGGCGGCCCAGCACACGGGCGCCTCGGGCAGGGACCTCGTCCGCGCGCTGGCCACCGGCTACGAGATCCAGGTGGACCTCGTGAAGGCCATCTGCCTCCACGAGCACAAGATCGACCACGTCGCGCACCTCGGCCCGTCCGCCGCGGCGGGCATCGGCACCCTCCTGGACCTCGACCCGGACGTCGTCTTCCATGCCGTCGGCCAGGCACTGCACACCACGACGGCGACCCGCCAGTCGCGCAAGGGCGAGATCTCCACGTGGAAGGCGCACGCGCCGGCCTTCGCCGGGAAGATGGCGGTCGAGGCCGTCGATCGTGCCATGCGCGGGCAGACCTCCCCCACACCCATCTACGAGGGCGAGGACGGCGTGATCGCCTGGCTCCTCGACGGGCCGGACGCCGCCTACGAGGTGCCGCTCCCGGCGCAGGGCGAACCGAAGCGCGCCATCCTCGATACCTACACCAAGGAGCACTCCGCCGAGTACCAGGCCCAGGCCTGGATCGACCTCGCCCGCCGCCTGCACCGAGCGCACCCCGAGACCACGGACCCTGACACCGTCGCCTCCGTGGTCATCCACACCTCCCACCACACGCACTACGTCATCGGGTCCGGCGCCAACGACCCGCAGAAGTACGACCCCACGGCCTCACGGGAGACCCTGGACCACTCCATCCCGTACATCTTCACCGTGGCGCTCCAGGACGGCCGCTGGCACCACGAGGCCTCCTATGCGCCCGACCGCGCCGCACGCCCGGACACCGTCGCGCTGTGGCACAAGGTGACCACGCTCGAGGACCCCGAGTGGACGCGCCGCTACCACTCCCTGGACATCGCGGAGAAGGCGTTCGGCGGCCGGGTGGAGATCACCCTCACGGACGGCACGGTGATCACCGACGAGATCGCCGTCGCCGACGCCCACCCCCTCGGCGCACGGCCGTTCGCCCGCGCGGACTACGTCGCCAAGCTGCGCATGCTCGCGGCGGGGATCGTCGAGGACGCCGAGCTCGAGCGCTTCCTCGCCGCCGTGGAGCAACTCCCCGACCTGCCTGCCGGATCCCTTGGGCAGTTGAACATCGTGGCCCGCCCGGGTCTCGTCGACGCGGCCGGCGCGCCGCAGGGACTGCTGTAGGAGGCGCCGTGCTGTACTCGAGCGTCACCCCCGAGCAGAAGCGCCGGGACCTCCGGGACGGGCTGGCCTCCGGGAGCCTGCAGCAGTTCCCCGGGGCCTTCAACCCGCTGTCCGCCCGCCTGATCGGCGACAAAGGCTTCGACGGCGTCTACATCTCCGGCGCCGTGATCGCCGCCGACCTCGGCCTGCCGGACATCGGCCTGACCACGCTGACGGAGGTCGCGCACCGCGCCGGGCAGATCGCACGCATGACGGACCTGCCGTGCATCGTCGACGCCGACACGGGCTTCGGCGAACCCATGAACGTGGCCCGGAGCGTGCAGGAACTCGAGAACGCAGGCCTCGCCGGCTGCCACATCGAGGACCAGTTCAACCCGAAGCGGTGCGGCCACCTGGACGGGAAGAACGTCGTCGACCTGGAGACCGCCGTCAAGCGCATCCGTGCCGCCGCCGACGCCCGCCGCGACCCGAACTTCCTCATCATGGCCCGCACCGACATCCGCGGCACGGACACCCTCGAGGCCACGCAGGAACGCTCCCGCGCGCTCGTCGACGCCGGGGCGGACGCCATCTTCCCCGAGGCCATGCGCAGCCTCGACGAGTTCCGGGCCATCCGCGACGCCGTCGACGTGCCGATCCTCGCCAACATGACCGAGTTCGGCAAAAGCCCGCTGTTCACGGTCGACCAGCTGCAGGAGGTGGGCGTCACCCTGGTCATCTACCCGGTGACCCTGCTGCGCAGTGCGATGGGCGCCGCCGAGCGTACGCTGGACTCGATCAGGGCCCACGGCACGCAGGAAGGCGTCGTGGGCGACATGCAGACGCGCGGCCGGCTCTACGACCTGGTGGACTACGAGGGGTACAACCGCTTCGACTCCTCCGTGTTCAACTTCGAGGTGCCGGACGGCGTCCGTCCACGCGCATCCGGATCCGCATCCGCATCCGACGCACCGAACGCAGAGAAGGAGCAGCCGTGACAGAACCGGAGATCCACAAAGGGCTCGCAGGGGTCGTGGTGGACACCACCGCCATCTCGAAGGTCAATCCGGACACCAATTCGCTGCTCTACCGGGGATACCCGGTGCAGGAACTGGCCGGCCACCGCGACTTCGAGGACATCGCCTACCTCCTCTGGAACGGCGAACTGCCCGACGCCGGCCAGCGCGCACGCTTCGACGCCTTCGAACGGTCGCACCGGTCCCTCCCGGACACGGTCGTCGCGGCCATCGACCTCCTGCCGCTGACCGCGCACCCCATGGACGTGGCGCGCACCGCGGTGTCGGTGCTGGGAGCCGGCCATCCGCTGGCCGGCGACAACGCGCCCGAGGCGAACCGGGAGAAGGCGGCGGCCCTCTTCGCGGTCTTCCCCGCCGTCGTCGCCTACGATCAGCGGCGCCGCCGCGGGCAGGCACGCGTCGAGCCCCGCGAGGACCTCGGCTACTCCGCCAACTTCCTGTGGATGACCTTCGGGGAGGAGGCGCCCGCGGAGGTGGTCCACGCGTTCGACGTGTCGATGGTCCTGTATGCGGAGCACTCCTTCAACGCCTCGACCTTCACGGCGCGCGTGATCACGTCGACCCTCTCCGACCTGCACTCCGCGGTGACCGGGGCGATCGGCGCCCTCAAGGGAGCGCTCCACGGAGGCGCGAACGAGGCCGTCATGCACACCTTCGAGGAGATCGGCATCCGGGAGGACGAGACCCGCGAGGAAGCCGCCGCCCGGGCGAAGGCCTGGATGGAGGACGCCCTCGCCGCGAAGAAGAAGGTCATGGGCTTCGGGCACCGCGTGTACAAGCACGGCGACTCGCGCGTCCCCACCATGAAGTCCGCGCTCGACGCGATGATCGAGTACTTCGGACGCGGGGAGATCCTCGGCCTGTACACCGGCCTCGAGACGGCGATGGACGAGGCCAAGGGGATCAAGCCCAACCTCGACTACCCCGCCGGACCCACCTACCACCTCATGGGCTTCGACACCGAGATGTTCACGCCGCTCTTCATCGCAGCACGCATCACGGGCTGGACGGCGCACATCATGGAGCAGGCGGCGTCGAACTCGCTCATCCGGCCCCTCAGCCTCTACGACGGACCTGACGAGCGGCACGTGGGCTGAACCTCCCCGCACGCGGAACGGATCAGCGCACGACCGCGCGGGCCACACCCTCGTTGTCCCTGTCCATGACGATGGCGGCATCGACGGTGCGCCCCTCGAGCAGGAGCGGCACCCAGTGCGGGGCGTCCTGCCACATGCCGTCCCAGGGGATCGCGTCGACGGGATGCCAGCGGGGCTCGATCTCCTCGCTGGCCACCGGCGTCGCGGCGCCGGCCTCGGCCGTGAAGAGGAACGCCACCATGTTCCACGCCGGCCGGGCCGGGAAGGACCACGTGATCCGGCCGGCAGCGAGCACGTCCGCGGGCGGGAGGTCGATGCCGCTCTCCTCACGGACCTCCCGCACCGCGGCCTCCCGGGCGGACTCACCGCCGTCGATCTTGCCGCCGAGCGCCACCACGCGGCCGCTCCCGAAGCCCGTGCGCTTCAGGCCGAGGAGCACCTCCCGGGACGCGCCGTCCGCACGGGCGGCACCGGTCCTGAACAGCACGCACAGCACCACGCAGCGGTAGGCCACGCCGTCGACCGTCATCCACTCGCCGGGCCGCTCCTGTCCGGAGGGGACTCCGACCCGCTGACCCGGCGGCTGGTCCGCCGGAACAGCCCCCGACTGGTCCGCCGGCTCAGGCACGGGCCCGGGGGTGCGCCGCTGCATAGACTTCGCGCAGGGTGTCCGCGGTGACGAGCGTATACACCTGGGTGGTGGTCACCGAGGCGTGCCCGAGGAGTTCCTGCACCACACGGACGTCCGCCCCGCCCTCGAGCAGGTGGGTGGCGAAGGAGTGCCGCAGCGTGTGGGGGGAGACGTCCCGCTTCACCTCGGCCCGCTCGGTGGCGGCCTTCAGGATGGTCCATGCGCTCTGGCGGCTCAGGCGACCGCCACGCGCGTTGAGGAAGAGGGCCGGGCTGCCCTTGCCCTTCGCCGCCAGACCCGGCCGGCCCTGGACGAGGTAGGCGTCGACGGCCCGGGCGGCGTACGAGCCCACCGGGACGAGACGCTCCTTCGAGCCCTTCCCGGTCAACCGCACGACCGCCGGCCCGTCGAGCGCACCGCTCACGGAGACGTCGTCGACGTCGAGGCCCACGGCCTCGCTGATGCGCGCGCCGGTGGAGTACAGGAACTCGAGCAGCGCGCGGTCGCGCTGCCCCGACGGCGTGGAGGTGTCGACGGCGTCGAGGATGCGCACCACGTCCGCGACCGGGATCGCCTTCGGGAGCCGCTGCCCGGTCATCGGCGGATGGACGTCCCGGGCCGGATCGCCCTCGGTGATCCCCTCGAGCGCCCAGAACCGGTGCAGGCCCCGGACGGCGACGACCGTGCGGGCCGCCGAGCGGGGGCTCAGCGGCGAGAGTCCGTCCTCTCCGGAGGCGACCGCCTGCGCGAATGCGGAGACGTCGTGCCGGGTGATCGCGGGGACCACGCGGATCCCCCGCGCATCGAGGAACGCCTCGTAGCGGCGGAGGTCACGCCGGTAGGCCGAGAGGGTGTTGACGGACAGTCCGCGCTCCACGGACATGTGCTGCAGGTAGTCCCTGATCAGGGGCGACAGCGGCCCGTCGCCGGGCGCCGGCTCCGGCACGGACGTCAGCCCTCGAGCACGGCACCGTGCGGCCACGTCGCGTGCTGGCTCGGGTGCTCGGGCCAGGGCGTGGTGGCGGGCCGCAGGTCGGCGAACCCGTTCTCGCGCGCCACGCGGGCCGCGAGGATCGCGGCGGCCGCGGACGGGCTGTGGATACGCCCCTCGAGCACCGCGTCGACGGCGGCGTCCAGGTCCACCCACCGCAGTTCGATCTCGGCCTCCTCGTGGGTGCGCGTGTGCCGGTCGGCTTCCGGGACGTCACCGATCCCCCGCGCCAGGTACACGCGGAGGGCTTCGGAGGACGATCCCGGGGACAGGAACAGGTCGACGAGCACGTGCCACCGGCGCGCCGTGAGGTCCGCCTCCTCGGCGAGCTCGCGCGCGGCGGCGTCCACGAAGTCCTCGCCGTCCTCGTCGAGGAGCCCGGCGGGGATCTCCCAGAGCGCCATCCGCACCGGGTGGCGGTACTGGCGCAGCAGGAGGACCTGCCCGTCGTCGTCGAGCACCAGCACGGCGACCGCCCCGGGGTGCCGGATGAAGTCCCGCGTGATCGCCTCACCGGCGTCGGTCAGGCTGAACTGCTCACTGACCACGTCCCACACGCGCCCCTCATAGACCGTGGTGGCCCCGAGGAACCGGCGCGGGCTCTGTTCGTCGCTGAACGCGGCGTTTCCCGGCCCGGGCAGTCCCATGCTCAGACCTTCGCGCCGCGGCGCTCGAGCGCCGCCTTGACGAGGCCCGCGAACAGCGGGTGGGGGCGGGTGGGGCGTGAGCTCAGTTCGGGGTGGGCCTGCGTGGAGACGTAGTACGGGTGCACATCCTTCGGCAGTTCGGCGAACTCCACGAGCTGGCCGTCCGTCGTCGTCCCGGAGAACACGAGGCCGGCCTCGGCGATCTGGTCGCGGAACTCGTTGTTCACCTCGTAGCGGTGGCGGTGCCGTTCGAACACGGTGGTTTTGCCGTAGGTACCCGCGATGACGGAGCCCTCCTGGAGCTTCGCCTCCCAGCGGCCCAGGCGCATGGTGCCGCCCATGTCGCCCTCGCCGGCGACGATGTGGAGCTGCTCCGCCATCGTCGCGATGACGGGGTACTTCGTGTCCGGCTCGAACTCGCTCGAGGATGCACCCTCGAGGCCCACGACGTTCCGGGCGTACTCGATGACCATGCACTGCAGTCCGAGGCACAGGCCCAGGGTGGGGACCCCGTTCTCACGGGCGTAGGTCAGCGCGCCGAGCTTGCCCTCGAGGCCCCGGATCCCGAAGCCGCCGGGGATGCAGATCGCGTCCACACCGGCCAGGGCCTTCTTCGCGCCCTCCGGTGTCTGGCACTCGTCGGACGGCACCCACTTGATGGTGACCTTGGCCTTGTTCGCGAAGCCGCCCGCACGGAGTGCCTCGGTCACGGAGAGGTAGGCGTCGGGGAGGTCGATGTACTTGCCCACGAGGGCCACCTCGACCTGGTGCTTCGGATTGTGGACCGCCTCGAGCAGCTTGTTCCACTTGCTCCAGTTGACGTCCTTGAACTTCAGGTCGAGCGCCTGGACGATGTACGCGTCGAGGCCCTGGGCGTGCAGGGTCTTCGGGATGTCGTAGATGCTCGGGGCGTCGGCCGCGTTGACCACGGCGTCGAGGTCCACGTCGCACATGCGGCCGATCTTCTCGCGCATCGCCGCGGGCACCTCGCGGTCGGAGCGGATCACGATGGCGTCGGGCTGGATGCCGATGGAGCGCAGCATGGCGACCGAGTGCTGGGTGGGCTTGGTCTTCAGCTCCTGGGACGGACCGATGTACGGCACGAGGGAGACGTGGAGAAAGAAGACGTTGTTCCGGCCGACGTCCTGGCGGACCTGCCGGGCGGACTCGAGGAACGGCTGCGACTCGATGTCGCCGACGGTGCCGCCGATCTCGGTGATGATGACGTCGGGGGCCTTCCTGCCCGGCGCGGCCTCGGCCGGCAGGCGCATACGGCGCTTGATCTCGTCCGTGATGTGCGGGATGACCTGCACGGTGTCGCCGAGGTACTCCCCGCGGCGCTCCTTGGCGATGACCGTCGAGTACACCTGGCCGGTCGTGACGTTCGCCGACCCGTCGAGGTTCTCGTCGAGGAACCGCTCGTAATGGCCGATGTCGAGGTCCGTCTCGGCGCCGTCATCGGTCACGAAGACCTCGCCGTGCTGGAACGGGTTCATCGTGCCGGGATCCACGTTGAGGTAGGGATCGAGCTTCTGCATGGTCACGGAGAGGCCACGCGCCCTCAGGAGGTGACCCAGGCTGGATGCCGTCAGTCCCTTGCCGAGAGAGGAGGCCACGCCGCCAGTCACGAAGATGTGCTTGGTCGTTGCGGATTTCAGGAACCGGGAGTTTATTTGCTGCGCCACGGAGTTCAAGGCTATCACCGACCGGTTGTGCGGGCGGCATCGGCGAGGAGTTCCTCGGCGTGGGCGCGTGCCGAGGCCGAGTCCTCCTGGCCGGCGAGCATGCGGGCGAGCTCGCGCACCCGCTCGTCATCGGGCAGGACCTCGACGTCGCTCGCCGTCACGCCTCCCCCGTCGCCGTCGCGGGAGACGTTCTTCGTGACGCGGATGTGACGTGCGGCGAAGGCGGCCACCTGGGGCAGGTGGGTCACCACGATGACCTGGACGTGTTCGGCCAGCATCGCGAGCCGGCGGCCGATCTCGACGGCGGCCTTGCCTCCGACCCCGGCGTCCACCTCGTCGAACACGAAGGTGGGCACGGGGTCGACGGCCGCGAGGACCACCTCGATGGCCAGCATCACGCGGGACAGCTCGCCGCCCGATGCCCCCTTGCCCAGCGCGCGCGGCGCGGAACCGGGGTGCGGCTGCAGGTTGAACGCGATGTCGTCGGCGCCGTGGACGGTCAGGGACTCTGAGGGCGTCACCTCGATGAGGAGCTGTGCGTCGGGCATGGCCAGGGCCGTCAGCTCGTCGCTGACCTTCTCGGCGAGACTCTCCGCCGCCGCCCTCCTCAGCGACGACAGGGCTGCCGCGAGGTCGTGCACCTCGCTGTCGAGGCCCGTGATGACGTCGTCGAGCTCCTCCACCCGGGAGGAGTCGCCGCTCAGCTCGAGCAGGCGCTTGACGGCGTCCTCCTGCCAGGCCAGGACCTCGTCGATGGTCGGAGCGTACTTCCGGGTCAGCACGGACAGCGCGGCGCGTCGCGACTCGACCTCCTCGAGCCGGCCCGCGCCCTCGGAATCGAGCGCCGTCCCGTAGCCGGCCACTTCCGCGGAGATGTCCGCCAGGAGGTAACCGACCTCCGCGAGCCGCTCGGCGAGCTTCCCGAGGTCGGCGTCGTGCTCGGCGACCGCCTCGAGCTGGCGCTTCGCCTCGTCGACCAGCGACACCGCGTCGGCACTCGCTCCGATGTCCTCGGACACGAGCGCCTGATGGGCCACGAGCGCGGCTGTGCGGAGCTCCTCGAGATTCCCGAGGCGCATCGATTCCGCCTTCAGGGCCGCATCCTCCCCGGGCTGCGGGTCGAGGTCGCCGATCTCCGTCAGGGCCGCTTCCAGGCCCTCGGCCTCACGGAGCCGCTCACGCGCCTCGCTCCTCAGCCGATCGCGCTCGGCGACGGCGTCCCGCCACCGGTGGAACGCGTCCTCGTAGCCATGGAGGACCTCCTCGAGAGGCTTGCCGCCGAACTTGTCCAGGGCCTGCCGCTGGGCGGGCGCGCCCTTGAGCCGCAGCTGGTCGGACTGCCCATGGACGACGACGAGCTCGTCCCCCAGCTCCGCGAGGACGCCCACGGGGGCCGCCCGGCCGCCCACGTACGCGCGACTGCGGCCCTCGCTCGTCACGGTGCGGGCGAGGATCAGTTCGGCCACGCCGTCGTGCTCCTCCAGCTCGGCCCCGGCCTCGGCGGCCCTCAGGGCGGCCGGGCTGCCCGGCTCGAGCCGCAGCACGGCCTCGGCGGAGGCGGACTTCGCGTTCAGGCGGACGGCGCCGGCATCGGACCGTGCTCCCCGCAGCAGGCCCAGCGCCGTGATGACCATGGTCTTTCCCGCGCCGGTCTCACCCGTCACGACGGTCAGGCCCGGCCCGAGGCTGAGGGTGGCGTCGGTGATGACGCCAAGGTCGCGGATCCGCATCTCCTCGATCATCGCTGGGGTCCGTCCTGGTGCTTCGCGGGGCCGCGCCAGCCCTGGATGGGTAGTTCGAACTTGCGGACGAGCCGTTCCGAGAACGGTGTCTGACGTGTGCGGGCCAGCCGGACGGGGCGCTCCGAGCGCTGTACCTCGACACGGGCGCCGGGCGGCAGGTGGATGCTGCGGCGTCCGTCGCACCACATTACGCCGGCGGCATCGGTGCGGGTCAGGAGTTCGACCGCGAGTACCGATGTGGGCGCGACCACGAGCGGTTTCGCGAAGAGTGCGTGGGCGCTGATGGGCACCATGAGGAGCGCCTCGACCTCCGGCCAGACGATCGGCCCGCCGGCGGAGAAGGCGTACGCGGTGGAGCCGGTGGGCGTGGCAAGGACCACGCCGTCGCAGCCGAAGGAACTCACGGGGCGGCCGTCCACTTCCATGACCACCTCGATCATGCGCTCACGGTCCGCCTTCTCGACGGCCACCTCGTTGAGCGCCCAGCTCTGTCCGAGCATCGTGTCGCCCTGCCACACGACCACCTCGATGGTGGTCCGCTCCTCCACGGTGTAGCTGCGGTCCGCGACCCATCGCACCGTCTCCTCGAGATCGGCGCGCTCGCTCTCGGCCAGGAAGCCCACGTGCCCCAGGTTGACGCCGAGGAGGGGTATGTCCGCATCCCGGACCATTTCGGCGGCCCGCAGGATGGTGCCGTCGCCGCCGAGGACCATGACGAGTTCCACGTCGCCGAAGTCCACGCCGTCGCCGAGCGCCTCGGCCGGGGCCACGAGGGCCCCGTATTCCCCCTGGAGGTCGGCGAGCTCCTCGGGCCGCATGACGGGCTGGAGCCCGAGGTCGTGGAGGCGTGTGCACGCTTCCTGCGCGGCGATCATCGCGTTCCTGCGGCCGGTGTGCGCAAGAACCAGGATTCGTCTACTCATCGAGCTCCGTCTGATCTGTGGGGCGGGCCGTGCCGGGCGGTGGGAAGAGCGCATGCAGTGCCTGGTCGGTCAACCGGTCCAGCTCCCCCTCGATCCTAGGCACCAATCCGTCGGCAGGCACCTTTATCCACACGAAGTACTCCACGTTGCCGTCTTGGCCGGGCAGACCGCTCTGAGCGACCCCGGCGACCAGCAGGCCGCTCGCAAGCGCGCTGCGCACCACGCCGGCGACGGCGCGGCGGCGGGATTCGGGCGAGGTCACGACGCCGAGGCGGTTGAGTCCGCTGCGGCCCACCTCGAACTGGGGCTTCACCATGAGGAGCAGCTCGCCGCCGGGAACGGTGGCGCCGGCCAGCGCGTCCACGACCAGGCGGAGGGAGATGAAGGACAGGTCGGCGACGGTGAGCTCCACCGGGCCGCCGATCGCCGACGGGTCGAGGTGGCGGACGTTCATGCCCTCGAAGACGTGCACGCGCGGGTCGTCGCGTAACTGCTGCACGAGTTGGCCGTGCCCGACGTCGACGGCGGCGACCTCGCGCGCCCCGCGTCGCAGGAGCACGTCGGTGAATCCGCCCGTCGAGGCACCGGCGTCGAGGCAGCGCCTGCCTGCCGGGTCCACTGCCGGGAAGGCGCGCAGCGCGCCGTCGAGCTTGGTGCCGGCACGACTGACGTACTCCTCGCCCCGTTCCTCGACGAGCAGGGTGTCCGCCGGGAGGATCGGGGCCGAGGGTTTCAGGGCCACGACACCCTCACGCAGCACCCGTCCCGCCGCGATCAGCTGGGCGGCATGGGATCGCGACCGCGCGAGCCCGCGCGCCACGAGTTCCTGGTCAAGGCGAGCCATGGGCTCCCGTCCGTCGGAGTCTCTCCTCGGGGTTCAACTCCCCGTCCAGGCGCTCGAGCACGTCGAGGTACACCTCGGCATGCTCGGTCACGGGGAGATGCGCGAGCCGGTCGAGAGCCTGCAGGACCGCGTCGACGTGCGTGTCCCCCGTGATACTGCCGGCCGGAGCCTCGATCCTGTCGTGCACCGTCGCCGTCCTCTCGTGTCCCGTGTCGATCGTGTGTCCGTCCTCCAGCCTAGCCAGCGGTCCCGAAGCCCACCTCGGGAGGGGACTCCGGCGCCGTGTCGGGATGCGCGGCCCACCAGGCGGCGCAGGCTGCACGCCAGCTGTCGAGGTCGTCCTCGCGCCCGCTCACAGTCACCATGGAGCCCGTCACCCGGGCTGTCGCCCCGCGGCAGGCGTAGGTCCGGTCCTCGACCGTGATCGCCGGGTATTGCTCGTACAGGTCCGCGAGGGATTCGATGAGGTAGACGGGTCGTTCGGCCACGTGCGCAGCGAGGGCGGTACGGACGGTGTCCACACCCGTGAGCACGAGGGCTGTCGCCATGCCCGCGCGGTTGCCGCCGAGGATGTCGGTGTCGAGCCGGTCGCCGATCACGAGGGCGCGATCGACGCCGGAGTGGCGGGCCGCGGTCTCGAACAGCGCGGCGCCGGGCTTACCCGCGATCGACGGCGACTTCCCGGTAGCAGCGGCCACGGCGGCCACGAGCGTGCCGTTCCCGGGAGCGATGCCCCGCTCCTGCGGGATGGACATGTCGGTGTTGGTGGCGACCCAGGTGGCCCCGGCGGCGACGGCGTAGGCGGCCTCCGCGAGGTCCTTCCAGCCGACCGTGGGGGCGAAGCCCTGGATGACGGCGTCCGGCCCGTCGTCCGCCGAGGCGACGACGGCGAGTCCCTGCGCCCGGACGGCATCGGCGAGGGTCTCGCTCCCCACGACGAGCACTGTCGAGCCTGCTGCCACCTGGCCGGCCAGCAGCTCGGCGCCGGCCTGCGCGGAGCCGAACACCTGGTCGGCCGTCGCCGGGGCGCCGAGCTCGCGCAGGTGCGCCGCGACCTGCTCGGAGGACCGCGACGCGTTGTTCGTCACGTAGGCGAGGCTCTTACCCTCGCCCGCGAGGCGCTCGAGGGCATCCCTCGCGCCGTTGATCGCATGCGGCCCCGCGTAGACCACGCCGTCGAGGTCGGCCAGGACGCCGTCGTAGCCGTCGATCAGGCGCCCGGCGGCGCGCTCCGCGGTGGATTCCGCGGTTGTGGCGTGCTCAGTCATCGACGCCGTCGTCCTGAATCCCCGCGGGTTCGGTGGCGCGCTTGCGCTTCGGCGCGGCCGTCCTGGCCTCGGGACCATCGTCCGATGCGGTCCCCGCTGCTGCGTCGCCTGGAGCCGCGTCCGTATCCGTGACCGGCTCCGAGAACTGGACGGCGAGGGCCGGCTCCGATCCTCGGGTCTGCTGCCCGGTGTCGGCGATCCCGGCGGTCCCGGAGTCGTCCATGCTGAAGAGCATCTCGGTCTGGAGTGCCTGGACCGGCGCCGCGGACTCGCCGACGGGCACGGCATCGACCGTCACCGTCGCATCGACCGTCACCGTCGCATCATCCGTCGCATCGACATCGGCGGCGCCGGGCGCCGCGGACGAAGGAGCGGCCTCAGACGCGGTGCCGGAACCCTTCTCCGTCGGGTCGTCCTCCTGAGCCATGTCGCGCTCCTCGTCGGAGGACACAGCATCGGAGGGCATACCGTCGACCGGGATCGGGAGCTGCACGCCCGATGGCACGCTGTCCGCCCCCGGCCCGACCTCGCCGTCGTGGTGGGTCGCCGGATCAGCGTCTTCCTCGTCCTCGTCCCCGACGGCAGGCTCGGGCTTCGCGGCGTCGCGGGTGCCGACGTCGATCCCGGTGTCACCATCGTCGACTGCGCTGTCACCTGCAGTGTCGTCTTCGTCGGCCGCATGTCCTTCTCCGGCGCTGACTCCGTCGCTTGTGTCCTCCACGGCCTCGGTGGCGCCGGCCGAGGCCGGTGAGCCGAGGAGGTCGGCGACGCGCGGGACCGGCACGGGTGCTGGATCGTCGTCCTCGCCGAGATCGATGATGTCGGGTTCCAGCTCGTCATCGAGTCCGAGCGCGCGCTCGGCCACACCAGCCTGGCGCCGCCACTTATCGGACTCGCCGGAGCGCCCGACGGCGTCGAGCGCATCGGCGTAGGCACGGAAGAGCCGCGGACTGAAGGAGAACGCCCTCTGGAGGTCCAGCTGCGGGATCTCCAGCGCCGAGACGGCCGCGTCGAGCTGACCCAGATCCGTCCGCGCCCCGGAGACGACCATCGCGAGCTCGGCCTTGCCTGCGGCGTCCAGCGACGCCGCCTCCTCGCTGCGCGCAAGGTCCAGCGCCCTGTCAGGGCGCCCGAGCCCCCGCTCGCAGTCGGCCATGACCGGCAGGTGCACATTCGAGCCGCTGATGCGTCGGAAGGTCCTGAATTCGCGGAGAGCCTCGCCGTAGTGCCCTGCAGCGTACGCGGTCACGCCCACGGCCTCACGCACGGCGGCGAGACGGCCGCCACGACGGCTTGCAGCCAGCGCATGCTGGAACGCCAGCTCGGGGTCGTCGTCGAGGAGCCGTCCGGCCATGACGAGGTGCTTGGCGACCCACAGAGCGCTGCGTTCCTCGAGATTGCGCACCTGGGCGCGGGTGACTCGGTCCAGCTCGTCGCCCTTGACGTCCTCGTCGATCTCAGGTGACCGCTCCCGGTCCGGGCGATTGGCGCTGCGGAGATCGCGCGCGTTGTGCGGACGGGGCGCTAATGAGGCCTCGTCCATTCGCGGTCCTCGGCGATCGTCCGCACGGGGCCCTGCGCCGCGACCGTCCTCGCGATCCCCGGGACGGCGGTGGGAGTCGGAGCCTCCGCCTGCGCGACGGTCGCTGCCGGCACGGCCGTCGGAGGAGTTGCGGGACTTCCAGGGCTTCTCTGCACCGCCTGTCGTGCGATCCGCCGGTGCTCCACCGCGACCCGGGTACCGTGAGTGCTTGTCCGCCGCAGACCCTGCCGCTGACCCTCCACGGGACGCAGAACCTCGCAGCTGTGCGCCCCTGCCGCCGTCGGATCCTCCCTTGGCGCGATCCGACGTCCGCGCCGGGCGATCCGTGTCGCGCCTCGGGCGGTCGTCGCGCTGGCCATAGGTGCCGCCGCGTTCCTGATCTGCCCGCGGACCGCGATCGTACGCAGGCCTGTCGTCGCGCCCGTACGCCGCCCGGTCGCGGCTCGTGCCCTGGGCATCACGTTCGGACGAACCGCCGGTGCGACCCGGACCCTCAGCTCCGGACTGGCCTTTCCAGGCAGGCCGCCCGCCCGAAGGCCGACCACTGCTGCCGGAGCCTCGCGCACCGCTTTCCGGGCGCGCAGCCCGACGATCGTCGCGAGGAGCACCCCGCTCGGCCCTGTCCTGGCCGGAGGAGGACCGTGAGCCGGAGCTGCGGTCCTGGTCCGCACCATCCGTGGAGGAAGGCGTGCGGTGACCGCCCGACTTCGACCCCCAGGAATGACGGCCTGCCCGGCCCGACCCACCCTGGTCTCCGCGGTCCGCACCTCCCGGCCGGCGGGACTCCCCGTCTCGTCCAGCGGTGTGCTCCTGCTCAGCCATGGCAGCGCGGTCCTCTCGTCAGGTGCCGGCGAAGAAGCGCCGGCGGGTCTCTATTTTGCTGTGGGTCCTACCCATCTATGGAACCACGAAGCCCGGACCGGACCTTCATCCACACCGGTGGTTGCCGAAGATGTGATGCACAGCTCTACCCTCCCCTCGGCCCCCGGCCGCGCCGCCGGCAGCATCGCACGGTCGCGTACCGCTGCTGGTGTGTCCGCCGGCCGGGTTGCGCCTGGTGTGGGGTGTGGGGGGGTGTTGGGGTGGTGGGGGGTTAAAGGGGTCGAGGCCCCACCGGT
>NZ_JBZCNG010000006.1:0-299199 GCF_058269195.1 Arthrobacter sp. TJ-240
GGAACCATCACCTGGACCCCCGCCACCGGCACCCGAATCCGGTACCTCTGACAGCCGAGCATGACCCCGACTGATGCAGCGCCGAGCAGCGTCAGTCGGCATCACGGAATTGAACATACACAGTCGAGCAGGAGGCCGAGGGGCTAGCGCAGCCCTTCGGCCTCCTGCGTCTCCACCTCCGGCTTCACACACACGCCTCAGCTGCTCCACCCACACCGCGCCTCGCTGTGCAGTGATAGAGGAGCGGCACAGGCGGGTCCCTCGGAACCGGGCTCTCATAGGTCACGGAAGTTTGTCGCGGCAGAGCTGTCGATACAGTGCGCGGAGCAGCGCGGACGGAAACCCCATCGCCCCGAATCGACCGAAGTGACCGGTTGCATGATGCAGGGGACGTCTCTTCAATCCGACAGAACGGACGAGCGGACCGTGCTTGGTGTGACCCTGCTTGCCGGCATGCAAGGAATATGTCCTTGCGATTCCTGCTCACGCGTCCGGAGACAGTCCCGGTCCGCTGTCGGGATCCTACTGATCTCCACCGATCACGACGAGAGAGCGCTGATTCCGCGGATCAGCTGCTACTTCCGGCTAGGCTCCTTCGACGGACTGGTCTCGGGAATCATCGGCAAGTGCGGTCCGCGAGAGTTGCCCTGCAGCTCTACCTTCCCAAGGACGCTCTGCCTCGTCCAACGCGATCCGCCTCGAGAGCTTCGTCAGGACGCCTTCCATCTGACGGAAGCGTTGGTGGGTGGTGGAGATGTAGACCAGGAACGAGACGATGAAGGCGTAGAGCATGAGATCCGTTCCGCGACCGACGCCGACGAAACCGGCCAATCGCGTCAGGATTGCAGGGAAGAATATGGAGAGGACCGCGACCACCGCGAACAATAGGACCATGATCCGACGAACGGCCATATGCTTCGCATTCAACCCTCCGCGTATGAGCACCACCGAGAAGGAGATGACGGCGAGGACGAGCACTATTTGCAGAAGAATTATCATCAAGTTACCTAAAAAGCAGATCCGCGAGAATATTCACAGAGTTGAGGAGGGACTGCCCTTTTGCTTTCGAGTAGTCCGTGTAAATTATCTCGACCGGGTGCTCGGTCCATCGTGGCTTGAGAGCGACGATCACCTGGATCAGTTCAGAAGCGTGGGCCATGCGATTCTGCGTGAGATGCAGATGCCCTACGACGTTCCGGTTGAAGGCGCGCAGCCCGTTGTGGGCGTCCGTCAGAGCGAGACCCGTACTCATCCGGGTCTGTAGAGCCGCTGTTCGGAGTACCAGGCGCTTGACCGATCCGATCTTCGTGCGGCCATCGAGGAACCGCGAACCCAGCACGACGTCGGCTTCCCCGGACTCGAGCCTCCGAACCATGGCTATGGCATCCGCCACCCGATGTTGACCGTCCGCGTCGAACGTCACGACGGAGGACATCTCGGGGTCTTCCAGGGCGTATTCGAAGCCCGTCTGGAGCGCCGCTCCTTGCCCGAGGTTCACTGGATGCTGGACGACCACCGCCCCTGCGGCTCGTGCCGCCGCAGCCGAGCTGTCGGTACTGCCGTCGTCCACGCAGACGATATACGGGAAGGCCTTGCGGAGGTCACTGATTACCGAGCCGATGACGGGAGCCTCGTTGAACAGGGGAATTACAATCCAAGTGCGACTCACCTCTCCAGTATCGCACGGTGCGCCGTCCACCCCCGTCCGGACCCGTGCGACGGCACCGCTCCCACGGCCGACCGGGAGAAGCTCCGAGTCAGACCAATCCCCTGCGGATTCGCATCGTCCGAGTTCGATCGTCGACCTCTACCGGTTCCTCAAGACGTGGACCAGAGCCACCGCACCCCCGACGAGGTCCGCCCGGGTGCGGGATTTCAGTTGCCAGACGGCTCGCGTCGCACCGAAATCTCCTGCCATCACGACATCGGCCGCGAGCACCTCCGACATGAACACGTCGTCCCCTAGGACGGACCGGGCGAACCTTCGTGAACGCAGGTTGTCGTAGAGTAGCCGCCCCACCACCCCCGGGATGCTCGGCGCGGCGGCAAGCCGCCGGCTCAACCGCTCGGCTAATCCCGCCTGCGCGGCGGAGAGAGTCCGGATTTCAGTGCCGATTTGGCCCTCGTTCGCGACGAAGGCGACCAGGGACACGGTGATCCCATCGATCGACCCGATCCGGGAGCGGAGATCCTGAAGTACTTCCGTGCCCCCCTCCTGCATCACCACGAGGACTCTCGCCTGTGTCCCGCCGGCCAGGCTGTCGGCGCCGATGGTGGCGGAACCAATGCCGCGACCTCCTGATGTTGCAGGGGTGGACGCTGCGGTGAGTTCGAAGCGCACCCGGTGGTCCGCTCTGCTTTCCACCGTTCTGTGTCGGGAGCCCCCGATGGATCGAGTCAGCTCCTCGATCACCGGAGCCATCATCGTCGAGCGGAGGAAAGTCTGGCCGTAGTCCCAGGCGGCGGCCCACCGTGCCTCGTCCGGCTTGCTGAGCTCCTGAGCGCATTCGCGCAGAGCTACGCTGATCGCGGACGCCGTCATCTCGTGTGCAGGGAACCACAAAGGGTAGTTCCGCAGCATGTCGGTGGTCGCATTGCTCAACTCGTGCACGGAGACGATCGGAAGACCTGTCGCGAGGTACTCGGCCGTTTTCCCTCCGGTGACGTAACGACCCGAGGGAAGCAACAGGATCAGGGCATCCAGGGTTCCGTAGAACCGGGAGACCTGGCGTTTGGGCACAGGCCCGCCGTACTC
This sequence comes from Arthrobacter sp. TJ-240, assembly GCF_058269195.1. Taxonomy (NCBI): domain Bacteria; kingdom Bacillati; phylum Actinomycetota; class Actinomycetes; order Micrococcales; family Micrococcaceae; genus Arthrobacter; species Arthrobacter sp. TJ-240. The sequence goes on from NZ_JBZCNG010000006.1 coordinate 2,756, forward strand.
GAATCCGTGCTGCCGGACCCCGTCCAGTCTGCGGAGCAGCTGCGGAGACACGCTGCCCGAAGAACTGAGCTTTCCGCGGATCTGTGCTGTGGCCGCGGGCACGTCTCTGGTGGGGGTCAGACCGAACGCGTCGACCCACCCGTCGAGGAGCTCCTCGAACGGATTGTTCTCATGCTGGAGCGTTCCCAGGTACCCGAACGAGGGCTTCTGGACTGACGTGACCTCAGGCCTCGAGTGGCCGGGCTGGGGGTCGAATCCGTTGGGAACCACGCGCATCTTCGAGCCAGCAACGGGGTAGCGGCGGGCGTACTCGTCGCGAATCTGATCATTGACGAACCAGATCTGCGTGGCGTCCTGAAGGAACGCCGACTCCAGCCTCCCCTTACGGGAATCCGGCGAGAAGTTCTGTCGCCCGGTGAAGGTATGGAAAGCCCATGCATCCCTGTAGTCCATGACATAGGGAACCCCTGGCAGGGAACGCGCGACCGCGAACGACACGTAGGGGCTCGCCGTACCGATGACCAGATCGACGGTGTGTTCCCGGTGGATCTCACGAGCAGCTGCTGATGCCGGCTTGAGCCACAGCCCGTGGAACGCTTCCGGGAAGGAGCGCGTGCTGCGCAGGGACAGGAGTCGCTCCCACACGTATGGCGCTTCGACCCGCAGCCTCGGGAACGCACGCAGATTCCCCTTCGCACGCTCCTCGGAACCTCCGTCGGAGATCCGGACAACCCTGACCGCCGGGTCGACCGAGTCCAGGAGCTCGGTGTCGAGGCCGGATATCTCCGACCAGGTCTCGCCGTCGATCGTGAGAACGGTGACGTCCCATCCGGCCTGCGCGAACGCATTCGGTACAGCCAGGGACCGATACACGGACGATGCCGTGCTGGGAGGGTAGGCGAAGGCAACATACAGAAGGTGCGGCTTGACCCGATCGTCAGACGTCATGCCGTCCTCTTCCCCGCCGGGTTCCCCGCAGCCAGGGCATACACAGCCCTCAATCGTTCGGTCATGCCGGCGGGATCGTGGTGTCGGCGAATGTAGACCCGACCGCCCACCTTTTCCGACGTCGCCCGTGGATCAGCGAGGGCTTCGAGAACTGCCGTGCCGGCGTCCCGCCGTTCCACGACGATCGCTCCCATTTCGCCGCCGCGCGGATACCCGTCCACGGGATCCGGAAAGACCAGCGGAACGCCGATCGCCATCGCCTGCAGTTCACTCACCCCCAATGCGCCTCCCGTCTGCGCGACGGCGACGTGTCCCTGGGCCAGCGTCGCGAGGAACTCCTTTTGGCTCATCTTCGGCAGCAACCGGATGCCGAGACCCGCCGCTTCCGCGGCCCGGTCACCCCAGTCGATACCGACCAGCTCGGCTCGATCGCCGACTGCGTGCGCGACGCTGGCAGCCATCGCCAGCAGGTCGTCTCCGCCCTTCGATCTGTCCCAGCGCGACGGAAAGACCACCTGCGGACGCGAAGCAGGGGCCCAGTCGGGAATCACTCCCAGATCGAGGGCGACGGGCAGGTATTCTGCGTCCGGGCGCGCTTTCTCGGCCTTCTCCTTCAGATCCGGCGTGGTGTAGAAGACGTGCTGCGCGAGGTCGATGTCCTCGGCGATCTGCTCGTGGTGCTCTGCCTGCCAGTAGTTCTCCCTGATATCCGTACCGTGCAGGGTCAGGACATACGGCCGCGCGAAGCGCCCGCGGGCCCACCGCGCGCGCCCGCCCATATGGACGTGCCACAACTCCGTGCGTGGGTACCTCGCCGCGAGCTCCGCGAGGAAGCGATAGTACGCTCCCCTCGTCCCTCCCCGCGCCCAGGGGCCCTGGATCTGATGCCACGGCTGGTTCTGCCGGCGCCCCTCGGAGACGAGCGCCGAACCGACGTCTGCGCAGTCGAAAAGGTGCGTCACGCGAGTGGTATCCGGCATGCTGGTCATCCTCTCACGCACCCGCGGCCGGCATAGACAGACCCGGGAGTCGTACGGAGGCGACACACGTAGAATGTGGCGTGTGCCCGATGCGGGCACGACCTCCTCCCCCGCCGCTTCGGAGAACCGATGAAAGAACTTTTTCGCGTCCTGCGCGAACTCATGCCCCTTCTTCCTGCCAACGCGCGCCGGTTCATCATCGTGTTCGGTGTCGCGCTCTCCGTCCTGTCCCTGGTCGAGGCAGCGGCGCTGGGTGTTTTCGCGGTGGTCATGACTCAAATTCTTGGCGGTGGCGCTGTGAGCCTCCCCGTTTTCGGGACCGTCTCGCAGGAGTTCAGCCTGGGGCTACTGGTCTCGTCCGCGGCCCTCATGATTGTGAAGTCTTTCGTCAGTATCTGGATGCAGTGGGTCTCGACCCGCAAGTTCGCACAGTTCGAACTGGAAATCGGGACGCACCTGTTCAACAGCTATATCCGCTCGCCCTGGACCGAACGCATGAAGCGATCGACGGCGGAACTTGTACGTCTCATCGACGTGGGCATCGCCAACACGATCTCCGGGGTCCTAATTCCCGCCGTCACCATCCCGTCGCAGATCCTGTCCTTCCTGGCCGTTCTGGGGATTCTCGTAGCGACGCAGCCGCTGACCGCCCTGGTCACCCTGATCTACCTGAGCTTGATTGCTGCAGTGCTCTACCTGTGGTTGACCAAGAAATCATTCGAGGCAGGCCGCGTCAACAGGGACGCGGCCATGCGCATGTCCACCCTCGTGTCCGAGATGATCTCCGCGCTCAAGGAGATCACCCTTCGCGACAAGGCTGAAGAGGTGGGTGATGTCGTCTACGCGAGCCGCTCGCGCGCCGCCCACTCCCGCTCGAATATCCGCTTCCTGGCAGCCGTTCCGAAGTTCGTCGTCGACATGGCGCTGATCGGCGGCTTCCTCCTCATTGGCACAGTGTCGTTCTTCTTCGGTGGGCTCGAGAATGCACTTGCAGCAGTCGCCATCTTCGGTATCGCCGGCTTCAAGATGGTGCCGTCCCTCACCGCGGTGCAATCACAGTTGACCCTGACCCAGTCGACTCTTCCCTACACCACCGTCGTGATGGAGGACATCAAGCGCACCGGTTCCTACAGTGACCGGGATGAGAACATCGGTCACCGATCGATTGGCGCCGCGCCGCGAAACCTGACTCTCGAAGGCGTCGGATTCACCTACCCTGGCGCATCATCTGCAGCCGTGCGTGGCATAGACCTCGAGATCCCCCTTGGATCGTCCCTCGGTATCGTCGGCCAGTCCGGTGCCGGGAAGTCGACCCTCATCGACATTCTGCTGGGACTACTGACACCCTCAGCCGGAACGATGCAGCTTGATGGCGTTCCGCTGAAAGCAGTTCTGGCGGATTGGAGGTCGCGGGTGGGCTACGTCCCCCAGGACGTCGCGATCTTCGACGGCTCGATCGCGCAGAACGTAGCTTTGACGTGGAGCGGGGAATTCGATGAGCAGAAGGTACGCGAAGCGCTTCGCAAAGCCCAGCTTCTCGAGACAGTCGAAGCCAGGGCCGGCGGTATAAATGGAAGGGTCGGGGAACGGGGCCTTGCGCTGTCCGGAGGTCAGCGCCAGCGCCTGGGTATCGCGCGCGCTCTCTACGTCGATCCGCTCATCCTGGTGCTCGACGAGGCGACCAGTGCCCTCGACACGGCCACGGAGGCGGCCGTTGCAGCCGCAATTCGAGAACTGCACGGCGAGATCACGGTCATTTCGGTTGCCCACCGTCTCTCCACCATCCGGCACAGCGACCAGGTGTGTTTCATGAAGGATGGCTCAATCGTGAGCCGAGGTACATTCGACGAGGTCGTAGCGAGCAACACCGACTTCGCCGAGCAGGCCTCGCTAGCCGGACTCAGCTCGAGCGAGCAACCGATTTCGAAGGGATAACCGGAGTCTCCGGGAAGTCTCGATTCAGTTCGCCGAAGCAGCCGACTGCGCGACCTCACGGTAGCGCGACTCGAGTATCGAAACGTACGAGCCCGCGTCGTACCGCGGTAGCGCCCAGGCTGAACTGCCCAGTCGACTCGAAGTTCGCTGCGGGTCGTCCAAGGCCTCCAGCACCTGGGCGACGACATCGTTCACCGAACCCTCCATGACTGGAGGCACAGTGCCGTCGTCCGGCCTGCCGATGCGCGCGCCAAGAGCAGCCATCGGCAGTCCCATGGAGAGGGCTTCGAACTCGCTCGTCGCGAAGTTGTCCGTAGCCTGACCGATGGCGACATGGGTGCGTGCCATCAACCCGTGAAACTCCGCCTGCCGCATGCGCGACAGCAGTTCGACCCCGGCCCGTCGCGCCTGTTCAGCTCCGGGCCCCCAATCGAGCCCGACTAGACGTGCCCGGGTACCGACTGCACGCGACAGTGCGGCAGCCAGCTCCAGTTGACGATGGACTCCCTTGTCCGCATCCCATCGCGATACGAAGAGAATGGTTGGCTCCGTCTCAGTAGGAGACCATGGGGGCAGCTTGGATGCATCAATGAGAGCAGGAAGGAACTCAGCATCAGCCCGAGCGGCCCGCGCATTTTCCTGGGTGTCGTTATTCGCATAGAAGACGTGGGCAGCATTATCTATGGCGCGTTGTATCTCGTCGTGATACCTCGGGTCTTTCCACTGCCGGCGGATGTCGGATCCGTGAAGAGTGAGCACGTAGGGTCGCTGCGGCACGCCCGGGTCGGTCAGCAATCGAGCCGACGTGCCATAGTGCACGTGCACCACCTCCGCCCGGAACACGGATACGATGCGACGTGCCCAGTACGGGCCATAGGTTGCTTTCTGACGAAGCGGTCCCCCTACTACGGGCTTCATTGGTCGTACTTGCGCTGGCGACAGGTAGTCCCAGCGCAATCCCACCCTTGCTGCAGCCGACACCATTGATCGCGCGACGAACGCGCAATCGTTGAATTGAAGAACCTTCGTCCCGGTCATTCGGCACCTCGAGTTCCCGCGAGCACGTCAACAGCGTGAGTCCATCCCTGGACCTGTTCCTCGGCCGACAGCTCCCTGGCGGCACGAGCAGCAGCATTCTTGTAGCCCGCGACGGCCTCGGCCGTCAGGCCGTCGATCGCTGACGCAAGGGCGCCTGCCGTGAAGTCTTCCGTCACGACTCCCAGATCCTTCGCCCTGAGCACGGCTGCCATCTCGGGCGAAGGCCCGATCAGCACGCCCAGCCGAGCCTGAACAAAATCGAAGAACTTATTGGGAAGCGTCCAGGCGTAATTGAAGTTGACGGGCGGAAGCAGGAAAACTCCTACGTCATATCCGTTCAGTGTCTCTGTCAGATCCGAATACGGCACAGGACGGTGAAGGACGACGTTCCGCATCCCGGCTATACGGGTCCGCAGTGATTCGAAGTAGGGACCGGTGTTCTGCGTCAGGTAGAGGTCCAGGGTCGCGTTGCCCTTGATCGCGTCCATGGCATCCAAAGTCACTTCGAGGAAACGGTTCGGCTGGGCTGCGCCAGAGTGGACAAGTCGAATAGCGGCCCCGACGGGGCTCGGCACACAATCGGAATAGGGAGCAGCATTTGTCACCACCGAGGCCGACAGCCCGAACTCTTTCCGGTACTCGTCAGCGATGTGTCCCGCAACAGTCGACGCGGAATCAGCCTCAAGCGCGAAATTCCGCACCATCCAGCGCATGAACGGAGCCACGAAGACCCTCCACTGCAGGAGATCGTCCTTCATCCGCGGGCAGTATTCGTGCAGGTCGACGTGGACGCCACGTCGGGGCTTAAGTGATAGCGCCAGACCGACAGTATCGATGTCGTTGGCGAGAATAACGTCGAATTCGCCGACTTGCAGGCGAGCTTTCAGGAGCGAGACCACTGGATTGCTCCAGTACGCGCGCTGGTACGCCCGGACGACGACGGCGGCTCGGTTGTACCGCCATGCCTCGAGGTCGGAGGGGATCTCGATATGGCTCTGCACGCCCTCCGGTGCCTCGCCGTACCCGCAGGTCACGACCTCATAGCGCCCGCCAAAAAGTGCGATCTGCTTCAGTATCCTTGCATCTGAACGAAGAGGGGAAAAGGACATGATGAGCAGACGCGGGGCGGGCATATTCCCATTATGTCAGCCGTCACGGGTGGCAGGGGTCACCCACAGCACCGGCGCCTGCCCGGCGATGGGGGTCGTACCGAACCGATACTGTTGTGACTCTGCCCATTTTTTCAAGGAGCGCGTCGCCTGATGAGTGTTGCCTCTCACCAGACAGGATCCAGCAACGGGTCAATCGAAGCGATCGTGCCCGTCCACGATCCGGCTCGTCCTATCGGGCGGACGGTCGGGTCACTGTTGATCCAACGCCAGAAGTTGCAGGAGTTGAACATTTCGCTGCGCGTCACTGTCGCGTGCCACAACATCCCGGCTGCGGCAGTTCGAGGGGTGCTTGGGTCGACCCGGACGACGGCCGACGTGTCGCTCCGCGAGTACCACGACGGGCTGCGTTCGCCCGCTGGTCCAAAGAATTTCGCCCTCGCTGGGACTCAAGCGGAATTCGTGACCTTCGTCGACTCTGACGACTTCCTCGAGGATGGTGCGCTCGCGGACTGGGTCACTCGCGCCCGGGACACGGGAGCTGCCGCAGTCCTGGCCCCGATACGCAGCCCGGGCGGGAACATTCTCGCAACTCCCTCGCTCCGACCGAGCAGACCGGACATCCTCGATCCGGTGAAGGACGGCCTGGCCACCCGAAGTCTTCCGCATGGGTTGTTGCGTACAACATCATTGGAACAGATCGGGTTCCGCTTCACGGAGGGCCTGCGGGTCGGGGAAGACCTCGAACCGACCCTGAAGCTTTTCTTCAGCGGACACATAATCACCTATCCGTACGGCAGTGCTGCCTACCGTCAGACCGATGATGCCGCTGAAGGGCGGGTGACCTCGGCTCTCCTACCCCTCGATGAAGAGTTCCGCTGGCTGAATCTGCTGTGCGCGCAGGCCTGGTTGACTGCTCTTCCCTTGACCCACCGGCGTTCAATAGCGCTGAAACTGATGCGCATCCACGGTATCGGTGCGCTGCTCCGGCGCGGTGAGGTTGATCTGCGCGGAACTCAACATATCTCTCCCGCTTCCGCTGAGCCGGGGAGCCTGTGGAACGCCACGGAGTCGCACGCGTGGCGGAGGTTGCAGCAGCAGATCGAAACGCTCGCAGAGGGTCCGCTCGGAGCGCTCAGCCGGCGCGATGCCCAGCTTGCCGAGGCTGCCAGCGCTACCGATGATCTCGCTGATCTTGCCGATGCCTGTACGCGCTACAGAGAATCGGGGCGCCGCGCTGAACTTCTGACCAATCGGTTGGGCAGCATTGTGGCGCGCGATTCGATCATTCGGCACTACATCCGAGAGAACCGGCGACGCGCCGCCGGAGTGTTCGAGTCATTGGTTGAAGCTGACAGCTGAAGCACACGTCACCATCAGCGCAGCAGCGCGGCTGCGGGCATGAACCGGAGCGGAGATTCAGCGTTCAGCCCTGCCTTCAGCGAATGAGGGAGCAACGTGTCCAGGCGACCGAACCGGCGCCGCGCTATCGCACGCCGCTGAAGTTCCTCGGAGTGAATCGAAGGATCCCGGATGGCGCGTACGAGTCGGTGATCGGCGACGCTCAGTGGTTCGAGGGCGTCGGGGGCGTGCGTGAGGAGTATCGAGAGGATGCGTGCCAGGTCCGCCCTGTCGCCCGCGGACCAGCCTCCCGAATCGAACCGGGTTTGCACCAGGCCGAAGACGTGCACCCGCACCAATTTCACGAGGATCGCCCGTTTCTCGGCGTCACTCCGGCCCTTGAACCAGTCGCCCTGAACCAACGCTGTGGCGAACTCCAGCTCCGTTGCGACGGGGCGGCGGGCGAAGGTGACCCGATCGGCTGCCGCAGCTCCCACCACGTAGTGTCCAGACCCTCGCGCGTAGTCGATACGGCCTCCGCCGAACCACAGCCTGGACGTGAACTCCTGGTCATCGCCCGTTGGAAAGCCCGGTGTGAAGCGCAGGGCGAGTCTCGTGATCTCGCTCCGGCGGATCAACCCCAGCGGAGCCGTGCGGTACGACAACCGGTCCTTGATCGGGTGCAGGTCGCGGCGACGGGCCGGCCGGAGCACCGGTGTGCGAATGATACGGCCGTCGGCATGCCGTTCCGGGGCAATGACCGCATCCGACCGATATTTCTCAGCGACGGACAGCCACTCTGAAATCGATCCAGGTTCGACCGTGTCGTCGCTTCCCATGACGCCGACGTACCGGCCGGTCGCGTGGGCGATTCCGTAGTTGAGCGGCCCGGCGGGGCTCGCGATCCCGTCGCTGAGTTCAAGGAACCGTACGAGGGCTCGGTTGCGCACTGGAACCTGGGAAGCGATCGTCGCCGTCGGGATGTTGTGGCAAACCACCGTGATCCTCAGTCCACCGGCCCGCCCTGCCGCGAGCCCGCCGTCGACGAGCGATTGAACTGCTTTCCCGATAGGGCGCGATGCGCTGTGTACCGCGATCACCATGTCGACCAACGGCCCCTGCGCCTGCTTATCGACGGACCCGGGATCCATGTCCATCAGAGGCCTCCCGAACGATCATCGCGACCCGAGCTTGCGGTGGCGGCTGCGTAGGCCTCCGCGAACAAGTTGCCGACCACGCGGGCATTGAAGCGCTCCCGAATGGGAACCGCGATGTCTGCCGGTGTGCGCCCATCCAGCAGGGCAGCTGCTTCCTTGATCGCCACACCGAGGTTCTCCGCCGACGGTTGCTCCACGAGAACGCTGTTCGTCATGTCGCAGTAGTCGTCATACCCACCAGCGACGGCAGCCACCACTGGGCGTCCCGACGAGAGCGCCTCCGCGGCCGACGTGAAGAAGTTCTCCTGTTCCGACGGTAGGAAGAAAAGGTCTGCTTCTTCGATGCAGGCGAAGACTTCGTCCGGCAGCACTGCACCCCGCAGCTGAACGCGGTCCGACAATCCTGCCTCTGCAGCGCAATTCCGTACTTCGGATTCAAGCGGTCCTGAGCCGATCCAGTCCAGCCTCACATTCACTCCTCGATCAGTAAGCCACTTGACCGTTTCCACAGCGAGCAAAGGTCGTTTTCGCGGCAAAAGCCCGCCCACTGCCACCAGCCGCAGGGCCTCCCCCCGTGGCCACGCTTGTAGGGCGCGGTTGTTCTCGACGACGCACGGCACAACCATCGACGAACGCGGCCGGGAGAACTCCTGCAGCCGTTCTGCCAGTTCTGTGGTGACTCCTGTCACGATGTGCGGGAACCGCAGGAGGTACCTCAGCCATGCGAGCCGCTGCCACAGTGGACCGACGCTTGCCGGATTGGTGACCCCGTTCCAGTGTTCGGTGTGGACCCAAGGTACCCGTGCGGTCAGCCACACTGGGAGCACCATCAGGATCGTCGAGAAGGCCATGGAATGGAGGACGTCGGCCTCCTTCATCTCACGTCGGATGCACCTGAACACCCCGAAGACACTTAGGGGACGCCTCAGGTCGAGCGACACTCTGGATACACTCACGCCGTCGTATATCTCAGTAACGGCATCGGCCGAGGATCGAAGGCGAACGTGAACGACCCGAACGGAGTGCCCAGCCTGAATCGCTCTGACATGCTCATGGTTGAACGGGGCCTCAGTAGGTGCCTGAGGTGAGGGGTACCAGGTGGACACGGCGATCACTTTCACCGGGAACCCACTCTTTTGGCGTCGTACATGTCCATCAACCTGCGCGTCGTTCGGGGCGAGACTTGCCCGCATATTCGCCGACCGCGCCAGCCGCTGATCGACCGACCGCTGCCAGTGGGTAGTTGGCGGATGTCCAGGCGGAGATTTCTGCCCGGCGGGCATCGTCGAAGCCGACTTCAAGGATCAGCCTCATGACGGCGGCTACGGCGTCCGGATCCCAGTCGACGGCCCAGCCGAGGTTGTTCTCGCTCACCACGTCGCGCAAAGGTCCGACCCCAGCATAGAGCACCGGCGCTCCGCAGCTCAGGCTCACCAAGGCCTTTGTAGCGAAAGCAAAGTCGTAGCCCCGGGAGGGGCGAACGGAGGCAAGCCCTGCGAGAGCCGAGCGCAGAGAAGCCGCCACAGTCTCGCCAGTCACATTCCCGCGGAACTGAACCTGGTCCCCGGCTTCCGCAGCTATCGTTCTCAGGTGCTCTTCTTCCACGCCGTGACCGTACATCAGCAGCGCGGCCTCGGGGTGTTCGTGATGGATCTTCATAAACGCCTCCACGAAGACGCCGGCTCCCTGGATCTCCGACATCGTTCCCGCATAGACGAACGTCTTCGGACCTATCTCCGCGCGTGGTCCGTCCAGCGTGAAAAGTTCCGTGTCGATTCCGGTTCCGACCTCGTGGATGGGAGTGTCCCGACCTGCCAGCTCCCGAATCTGCGACGAAACGCCACTGGAGACCGATAGGACTCCGCGCGCGCCGCGCAGCACCCACCGCTCGGCTACTCGGAGAAGACGAACTACCGCAGCGTTGACTCCGATGCCCTCCGCCGCCACGGAGCTAACGTCAGCGGCAAAGTAGACGTATGGGGATCGCTTCAGCCAGCTGACGACGCGCACGACCGCGCCCGTCGTGGGCGGCGGCTCGACGATCAATATGTCGTAACGGGGTGCAAGAAGGAGGCGGAAAAACAACGGCAGGTCGAAGCTCGCGTATTGCAGGTAGCCCCTGACTGCGCCGCTCTTGTCGCGCAGGACGGGCCACCGCCGGACCTGCTTGCCGGATGATCGGTCGCCCGGGGCATGGGTTGTGAAAACGGTGACAGCATGCCCGCAGGCCCTCAGCTCTCGAACCATTGCACTCAGCCGGTAAGCAGCTGCTCCGGACTCGGGCTCGAAGATCCGGCTCGCAAGGGCAATCTTCAGATGGGTCATGAAACGTCGACTGTGGTTCGGGAACGCGCGGAATCGAGCATCGCCTCTGCGACACGGAGCGTATCCAGGCCCTCCCTCATCGTCACGGTATTGTCGGCGACACCGAGTGCAGCATCACGGAAGGCCTCCAGCTCGGAGCGCAACGGCTCCCGCTTCGTGAGTGCCAGGCGCGTGATATTACCCTCCGAGACGCCCCTGAAGTTGGAGACCGCCTCCCACTCCGTGGTGAAGGTCCCGTTCTCGTAGAACGTCAGGTCAGCAGTGAGGGTGTCGGCCACGAAGGCACCCTTCTCTCCTGTCACCACCGTGAGCCGTTCCTTCATGGGCGATAGCCAGTTCACGAGATGGCTGGTGATCACGCCGTTCTCCAGCACGCAGGAGGCACTGACCATGTCCTCGTGTGGTCGGCCGGAGCGGGTGCTGGTTCGCGCAGAAACAGAAGCGAAACGCGATTGTGCGAGCCATGCGGTCAGGTCGATGTCGTGGGTGCCAAGGTCCTTGACCACTCCGACGTCGGCGATGCGGGCAGGGAATGGTCCCTGTCTGCGAGTGGCGATCTGGTACACCTCACCGAGGTCACCGGCCTCGAGACGTGCCCGGAGCGACTGCAGAGCAGGATTGAAGCGTTCGATGTGTCCCACCGCGCCGATCAGGCCGGCACCCTCGAACGCGTCGACGAGTCGCTGACCGGCCTCCACCGTGTCTGCGATCGGCTTCTCCACCAATGTGTGGACGCCGGCCGCGGCGAGTGCGAGCCCGACCGACTCGTGAAAACCGGTGGGAACAGCGCACACCGCTAAATCGAGGTCGTGAGCGATCAGTTCATCGACCGACGCACAGAGCGGGAGATCGCCCGCCGCGCCGTGGGGGTCACCATAGGCGTCGGCCAAGGCGACCAGTTCAAGACCCTCGACCTCGCGGATCGCCCGGGCGTGGTGCCGACCCATCATCCCCAGACCAATGAGCCCGACCCTGAGGTTCGCCATGCTCTATGCACCTGCTTTCGCCAGTGCATTAACCGCTGTGACGATTCTGTCCAGGTCCTCCGCGTCCAGGGAGGGGTGGACCGGCAGGGAAAGGACCTCTCTGGCTGCGGTCTCCGTGTTGGGAAGGTCCTCCGTGCGGGCGAAGGAGGGCAACCGGTGGTTCGGGATCGGGTAGTACACGCCTGATCCGATGTTGTACTCGTTCTTCAGCGCAGCGGCGAAGGCGTCACGGTCGCCATCCACCCGCACGGTGTACTGGTGATACACGTGGACCGCGTCGTCCGCGACCTTCGGCGTCTCGACGCCCTCGATGTTCGCCGTGAGGAAAGCCGCGTTGGACTGTCGCTGTGCCGTCCAGCCGTCGATCTTGGTCAGTTGGACCCTTCCGATGGCCGCGTGCAGGTTGGTCATACGGGCGTTGAAACCCACGATCTCGTTCTCGTACTGGCGCTCCATGCCCTGGTTGCGCAGCAGCCGAAGTCGCCGTTCGATCTCTGGCTTGCCGGTGGACACCATTCCACCCTCCCCCGAGGTCATGTTCTTGGTGGGGTAGAGGGAGAACATGGCGAAATCGCCGAACGTGCCGACTCGGCGCCCGGCGAGCGACGCCCCATGAGCCTGGGCGGCGTCTTCGAAGAGCGCAATACCGTTTTGGTCGGCGAGGGCGCCGAGCGCCACGACATCTGCGGGATGACCGTACAGGTGGACCGGCATGATGCCCTTGGTCTTCTCGGTGATCAGGCCGGCCACGTGCTCGACGTCGAGCGCGTAGTGATCGAGTTCGATGTCGGCGAAGACCGGCGTGGCTCCCGTGAGAGCCACCGAGTTGGCTGTCGCAGCGAAGGTGAAGGAGGGGACGATGACCTCGTCGCCGGGACCGATGCCCGCGGCCAGGAGCCCCAGGTGGAGGCCTGCCGTGCCCGAATTCACCGCGACGGCGCTACGGCCGTCTAGGAGAACCTGGGAGAACTCCTCCTCGAACGCGGCGACTTCGGCGCCCTGGGCGAGCATGCCCGACAGGAGGACCGCGTCGACGGCCTTCCGCTCGTCATCGCCGACGATCGGCTTTGCTGCTGGAATGAATCCCTTGCTCATGCTTCTACCTCTACTGGTGTCAGTGATCCGTTTGATTCCTCGTACCGGTCTCCGGTCTGCGGGCAGACCCACACGCCATCTTCTGCGCGCAATGGCTGGCCGGAACGGCCGACCCAGCCGATCCGCTTCGCCGGTACACCCGCAACGAGGGCGTACGGCGGGACGTCCTTGGTGACGACGGCCCCCGCAGCGACCGTGGCCCAGGCGCCGATGGTCACGGGAGCCACACATACCGCTCGTGCGCCGATCGCCGCGCCTCGCTCGACGGTGACTCCCACCGGCACCCAGTCGTGAGCACTCTTGAGGTCTCCCTCGGGTGTGATGGAGCGGGGATAGGTGTCATTCGTCAGGACCACGGCCGGGCCGATGAAGACGCCCTCCCCCAGCACGGCGGGCTCGTACACCAGGGCGTAGTTCTGGATCTTCGAGTTCGCCCCGACCTCAACGCCGGTACCCACATAGGCACCACGGCCCACGATGCAGTTCTCGCCGAGTCGTACGTTCTCGCGCACCTGGGCAAGGTGCCAGACCTTCGACCCCTCCCCCACGGTTGCATCGGGCGAGACATCGGCAGTGTCAGCTATATAGCTCACGATGTTTCCCTTCCTGGTAGTTGATGCTCGGAAGCACCGGTCCGCAGCTCCTCGGGCCTGCTACGGGCGCTCCTGCTCTAGGCCTTGCCGATCACGCGGTAGGTGACACTGTCCCACCTGTCGGCGCTGCTCACGCGGCGTCCATCGATGAACGCCTTGATGCCGGGTAGGTCTGCCGGCGACAGCTCCGCGTACTCGGCATGGTTCGCCTGCACGACGGCGGCATCAGCAGGTTCTCCGAGGTGGTAGGGCGTGAATCCCAGCTTTGCGAGTTCCTCGTCCGAGTACAGCGGGTCATGCACCAGCGGAAGCGCGCCGCGGGACTCGAGGGATTCGACGGCCGCGAAGACACCGGAGAAAGCCGTCTCCTTGACACCTCCTCGATAGGCGGCCCCGAGCACGACCACCCGAGCCTGGTCGAGTGGTCCGTAGGCGCCCTCGAGGAGGCCGATGGTGTAGTCCGGCATACCCGCGTTGGCTTCCCTAGCTGCCCGGACGACGGTGGCCGACGGGTCGTTCCAGAGGTACAGGCGAGGATAAACCGGGATGCAGTGCCCCCCGACGGCGATGCCCGGCTGATGGATATGGCTGTAGGGCTGTGAATTGGACGCCTCGATCACCTGGTAGATGTCGATCCCGACGGTGGAGGCGTAGCGCGCGAACTGGTTCGCCAATCCGATGTTGACATCGCGATAGGTGGTTTCGGCCAGCTTGGCCAGTTCCGATGCCTCGGCGGACCCCAGGTCCCAGACTCCGTTGCCACGCGTGAGGTCAGGACGATCGTCGAAGTCGAGGACGGCCTCGTAGAATTCGACGGCGGCTCGCGCCCCGGCCGCAGAAAGCCCTCCTACGAGCTTCGGGTATTTGCGCAGGTCCTCGAAGACACGGCCGGTCAGGACTCGTTCGGGCGAGAAGACGAGATGGAAGTCCTTCCCCTCGACCAGGCCGCTGCCGGACTCCAGTGCAGGCTTCCATCGGTCGCGGGTCGTACCGACCGGAAGCGTCGTCTCGTAGGACACGAGAGTGTTGGGTGTGAGGTGCCGGGCGAGTTCCGCCGTCGCCGCGTCCATCCAACCGAAATCAGGTCTTGCCTCGGCGTCCACGAACAGTGGTACGACCAGGACGACCGCGTCCGCGTCGGGGACGGCCTCGGCGTAGTCCGTGGTCGCTCGCAGCTTTCCCGCCGGTACGAGTTCGGACAGCTTCTCCTGAAGGTGCGCCTCACCTGGGAAGGGCTCGATGCCCTCAGTCACGGCAGCCACCGTGGCCCTGTTGACATCCACCCCGATCACGTCGTGACCCTTGGAGGCGAATTGCACCGCCAGCGGGAGTCCGATCTTACCCAGGGCAATGACAGCAATCTTCACGTAAGGCCTTTCATGTTTGCGTCCAGCGGTTCCCCGTTGGTCCCGGACAAGCTTATAGGTAGTTGCTCCGGCGTCAGCCGCCTGAGCGGAATCGAGCAAGCCCTGATCCCATCGGATGCTCACAGCTGCCCCCTTCGCACAGGGTGACCGACCGGTTTGTTGGTTACGGCCCGCAAGCCTCTATCTCGTAGATCCTCGCCCCATCGCCACTGGTGTCGACCAATCGGAGATCTTCGGGATCGACTCCGATGATCGTCAAGCCCTCCATATCCTGGCGATGAACGATGTCGGGCAGGTACCGGCGGTCGTCGTCGTAGAAGTGGGTCACGCCATATTCATCGAGGAGTTCACAGATCCGCGGGTCCGTGTCGATACGGTTGAAATTCTTACCGAGGTATCTGGCATCCGCGTCCCACGACCCGGACATTGTCCTGAAGAGCGTGTCGACCTCCGCTAGTGAGTACACGAGGGCCGCACCGGATGTCGGATCCCCCAGTACCACTGCATCGTCGGGCAACCTGGCGCCCATCCGCTCGATTAGTTCCAGTTCCGGAAGGCTTGCAAGCCCGTCATCCCACTCGAGGTGTTCCGAGTAATCGGCTGCGAGGCGGGCGGTCCGCTCCTCGGTCCTGAGCTCGGCCGTCTGCGGGTACAACAGCGCCGCAGTCCCGACGAGCACGACGAGTGATGCCCCGGTCGCTGTTGCGGGTCGACGTAACTTCACGTTCCGACGCGCCGCGAGCGACACCATGGCGTCGATGGTGCGCAGGACGGCGTAGGAAACCAGCAGGCTCGTGAAGATCGGTACCAAGCCTCCCAACCTGACCGGGTCTGAATACCAGAACCCGACCAGCGGCCGAAGCGCGGTCTGCTCTCCTGCCGCGACGACGTAAAGCACGATGCTTATTGTCCAGCTGACGGAGACCCAACGATTCTCCCGCAGGACCAGCGTCATGGTCACTCCGGTGAGAGCCAGCAGACCGGCCAGCCAGAACGGCTCGGTGTTCCCGTGATACAGGGGCGCGAGCATGGTGTCGAAGATCGCCGCACCGATGGCGTCCGTTGCCGGACCGACTGGTGTCGTCTCGAAGAAGAACACGGATCGCAGGCGGGGAAGAGTCATCACGGCTATCCACGCGAGAGCGATTCCGACCACGGGCACCGCCACCAAAAACGCTGCCCGCACCTTCGTCCCCCGCCCTGCCGACCTGGCCACCACTGCTCCGTAACGCTGCAAGAGGAAGGGGGCGGAGAGGAAAACAGCCGCGATGGGCGCGGTGGGATGGCACAGCGCCGCGCCGGCGAGAGCGATCGACAACACCGCGGACAGTCGCATTCTGGTTGCAGGGTGCGTGCTGCGCGACGTGACCACGAAAATCAGCGCAATAAGGGCAGGCACCAGCGCCGTCCCCATCGCCGCCGGCCAGACCGTGCCATACGAGATCATGCGGGCCGGGAAGGCGACGAATCCGGACGCGACGACAGGAGCGAGCAGAGGCATCCAGGTGAGCTTCGGAAAGGCGACCCGCGCGAGATAGGCGATGGACAGTGGCCAGATGACACATCCCAGTACGAGGGCTGCGACGTTCAGGCTGACCGTCACGGGCAGATGGCCGACGGTCAGGCTCACGAGATCGTGCCATGCCCCCGGATAGTAGCCCGGTTCTCCGTTGGTCGTCGCTACCGCTCCGAGATTGAGACTCGAACCGTTCCCGGTGTCGATGATGTACCGGATGGCACTGTGATGGAAGACGGAATCCCACGTCAGCGCAGGGTAGTCGGGTTTTCCCATTCCGTCTCGAAGGGGAGCGAAACTGACGATGCCGGCGACGAGGACGCCCGCCAACGGAGCGAAACGGCGCATTCGACGCGAGGGCCGTGATTCCCGGGGCTGGGCGACGATCGCTGTCTCCGCCGCTTCGCCGGCCAGTGGACGATTCCTCGCAACGGGAACGCGCGCCAGTAGTGCAAGTGCCAGGACCGCCACCGCAGAGAACCCGAGGTAGGTCCACAAACTCCAACGGATTCCTGCGAAACCGAAAAGGACTGCACCGACACCGCCGAGGCCGAGCGACAGAGCGGGCGCGACAGCGAATGCTGCCAGTCCCCGCATTCGTCCGACCAGAGCCAGGACGAAGCCGGGTACGAAGAACGTCGCCAGCGTCGCGACCATGACAGGAATGGTCTCTACCCAGCTCATCGGGGTCGACGCCCGGTCATCATGCCGATCGTCGACCTAATGACGACCCCTCAGAGCGGCTACCGCTTCCTCCACCGACGCATCGAGCACCACGCGTCCGTGATCCAGGAGCACGCCTCGACGGCAGACCTTCGACACGAGGTCCAGGTCATGGCTCACGACGACGAGTGTCTTACCCGCTTGTCCCAGTTCCTTGATCTTCTCCAGGCACTTCTTCTGGAAGGGCTCGTCGCCCACGGCCAGGATCTCGTCGATGAGGAAGATCTCGGGGTCGGTGTGGATGGCGACGGAGAAGGCCAGGCGCAGGTACATACCCGACGAATAGAACTTGACCTCGGTATCGATGAACTGGCCGATCTCCGAGAAGTCGAGGATGCTCTCGAAGCGTTCGTTGATCTGCTCCTCCGTCATGCCGAGGATGGCGCCGTTCAGGTACACGTTGTCGCGCCCACTGAGGTCGGGGTGGAAACCGGCGCCGACCTCGATCAATCCGGCGACTCGTCCCCGGGTCCGCACAGTGCCGCTGTCCGGCAGCATGACGCCCGAGATGTGCTTGAGCAGTGTCGATTTACCTGAGCCGTTGAGACCGAGAAGCGCGACCGACTCACCCTGCTCGACCTGGAGCGAGACACCATCGAGCGCATGGAACTTCTGCGAGAGATCACCCTTCCGCCCCTTCACGATCCAGACGAAAGCCTCCTTGATGGAGCGCGTGTGCCGGAGAACGAACTGCTTCGAGATCGACTGCACGTCGACTGCAATGGCCACTGTTACAACTCCTGAGCGAATCGGCCCTCGAGGCGCCGGAAAGTGAATTGACCCGCCAGGATCACGACGAGTGCGATGCCCAGTCCGATCGGCGTCCAGACGTCGAGCAGGTTCGGAGGAACCGCCAGCAGCGGATCCGTGCGGGGGAAACTGGTGGTCGGCATCCAGAAGGCGAAATGGAACAGCTCGACGGCGATGGTCAGCGGATTGATCTGGTAGATCGTGTGGAGCAGCTCACCAGCATCTGCTCCGAAGGCGTCGAACAATCCGTCGCGGACCATCGTCCAGGAGTAGAGGACCGGTGAAGCCCAGGTGGCGATCATCAGGAGCATATCCACGAAGTTCTCCGAATCGCGGAAGTAGACGTTCGCAGCACCGAAGAAGAGTCCGAGACCCACTGCGAGCATCGTCACGATCGCGAACCCGGCGAACGCTGCGGCGATTTGCACCGGGCCCGGCGACCAGCCACCGATGAAGCAGGCGATCAGCAGCACGAGCAGTTGCGGCACGAAGTGGACAGCCGAAACCCACACGGACGCGACGGGGAAGAGCTCGCGCGGGAGGTAGATCTTCTTGATCAGTCCGCCGTTTCCCACGATCGACCGCGCGGCGTTGCCGAGCGCCTCGTTGAAGTAGTTGATGAGGACGATGCCGGAGAAGAGGTAGATGGGATAGTTCTCGGTGTTCCGGTTCATGCCGAGGAAGATCCCGAGCGCGAACCAGAAGACAACGAACTGCACTCCGGGTTTGACGTAGGACCAGAGGAGGCCCAGGACGGAGCCCCGGTAGCGGACCTTCAGCTCTTTGGCGACGAGCAGACGCAGCAGGTAGCGCGAGCGCAGGACGTCACGAAGACCGCCACCGAATCCCGGCGTCGTCAGTTCTGCTCCTGCCACGCTATTTGCCCTTTGACGAGTGGGACTCAAAGGTCTTCTTCCATGACTCGAAGGACGTGATCTCTTCCAGTGCCTCGCGATACTGCTCACGCAGCGCGGGCCAACGGCGGAGGATCTCGGCGTTCAGGCGGGCGGCTTCAACCAGAAGGGATCGCATCTCCCGAGGGTCACGCCGGTACCAGGAGGCACCGGTACCTTCGGCATTCGAGACGACCGCACTGTCGTACTGCGACATGCGCCACCACTTGTTGTCCTGGTGGGCGATGAACGCCTGGGGCCTTTCCTGGCTGGAGGAGGACACCGGCGAGCTGAGCTGCCGGACAACCGTCTTCAACGCCCATGGGACGAGTGTGGTGTAGGACGGCGCCCTGAAGCCCTGACCGTTGCGCGGAGGTTTGTCCATCTTCGGCGTCGGGAACGAATCGGGGTCGGACTCGACCTGTGCATCCGAATAGCCCTTGGCCATTGCGCGGATCTCGGGCAGCTTCGTGTTGAGGATCCCGTGCAACTGATCCGGCCCCTTGAGGACATCGCGCATGGCCATGACGCGGCCGCGCGCCGTGTGGTACTGCATGGAGACGAGGTGCTTGATATCCGAGTAGCCCGACTCGCGGACGACTCGCCCTCCGTGCTCGTACGGGCTGTGCAGGAGCGCAGCGACGATCCGGTTGCGGGTGTGGAAGTACGCTTGCCAACCCACCATGTCGTCCTTGTCGATCCACGAGACGTGCCATACAGCTGCTCCGGGCATCGAGACCGTGGGATAGCCCGCCTTCTTCGCGCGGAGTCCGTACTCGGCGTCGTCCCACTTGATGAAGATCGGCAGCGACAGCCCGATCTCCCGGATCACCGTCGTGGGGATGAGGCACATCCACCAACCGTTGTAGTCGACGTCCACCCGGCGGTGCAGCCACGGGGTGTGTCTCAGGTTGGCACGGGCGAAGTCGTGTCCGAGGACCTGCTCGGGCAGTGGCTGATCCGGCTGGAACCGGTACGGGTTCACGATCTCGCCGAAGGTGTGCAGGACGGTCCGGTTGTACAGGTCGAACATATGGCCGCCGACGATCGTCGGCGATTTGCAGTGCGTTGCGAAGGACAGGAGACGCGGGATGCTTTCCGGCTCCACGACGACGTCGTCATCGAGAAGGAGCGCGAAATCACTACCATTCTCCACGGCTTCGTACATGCCACGCGCAAATCCCCCGGATCCGCCGAGGTTGTCCTGATCGATGATCCGCAGCTTTCCGCCCAACTGAGCACGGACGGCGTCGAACCCTGGTTGTTCCGCTACTTTCTGCGTCCCTTGGTCGACGATGAGGATCTCGTGCACGTCCTCGATCGCGCTGGGGTTCTCGGCGAGGATCTGGAGGTTGTTGAGGCAGAAATCAGGCTTGTTCAGCGTCGTGATCTCGAGCGTGATACTTCCGCGCTCAGGTGCCTCGCCCTCCGCGAGCCAGTCGGCGTCCTTGAGCACGAGGCTGTCATTTCCTGCCACCACATCGAACCAGTACCAACCGCCGTCCCCGAAGGGCTGAAGCGACAGATCGAAGGTGGTTGTGGTCTTCCCCTCGACCCTTGCGGTCTCCACGTGCTGCAGGGCTCCCCGCGCATTCGATTTGTAGACCGACACGACTCCGGAGCCGTCCGTGCGTACCCGAAGACGGACCTCCCGCAGATGCGTCCAGCGCCGCCAGTAACTTGCAGGAAATGCGTTGAAGTACGAGCCGAACGAGACTCGTTCACCCGGTCGCACGGACGTCGATCGACGGGACCGCACGTCCTCGACATGCAGCTCCGTCGTCGAGTCCGAGGCCGGTCCAGCGGTCGTCCGACCATCGCCGACGGCAGTGCCGTCATTGGTGTTCAGCTGGATCCCGAAGGCACTGCCTGTGTCCATGTACAGCGCAGCAGTGTCCATCTGGCTCTGCTGTGGCAGGACGATCCGCTGCAGGGTGTGCCATTCGAGATCGCCGTCGATCACGGCATCCGTCGTCGTATCCATTGCCTTCTGTGTCACGCGTCTACTCCGCCGCTCTCGAGCTTCTGCCCGCTGGTGAAGTGCGGGGCAATCTTGTTGTCGAACATGCTGAGGGCCGATCCGATCGCCATGTGCATGTCGAGGTACTTGTAGGTCCCGAGGCGCCCGCCGAACAGCACCGACTTCTCGCCCTTCGCCAGGTCGCGGTATGCGAGCAGCTTCGCCCTGTCATCGGCGGTGTTGATCGGGTAGTACGGCTCGTCGTCCTTCTCCGCGAAGCGCGAGTACTCCCGCATGATGACGGTCGCGTCCTTGGTGTAGTCGCGCTCCGGGTGGAAGTGCCGGAACTCGTGGATGCGGGTGTGTGCCGCGTCCTCGTCGGGGTAGTTCATGACCGAACAGCCCTGGAAGTCCTCGATCGGGAGGACCTCCTCCTCGAGGTCGATGGTGCGCCACGA
Source organism: Arthrobacter sp. TJ-240 (assembly GCF_058269195.1). NCBI lineage: Bacteria > Bacillati > Actinomycetota > Actinomycetes > Micrococcales > Micrococcaceae > Arthrobacter > Arthrobacter sp. TJ-240. Next base: position 23,930 of record NZ_JBZCNG010000006.1, read on the forward strand.
GAGGTCACCCTCGGCGAAGTCGAAGTACCGGTCAACGGGGCCGGTGTAGATGACCGGGACCTGGCCGAGGGTGCTGGAGCGCGAGTAGTCGTGGCCCTCGTCGAAGAAGTCCGTGTTGAGGTGGACGTCGATGTTGGGATGGTCCGCCATCCGCTCGATCCACGCCGTGTAGCCGTTGACGGGCAGACCCTCGTACTTGTCGTTGAAGTACCGGTTGTCGTAGGTGTAGCGGACGGGGAGCCGGGAGATGATCTCTGCCGGCAGGTCCTTCGGGTCGGTCTGCCACTGCTTGCCCGTGTAGTACTTGATGAACGCCTCGTACAGGGGCCGGCCGATGAGCTGGATCCCCTTGTCGTTCAGGTTCTGCGGATCCGTCCCGGCGAGTTCCCCGGCCTGCTCCTGAATGAGGGCGCGGGCCTCGGCGGGTCCGAGAGCGGTGCGGAAGAACTGGTTGATGGTGCCGAGATTGATCGGCATCGGGAACACCTCGCCCTTGTGGCGGGTGTAGACCTTGTGCACGTAGTTCGTGAACTCCGTGAAGTTGTGGACGTAGTCCCAGACGCGCTCGTTCGAGGTGTGGAACAGGTGGGCGCCGTAGCGATGGACCTCGATCCCGGTGCGAGCCTCGTTCTCGCTGTAGGCGTTCCCACCGATGTGGTGCCGCCGGTCGAGCACGGCCACCTTGAGGCCGAGCTGGGTGGCCGCCCGTTCAGCAATGGTCAGGCCGAAAAAGCCCGATCCAACGACAACGAGGTCAACGTTCACAAATGCTCCTGGATTGATTCGAACCACGGACATGCCCGCTTAAGGCTACCCGACCTGACATGCCGCGCTACGCATCACCGCGCTCACAGGCCCTGCAGCCACCACCGCTGCACCGTGCGGCCGGCCGTAGTCCACAACCCATCGATCGCCGCCCGCACAGGACCGATTCCGCCCTAGCCTCGGACAGAGTCACCAACCCAGGAGGCCTCCATGGATCTGCACGTCACGCTCACCAGCGCTCCCCCGGTCGCCTTCCCCGCCCGCGAGATCGTCGTCGACACGCTCGCGCTGCCCACGGGCGCCACGCTCGCCGACCGGCTCGGAGCAGCAGGGTACGAGGGGCCGCTCACCATCGACGGCGCGTCGCTGACGGCGATGACCGCAGGCGAGGGCCGCCTGACGGACGGCGCGGTGATCGTCTGCGGTGCGCCTGCAGCACGGGACGTGCGGGCGCGGGTCCCTCCGCTCGCCTTCGTCGTCCACGCCGGCCCGGACGCCGGCCAGGTGATCCCACTCTCACGCGGCAGCTACACGATCGGGCGTGCGGGCTGTGACATCGTGATCTCCGATCCCGCACTCTCCCGGCGGCATGCACTGCTCACCGTGGCCGGGGACACCATCGTGCTCGAGGATCTGTCATCCGTGAACGGCACCTTCGTCGACGGGGAACGGATCAGTACTGCGCACATCACGGTGTCGGCGACCCTGCTTCTCGGCGGGAGCCGGTGCCGCATAGAACTGGTCGACGACGACAGCTGGCGCTACGTCTCTCCCGCGGACGTGCTCGAACCCGTGCCCGTCGCGTCGGAGCCTCCAAAACGACCGTCCCGCCTCCTCGTCCTCACCGCGGTGCTGCCGCTGGTCCTCGGCGTCGTCCTCGCCGTCACCACCGGGCTGTGGTTCTTCCTCGCCTTCAGCGCCCTGTCGGCCGTGACCGGGTTGGTCCCCCTGCTCACCCACCGGCGGGATGCGCGCATCTTCGCGGACACGGTGCGGGACGCAGCGGGGCGGGACCGGCAGCGGCGGGTCGCTGCGGTCCCCGACCCGGGGCAGACCGCCCTCGATGCCCTGCGTGCCCGCCTCCACGCCCCCGTACGGCCCGCGGCAGGCGCGCCGCCGCTCTCCCCGGCGATCCTGCTGAGGCTCGGCACCGCCGATCAGCCGGCGAACCTCGCGGTCGGCCACGCGGCAGCGACGTTCACCCCGCCGCTCCTGGCCGATCTCCCGCTGGTGGTGCCCGTCCATCCGCGCGGTGGCGCCGGCGTGCCCCCACTCGGATGGACGGGTATCGACGAAGCACGACAACGATCCTTCACGGTAGCGGGTGAGCAGGCGGCCGTCATGGGCCTCCTGCGTGCCCTGCTGCTGCAGGTCGCACACCCCCTCCTGGGAGCGCCACCCGTGGTGTGCTGGGGTCCGGTCCGGCACCTCCCGCTCCCTGCACGGTTCCTCCCGAACGTCCTGCTCACGCAGGACCCGCGGGTGCTGGCAGGAATCATAGAGCAGACGGACGTCCTGCTCGTCTTCCAGATCGGGGAGGATCCACCGAGGTTCGCTCGCCGCTCCGGCGTCACCGTCGTCCGTTTCCTACCGGACGACAGCGCCGCCGACACACCGACGAACAGCACCGCTCTGCCGTCCGCCGGCATGGTGATCACGGCCGACGGCGCCCGGGCACGCATCGACGGGAGTGAGTACCGCCTCCTTCCCGACGGGGTGTCGGAGCGGACCTTCGCGCGGACCGCCCGAGCGCTCGCCGGGGCCCCACGTGCCCGTGGCGCCGTGACCGTCCGCCGCCCGGGTGTGGGATGTGCCGCCGGAGCCCTGCCGCCCGCCGTCTCCCTCTGGTCCGAGTCGCTCCGGCCGGACACCCTGGCGTCGTCGATCCCCGCCCGATGGTCGACGGCCGACGCGGGGCGTCCGGCGGCCTTCATCGGGCGGTCCGGCACCGGCCCCGTATCGATCGATCTCGTGAGGGACGGGCCGCATCTCCTGATCGTCGGCACCACGGGCTCCGGCAAGTCCGAGTTCCTGCGGACCCTGGTGCTCGGGTTCGCACTCGGTCAACCCCCAGAACAGCTGTCCCTCCTCCTCATCGACTACAAGGGCGGTTCGGGCCTCGGCGCGCTCGCGGCACTCCCCCACTGCGCTGGAAGCCTGACGGATCTGTCGTCGGAGTCGACGGCTCGGGCCCTGACGTCGCTGAGGGCGGAACTGCGACGCCGCGAACGTCTCTGCGCCGACCACGGCGCCCAGGACCTGGAGGAGCTGCGCAGGATCATCCCGCCTGGCTGCCCGCCCCGGCTCGTGGTGGTGATCGACGAGTTCCGGATGCTGGGCGACGACGTCCCGACCGCGGTACCGGACCTTATGAGGATCGCCGCGCTCGGACGGTCGCTCGGCGTGCACCTCGTGCTCGCGACGCAGAGGGCGCAGGGAGCCGTGACGCCGGACATGCGGGCGAACATCACGACGTCGATCCTCTTCCGGGTCCAGACCGCGATGGAGTCGCAGGACCTCCTCGGCTCCGGAGTGGCGGCGGACATCCCCGTCGACATCCCGGGCCGGGCGTTCCTGCGCCGTGGGAGCGAACCGCCCGTCGCCGTGCAGGTCGCGTCCTCGTCCGACCTCCCGAGGACGAGCGCCACGCCCGGGTGGCAGGACGTCGTGACCTATCTCGAAGAGCCGCAGACCGGCGGACCATCCCGGGAGACCCGCACTGCAGACAGCACGGACACCGCCGACGGCGCCACCGCCGATGCCCGCGGGGCGGCAGCGCCTGCGCCGACCGTGCTCGGACGGGCGGTCGCCGGGGTCATGGCCGCTGCGGGCGGGGTGGCTGCCCCTCGTCCGTCCCGCCCCGTCCTGCCGTCGCTTCCCACCCGTCTCACCCCCGCAGCCTGTGCCGCGTTCCCACCGGCCGATCAGCCGGACAGCACTGCCGACAGCTCCGCCGAGGCTCCCGGGGTGCCCCTGGGAGTCATCGACCTGCCCGACCGACAGGTGCAGCGCCGGCTTCAGTGGGATCCGCACAGCCACTCCCACCTCGCCCTCGTCGGACTTCCCGGCAGCGGTGCCCCGGAGGCCCTCGCCGCCGTGGTGGCAGCCCTGCCCGCGGCTGAGCCGGACCTGCACCTGTACGTGCTCGACGGGAGCGGAACCCTCGGCGCCTGCTCCGCGGACCCGCACGTCGGGGCATACGTGCCGCCCGACGAGGCGAGGCGGGCGGGCCGCGTCCTCGAACGGCTGGCCGGAGCGCCGCCCCGGAGCCGGGAGGACCCCGTCCCGGTCGTCCTCGTGGTCACGGGCTGGGGGCGATGGAGCAGCCAGTTCCGCACCGGCCGCCTCGCACGGGCCGAGGACGACCTGCACGGCCTCGTCCGGGACGGAGCCCGGAGCGGAGTCACCGTGCTGATCGACGGTGACCGCGAAGTGACCACGTCACGGCTCTTCGCCCTGTTGCCGAATCGCATCTATCTGCCCCTCGGCGCGCATCAGGAGACGACGATGACGTGGCCGAGGATGCCGCCGATCGACCCCGTCCCGGGACGGGGGTTCGCCCAGGGACGGATCACGGGCAGCTGGGGCGACGGCACCTGCCAGCTGCTGACGGAACCCGGTGCCGCCGCTGGGCCGGTGCGCCCGCCCGCACGGCCACCGTTCCCGGTGCATCCGCTCCCTTGCGTGGTGCTCCTATCGGATCTCGTCGCGGCAGGGCGGATGGCAGGGGCCCGGCCGGGCGAGGAGGACCTCCTGGTGGGCGTGCACGGCGACGACCTGCGGATGTTCTCCGTCGCCCTGCGCCCCGGGGAGGTGTACCCGGTGCTGGGCCACGCGGGATCCGGCCGCTCGAACACCCTCAGGGTACTGGCGCACGCGGCCGCACGCCTGGCACCGCCGTACTCCGTCCTGGCGCCGCCGAGAGACGCCTCACACACCGCTGCGCTCGCCTACTGGCGGGACCTCGACGGAAGCAGCGCGGATCCGGACACGGCCGGCCGGTACCTCCTCGTCGTCGACGACGCCGACCGGCTGCCCGCCGACGTGCAGCAGACGCTGTCGGGATTCGTCGCGCGGGGCGCAGCGGCCGTGCTGGCCGCCGCTCCCGGTCCTGCGCTCATGACGCGCATGCCGCTCGCGCTGAACGCCCGGGCCGCGGGCCGGGGACTCGTCCTCGCGCCGAGGACGGCGGCCGACGGCGACCTCCTCGGGGTGCGGCTGGAGCCCGACGGGCCCGTGATCCCCGGCCGCGGGTACGCCTGCGATCCCGCAGGCGTCGTCGAGGTGCAGGTCGCCCGCACGTCGGACGACCAGGAGGAAGCCGGCGTCCCTTCCGGGTGCGTCGGGCCTTACAGCGCCTTGTCGGCCCCGGTCGTCCGGACGGTGTACTCGACGACCGGCCTGGAGAAGAGCGTCACGATGACGACGGCGGCCGGGACGAGAAGGCCCAGCCCGACGAGGGGTGCGCCGGTGGAGAAGTAGGGGAAGGCCAGGATCACCAGGAACAGCTGGACGACGAGCGAGGGCGACCGCGGCCAGCGGAAGCGCGCGAGGAGCTGCCGCGCCAGGGCGATCAGACCCGCACCGACGAGGAGCAGGAGGACCGCCATGAACACGGATCCTCCGACCGAGAGGGCATCGGCTCGGAAGGCCGTCATGACGAACCCGGCAGCGGCCACCAGCAACGCGATCGCTTCGAGCACCAGGATCACCGCGATCAGGACGACGCCGGGAGGACGACCGGAGGGGGGCAGGGCGGGATCAGGAACCACCCTCGAACCCTACCCGACGCCCTCGACGGCATTCAGGAGCCGATGGGATCGACGAAGGTGCTGTGACAAACCCCTCACCCGCACGGCCAATCGAACCTGTAAACCCCTTGTTTACCCGCTGGTAACGTGACAGCCTTAAAAGCAGTGGATACCCGGGGGCCCAGAGTCGGCCCCCTTTACTATGAGCCCGCTCGTGAATGTTTTCACAAATACGCAGCGCGGTCGAAGGAGAATGTGATCACCATGGATTGGCGTAGTCGCGCAGCCTGCCTGGACAAGGACCCGGAACTGTTCTTCCCGGTCGGCAACACCGGGCCGGCGCTTCTTCAGATCGAGGAGGCCAAGAGTGTCTGCCGTCGCTGCCAGGTGCAGGACACCTGCCTGCAGTGGGCCATCGAATCCGGGCAGGACGCCGGAGTATGGGGCGGACTGAGCGAGGACGAGCGCCGGGCGCTGAAGCGCCGGGCCGCACGGGCACGCCGCGCATCCTGATCGATCCCGGGTGGCGACACCCGGTCGAGCGGACAGCGGGAACGAAGACCGACGAAGGGCCGCCCATCGGGCGGCCCTTCGTCGTCGGTGCAGTCGTCGGTGCAGTCGTCGGTGCAGACATCGGCGCAGGCACCGGTGGAAAGTGTCCGGGTGTCAGGTCCCCTGGTTCAGGCGCAGCGGCAGCTCGATCGTGACGGAGGTCCCGCCGCCGCCGCGCGTGCGCCACTCGATGGTCCCGCCGAGTTCGCTCGTGACGAGCGTCCGCACGATCTGCAGTCCCAGTCCCTCCGCATGCCCGCCGGCCGGGAGGCCGACGCCGTCGTCGGCGATGGTGACGCGCAGGATCTCCTCCCCGTCGACCACGGTCCGGCGGTTCGCCATGAGCCACACGGTGCCCGCCCTGCCGGAGAGCCCGTGCTCGACGGCGTTCGTCACCAGTTCGTTGATCACGAGGGCCAGCGGTGTCGCGAGGTCGCTCGGGAGCTCCCCGAAGTCGCCGCTCCGCTCGGTGCGGACCGCCTGCGACGGCGAGGCGACCTCCGCGGAGAGCCGGAACTGACGTGAGATGAGCTCATCGAAGTCGACGCTCTGCGCGAGGCCCTGGGACAGCGTCTCGTGGACGAGGGCGATGGTGGACACGCGGCGCATGGCCTGCTCGAGCCCGAGCTTCCCCTCCTCGCTGACCATCCTGCGGGACTGCATCCGCAGGAGCGCCGCGACGGTCTGGAGGTTGTTCTTCACCCGGTGGTGGATTTCCCGGATGGTGGCGTCCTTGGAGACCAGTTCCATCTCGCGGCGGCGGAGTTCGGAGACGTCCCGGCAGAGCACGAGGGCGCCGAAACGCTCCTTCTCGTCACGCAGGGGAATGGCGCGCAGCGACAGACTGACGCCGCGCGAACCGATCTCGGTGCGCCAGGGCATGCGCCCGGTCACCACCAGGGGAAGCGTCTCGTCGACCATCCGTCGGTCCTTCAGCAGCGCCGTCGTGATCTCCGCGAGCGGACGGCCCTCGAGGGTCTCGACGTCGCCGAGCCGGCGGAAGGCGGAGACTCCGTTCGGGCTCGCGTACTGCACGATGCCGTCGACGTCGAGCCTGATCAGGCCGTCACCGACGCGGGGGGCGCCGCGGCGGGAGCCTGTGGGCGTCGCGAAGTCGGGCCACAGGCCCAGCGTCCCCATCCGCAGGAGGTCGTAGGCGCACTGCCGGTAGGTCAGCTCGAGCCGCGACGGCATCCTCGAACTCGACAGGTCCATGTGGGTTGTCACGACGGCGAGCGTGCGGCCGTTGCGCACCATCGGCACGGCCTCGACGCGCATCGCCATCTCCGTGGTCCAGTTCGTCTCGCCGGACCGCTCGATCTTCTGTGACTCCCAGGCGACGTCGACGAGCGGCTGCAGGTCGGCACGGATCCGCTCACCCACGAAGTCGCTGTGGAAGACGGTGTGCGACGTCGACGGCCGGGCGTGGGCCAGCGCGACGTAGCCGCCGCCGTCGAGGGGGAACCACAGGGCCAGGTCGGCGAAGGCGAGGTCGGCCACCATCTGCCAGTCGCCGACGAGGAGGTGGAGCCACTCGGCGTCGCCGGGTTCGAACCCTGTGTACTCGCGGATGGGGTCGGTGAAGATTGCCATGGGATCTCTCTTTTGCTCGGGCCTGACACGGCGGCACGATCCGTGCCCGGCGCGAGGACCGGCCGGACCTGCGGATCGAGGTGCCGCAGGTCCAGTCTGTCACTCGCGGCCGTCCGCGACAGGACGGCCGCGCACTACCGGACGATCGACCGCAGGAGGCGCAGCGCCACCGAGAGGGAGGAGATGTCGTCCTTCTCGAGCATGTTGACCTCGGCGAACATGTTGCTGGCGCGCTGCAGCTGATCGGCGTTGAGCTCCTGCCAGGCCAGCAGCCGCTCCCCCGCGTCGCGGGTCCGCAGGTCGCTGGTGGCCCGCATGACGGCCACGGTGATGTCCGCGATCGTGGAGTAGAGGTCGTCGCGCAGTGCCGCCCGTGCCAGGGCCTGCCAGCGGTCCGTCCGCGGCAGCTTGGTGATGCGCTCGAGCAGGTTGTCGACCTCGAAGCGGTCGTACACCGCGTAGTACACCGTCGCGATGTTCTCGACCGGCTCGTCCACCCGGCGGGTGCTGTGGGCGATGTCGAGCAGTGCGAAGGACTCGAACTGCTCCGCCCAGTGCCGTCCGAGTTCCTCGGGCAGGTCCCACGCGGCCGCCGTCGCCGTCGCCTCCCGGGCGCGTTCGAGGTCGCAGCCCCGGAGGTACTCGGCGAGGTGCGAACGGAACGGTGCGACGAGCGGCTTGAACGCGTCGATGTCCTCGCCCACCGCGGTGCCCTGCTCCACATGGTTGACGAACCAGCGCACTGCCCGGTCGAGGAGCCGGCGCAGGTCCAGGTGCACCGTGGTCCACCGGTCCGTGGGGAAGTCGGCGGGCAGTGCCGCGAGCGCGTCGACGGTCTCGTCCAGCGAGTAGATCTCCCGCAGGGCCACGAAGGCGCGGGCGACCACGGGTTCGGGTACCGAGGTCTCCTCCATCACCCGGAACGCGAATGTGATCCCGCCGAGGTTGATGATGTCGTTGGCGATGACGGTCGAGATGATCTCCCGGCGCAGCGGGTGCGTGTCGAGCAGGTCGTCGAAGCGCTCCACAAGCCGTTGCGGGAAGTACCGCCGGAGGGTGCCCTTGAAGTAGGGGTCGTCAGCGAGGTTGCTCGCGGACAGGACCTTCGTCAGCTCGATCTTCGCGTACGCGGCGAGGACCGACAGCTCCGGCGAGGTGAGCCCCTGCCCCGCGTCGATCCTGCGGCGTAGCTCAGCCGTGGTCGGCAGGGCCTCGAGGGCGCGGTCGAGGTCGGCCTTCTTCTCCAGCCAGTCCATCATCCGCTCGTAGCTCGGGCTCCACTCGACGACCCGCTGGCGGTCGTTCAGCAGGAGGACGTTCTGGTCGATGTTGTCCTGCAGCACGAGCCGGCCGACCTCGTCGGTCATCGACTGCAGGAACTCGGTCCGTTCCTCGGGCTGCAGGCGCCCTGCCCGCACCATCCGGTCCACGAAGATCTTGATGTTGACCTCGTGGTCCGAGCAGTCGACACCGGCGCTGTTGTCGATGGCGTCGGTGTTGAGGATGACGCCCGCGAGCGCGGCCTCGATCCGGCCCCGCTGCGTCATGCCGAGATTGCCGCCCTCGCCCACCACCCGGGCGCGCAGTTCGCTGCCGTTGACGCGGATGGCGTCGTTCGCACGGTCGCCGACGTCGCCGTTCGTCTCGTCCGTGGCCTTGACGTACGTGCCGATCCCGCCGTTGTAGAGCAGGTCGGCGGGGGCGCGGAGGATCGCCTTCAGCACCTCCGGCGGGCTCAGCCTGGTCACCTGCTCGTCCAGGCCCAGCGCCTCGCGCACCTCCGCGGAGATCGGGACGGACTTCGCCTGCCGCGGGTACACGCCGCCGCCCCTGCTGATGAGGGCGCTGTCGTAGTCCTCCCAGCTCGACCTCGGGAGGTTGAACAGCCGCCGGCGCTCCGCGAAGGACGCTGCGGCGTCGGGGTTCGGATCGAGGAAGATGTGGCGGTGGTCGAAGGCCGCGACGAGGCGGATGTGCTCGGAGAGGAGCATGCCGTTGCCGAAGACATCGCCGCTCATGTCGCCCACTCCGACCACGGTGAAGTCGTCGGTCTGCGTGTCGACGTCGAACTCGCTGAAGTGCCGCTTGACAGACTCCCAGGCGCCGCGCGCCGTGATGCCCATGGCCTTGTGGTCATAGCCCACGGACCCGCCGGAGGCGAAGGCGTCGCCGAGCCAGAAGTCGTACTCGGCCGAGAGCTCGTTGGCGATGTCGGAGAACGACGCCGTCCCCTTGTCGGCGGCGACCACCAGGTAGGTGTCGTCGTCGTCGTGCCGCACCACCCGGACGGGCGGCAGCACCGATTCGGTGGTCCCGTCCGCGGTGACCTCGGTGATGACGTTGTCGGTGATGTCGAGCAGTCCCCGGATGAATGTGCGGTAGCTCGCCTGGCCCTCGGCGAGCCATGCCTGCCGGTCGACCGACGGATCCGGCAGCTGCTTGGCGAAGAAGCCGCCCTTCGCGCCTGTCGGCACGATCACGGCGTTCTTGACGGTCTGCGCCTTCACGAGCCCGAGCACCTCGGTGCGGAAGTCCTCGCGCCGGTCGGACCAGCGCAGGCCGCCGCGGGCCACCTTGCCGAACCGGAGATGGACGCCCTCCACCTGGGGAGAATAGACCCAGATCTCGAACTTCGGCCGCGGGAACGGCGCCCCGTCGATCCGCGAGGTGTCGAACTTGATGCTGACGTGCCGCTTGTCCTGGAAGTAGTTGGTCCGGAGGCTCGCCTCGATCAAGTTCGCGAAGGTCCGCAGGACCCGGTCCGCGTCGAGGGTCGGCACGCCCTCCAGCCCTTCGTCGAGCGCCGTCCGCGCCGCCTCCATGGCCACCTGACGGTCGCCGTCGAGGTCGGGGTCGAAGCGCGCGCTGAACAGGGCCACGAGCGCGCGGCTGACCACGCCGTTGCGCCGCAGTGTGTCGGCGACGAACCCGTAGGAGTTGGTGTTGCCCATCTGCCGCATGTACTTCGCGTAGGCGCGGAGGATCAGCACCTGGCGCCAACCGAGCTCCTCGCTCAGGACGAGGCGGTCGAAGGCATCGGACTCGCTGTTGCCCGTGACGGCGGCACTGAAGGCGTCCTGCAGCAGCGCGGCCGTGCCGAGCGGCGAGATGCCGGGGGGGTACTTCAGGCCGAGGTCGTAGAGGAAGAAGGAGCGACCGTCCGACCGCGTGATCTCGAACGGCCGCTCGTCGAGCACCTCGAGGCCCAGGTTGTGGAAGTACGGGAGGATCTGGGTCAGGCTTTTGGCCTCGGTCAGGTAGAGCTTCAGGCGTGCGTCCGCGGGATCGCCGGACTCCGGCACCCGGGGTACGTACACGTGCAGCTGAGGTGCCCCGGATCCCGGCTCCGCGAGCTGCTCGAACCGCGCGATGTCCTCCAGGGCGTCCTCGACCTCGTAGTCCACCCGGTAGCCGGCCGGGAACGATTCCGCCCACAGTGCGGCGAGGCGCTGGGCGGTCTCCTGCTCGAACCGCTGCTGCGCCACCTCCACGATGCCCTCGGGCCAGGACCGGGCTGCGCGGACGAGGCGCTCCTCGAGGTCCGCGGCATCGACGGCGGGGATCTCCGCGCCGCGCTGCAGCCGGATGCGGAAGAACAGGCGGGCGAGTGCGGACTCGCTCATCCGGGCCTCGAAGTCGATCGAATCGGCGTCGAGCGCGGTCCGCAACTCCTGCTCGATGCGCAGGCGGACGCTCGTCGTGTAGCGGTCGCGCGGCAGGTAGACGAGGGCCGACATGAAGCGGCCGTAGACATCCGGGCGCAGGAAGAGCCGGGTGCGGCGGCGCTCCTGCAGGCGCAGGATACCGAGGGCGGTGGACACGAGGTCCGTGACCTCGATCTGGAACAGCTCGTCGCGCGGGTAGGTCTCCAGGATGGAGAGCAGGTCCTTGCCGGAGTGGGAGTCCGACGGGAAACCGCACCGGCGCAGCACCTCGGACACCTTGTCGCGGACCAGGGGCACATCGCGCACCGACCCGGTGTAGGCGCTGGTCGCGAACAACCCGATGAAGCGCCGCTCGCCGTTCACGTTGCCCTGGGCGTCGAAGCTCTTGATGCCGATGTAGTCGAGGTAGGCGGCGCGGTGCACCGTCGACCGTGAGTTGGCCTTGGTGATCACGAGGGCGCGGCGCTCACGCGCCTTCGCGCGGCCCGCCGCCGTGAGCTGCTGCAGCTGCCCGCCACTGCCGTGCCGCAGCAGACCCAGCCCGCTCCCGTCACGCACCCGGAGGGCGTCGGCGCCCTCCTCGTCGGTCACGAGCTCGTATTCCTTGTAGCCGAGGAAGGTGAAGTTGCCGCCGTCGAGCCACCGCAGCAGCTCCTGCGCCTGCCGCAGGTCGGGGATCTCCTCCGCACCCGCGATCGTGTCGAGCGACGCCTCGATGGAGCGGACCGTCCGGCGCATGGCGGGCCAGTCCTCGACGGCGGAGCGGACGTCGCCCAGCACCCGGTGGAGGCCGTCGATGACCGACGACTTCACCGCGGCGTCGGGGAGGCGCGCGACCTCGACCGCGATCCAGGACTCGATGTGCGTGGTGCGGCCGCTCAGGCCGGCGAACTCGCCGATGTCGGGCAGCGCGGCGGTGTCCCCGCTCGACGCGCCGGCCGTCGAAGGCACGCGCTTGAGTGCCGTCAGGGCGTACGACTCGTCCTCACGCACAGCGAGGAACGTCGGGTGGACCACGAGCTGGATCGCCGCGCCCTGCCGGACGAGCTCCGCAGTGACGGAATCGACGAGGAAGGGCATGTCGTCGGTGACGATCATGACGATGCTGGAGGTCCCCTGATCCGTGACCGCGACGGCGGCTGTCCCGGGTTCGCGGGTCTCCGCGAGGTCACGATGCGCGAAGGCCCGCTGGCGGAGGTCGGTGGGCTGGTACCCGACGGCGTCCTCGCGCGCGAGATGCTCGAAGTAGTGCTCTACGAAATCCTCCCGCGACGTGTCCGAGTTTGACTGATCCGTTGTCCTGGATCCAGACGACATGGGGAGGGCCTCCGTAGCGAAATGAAAGGCCGCTTCATTGCGACCTCTTACCGGGGAAGCCTATCCGGGTTGCCTGGAAATCTCACCTCGCGCAGGCGCCGCCCGGGCATGCGGCCCCGCCTCCCGTCGACCGGCACCTCGACGAGGTCCGCGATGGCGATCCTCAGCGCGGAGGCGGGCGCCGTCTCCAGCAGGGCCGTCCCCGCGAGCAGGGCCTGATCGGCGGCGGCGTGGTCCACCGGCAGGAAGGCGGCGATCCCGGTCGCGGGACCGAAACGCTCCCATGCCTCCCGTAGCTGCGTCTCGGGGGCACGTCCCACCGCCGCTGCCCGTACCTTGTTGAACACCACGCGGGGTGCGGCGGTCGGTACCGCGTCCGCGAGTTCGGCGAGCGCCTTCACCATGCGCGGGACGCCGACCGTGTCCGCGCCCCCGACGGCGATGACCGAATCGGCCACCTCGAGGCACCGCAGCGCCGCGCCGTTCCGACGGGGCGCGAGGGTATCGAAACTGAGCTCCTCGTCGGCCTCGAGACAGAAGCCGCAGTCCACGACCGTGACGTCCACGAGGGAACGGGCGGCGTCGAGCACCTGCCCGAGGGCGGCGGGACGCAGCTCCGGCCAGCGGTCGGGACGTGTGATGCCGGTCAGGACCCGGAGGCGGGCACCCTTGATGGCGACGCTCACGGCGATCCGTTCGAGCACCGATCCGGTGAAGCCGCCCTGGTCGGCGATCCGGCAGGCCTGGGCGAGGCCGGCCGATTCGTCCAGCAGCCCGAGCGACGCACCGATGCTCGCGCCGTAGGTATCGGCATCGACGAGCAGGACGGAGGTGCCGGACGCCGCCAGTTCCGCCGCGATGTTGAGCGCCACGGTGGTGCGACCGGGGCTGCCGGACGGACCCCAGACCGCCACGACCCGCCCGTCCCCCGGCCCTTCATCGGCGTGCGACTCGGCATGCGACGACGGCGCCGTTGCGTCCGGCTGGTACAGCGGGTCTGCGTAGGCGAGCGAGCCCCGCGGCCGGGCGGAGCCGTCGCCGAATCTCTCGACCGCCCGCGCGACGGCGTCGGCGAGCACCGCCGCCTCGACCGTGGCGCTCACGTACTCCACTGCCTCCATGGGATCCGGAACCGGTGCGCCGTCGGTCAGCGCGACGACGGCGACCCCTGCGAACCGCAGCCGGTCGACGAGCGACGCGGTGAGTTCCGCAGCTCCGGGTGCGATGATCGCGGCCCGCGCCAGGCCGGACTGGCAGGCGGCGACGAGGTCCGCCAGCTCCTCGCAGCGCCGCACCACCGTCACCGGCCCGCGAAGCTGCTCGAGGCCCGGGACGTAGGCGCTTGCCGCCGGCCCGAGCGTGACGACCGGGATGCTCACGCAGCACCGGGGTTGAGGACCACGGCGATACGCGCGTCGTTGGCGAGGGCGTCCAGCAGTTCGGGCATGGCCCGGTCGTCGACGAGCACCTGCACGAGGGTCGAGGCGCTCGCGCCGAGGGCCGACTCCCCCACCGTCAGCTCGGCCACCTCCGCGGCCTCGAGCAGGAGCCGCGGTTCCTCGTACGTGTTGGTGTCCGTGCGGAGCGATACCCAGACATCGACGCGGTCGCCTGCGGCGGTGCCCGTGGGAAGCGGGTCCTCGACCGAGAGTCCCACCGGCTTCCGGTCCAGGTCGTCGGCGCTCCCGAGCGCGGACGACGGGACGAGCTCCCCCTGCGGAACGAGCCTCGTCGCGACCGCGCCCTCGGGGATCCCTTCGTCGACGGGGAGGTACGCTCCGGCGGAGTCGCCCAGCCGAACCGGGGTGGCCACCAGGTCCTCGGCGGTCAGGACGGCGCCGACCGGGATGTCCTGGCGCGCGGAGTACACATCGGTGGTGGTGTTCTGGCTGTCGAGGAGTGCGACGACGCCGGCTGTAGAGGCGAGCACGAGCAGCACTCCGATCAGGAGCCGCGGGTCCTTCCAGGACGGTTTCCTGAGCCGCGGGGCATCTGCCGGCAGCTGCGTGGCGCGCGTGCCTGTGCTCACTGTCGTCCCCCATCAGGCCGGTGCCGCCCGATCGGTCGGCGCGGTTCTGTCATTCTGGCCCAGGAGGGGACCGAAAGGAACCGATCGGCGGCAAATCGAGTCAAAGCGTGTGGAAATGCTCTTCGATCGGCACTGCCGGTGGCACACTGGAGACACCTCCGACGTACCAGGAAAGGCGGACCCGTGGCCGAGCGGCGTTTCCTCACCCTCGCCGATGTGGCCGAGGTACTCAACATCAGTTCGTCCCAGACATACGCCCTCGTCAGGTCCGGGGAGCTGCCCGCCATCCAGGTGGGCGGCCGCGGCCAGTGGCGCGTGGAGACCCGGGTCCTCGAGGAGTACATCGCGAAGGCGTACGAGAAGACGGCCTCCGCCCTGAGGAACGACGCCGAGAGCACGCCCATCCTCTGAAGTGCCGGCCCGGCGTACGCAGCCGCGACGTTCCGGCCTCGTGCGCAGGTTCCTTCCCCCGCCTCGCCCATCAGTCCGGCGCTCGCGTCGCCCATCAGTCCGGCGCTCGGTCCGGTGCAGCCGATTCGAGCGAATCGATGGCCCTGAAAGGCACCGTGAGCGCGTCGCGAACGTTCGCCGCGCGCCGCTCCTCGCCGGTCGCCACCAGCCCGAGCTCCAGGAAGTCGGCGCCGACGCGGTCGATCACCCCGGTGTGACGCGAGTCCGCTCCCAGCCATAGCGCGACATGGACCCGGTCCCGGGACAGGCCCCGCACGGCCGACCCCAGCCCGAGCCTCGCCCGGACGCCCGACGGCGCCTGCCCCACCCCGCGGCCCAGACCTATGAGTGACTGCAGGGACGACAGCGGCACCAGCACCGATCGCCCCTCCACCACCAGTGAGACCCAGTCGGACCCGACATGCGTCAGGACACCCGAGAGGAAGCGGCCGCCGGAGGTGGAGGCCCCGATCGGCAGGCCGACCTGACCGAGAAGCCGCTGCACCAGTGTGAGGCGCGACTGCTCCATCCGGGTACGCTCCCTGATCTCGCTCTCCTGACCCACCTCCAGCGCGGCGTGGAGCTGTGACTCCAGATCGGCGAAGAGGGCTTCCCAGCGCATCCCCCCAACGTAGGGGGCAGGCCTCGGAGCGTCAATCAGCCTCAGAAGAAACAAGTATAAGCAAGTGTAGACAAACCTCGCCAAACTACATCAAACTAATGCCGGAGAGGGGAACGATGATGAAGACTGCGGATGCGGTACACGCCGGCTTGATCCTGGCCTGCGGGGTGGTGATGGCGGCGGCCGGACGGGTCCTGCTGGGATCATCTGGCGGAGCGCTGGACATCGATGGCGCCGTCGGTGCCTCACTGTCGGTGCTCGGCATCGGGGTCGTCGGCCTCTGGATGCTGACGCTCGTCCTGGCCTTCGTGGCAGAGCTGCTCCTGCGTCGCGGTCCTTCGGCCGCCGCGACGCTGGCCCTGCGGTGCACGCCGGCGCTCATGCGCCGACTCGCCGCCGCCCTGCTCGGGATGAACCTCCTCGCGATACCCACGCTGGCACAGGCCGCACCTGGCGGACCGGACGGCAGCGTGGCAGTCCCTGCCGCTGCCGGCTCGCCCGGAGCGGAGATCGGCAGCCCGGCGGACGCCGGCAAAGCCGAGGACACCGCTTCCGACGGCGGGGTCCCGGCATCCTCGGGATCGCCCTACTGGTCGCCCATGACCGTCTCCGGCGGCCCCGGGCACGGGGACCCCGCCCCCGCCGGGCCCGGACGTGATGAGCCTGCGCCCCCGGTACCCCCGGTACCCCCGGCCTGGGAACCGGCGCCGGTGCCCGCCGGCGGAAGTCTTCTGGCCCGACCCGGGACCAGGACGACGGTCGGGTCCGCGGAGGTCGTCGTGGCCCCCGGTGACTCGCTGTGGTCCATCGTCGCCTCCCACCTCGGTCCGCTCGCGACCGCAGCGGATGTGGCGGACACCTGGCCTGCCTGGTACGACGCGAACCGCGCCATCATCGGGGAGGACCCGTCCCTCGTGATGCCGGGCCAGGTCCTGACGGCGCCGCCCTAGTCCGCTGCACCACCACCTCCTCGCCGCCCGTTACACCCGGACGGGACAGTCACCGGACCGGGCCGGCGGCGGACAGGACGTCACGCCGCACGGGAACACCCCCGACGGCTCTGCTGCCGTCGTACCCGTCCACCCGTCGGCGCCGTGCCTCCAGGCACCGGCACCGGCACCCCGAAGGACCGAACCCCGGAGAGGACCAGCATGCCTGCCATCACCCGGCTCGACCACACCAGGGCCGAGCCCCTGGCCGCCGCCAGCGGCGCTCCCCACCCGCTCGTGCCTACCGCCCTTCGGCCGGGCGGCACTGCGGCGGGCACCGTCACCGATCTACGGCCTCCCGAGGATCCTCTGCGGGAGGACACAGGAGGCGCGGCTTCCTCGAACCCTCTGCAGCGCGACGTGCACGGCGCGGGCGGGCTCACGGGCCCACTCCCGTCCACACAGACAGCCGAGGACCCCGAGGGCATCCGTCGCATCTCCGACATCGCCCGCTCGGTGGCCCAGGGCGCCCTGGAGGTGCTGGACGGAACCCGTCCCCTGCAGCAGCTGGCCCGCTGGCTCGATGCGGGGAACTACGAGCGGCTGCAGCTGCGCGCCAATCTGGTGCGCTGCATCCACGACGCCCCGACCGGCCGCAACCGCGGCGCGGTGTCGAGTGCGAACCGCCACGTCGCCGTCCGCTCGGCACGCGTCTGCCCGGTCAGCCCCGGCGTCTACGAAGCGTCCGTGGTCGCCTACGACCGGAAACGCGTCCGCGCCGTTGCTCTGCGGATAGAGCAACAGCGCGGGGCGTGGCGGGTGACCGCCCTGGAGATCGGCTGACCTACTTGCGCCTGGCCTTCTTGCCACCCGCCGGCGCGGCCTGCGGCTTGTTGCGCTCCACGTGCACCTCCGCGTCACCCTGTGCGTTGGGCGCGGTGAAGTTGAGGGTGGCCGGCTTCGCGGGAGCGTCCAGTCCCGCGGCCTTGATGGTCGGCGGCTGGACGATGTTCCGGCCGTCCGTCACACCGGGCAGTCCCGTCTGTGCAGGTGCGGAACTCTCGACCTCGAGGTTGAAGAGGTAGCCGATGCTCTCCTCGCGAATCGATTCCATCATGGCCTGGAACAGGATGAAGCCCTCCCGCTGGTACTCCACGAGCGGGTCCCTCTGGGCCATGGCCCGCAGACCGATGCCCTCCTTGAGGTAATCCATCTCGTAGAGGTGCTCCTGCCACTTCCGGCCGATCACCGACAGGACGACGCGGCGCTCCAGCTCCCGCATGGTCTGCTCCCCGAGCGCTTCCTCGCGGGCCTGGTAGGCCAGCTTCGCGTCGGAGAGGATCTCTCCGTGCAGGAAGTCGCGGGTCAGGCGTGACTTCCCGCCGGCCTCCTCGATGACCTCGTCCGCGGTGAGCGTTATCGGGTACAGCGTCCTGAGATTGGTCCACAGCAACTCGTAGTCCCAGTCGTCGCCGTGGCCCTGCTCGGTGGCCTCGTCGACCATTGCCGTGATGACGTCCTCGAGGAAGAACTGCACCTTCTCCTTGAGGTCACCGCCCTCGAGGATCCGGCGACGGTCGCCGTAGATGGCCTCGCGCTGGCGGTTCAGGACGTCGTCGTACTTCAGGACGTTCTTGCGCTGCTCGGCATTGCGGCCCTCCACCTGGCCCTGTGCGTTCTCGATCGCCTTGGATACGAGCTTCGACTCGAGGGCCACGTCGTCGGGCATGGTGGCGCTGTTCATGATCCGCTCCGCACCCCCGGAGTTGAACAGCCGCATCAGGTCGTCGGTCAGCGACAGGTAGAAGCGGGAGCGTCCGGGGTCACCCTGGCGCCCCGACCGGCCGCGCAGCTGGTTGTCGATGCGTCGGGACTCGTGGCGCTCCGTGCCGAGCACGTACAGGCCGCCGAGATCGCGGACCTCGTCCTGCTCGGCCTTCACTGCATCCTTGGCGGCTTCGAGGGCGGCCGGCCACTTGGCCTCGTACTCCTCGGGGTTGTCCGCCGGGTCGAGCCCCAGCTTCTCGAGGGCGGCGACGGCGTTGAACTCGGCGTTGCCGCCGAGCATGATGTCGGTGCCGCGTCCGGCCATGTTGGTGGCCACGGTGACCGCGCCCTTCCGGCCGGCCTGAGCGATGATCGCGGCCTCGCGTGCGTGGTTCTTCGCGTTCAGCACCTCATGGCGCACCCCGGCCTTCGCGAGCTGCTTGGAGAGGTACTCGCTCTTCTCCACGCTCGTGGTGCCGACGAGGACCGGCTGGCCGGTCTCGTGGCGCTCGATGATGTCCTTGACGACGGCATCGAACTTCGCGACCTCGTTCTTGTAGATGAGGTCGGAGAGGTCCTGGCGGGCCATGTCCTTGTTCGTCGGGATGGGCACCACACCGAGCTTGTAGGTCGACATGAACTCGGCGGCCTCGGTCTCGGCCGTGCCCGTCATGCCCGAGAGCTTGTCGTACAGGCGGAAGTAGTTCTGCAGGGTGACGGTGGCGAGCGTCTGGTTCTCCGCCTTGATCTCCACGCCCTCCTTGGCCTCGATGGCCTGGTGCATGCCCTCGTTGTAGCGGCGGCCGGCGAGGATGCGACCGGTGTGCTCGTCGACGATCATGACCTCGCCGTTGATGACCACGTAGTCCTTGTCGCGCTTGAACAGCTCCTTGGCCTTGATGGCGTTGTTCAGGAACCCGATCAGCGGTGTATTCGCGGACTCGTACAGGTTGTGGATGCCGAGGTAGTCCTCGACCTTCTCGATCCCGTCCTCGAGGACGCCGACGGTGCGCTTCTTCTCGTCGACCTCGTAGTCGGTGTCGACCGACAGCTTCTGGACCACCTTGGCGAACTCGTTGTACCACCGGTTGACGTCGCCCGACGCCTGGCCGCTGATGATGAGCGGGGTGCGCGCCTCGTCGATGAGGATCGAGTCGACCTCGTCCACGATGGCGAAGTTGTGGCCGCGCTGCACGAGTTCGGCGGCGCTCCATGCCATGTTGTCGCGCAGGTAGTCGAAGCCGAACTCGTTGTTGGTGCCGTAGGTGATGTCCGCCGCGTACTGCTCGCGGCGCGCCGCGGGATCCTGCTTCGAGAGGATGCAGCCGCTGGTCAGGCCGAGGAACCGGTACACGCGGCCCATCAGGTCCGACTGGTACTCGGCCAGGTAGTCGTTGACCGTGACGACGTGCACGCCCTTGCCGGTCAGCGCGTTCAGGTAGGCGGGAGCAGTGGCGACGAGGGTCTTGCCCTCACCGGTCTTCATCTCGGCGATGTTGCCCAGGTGGAGGGCGGCGCCGCCCATCAGCTGGACGTCGAAGTGGCGGAGGCCGAGGGTACGGCTCGAGGCCTCGCGCACGGCGGCGAACGCTTCCGGCAGCAGCTCGTCCAGGGTGGCGCCGTCCGCGTAGCGCTTCTTCAGCCGGTCGGTCTCCCCGCGCAGCTCTGCGTCGGACATCGCGCGGAACTCGTCCTCGAGGACATTGATGGCGTCAGCGTAGTTGCGGAGTCGCTTCAGTGTCTTCTTATCGCCGGTGCGTAGAACTCGTTCAAGAAGTGATGGCACTGGTATCTGCTCCCAATCTGATGCTGCCCAAAGATGGCCTGCCTAGTCTACGTGAGTGACGTCCGGAGCCCCGCTTTGGTTCCCGGGTGGGGACCGGCGTCGCCGCTCCACGTGTCCGCTCAGAGTAGCCTGCCGACCTGCACGGCGAGTGCGGGCGCGAGGTTCCCCCGGTCGGAGACGACGACGTCGGCCAGGCCCAGCCACTGCGCGAGGAGGCGCAGCTCGTCGGCGAGCTCGGGCGCGGTGTCCGCAGGGGCATCCGGCTCGGCGTGGCAGGCCTGCACCAGCAGGCGGCCGGCGGCGCGGTCGGCCTTCAGGTCCACGCGGGCCACGATGGAGTCCCGCAGGAGGAAGGGCAGCACGTAGTAGCCGTGGACCCGCCGCTCCACCGGGGTGTAGATCTCGATGCGGTAGTGCATGCCGAAGAGCCGCTGCAGACGGCTGCGATCGAAGACGAGGGAGTCGAACGGGCTCAGCAGGGCCCTGCCCCTGGCCTGCCGGGGCAGGGTGACGGCCGGGTCGAGGTACCACGGCTCCGTGCCGCCGTCGACGGTCACCGCCTGCAGGGCGCCGGCGCCCACGAGCCCGTCGAGGGCCGCGCGCGTCTCGCGGACGGGCGTGCGGAAGTAGTCGGCGACGGAGCGGGCGGGTGCGACACCGAGCGCCCCCGCGGCGCGGCCGACCAGGACCGTGAGGGCGTCCGTCCGGTCCGGCTCCTCGGCCGCGAGTGCGGCGTCGGGCAGCACTGCCACGATCGGGGCGTACAGACGTTCGAACTGGGGCGTGCGACCTGCCGATCCGATCTCGCCACGTGCGAAGAGGTCTTCCAGGACGCGCTTGGCCGCGGTCCACCGCCAGCCCCAGCCTTCATCCGGTCTCGTTGCGTCCCCGCCGAGGCGTCGCTGGATGTCGGCGGCGGTCAGCGGGCCGCCGGAGCCGAGGATCTCGCCGATGCCCGCCTCGAGGGGGCCACGGACCTCCGCGGGGACGCTGGTGGCGTCCATCCAGGTCCGCCGTTGCCAGACCCGCAGGTGCGGGAACAGCTCGGGCGGGACGAGGCTCGCCTCGTGGGCCCAGTACTCGACGAGTCTGCGCGGAGCCCGGGAGTACAGGGCGTCGAGATCGGCCGGCGCGTAGGAGCCGAGGCGCGAGAACAGGGGAAGGTAGTGGGACCGGGCGAGCACGTTGACCGAATCCAGCTGGAGCACCTGCAGTCGCTGGGCGGCCGCATTGACGGCACGGCGCGACGACGGAGCGGCGATGCGCGGCCGGTGGAGGCCCTGTGCGGCGAGGAGGATGCGCCTGGCCTGCGCGGTGGTGAGGTTCGGCATGGTCTCCTGCACGGCACTGCCTCCGCGCGGGGCGCGGAGGCAGTGGATCGGACGTAGGGACGCGCCGGGCGCGCCCTGTCGGCGGTGGCGCCTAGGCGGAGGCGGCTTCCTGGGCGCGGTAGGCGAGGAGTTCCTCGTGGGGCTCCTCGGTTCCTTCGGCGCACTTCGAATCGAGGGTGATGACGCCGTAGGTCCAGCCCTGACGCCGGTACACCACCGAGGGCGCTCCGGTCGCGGAGTCGACGAAGAGGTAGAAGTCGTGGCCGACGAGCTCCATGTTGTCGACGGCGTCGTCCAGGGTCATCGGGATACCGGAGAAGACCTTGCGGCGGATCAGCACGGGCGAATCGCCCGCGGGCACGTCATCCGGCGACGAGTACGCGTCGGTGTCCTCCGGCTGCGGGACGGGCTCGGTGGCCGTCGGCTCGACGCTCGGCGTCTCGAGGTAGAGGGGCTGCGTAGGATCGGCCGGTTCGAGGTCCGCCGTGGCGACCCTCACGGCCACCGGGGTGTGCCGACCGTGGTGGACCTTCCGCCGGTCCCGGGCGCGGCGCAGGCGCTCGAGGAGTTTCGCGTAGGCGAGGTCGAACGCGGCGAACTTGTCGGCCGCAGAGGCCTCCGCCCGGACGACCGGACCCCTGCAGAGGACCGTGAGCTCCACTGTGAGGGAGGTGTCCGCCATGCGCGCGCTGGGCTCCTTGGTGATCTTCGCGTCCACGCGCTGCACCTTGTCGCCGAGCTGCTCTATCTTGTCGATCCTCTCCGTCGCGTACTCACGGAAACGGTCGGATACCGCCAGGTTTCGACCATTGATGACAAATTCCATGGTGCCCTCCACATCGCTAGGTGACACGACGACGGCCGAGGCATTGAGCAGAGCCGCCGCCGACGGGTACGGACCATCACTGGGTACCCGTCTCATCACGGTAGTTCACGCCCCTCCTTTATTCATCCACCGACGCTCAGGAAGTTCCGGTGGCCTGCCGGGAATCCGAAGGGCACTGCTCCCGGGCTCGGGGCCGCGCGCCGCGGGTGACGATGTCGCCGCCACGACGACTGCTCCGAGCACCCGCGCACCGGCGGCAGTCAGGACGCGGTGCGCCTCGCCGATCGTCGCACCCGTGGTGAGGACGTCGTCCACGATGAGGCAGTTCCTGCCGGCCAGGACGTGGCGGGAACGTCCGGTCACGCCCATGGAGTCCAGGACGCCGGCTCGCCGTCGCCGGCGGCCGAGGCCTTTCTGGCCCCCGCGCAGACCGGGCAACGACGCCGATGCGGAGCGGACGAGCGCGGGCGCTCCGCCCCGCCGCAGGGCGGTCAGCAACCGCCGTACCGGCGGGATCTGCCGGATGGCCGCCGCAAGGAGCGTTCCCGCGGGCAGCGCGCCCGCGCGGTCGAGGCGGGACAGGAGCAGCATCAGGGGATCGTAGCCGCGTCGACGGCGCGACGAGCCCCGCGTGGGCACGGGTACCAGCAGCACGGGACGGGCCGGGGGCACCGAGGACGCCGGGGACACCGGTGACGCCGGGGACACCCATGTGCCGGCGGCGGCATGCAGCACCCCGCCCAGGGCTGCTGCGACGGGCATCGCCAGGTCGACGTGCCCGTGGTTCTTGAACGCCAGGAGGACCACCGAGACGGCGCTGCCGTACCGGCCGGCGGCGAGGACGGGCAACGGACCGAAGGCGGATGCGGCAGAGTCCGGCGGGTGCCGGCTGCGCACCGCCCCCTCATGCGGCAGCGGCCTGACGGGCGGCTCGTCGGGCAGTTCGACGGGCAGTTCGACGGGCAGTTCGACGTCGGGCAATGACTCGGCGCCCTCCTCGGCCCGGAAGGGCCGCGCGGTCGCCCGCCGGAACGCCCCCAGACACCGGGCACACAGGGACGTGTCCCAGGTGCCGCACACCACGCACGACGACGGCAGGACGAGCGCGGCGAAGGCGCAGAGGGCGCGGGCCACGCGCTGGTAGGCGCGGCCGACGACGATCCCGTCGAGCTTGCGGGCGAGGGACGTGCTGAACGCAGGGGCTGGGAAAGGAGCGCGCATGCCTCCAGCGCATCACGCCGGAAGCGGGCGGACTCGGCCGGGCCCGGCTATGTGGATACCCCTAGCCGGGGAAGGCCGGGTCGCGGACATCAAGCTGCTCGTCCACCCAGCTGTTGCCGATCCGCGCGTACAGCGTGTCACCGGCCTGCGCGTACAGGGTGTCCTCCGCGTCGGATCCTGCGCTGATGGCGCGGACGCCGACGAGGGCCGCCATGGTCTCCTGTTCGCCGTCGAGCTGCAGGATGACGGGCACGGCTTCCACGTCGGCTCCGAGGGACGACGCCACGATGGTGCTCTGGCCGGCCCAGGCGGCCGTATCGATATCCCCGGGCAGGGGCAGCATCAGCGGCGTGGTGAGCGCCTGCGGCGTGCCGTCGGGAGTGCGGGTGATGCCGGCGACCAGCAGTTCGCTCGTCCCGCCGCGGTCCGCGACGATCAGCGCCCGTGCCCCGTCGCGGGAGACCCGCAGCTCGTCGACCCTCCGGTCGCCGAGCCAGCCCGCCGCGAGGACGGTCGCGTTCGCCTCCGTCCCGCCCGGCGGGACGGCGAGGATGGAGCTCCGCCCTCCTGCGGCCCTGCTGGTCCAGACCCAGTTCTCCGGGTCGAAGGAGGGCCGGGTCAAGGCGGTGCCCTTCACCACCGCACGGGCCTCGCTGCCCGGGGCGGTGACGAAAAGCGTGGTCCCGTCCCCGTTCAGGAAGGCGTAGGCGCTCCCCGACACCGAGGCTGCCGGGGTGCGTGGCTGCAGCGCGGCCACGCTCGGCATGCCGTCGATCGGGACGATGGCGCCATCGCGCACCCGCACCAGCTCGCCGTCCGCGATGGCCACCTGCTCTCCACCGACGTCGGGCGTCAGCTCGGGCACCACGAGCTCGGGTGCGGCCTCACCGAGTTCGATGGGCTGGCCGCTGACCATCTCCACGGTCGTGACGTCGTTCAGCCCGAGCAGGTTCTCCTGGAGCTGCTGGTTCATCTGCTGCAGGCCGAGGCTCGTGGCATCCTGGAGGACCCCGGAGGAGAACTCGACGGACGCCGTACCGGAGGTGATGGGCACCGAGTCACGGGCCAGCGTCACCCCCTCCGGGAAGGCACTGGTGACGGAACCCTGCAGGTAGGGCGCCGGACCCGCGAGCATGGCGCTGACGATCCTGGCCGTCACCCCGGTCCTACGGACGAACCATCGGGCATCAGGTACCCAGTAGCGGAAATTGCTGCTGTAGAAGTAGAGGTTGTGCGAGATGAGGAGGTCCCGGGCACTGCTCTGGGCGAGCATGATGCCGTCGGGGATCTCGTCGATCCGCCATTCCCCCAACACCTGCACCATGCGGACGCCGAGCGTCTCGGAAGCGGGAACGGCGCTGTTGGTCCTCAGCCCTCGGGAGTCGACAGTCCCGGTCGTCTCCAGCTGGATCTGGTAGACACCCTCGGTCTCTCGCTTCTCCACGCGTGGATCAGACCGGAACAGGACGATCCGTTCTTCCGGTTTCCAGGTCTTCGCAAGTTCGGGGGTCAGGAACTGGCGGGCCACGCTGTACCCGTCGCCGGCGCCCGTCCCCGCGGTGATGAAGTCCCTCAGGATCCGCTCGGGGGTCGCGCCCGGCGCCGGGCCCTCGGGGTCGAAGGCGGGCGCCACCGCGTCGACCTCTGCCTCCGCGGCAGGGATCACCCCGACCGGTCCCCGCGTGGGGATCTCCGAACAGCCGGTGAGGACCACGAGGCACGCCACCAGCAGGGCGGCGAGGAGCGCCCGTAACGTCCTGCCGGCGGCCCGGTCGGCGGTCCAGGCGCCGCGTGTCGTCCTACTGCTTCGCACTGCTCTCCCTCGTGGTGATCCCTTGCACGCCCTGGCTGCCCTGGCCGCCGTGGTCCTCGTGCCCTGCCTCGTGCCCTGCCTCGTGTCCTGCCTCGTCCGCGGACGCTCCGCGGGCGCGAGCGGCCACGGGCGGCAGGGCCAGGGGAGACGACGTCAGCACGGCGCCCTGGTGCCGCGGCACGGTCAGACGGAAGCATGCTCCCTCGCCCGGTCGGCCCCATGCCTCCAGCCACGCCCCGTGCAGCCGCGCGTCCTCGGTGGCGATGGACAGACCGAGGCCGCTGCCGCCCGTGGTCCGGGCACGCGCCGGGTCGGCCCGCCAGAACCGGTCGAACACTCGGGACGCCTCGAGCGGCGTCATACCGATCCCATGGTCGCGGACCGCGACCGCGACGGCTTCCGGGTTGCACGCTATGTGGACGTCGACCGGGCGCCCCTCCCCGTGCTCGAGCGCGTTCACGATCAGGTTGCGCAGGATCCTGTCGATACGGCGCGAGTCGGCGTCCACGATGCATCGTGTCTCGCCCGAGACGACGGACAGCTCGATGCCCAGCCTCTCTGCGAGCGGCTGCGCGCCGTCGAGGGCGTGGTGGACGAGCTGCACCATGTCCACGGATTCGGCTTCCAGGACCGCGGCGCCGGCGTCGAAGCGGGAGATCTCGAGCAGGTCCGCGAGCAGGGCCTGGAAACGCTCCACCTGGTCGAACAGGATCTCCGCCGACCGCTTGTTCACGGGATTGAACTCGTCCCGCGCGTCGTACAGGACCTCCGCCGCCATCCGCACCGTGGTCAGGGGCGTCCTGAGTTCGTGCGACACGTCGGAGACGAAGCGCTGCTGCATCTGGGACAGCTGGGCCAGCTGGGTGATCTGGTCCTGCAGGCTGGCCGCCATACGGTTGAAGGAGGCTCCGAGCCGGGCCACCTCGTCCTCGCCGGTGACCTCCATGCGTTCCTGCAGCTGACCGGAGGCGAGCTTCTCCGACACGGACGCGGCATGGCCGACCGGCAGGACCACGCTGCGTGTCACGTACCAGGTGATGCCGCCGATGACGATCAGCAGGATGACCCCCACCAGCCACAGGACGCGGTGGATGGAGTCGAGCGTGGCCTGCATCGACGAGAGGTCGTAGTACACGTAGAGGGCGTAGGGGCTGCGCTCGGGCGGCAGCTGGACCTGTGTGCCGAAGGCGAGCCCCGGCGCGTCCGGCTCGCCGTTCTCCGTCACGGGGATGGTGATCGGCGTCCAGTACACGTCCTGGCCGCTGGTCACCGCCTGCTGGAGGTCCTCGGGAATCATGCCCGCCGTGGCGCCGTCCTGGCTCACGGTCACCGGGATGAAAAGCCCCTCCCCGTTGGTGATCGGGACCAGCATGGCCTGGCGGGGTGCGTTCGTCCTGCTGCCGACGAGCGCATTGACCGAGTCGAGCACCAGCCGATTCGTCGTGTCGCGGTCCGTCGCGGAGGAGTCCCGGAAGACGGCCTTGGTGGAGGTCAGGGCGGAGCGGGCCTCGGCACTGAACTGGTCGAAACGCTCCTCGTAGAGCGCGCTCGCGATCTGGTTGGACAGGAAGCCGCCGACGGCCACGAAGGACACCGAGGTGAGAAGCATCGTCGCGACGACGGTCCGGAACTGCAGCGACCGGCGCCAGCTGCGCGCGATGGAACTCAGCAGGACACGAAGGCGCCGTACGCCGCTTCGCAGCCGGGTCGCGGAACGGGTCGCGACAGAGGAGCCGACCGGGTGGGGCAGGACAGCGGAACCGGCCGCGGCGGCGTCGGGCGCCGGCGATGGCCCCGACCCATGAGGGACGCCGGGGTCGCCGGCGCTGCCCCCCGCGCCCTGCGCGTCAGCCCTGTCCGGCCTTGTATCCGACACCACGCACCGTCAGGACGATCTCGGGTGCCTCCGGATCACGCTCGATCTTCGAGCGCAGCCGCTGCACATGGACATTGACGAGCCGGGTGTCGGCGGCGTGCCGGTAGCCCCAGACCTGTTCGAGGAGCAGCTCGCGGGTGAACACCTGCCACGGCTTCCGGGCCAGGGCCACGAGCAGGTCGAACTCGAGCGGCGTGAGCGAGACGCGCTGGCCCGCCCGCGTGACCTCGTGGCCTGCGACGTCGATGCTCACATCGCCGATCCGGAGGGTCTCCGGCGCCTTCGACTCGGCCGGGCGGAGCCGGGCGCGCACGCGGGCCACGAGCTCGGCCGGCTTGAAGGGCTTGGGGACGTAGTCGTCGGCGCCGGACTCGAGGCCACGGACGACGTCGGACGTGTCCGACTTCGCCGTCAGCATCACGATGGGGAGGTCCGATTCACTGCGGATCTGCCGGCACACCTCGATTCCGTCCATACCGGGCAGCATGAGGTCCAGCAGCACGAGATCCGGCTGGGTCGAGCGGAACACGCCCAGCGCCGCTGCGCCGTCGGCGCAGAAGACGGGGTCGAACCCGTCGTTGCGGAGGACGATGCCGATCATCTCGGACAGGGCCTCGTCGTCGTCGATGACCAGAATGCGAGCCTTCATACCCCCATACTGTCCCATCGGACGTGCAAAGTCCCATCAGCCCCACCGTGTGCTGTGTTCCGGAGGTCCAGGAGCGTTGCCGGCGGGCGCGCGGCTGGCCGGCCGGCGTGGCCGCCCAGCCTATGATGCAGGGGGGAGCTGCGGACAGACCTCCCTGGAGCATCCGAGCGAGGGGACGCCATGAGTGATCAGGTGAAGGGTCAGCCGGACGACGGGCTGCCCCCCGGCACATCGGACGGCCGGCGCGACGGCGATGGTCCGGCCTTCCAGCCCGCACCCCCCGCACCCCCCGCACCCCCCGCACCCCCGGCACCCCCGGCACCGTGGCAGTCGCCCGGGACGCCCACCCCCGACGAACAGGGCTGGGGCGCCCCCTACCCGCCGCAGGGCCCCGGACCGCAGCAGCCCGGCCAGGGCTGGGGACCCGGCTTCCCGCCACAGGGCCCCGGACNCTTCCCGCCACAGGGCCCCGGACCGCAGCAGCCCGGCCAGGGCTGGGGACCCCCCTACCCGCCGCAGGGTCCCGGACCGCAGCAGCCCGGCCAGGGCTGGGGACCCGGCTTCCCGCCGCAGGGCCCCGGACAGGGCGGGAGCCCGTACGGCGCGCGCCCCTTCCCGCAGGGGCCCATGTACCAGGCGCCGCCCAAACCGGGCGTCATCCCGCTCCGGCCGCTGGGCCTCGGGGAGATCCTCGACGGTGCCTTCCAGGCCTGCCGCAGGAACCCGGTGGCCACGTTCGGCAGCGCGATCCTGCTGCAGGCCGTCGTCGCGCTGGTGACGGTGCTCCTGCTCGGCAACGTCGTCTCGTCCTTCGAGGTGCTCGAGGCCGAGAATGCGACGACCGACAGCATCATCGCGGCCGTCGCCGGCTTCGGCGTGGTCGCCACGATCACCGGGGTGGTGTCAGCGGTGGCCCTGCTCGTGCTGCAGGGCATCCTCGTGATCCCGATCGCACGGGCGGTCATCAACCAGCGGACCTCCTTCGGCCAGGCATGGCGGATCGCCCGCGGCCGTATCCTCCCCCTGCTGGGCTTCGGACTCCTGTCCTTCGCTGCAGGGCTCGTGGGTCTCTCCCTCGTGGTCGGGATCTCCGCGCTGGCCGTCCTGGGACTCGAGGAGTACTCGGCCCTGGTCATCGTGCCGCTCGTGCTCGGCGCCGTGGCCCTGCTCATCTGGGTGAGCACCAAGATCGTGGTCGCACCGGCGACCCTGATGCTCGAGGGGACCGGCCCCTGGACGTCCGTCAAGCGATCCTGGTCCCTGACCCGGGGCAACTGGTGGCGGACGTTCGGGATCGTCCTGCTGACGAGCCTCATCGTGTCGATCATCGCGTCGGTCATCTCCACACCCCTCACGTTCGCCGTCTCGCTCGTCTTCGGCTTCAGTGCCAGCGCCTCCGCAACGCCCGATGCCCTCGACTCGATCCCCCTGCTCCTCGCGACGCAGGCCATCACGGCGCTCTTCTCGGCCATCGGCTACGCCTTCCAGGCCGGCGTGACCTCCCTGCTGTACGTCGACCTCCGTATCCGCCGCGAGGGCTTCGACGTCGTGCTCATGCGTGAGCACGAGCGGGCAGGCACGGGACCGAGCGACATCCTCCCCGGCGGCACCCCTCCCGGCACCTCCTTCGGGCACCGGCCTGGAGGGCCCGCGTGAGAGGCACCCCGACCATCTTCCGCCGGGACCGCCCGTGACCATCGGTCCGGAGGCCCTCACACCGGACGCGGACGAGGCCCGCAGGCTGCTGCAGGACGAGCTGGCGAAGGCCGCCTACGTGGAGGCGCAGCCCAACATCTTCGAACGCATCCTCGCCGACGTCCTGCGCTCCCTCGGACGGCTTCTCGACGGCATGCAGGGGCTCGGGTCGGGACCCGGCACACTGCTGGTCGCGATCGGCGCAGCGGCCCTCATCGTCGTGGCCGTCGTGCTCGTCCGGCCGCGCCTGAACGCGCGCGGGCGGAAACAGGAGGCCGTGGTGTTCGAGGACGGCGCACGGCGCTCCGCCGACCACCACCGCCGCCGGTCCTCGGAGCTGGCCGCCCTGGGGAACTGGAACGGCGCCGTGGCGGAGCTGCTGCGCGCGATCATCCGCTCGGCGGAGGAACGCGTCGTCATGGAGGAGCAGGCCGGCAGGACGGCGACGGAGGCGGCCGTGCAGCTCGGCGGCATCTTCCCGTCCCTGGCGCCCGAGGTCGCCTGGCTCGCCGACCGCTTCAACGAGACCCACTACGGCAGCGGCACGGCGACAGCGGACGACCACCGGCGTGCCGCCGCTCTCGACGCGCAGCTGACCGCCGAGCGCCCCTCCGCGCGCCAGCGCACGACGACGCCGGCGGCACCGCGATGACGCGCGGGACGCAGGAGACCGGCGTCCGGGGAACCACCGTGCAACCGAGCGCGGCGCCGCGTTCCGAGGTCATGGGCGACGGCGGGAGTGCCGCGGCCACCGCACGCCGGCGTCTCCGTCGCTCCCTGCCCCTGCTGGTCGGCGCCGTGGTCCTCGCGGTGATCGTGCTGCTCAACCTCCTGCCCGGCGCGGAGGAGGACGACCGCCCGCTGTCCCCGGGCAACCCGGCACCCCAGGGCGCGCGGGCCGTGGCGGAGGTCCTCGCGAGCGAGGGCGTCGACGTCGTGCGCGTCGACTCGTACAACGACGCACTCGAGGAACTGGACGCCGGGCCGGCGACGCTCTTCCTCAACGATGCCCGGCAGTACCTCAGCGCCACCCAGGTGGCGGAGCTGACAGGAGCATCGGTGCGTGCCGTGCTCGCGGCGCCGGGGGCCCGGCAGCTCACCGCCCTCGAGCAGGAGTTCACCCAGCTCGGTTCCGCTCCCCTGGACTTCGGCGACGTGCCCGCAACGTCCGCCGAATGCTCAGACGACGCGGCGACGGCGGCGGGCACCCTCTCCGGGACCGGGACGGTCTACGCCGGTGACGTCGAGTGCTTCCCGACCGTCATCGACGGTGCGACGGACGGTGCGACGGACGGTGCGACGGACGGTGCGACGGACGGTGCCGACGGCGACTCCGGCGCCACGACCGGCGGCCTGTACACCACGAGCTCCGACGGCGCGGTCGCCGTGCTCGGGGCCCCGTCGATCCTCTCCAACGAGTCGATCACAGCGGAGGGCAACGCGGCCCTCGCCCTGCGCGCCCTCGGATCCGCCCCGACACTCGTCTGGTACGAGCCGACCGGCGCGGACGTCGTCTCGAGCGGTGAGGGCATCGATCCCCGGACGCTCCTGCCGCCGTGGGTGGACCCGCTGCTCGTGTGGCTGCTCGTCTGCGCCGCGCTCGCCCTGGCCTGGAAGGGACGACGCCTGGGGCCGCTGGCGGTCGAGCCGCTGCCCGTCGTCGTCCGGGCCGCCGAGACGGCGGAGGGCCGCGCACGGCTCTACCAGGACTCCCGGTCGGTGGCGCATGCCGCGGCCAACCTGCGGGCGGCCGCGCTCACGCGCATGGCCCGCCGGCTCCGCGTGGACCGCGCGGCCCCGGCGGGCGAGGTCATCGACGCCGCTGCCCGGCACAGCGGGCGGTCCCGCCTCGACCTGGAGCAGCGGCTGCTCCACACACCGACCACGGATCGCGAACTCGTGCTGTGGGCACAGGAGATCCTCGACCTCGAGAAGGAGATTCGATCATGAACGATTCCGCCGGCCGGCAGGACGGGCCCCCGCAGGCGCCTCCCGCCACACCCCCCGCCGGGGCGCACCAGGCGACACGCGTCGCGGAACGGGACGAGGCGCCGGACCACGGGCCGGACGCCTCCCGGCAGGCGCCCGGCCGGGAGGACCACGACGGCGAGGCCGCCCGGGCCGCGCTGCTGCGGGTCCGCACGGAGGTGGGCAAGTCGATCGTGGGTCAGGACGCGGCGGTGACCGGTCTCCTCATCGGCCTGCTCGCCGACGGGCACGTCCTGCTGGAGGGCGTCCCCGGTGTGGCGAAGACCCTGCTCGTCCGCACCCTCGCCACGGCCCTGGACCTCGACACCAAACGCGTGCAGTTCACGCCGGACCTCATGCCCGGCGACATCACCGGCTCGCTGATCTACGAGTCGAAGACCGGCGAGTTCACCTTCCGGGAAGGGCCTGTCTTCACCAATATCCTCCTCGCGGACGAGATCAACCGCACGCCGCCGAAGACGCAGGCCTCGCTGCTCGAGGCCATGGAGGAACGCCAGGTCTCCGTCGATGGCGTCTCACGCCGCCTTCCGGGTCCGTTCATCGTCGCCGCAACGCAGAACCCGGTCGAGTACGAGGGCACCTACCCCCTGCCCGAGGCGCAGCTCGACCGCTTCCTGCTCAAACTCACCCTCCCGCTCCCGGGCCGCGACGACGAGATCGAGGTGATCCGCCGCCACAGCGTCGGCTTCGACCCGCGCAACCTCGGCGCCGCCGGCGTCCGCGCGGTCGCCGGCGCGGAGGACATCGACCGCGCCCGTGCCGCCGTGGCCCGCGTCGCGGTCGCACCGGAGGTCCTCGCCTACATCGTGGACGTCGTGCGGGCCACGCGGTCCTCGCCGTCGTTCCAGCTCGGCGTGTCCCCCCGCGGCGCCACCGCACTGCTGAACACCTCGCGCGCCTGGGCCTGGCTCTCGGGCCGCTCCTTCGTGACCCCCGACGACGTCAAGGCCCTCACCCTCCCCGCGCTCCGACACCGTGTGGCGCTGCGGCCCGAGGCGCAGATGGACGGCGTGGGCGTCGACGACGTGCTCGGCGGCATCCTCGGCACAGTCCCCGTCCCCCGGTAGGACCCCACCCCCACCCGCTCCGGTCGCCACTGCGCCCGGACCCGAGAGGAGCTTCCGTGGTTCTCACCGGCCGCCTCGTCCTGCTGGCGCTGCTCGGCGTCGTCCCCGTCGTCCTGTTCCCGGGCGCGACGTCGATCCTGCTGTGGGCGGCGCTCCTCACCGCAGTGACCGCACTCGACCTGGCCCTCGCGGCGTCGCCCCGGCGTGTCGGGATCGTGCGCGAGCTGCCCGAGGGCGTCAGGCTCGGCGAGGAGTGCCGTAGCGCCCTGGTGCTGCGCAACGACACCCACCGTCCGCTGCGCGCCACGGTGCGGGAGGCCTGGCAGCCGTCGGCCGGTGCCGCCGATCCGGAGCAGGCCGTTCACGTGCCCGCCGGCGAGGCGCGCCGGATGACGGTGCGCCTGCGTCCCACGCGCCGCGGCATCCTCCGGGTGGAGACCGTGGCCATCCGGAGCGCGGGGCCGCTCGGCATCGCCGCCCGGCAGGTCACGGTGCCGGCGCCGGGGGCGCTACGGGTACTTCCGTCCTTCGCCTCGAAGCGGCACCTGCCCTCCAAGCTGCGCCGCCTGCGCGAGCTGGACGGCGCGTCGGCCGTGCAGATCCGGGGCGCGGGCACGGAGTTCGACTCCCTGCGGGACTACGTGCGCGGTGACGACGTCCGTTCCATCGACTGGCGGGCGACGGCCCGACGACGCGACACCGTGGTGCGGACCTGGCGGCCGGAGCGCGACCGCCGCGTCGTCGTCGTGCTCGATACCTCCCGCACGTCCGCCGCGCGGGTCCTCGACGAGCCGCGCCTCGACACCGGGATCGAAGCGGCACTGCTGCTGTCCGTGCTCGCGGAGCGCGGCGGCGACAAGGTCCACTTCCTGGCGTTCGACCGCCGCCTGCGCGCCCGCGTCGACTCGACCGCGAAGGGCAACCTGCTCGCTTCGCTCGTGACCGCGATGGCGCCGCTCGAGGCCGAACTGATCGAGGCCGACTGGTCACGCGTACCGGCCCAGGTACGGGCCGTATCGCCGCACCGCAGCCTCGTGGTCCTGCTGACGTCGCTCGACTCGGGCGCTGTGGAGGAGGGCCTGCTGCCGGCGCTGCCTGGCCTCACGGAACGCCACGTCGTCGTGGTCGCCTCGGTCCGCGATCCGCGCCTCGAGGAGATGGCGGCCGACCGCTCGACGGCGGCGGCGACGTTCCGTGCCGCCGCGGCGGAACGCGCCCTGCTGGACCGGGCGGCGGTGGCCGACCAGCTCCGTCTCGTCGGCGCGGAGGTCGTGGACGCGGTGCCCGCGGAGCTCCCCCCGCTCCTCGCCGACACGTACATCAGGCTGAAGGCCACAGGCCGCCTGTGAGGGGCTTCGACCCGCCACGGCCCGCAGACCCGCCTACCACGCGCTGCCGGCCGAGGTGCGCGCCGTGATCGGCGGACTGCTCGGTGGGCAGCCCGACGACGTCCGCCCCGCGGGCGGCGGGTTCACCCCGGGGTTCGTCGCAACGGTGGTCCGCGGAGACACGGCCCTGTTCGTGAAGGCCGCGTGCGAGACCGATCCCTTCACCTACCCGGCATACCGGCGAGAGGCGGCCATCCACGGGGTCCTGCCGGCCGGACTGCCGGTCCCCCGGCTCCTCGCGTCGCGATCCGTCCGCGTCCCCGGGCCGGGCGGCA
The DNA here is from genome assembly GCF_058269195.1 of Arthrobacter sp. TJ-240. NCBI lineage: Bacteria > Bacillati > Actinomycetota > Actinomycetes > Micrococcales > Micrococcaceae > Arthrobacter > Arthrobacter sp. TJ-240. Next base: position 58,286 of record NZ_JBZCNG010000006.1, read on the forward strand.
CCTGGACCGTCCTCTGCCTCGAGCACATCGAGGGTGCCCTGCCGGGCGGACCGTGGACCGGCGAGCAGGCGGCCGCGGTCCACGCGGCGCTCCTCGACGTGGACCGCGGACTCCGGACGGTCCCCACCCACGCGGCCGGCGGGTCGATCACCGACGGACTCACCGACAACCCGTCCGTGATGGGCGTGTTCGGCCGATGCGCCGACGGGGATCGGCCGCCGTCGTTCCTGCCTGCCCTGGGTGAACAGCAGTGGCTCGACCTCCAGTCGCTCGTCGAGCGCGCCCCGTCCCTGGTGCGCGGGTCGTCGCTCCTCCACAACGACCTGCGGCCCGACAACGTCATCATCGAGCGCTCGTCCGGGCGCGCGCTCGTCTGCGACTGGAACTTCCTCACGCGGGGTCCGGCGTGGGCCGACTGGGTGGGGCTGCTCCCCTATCTCCGGCACGACGGTCTCGACGCGGACGCCCTGCTCCGCGCGTCGCCCCTCTCGGCCGACGCCCCCGAGGAGGCCGTCGACAGCTGGCTGGCCCTGCTGGCCGCGTACATGGTGGTCAGCGGCCTCTCGCCCGAGGTCCCGAGCAGTCCCAAGCTCCGGTCCCACGGGCGGTTCACCGCCGGCATCATGATTGACTGGTTGTCCGAGCGACGGAAGTGGGCGGCATGACCTCGATCTACCAGCAGGCGATGGGCAGCGACTTCGGCCGACTGCAGCCGGAACTGCGCGAGTACTTCGGTCTCCACGCCGGCAGCAGTCTCGCCGGCCACGGGCACGGGGTGTTCGACGTCGCCGGGTGCCCCGCCTGGTTCGCGCGCCCCGCCTTCCGGCTCACGGCGCTCGACAACGCGTTCTTCCCCGAGTACCGCGACGATGTCCCTTTCACCATCAGGAACTTCCCACACACGGACCCGTTCGGCCGACCGGCGCTCACCGCCCGGCGTGAACTGGATTTCGGGACCGCCCTGCGCGTCTTCGAGGACACGACCTCCCTGCAGGACGGCGTCCTCACCGACTACGTCGGCCGCCACCGGCGGATGGCCACCCTGCTGACCTGCACCGCCACGGACGAGGGGCGCATCCGCATGGTGTCCTCGCGGACGCGGGTGTTCGCGGGCCTTCGCCTGCCCCTGCCCGACGCCGTGGGTGCGCTCGCCTACGTGGAGCAGTGGTGGGACGACGACGCGGGTGCCTTCAGGATCAAGACCCGGGTGGTGCACCGTCAGCTCGGGACCCTGCTGGTGTACGCAGGGTCCTTCCACTACGCGCTCGAGGAGTTCGACGGCGTCCTGCCCGCGGAGGTCAGTCCTCGGCGGTGGGAGCACCGCGTCTGACCGGGGCCGGAGCGAGCCACCCGGCCGGGTGGCCGGGTGCGTGGACAAGGCGGACGGGGGCTCAGCCCTCGGCGCGCACCTGGTCCAGGGCGTCGGCGACCTGCGCCATGCGCCTGAGCACCCGGGTCGCATCCGCGGGCGTGCGGCCCTCGAGGCCGGGCCGGGTGGTCACGGTCAGTGCCCCGAGCATCGTCACGGGCAGCCCGACACGCCGCCACGCGGTGAGCACCGTCTCCGCCAGGACCGTCACCTGGGGAAGGGCGGTCCCGGGATCGAGGATCGCGAGCTCCAGCGGGCGCCCCGCCTCGATGTCCTCGGCGAGTGCCTCCCAGTGCCGGTCGGAGACCCCGGGCAGGTCGAGGGACAGTCCCGTGGCGGCGCTGGAGCGGGCTGCATCGAGGGCGACGTCCCCGCCACCCGGCACGAGCACCGTCCCGGCGGCCCCCGCGGCGACGACCGACGCCGTCACGAGGTCCCACGCCTCCGTGGCCTCACGCCGGTCGACCGCGCGCAGCGTGCGGTAGCCGCTGGCCGTCGGGACGCGTCCGGCGAGGATCGCCCCGGCCTCGGGCTCGTCGAACTGGAGCAGCACCTCGGCGCCCCGCACGACGGCGGACACGCGGCGCACGAGGTCCGCGGCCCCTGCAGCGAGCGACGCGTAGACCTCCCGGCGGGCGCCGGGGTCGATCAGGACGCGCTCACCGTTGTGGAGGTGGACGCCCGCGGCGAGGGACAGCGGTCCCCGCAGGTGCAGCTTCAGGTGGGACGCCGGGCGCTCCTCGGCGCCGGCGACGTCGCCGAGGGCGTTGATGTCGGAGGACAGGGCCGACTCCGCGCGGCGCTGGTCCCTGCCGGGCCGCTGCACGAGCCGCCAGCCGTGCGGCTGCAGGTCGAAGGGCAGCTCGACGAGGATCCCGAGCGTCCGCCCGAGGGCGTCGCTCCCCGGCCCGCGCGCGGGCAGCGACGGCAGGAAGGGCAGGTTCGCTCCCCCGAGCTCGCCGCGCACGGCACGGTTGGCCTCGAGGGGGTCGGTTCCGGGCCAGTCCCCGGCGGCGGTCGCCGCCACGGATCGGACGGGCTCAGGCATGGGTACCGTGGACGGGGGTCCCGGACGCGGGCGGCGCCGCGCCCTCGGTGCCGGGCCTGCGGTTCTCGGAGATCGCCTGGTGGTGGCGGATCACCTCGGAGATGATGAAGTTCAGGAACTTCTCGGCGAACGCGGGGTCCAGCTGCGCCTCCTCGGCCAGCATGCGGAGCCGGGCGATCTGTGCGGCCTCGCGCTGCGGATCACCGGCGGGGAGGTCGTGCTCGGCCTTGAGGTGCCCCACCCGCTGCGTCGCCTTGAAGCGTTCGGCCAGGAGGTAGACGAGGGTGGCGTCGATGTTGTCGATCGAGCTCCTCACCGAGAGCAGCTCCGCCATCACCTCGGGGGCCACGTCTCCCGTGAGTGAGCTGGCTGCCGGGTCGAAGCCGCTGCGTGGATGCGTCATGACTCCAGTCAAGCAGACGCCGGAGGCACTCCGTGAACTGCGACTACCCTGCGGCTGCCGGCTCGGGTCGCAGGGCGGAACGCGCGGAATCGATGGTCGCCTGGCCGAGTACACGCGTGCCCTGGTACAGCACCACAGTCTGGCCCGGTGCCACGCCGCGCATCGGTTCGACCAGCCGCACCACGAGCTGCTGCACGCCGTCGGCCCATTCGACCGACGCGCGTGCGGGCACGGGATCGCCGTGGGCCCGCACCTGGGCCGTGCAGTCGAACTCCTCCCCGGTCCGCACCTCGTCGATGGGCAGGCCGGCCCAGGACACCTTGATGCCGCGCATCTGGTCGATTGCGAGCAGGTGCTCCGGCCCCACGATCACCTCGTTCTGCTTAGGGCGGATCTCCAGCACGAAGCGCGGCTTGCCGTCCGCGGCCGGGGTGCCCAGCTTGAGGCCGCGGCGCTGGCCGACGGTGAAGGCATTGGCGCCCGGGTGACTGCCGATCCTCTCGCCGTCGACGTCGAGGATGTCGCCCTCGGTCATCTCGATGCGCTCCTCGAGCCAGCCGCGCGTGTCCCCGTCGGGGATGAAGCAGATGTCGTGGCTGTCGGGCTTGTTTGCGACGGAGAGGCCACGCCGCTCGGCCTCGGCCCGGACCTCGGCCTTCGACGGCGTCTCGGCGAGCGGGAACATGGAGTGCTTGAGCTGCTCGTGGGTCAGCACGCCGAGCACGTAGGACTGGTCCTTCGCCCAGTCGGCCGCGCGGTGCAGTTCGGGATTGCCGTCGGCGTCCTCGACGACCTTCGCGTAGTGGCCGGTGCAGACGGCGTCGAACCCGAGGGCGAGGGCCTTCTCGAGCAGGGCGGCGAACTTGATGCGCTCGTTGCAGCGCATGCAGGGGTTCGGGGTGCGGCCCGCCGCGTACTCGGCGACGAAGTCGTCGACGACGTCCTCCTTGAAGCGCTCGGAGAAGTCCCACACGTAGTACGGGATGCCGAGGATGTCGCAGGCACGCCAGGCGTCCCGTGAGTCCTCGATGGTGCAGCAGCCGCGGCTGCCCGTCCGGAGCGTCCCGGGCATGCGGGAGAGGGCCAGGTGCACGCCGACGACGTCGTGCCCCGCCTCCACGGCGCGTGCCGCCGCCACCGCGGAGTCGACGCCGCCGCTCATAGCTGCCAGTACCCTCATGAGAAACCCGTTCCTGCCGTCCTGATGGATGATGCGTGCCCGGCCATGCCCGCCGTGCGGGCCCGGGCGTAGGCTCCCCCGATGGCGCCCACCACGGCGTCAACGTCGTCGGCCGTGGATGTATGCCCCAGGCTGAACCGCTGGGCGCCGCGCGCCTCGTCCTCCGTCAGTCCCATGGCGAGCAGCACGTGCGACGGCCGGGGCACGCCCGCGGTGCAGGCGGAGCCGGTGGAGGACTCGATCCCCGCGAGGTCGAGGAGGAACAGGAGCGAGTCGCCCTCGCAGCCCGGGAACGTGAAGTGGACGTTGCCGGGGAGCCGTGTGCCCTCGGGGGCGGGGTGCGCGACGCCGCGCAGCACCGCGTCCGGCACCTCGCGGAGGATGCCCTCGATGAGGCGGTCCCTGAGCGCTGCGAGGCGGGGAGATTCCGCTCCGAGGCGGGCGACGGCGTCGTCGGCCGCGGCGGCGAATGCGACGATGCCCGCGCCGTCGAGCGTGCCCGAGCGGATGTCGCGTTCCTGCCCGCCGCCGTGCTGCACGGGCGTGAGGGTGACGGCGCGGCCCACGAGGAGGGCACCTACGCCCACGGGGCCGCCGATCTTGTGCGCGCTGACGGCCATGGTGGCGAGACCGGAATCGGCGAAGGACACCGGGAGGGCCCCGAACGCCTGCACGGCGTCGCTGTGGACCGGGACCCCGTACCGCGCGGCCTCGTCGACCACGGCCCGCACCGGCTGGACGGACCCCACCTCGTTGTTCGCCCACATGACGGTGACGAGCGCGGTCCTGTCCGGTGCGTCGGCGAGCGCGGCGCGTAGCGCGTCGAGGGACACGACGCCCGCGGCATCCACGGGCAGCCAGACCACCTCGGCCCCCTCGTGCCGTTCGAGCCACTCGACGGTGTCCTGCACGGCGTGGTGCTCCACGGCGCTGCAGAGGATCCGGGTACGGGCCGGGTCCTCGGCGCGGCGAGCCCAGTAGAGGCCCTTGACGGCGAGGTTGTCCGCCTCGGTGCCGCCCGAGGTGAAGACGACCTCCGACGCGTGGGCCCCGGCGGCCGCGGCGATCGTCTCGCGGGCCTCCTCGACGGCGCGCCGGGCACGACGGCCCGAGCCGTGGAGGGAGGACGGGTTTCCGCTCCGGCTGAGTTCGCGGGTGAGCGCGGCGAGCGCCGGCGCCGAGATCGGCGTGGTCGCCGCGTGATCGACATACACGGGCATCCCTCGATTCTACGGGCGCCACGCCGCCCGGCCGATTCCTGTGGAGCACGTCACGTACGCGGCCGCGGCGGTCCTCCCAGCCCCCGGTGGTACAAAGACAGGGTGGACAGTCAAGAAGCGGCTCCTTCCTCGCCCGGCAGCTACCTGCCCGGCCTCCGGCACGCGACGCATACGTTCGGCACGCGCACCCTGGACTTCGACCGGCAGGTGGCCCTCATGGCGGTCGTCAACCGGACCCCGGACTCCTTCTACGACGGCGGCGCGACCTTCGCCCTGCAGGCGGCCGTCGACGCCGCCCTGAGGGCCGTCGAGGACGGCGCCGACTGGGTGGACATCGGCGGGGCCCCCTTCTCCCCGGGGGAACCGATCCCGGTGTCGGAGGAGGCGGAGCGCATCGTGCCCGTCATCGCCGCGGTCCGGGCGGCGTCCGACGTCATCATCTCCGCCGACACCTTCCTGCCGGAGGTGGCCCGGCAGGCGCTCGCGGCCGGCGCGAACGTCGTCAACGACACCACGGGCCTGCGGGATCCCGACATGGCGGCGGTGGTGGCCGACGCAGGGGCGCACCTGGTCATCACGCACAGCCTCGCCGAGCCCCGCACCGTGTACCCGCGGCCCACGTACGGCGACGTGGTCGGGGAGATCGCCGATTTCCTCCTGCGCAAGGTGGACTCCGCCGTCCGGCTCGGCATCCCCGAGGACCGCATCCTCCTCGACCCGGGCCACGACCTCAACAAGAACACGCTGCACTCGCTCGAGATCACGCGCCGGTTCTCCGAGATCGCCGGGCTGGGCTTCCCCACCCTGGCCGCGGTGTCCAACAAGGACTTCATCGGCGAGACCCTCGACCGCCCGAAGCGTGACCGCGTGGAGGGCTCGCTCGCCGCCGCCGTCATCTGCATCCTCGGCGGCGCGCGCGTGGTCCGCATGCACAACGTCGCGGCGTCCCGGGCGGCCATCAACCTCACGGAGGCGGTCCTCGGGTGGCGCGAACCCGTCTACCTGCGCCACAACATGGGTGACGTCAACGAACCGGTGGCACCGTGATCACCTCCCTCATCCCCGCGTCCCCCGGCGCCGTCGACGACGCCGGCCTGCACCGCCTCTACGCGTACCCCGTCTCGGACCGGCCCTTCATCAGGTTCAACTTCGTGGCGGCCGCGGACGGCGCCGCGACGAGCGGCGGCTTCTCCGCAGGGCTCGGGAACGACGGCGACAAGCGCATCTTCGCCGTCCTGCGGCGCCTCGCCGACGTGGTGCTGGTGGGCGCGGGGACCATCCGCGCGGAGGGCTACGGGGGCAGCCTCGTCGACGACGACGCCCGGTCCTGGCGCGCGGGGCACGGGCTCGCGGAGCACCCCGCGGTCGCGGTCATCTCCGGCAGCCTGAACCTCGACCCGGCCGGCAGCTTCTTCGGCAGCGCCCCCGTCCGCCCGCTCGTCCTCACCAGCGCGTCGGCTCCCGCCGGGCGGCGCGCGGCACTGGAGGACGTCGCCGACGTCGTCGACTGCGGGGAGGACACCGTCGCCGTCCCCGCGGTCCTCGCCGAACTGCGCCGGCGCGAACTGCTCCGGGTCCTGTGCGAGGGCGGCCCGGCCGTGCTCGGTGACTTCACACGCTCCGACGCCGTGGACGAGCTGTGCCTGTCCATCAGCCCGCTGCTCGCCGGCGGCGACGGCCCCCGCATCGCGGTGGGTGACAGCCCCGACGACGCCGTGGCGCTCACGCTCGTGTCGCTCCTGACCGAGGACTCCGCCCTCTACACCCGGTACCGGCGCGCCTCCTGACCGTCCGGCACGTGCGGGCGCCGGGTCGGACAGGCACCGTTCGACGGGCGCCGTTCCCACTGTGGTGCCGGCCGACGGCCCGGGGCAGCACTCCCCCGCATCCGGCCGGGCAACCGGTCGGACACGACGGGTGAACTTCCCCGGCGTGTCCGCCGTTGTACCTGTACCCGTCTGTCCCCTTTGCGTTCCCTGTGCGCTCGTCCGCCCGGTCGCCTTTGTCCCGTACCGCCGGTGCCTCTAGTCTCGGGGTACCCCGGCGGGGCCTTCCGGCCCGGCAGGCCCGTCCGGACCGCTGACCTCCCACGAAAGGCCTGATCGATGCCAGAGGCACCACGGAAGTCGTACTACGACATCCTCGGCGTGCCCCCGGGAGCCGACGCGAAGGACATCAAGGACGCGTACCGCCGGGCTGCCCGCGCGGCACACCCCGACCTCGGCGGCACCGCCGCCCGGTTCCACGACGTCGCGGTCGCCTACGAGACGCTGAGCGACCCGCAGCGCCGCGAACGGTACGACGCCGACACGGGACGGGGCCGGCCTGCCGCGGCCGCCTGGGGCCGGGAAGGGGCCGCCCGCCGGAACGGCACCCCGCAGCCGGCGTCGACGCGCACCAGGGTCGAGGACGAGGACGCCGCGAAATCCCCGCCCGAGTACCTGCCCCCGTTCTCGCCGTCCTCCCCTCCCGTCGTCCCCCTGATCGACGCCGGTCGGCAACTCCACGGGGTCGCCCGGCAACCCGGGATGTTCGGCAGGCTGTCCGCCGGTGCGCGCGCACGGGTCGACGGCGAGCTGCGGACGTCGGCCCTGCTCGAGCGCGCCCTGCTCCCCACCTACCCGGCCGCGCGCCTCGTCAACGGTGTCGTCCTCGACGACCGGGAGAAGATGGCCGCGGGCGCCGTCCTGCTCGCCGGCTACCGGATGGCCGTCATCGACTCCTTCACGGCTCCCCCGGGCAATTTCTCCTGGGACGGCCGGGCCCTGCGTCACCAGGGCCGGCCGGTCGACCTCCGGATGCCGCGTACGGTGCGGGCCGTGCAGGACCTGTTCCCCGATTGCAACGTGACCGGATGGATCGTCATCCACGGGGCGCCGGACAATCCCTTCGCGCCTGTCATCGACGTACCACCGGGGTTCGACCGCGGCGCGCCGGGCCTGGTGCAGGTCGTGAACGCGGGGACCGCCGTGCGGACCCTGCGTTCCTTCCTGTCCTCGGGGCCCACACCCAACGTGGTGCAGCTGCCGGTGCTCGCGCGCCTGCTGGCAGCGGCCGGAAGCTAGGATGAACGGGTGTTCCGTATCCTCTTCCACACCCCCGAAATACCCGGCAACACCGGCGCCGCGATCCGCCTTGCCGCCGTCGCCGGCGCCGAGCTCCACCTCGTGGAGCCGCTCGGGTTCTCCCTCGAGGATTCGAAGCTCAAGCGGGCCGGGCTCGACTACCACGACCTCACCGTGCTCCACGTCCACGCGAGCCTGGAGGACGCGTGGGCGGCCCTGCAGCCACGCCGGGTGTTCGCGTACACCTCGGACGGCGACGTGTCCTACACGGACATCGCCTACGACCCCTCGGACGTCCTCATGTTCGGCAGGGAGTCGGACGGCCTCCCGGACGACGTCAAGCACGACGCCCGCGTGACCTCCCGCGTGCGCGTCCCCATGCTCGCCTCCCGCCGTTCGCTCAACCTCGCCAACACCGCGTCGATCGTCCTCTACGAAGCCTGGCGTCAGCAGGGCTTCGCGGGCGCCCAGCGATGACCACCGCCCAGGAGTCCTGATGCCCGCTCGCCACGCCGCAACACTGCCCGACGGCGGTGCCGAGGACTACGACCGCCTCGCCCCGGCCGTCTGGAACCCCGTCAGCAACGCCGTCGTCGCCGCCGCCGACGTCCTCGTGGGGGAACGCGTGCTCGACGTGTTCGCCGGCACCGGCACCGGCACCATCCCTGCCGCGCAGCTCGCAGGACCGGACGGGCACGTTGACGCCGTCGACCGGTCCTCCGCCATGCTGGACCTCGCGGAGGCCAAGGCCGAGGCGCTCGGGCTCGGCAACGTGTCCTTCCACCGCACGGATCCCGAGGCCTGGGTCACCGACGTGCCGTACGACGCCGTCGTCAGCTGCTACGGCGTCTTCCTCCTCGACGACATGGACGCCGGCATGGACCGGATCGTGGGCCTGCTGCGGCCCGGCGGGCGGATCGCCCTGAGCGCTTGGGACGACGGCGCCCTCGAACCCCTCGGCGACCTCCTCCTGGCGACCCTCCGCGACACGGGAGCGGCCGGCGTGGGTGCCGCGGAACACCCCACCGCCCCGGTCTTCGTGGAGAACTCCAGGAGGCTCGCCTCCGTCGACCGGCTGGCGGACTGGCTGGCGGCGCGGGGCCTCATGGAAGTGTCCGTCGAGAGGTTCGGCCTGGCCGTCCCCCTCGACGCCGACCACGCCTGGTCCCTCGCGCTCGGCAGCGGCTACCGCGGGCTGCTGCCCGACGAGCCCGAGGCGCTGCAGCGCGTGCGGGAGGCGTTCGTCGAGCGCCTCGGCACCAGCCTCGTGCTCAACGCCGATTCGCTCATCGCAGTCGCCTCCCGCCCGCCCGCCCGCGGCGTGGATCCGGGGACACAGCCGGGTGCCGTCCCGGGGGTCGGGTAGCCGTCGGGCCATCCCTCGACGCCGCAGCACCGAATGTGAGGTGTCAGGGGAAAACCGGCGGTGAGGGGGGTGGTGGCATGGTGCTCGTGCATCAGGGACGTGCCCCCCGACCGCGGCGCGGCACAGGCCGCGGTGTTCGGTCCGGGACGACCGGCGCTCTATGCTGGAGCCCTATGGAAACGCCACGAGTAAGCCGGGTCAGCCCTCCCGCTCCCGCCGCGGACGAGGTGGACGTCACCGCCGTCGCAGGTCCTACCCTGACCGATCTGCTGCTGCGGATCGCGCGGCAGGACCGCACCGCCTTCGCCATGTTCTACGAGCAGACGTCCAGGCGCGTCTACGGCCTGGCCCGACGTGTGCTCATCGACCCCGAACTCAGCGAGGACGCCACCCAGGAGGTCTACCTCCAGGTCTGGAACACCGCGGACCGGTTCAACCCGGCCATGGGCACCCCGATGGCGTGGCTCATGACGCTCGCGCACCGCCGCGCCGTGGACAGGGTGCGGTCGGAGCAGAGCGCGACGGACCGGGAGGCCCGCTACGGAGCGGCCACGCAGACCGTCGACCACGACGACGTCGTCGACACCGTCACGCAGCGCCTCGAGGCGGAGAGCGTGGTCAGGTGTCTCGACACCCTGACCGGGACGCAGCAGGAATCGGTGAAGCTCGCCTACTACGGGGGCCTCACGTATCGCGAGGTGGCCGAGACGCTCGGCGTCGCGGTACCGACCATCAAATCGAGGATCCGCGACGGGTTGATCCGACTCAAGACCTGTTTGGAGGTGACCTGAGATGCAGGACAAGGATATGAACAGACGATTCGCAGACGACCTCGACACGGACCTGGCACGAGGTCACGTTCTCGAGTGGGCCGAGCTGTACGCGCTGGACGCGATCAGCGACGAGGAACGGCGGGGTCTCGAAGCGTTCCTCGAGGACGCCGAGCCCACGGTCAGGACCGCTTTCGCGGACCGGGTCCGCACGTGCCGTGAGACCGTGACGTCGGCCTATGCTGCCGACGAGGCCGAGCCGCCGGCCGATCTCTTCGAACGGATCCTCGGGCGGCTGCCGGCTGCGGGTGACACCGGCACCGCTTCACCGGTCCGTGAACCGTCGCTCGTGTCGGTCGGCGCAGGCAGTTCCGCCGCCGCGCCGGAGGACGGGTCCGCCGGCGACGAGGTACTCCCCGGAGGGCAGGACGAGCTGGCGGAGCGACGCGCCGCACGGACGTCCCTGAGGTCACGGGCCTCCCGCTGGGTGGTGGCGGCGGCCGCAGCCGCCGTGATCGCCGTCGGCGGCGTGACCATCGCGCAGAACCTGCAGCCGACCACGGTCGAGCAGCAGGTCCTCCAGGCGTCCGACGTCCGGAAGGCGCAGCTTGCCCTCGAAGCCGGCGGTACGGCCGATCTCGCCGTCTCCGGCGAGGAGGACGCGGCGGTCGTCACGCTCTCCGGCGTACCGGCCCCGGCCGAGGGATACGTCTACCAGATGTGGCGGATCCCCGCCGACGGGACGGCGCCGGTGTCCGAGGGCCTCATGACCGGCGAGGACGTGGCGGGAACGAAGGTGACCGAACTGTCCGGCATCAGCGGTTTCGCGGCGGTCGCCATCACGGTGGAACCCGAGGGTGGCTCCGAGACGCCGACCCTGCCGATCGTCGCCCAGATCCCCCTCGGAGCCTGAGCCGCCCGCTCACCCGGCACCTGCGGGTACGGCCCCGCCCCTGTCGGCGGGGCCGTACCCGCTCCTGCGGCGTCGCCCGGGACCCCCTGGCACCGCCCGTCGCGGGCGGCTAGAAGCCCGCGATCGTCTCGTCGGTGTTGATGCCGACCACGTGGAAGGCCTCGGCGCTGCGCCCCTCGGGCAGTCCACCCCGACGGGCATTCTCCTGGAGGATGGCCCGCACCCTCGACTGCATCCGCCCGATGTCCGGGTGCTGGCTCCGGTGCGCCGTGATGGCGGCGACCTTGAGCTCCTCCAGACCGGTCACGTCCACGAAACGGTTCTCGAGGTGCGCCGGCCCGCCGTAGAACCACAGCCAAGGGACACGGAAGCTCCGGAGACCGGCGGCCTCGAGCTCGGGGTAGGCGAAGGGATTCTCCACCGCCGGGTACACGGCCCTCGTCACCGCTTCCCCGCAGGCGAGGTGGTCCGGGTGGCTCTTCTGGATCCGGTCCCAGCTCCGCTCGGGATGCATGGACAGCACGATGTCCGGGCGCACCTCGCGCATCCGCCGGACGATCTCCCGGATCACCGAGTCCGTCGGCTCGAGGTAGCCGTCGGGGCCGCCCAGGAAGGTCACGTCGGTCACGCCCACCAGTGCGGCGGCATCGCGCTGCTCGGTGCGCCGCAGAGCCGCGACACCGGGGCGGTCCTCGGCCGAGAAACCCCCGGCGTCGCCGTCGGTGAGGATGCAGTAGCTGACGGACACTCCGGCGGCGGTCCATCCGGCGATGGTGGCGGACGCTCCGAAGTCGATGTCGTCCGGATGCGCGGCGAACACCAGCACGCGCTCCGGGCCGGATGGAGCCGGGTCAGAAGCCATGCGCTACAGGCCGCGCTTGCGGATCTCTTCGGTGGCCTGCGGCAGCACCGTGAAGAGATCGCCCACGATGCCGAAATCCGCGATCTCGAAGACGGGAGAGTCCGCGTCCTTGTTGATCGCCACGATCACCTTCGAGGTCTGCATGCCTGCCTTCTGCTGGATCGCGCCGGAGATCCCCGCCGAGATGTACAGCTGAGGTGACACGGTCTTGCCCGTCTGACCGATCTGGGCCGAGTGCTCGATCCAGCCGGCGTCGGTGGCCGCACGGGACGCGCCCACCGCGCCTCCCAGGGCATCGGCCAGGTCCTCCAGCGGCCCGAAGTCGCCGTTCACCCCGCGACCGCCCGCGACGATCACGCGGGCCTCGGCGAGTTCCGGCCTGCCGCTCACGGGCTTATCCACCCTGCCCGTCACGCGCGCGGCGGCGGCCGGCAGGTCCACGGGGACGGGTACCTCGCGCGGCGACGACGGCAGGCCCGCCTCGACCGCCTCGACGCTGTTCGGCTTCACAGTGAGGATCGCGACGTCGGTGGTGACGCGGCACTCCACGCTGTACGAGCCGGCGAAGTCGGACTTCGTGGCCGTCACGTCGTCGGCCAGCGCGACGACGTCGGTGATGACGCCGGCCTCGAGGCGCACGCCGAGCCGCGCGGCGATCTCCTTCGCCTCGTAGGAGTTGCCGAGCAGCACGATGCCCGCCCCGGTCCGGCGGACGGTCTCCGCGAGGAACGCGGCCTTCCCTGCGACCAGCACCTCGGACACGGCGGCGTTCTCCGGCCGGTGGACCTCCTGCACGCCGTACGAGCCCACCCCGTCGAGGTAGGCCTGGTCGGCGTCGCCCGCGAGGGCCACGGTCACCTCGCCGAGCGAAGCCCCGAGCGAGAGGAGTTCGCGCTCGCTCTTGGCGAGGCTCGCCCCGGCGTGGTCGAGGAAAACGAGGACGGTGGTCATGGCGGATTCTCCTGGGGGTCGGGAACGGGCGGGAGCGGGCTAGAGGAGTTTCTGTCCCGCGAGGAAGTCGACGAGCCGGACGCCGGCGTCGCCTTCGTCCGTGATGACGATCCCCTGGCTCCGGGGCGGCCGCGGGGCCGCCGCCTCCACCCGGGTCCAGGACCCGGCGAAGCCCACCTCGTCCTGCTGCACGCCGATATCGGCCAGTGAGAGGACCTCGATCTGCTTCTTCTTCGCCGCCATGATCCCCTTGAAGTTCGGGTAGCGCGGCTCGTTGATCTGATCCGTGACGGAGACGAGCGCCGGCAGGGACGCCTCGATGGTCTCCGCGTAGGTGTCGTTGTCGCGTCGTGCGCTGAGGGTCCAGCCGCTGTCACCGGGAGCGAGCTCGAGCGAGGCCGCGAAGGTCACCTGCGGCAGGTCCAGCCGTTCCGCGAGCTGCGCCGGCACGAGCGACGTCTCGCCGTCGGTCGACGCCATGCCGGTCAGCACGAGGTCGAACGGGCCGGTGTGCCGCAGCAGCGCGGCCAGCGCCCTGGAGGTGGCCGACGCGTCGGATCCGTTGAGTGCCTCGTCGGTGAGGTGCACGCCGTCGTCGGCCCCGATCTGCAGCGACTTCTTCACCGCGGCGACGGCTGCGGCGGGTCCCATCGTGATGGCCGTGACGCGGTGCCCGGCGGCCGGTCCCCCGTGCGCCTCGACGAGTTGCAGGGCGGCTTCGAGGGCGTACTCGTCCAGTTCGGACAGGATGCTCTCCGCCCGGACCGTCGTCAGGTCGTCACCGCCGATGTGGCGGTCGAACTGGGCGTCGGGAACGTGCTTGACGAGGACTGCGATGCGCAGTCCTCCTGCTGTGGCCTCGTCCATGAATGACCTTCCTCGATCGGGGATCTTCCCACCGACTAGCTAACCATAGGGGGCTGTCGGGAGCGGACGCGTGTCCGCTGTCCGTTCAACGCACGAGCGGCGCTCCCGGATCCGGGAGCGCCGCTCGTGCGTCGAAGGGATCGTGCCTGATGCCTGCTACGCCGTCCTACTGGGCGGGTGCCTGGGAGAGGGTGACCTCCACCGTGCGGGCGTCCCCGCCGCGGATGATCTCCACAGGGACCTGCTGCCCGACCGCCTGCATGCGCACCGCCGCCGTCAGGGACTGCGGGTCGCCGATGGAGAAGGTGCCGACCTTGGTGATGACGTCGCCCACCTCCAGCGAGGCCCCCTCGGCCGGTGAACCCGGTTCGACCGACTGGACGAGGGCGCCGGACGAGAACGTGGACTCGCTCCTGGATCCGTCGCTGGAGGCCGAGGTGACGCTGACACCCAGGAATCCGTGGGTGGCCTCGCCGTCGGCGATGATCTCCTGCGCGATGCGCTCGGCGTAGTTGATCGGGATGGAGAAGCCGACGCCGATGTTGCCGGTGGACTCCCCCGAACCCGCCGAGGCGATGGCCACGTTGACGCCGATGATCTTCCCGTCGGTGTCGACGAGTGCGCCTCCGGAGTTGCCCTGGTTGATGGCGGCGTCCGTCTGGATGACGTTCAGGTAGATGGACCCCTGCGCCGCGCTCTGCTGGCCGCTGGAGCCGCCCGGGGGGAGGAAGTTGAAGCCCTCGCCGTCGTCGGGCTCGGTGCTGTCCGGCTGCTCCTCCGGTACGGCCGAGGAGGCGACGCTGATGGTGCGGTTGAGCGTGGAGACGATGCCGTCGGTGACCGTTCCGCTGAGGCCCAGCGGGGCGCCGATGGCGATCGCCGTGTCCCCGACGTTGAGCTCGTCGGAGTTCCCGAGGGTGGCGGCCGTGAGGTCGGGGGCGTCGATCTTGATGACCGCGAGGTCGCTGAGCGGATCCGTACCGACCACCGTCGCGGCGAACACGCGTCCGTCGTTGAGCTTGACCTCGACCGTGGGCTCCGAGACCTGACCGCCGAGGGTGACCACGTGCGTATTCGTGAGGATGTGGCCGTCGGTGTCGAGGATGATGCCGGATCCGGAGCCGCTCGCGCTGCCACCGCTGACCGCGATGGTGACGACGCTCGGGGACGCGGTCACTGCCGCGCCGGTGATGGTGTTTACGTCCTCGGTGTTGTTCACGACGACGGACTCCGGCGCTCCCTGGGAGGTCCCGGCGGACGCGGTCCCGTCGAGCGCGTTGTAGCCGGCCGTCGCGACGCCACCGCCGATGAGCCCTGCGACGAGGACCCCCGCTGCGAAGGTGCCGAGGCCGACGCGCCTGCGGTCCTTCGTCACGGTCTGCCCTCCCGCGTACGCGGTTCGGTCGGAGCCGCTCTGCTCACCGTAGAAGGGCTGGTGACCCGCGTACGCGGGGTGCGCGGCCGGGTCCGCCTGTCGGAACGGGGCGTGGCGCGCGTCGTACCCGGGCGCCGCGGCGGGGACCACCGGCTGCTGGGCCGTGGGCTGTCCGGCGACGGGCTGGACCGTCGTCTCGGGGGTTCCTCCGATGTCCCCGCCGCGGCGGGCCTCCCTACCCGGGGCTCCCTGTCCCTCGGCAGGACGGTCTCCTCCGGGCTGCTGCCAGCCGGATCCCCAGGACGGAGGATTCTGCGGCTGGGGAGGGAGCGGGCGGTCCGGGTTACCCGGGGTGCCTGGCTGCTCGTTCACGGGAGGTCCTTTCGTTGCTGTTGACCACATCATGGCAACCTTCTCTGAGGATCCAGCATGCGTTCGCTGAGCGGTGTCTGAGAGGATGCTGGAGCCCGAACCGGAGTCCGCGACCCCGCGGGCGGGTGGTCGGTCCTCCCCCAAGTATCGTCCGTCGCAGCGTGGAGACGCACCGCCCGTGCCTGTCTGCGCAGCACGGCCCCGACACGATGGACGCGTGGTAGGCAGGCCGGGGACCTGCGCGAAGGCCCGACGGCTCGCCTGAGTGCTCCCCGGCGTGCCCCCCGCCGTGCCGCGACCATTCGGAACCGGAGACCAGGACGCCGTCGCCCCTTTCGCTAGAGGCATAGTGGCGGTGGTGGACGCTCCCGGGGCCCAACCATAGAATCGGAAAGACAGGGAGCCTCCGGCGTCCGCCGGCCCCAGTCCTGGGACCGGTAGGGTCCGGGGGCCGTGCCGAAGGGTCGAAAATGCGAATGTTGAGCAGGCGCACCCGCGTCTCTGCTGTCCTGGGCGCCGTCGTGGCGATCCCGTTCCTCTCGAGTGCAGCGGCCTTCGCCGACGCACCGATCACGTTCCCGTCGGGTGACTACGTCGTCGACAACGCCGGTGTCCTCAGCCCCGACGAGGAGAGCGCGCTCGAGGCTGCCATCGAGGACCTGCGCTCGCAGGAAGGCTTCACCGTCCGCGTGGCGTACGTGGACGCGTTCGAGGATCCCACGGATCGCTCGTCCTGGGCCACCGCCACCGCGCAGCTGAATGACCAGACCTCGAACGAGGGCGTGCTCGCCGTCGCCGTCGACCAGGGGGCGGCTGCCTACGTCGTCGGCAGCGGGTCGGCCATCGGCGGGCAGGGCCAGGCGATCTACGACGAGTACATCGGCCCCGAGCTCCGGGCGGGGGACTTCGACGCTGCGGCCGCGGGTGCCGTCCAGGGCACCGAGCAGGCCCTCGCCGGCAACACCGGCGGCGGCACCGGCGGCACCGGCGGCACCGGTGGTGGAACCTCCTCGGGCACCACCGGTTCCTCGAGCGGCAGCGGACTCGGCGGGCTCGTCCTCGTCGGCGGACTCGTAGCCGTCGCCGGCGCCGGCGGCTATCTGGTGCTCAAGAACCGCGGCACCAGCACCGCGCAGCGCAAGCGCGAGCAGTACGGCTACGGGCCGGTACCGTCCGCGAGCGGCGAAGTGGTCGACCCGCTGGCGTCCCTCAGCGTCGAGGACCTCCGCAAGCGGGCCGGCAGCCTCCTGGTCGCCGCCGACGACGCCATCAAGTCCAGCGAGCAGGAGCTCGGCTTCGCGGAGGCCCAGTACGGCAGCGAGGCCATCGCCACCTTCTCCCAGGACATCGCCGCCGCCCGGCAGCACATGAGCGAGTCCTTCAAGCTGCAGCAGCAGCTCGACGACCACATCCCCGATACGGAAGAGCAGCAGCGTCAGTGGCTCGGCGAGATCATCCGCCGCTGCGAGGACGTGAATGCCTCGCTGCAGGCGCACAAGGCCGATTTCGACGCGCTCCGGGAGCTCGAGCGAAACGCCCCTGAGGCTCTGCGCCGCGCCCAGTCCGCCGCCGGGGACGCCCAGCGGCGCTTCGCCGCCGCCGAGCAGTCCCTGAGGTCCCTCCAGGGCCGCTACCTCGAGACCGCCACGATCCAGGTCGCCGACAACATCGCACAGGCCCGGGAACGCCTCGCCTTCGTCGACAGCGCCGCGACCGAGGCGCAGTCCCGCATGGCGGCCGGTGACACCGGCCGCGCCGTCGTCGCCGTCCGGGCCGCCGAGGAGGCGGTGCACCAAAGCACCGTGCTGCTGGACGCGATCGACAAGCGCGCCGAGGAGCTCGCCGCGGCCGAGCGCGAGCTCGAACGCGCCCTGCCCGAGGCCGAGCAGGACCTCGCCCAGGCACAGGCCATGGATCGCGCCGGGCAGTACCGCGACCTCGCCGGCCCCATCGCGGCGGCGCAGGCAGCCGTGACGACCGTGCGGCAGGAGCGCCGGGGCGCACGGAGCAATCCCCTCGCCCTCCTGCAGCGGCTCGAGGCCGCCCACGGACAGCTCGATGCCGCGCTGGGCGGCATCCGGGACCAGGCGGAGAACGCCCGACGGGCCCAGGACTCCCTGCAGCACGCCATCGTCGCGGCGCAGTCGAGCATCTCCGGCACCGCCGACTACATCCGCGCGCGACGCGGCGGAGTAGGCAGCGAGGCACGGACCCGCCTGGCGGAGGCTGAACGCAACCTCGACTTCGCCGTCGACCTGCAGCGCTCCGACCCGGTGACCGCACTCTCCCACGCACAGCAGGCCTCGATGCTGGCCGACCAGGCCGCGCAGCTCGCGGAGCAGGACGTCGACGGCTTCGGCCGCAGCGGCATGGGGATGGGCGGGTACGGCGGACGAGGCGGTGACGGCATGGGCGGCGCCCTGCTCGGTGGCATCCTCCTCGGTTCCATCCTGAACGGAGGCGGCGGCTTCGGTGGCGGCTTCGGTGGAGGCGGATACAGCGACGGCGGCGGCGGCTTCGGCGGCGACGGCGGTAGCTTCGGCGGAGGCGGCTTCGGCGGCTTCGACGGCGGCGGCGGCGGCTTCGGAGACTTCGGCGGAGGCGGCGGCGACTTCTAGGCCGTTGCCTGCGCCGACAGCAGGACGCAGGAACCTCAGGAAGAATCGAAAGGGAAACCCATGGTAAAGCAGTCAATTTTCGGCAGGATCGCCCAGCTCACCCGAGCGAACGTCAACGCGCTGATCGATCAGGCCGAGGATCCGCAGAAGATGCTGGACCAGATGGTCCGTGACTTCACCAACAGCATCGCGGAGGCAGAGAGCGCCGTCGCGCAGACCATCGGCAACCTCCGGATGATGCAGGACGACTACAACGAAGACGTCGAGAACGCGCGCAGCTGGGGCAACAAGGCCCTCGCCGCATCCCGCAAGGCCGACGAGTACCGGGCGACCGGTGACACGGTGGACGCCCAGAAGTTCGACAGCCTCGCGAAGGTGGCCATCCAGCGCCAGATGGCCGCCGAGAACGAGGCCAAGGGCGCCGAGCCGACCATCGCGTCCCAGACGGAGATCGTCGACAAGCTCAAGGACGGCCTCAACCAGATGAGGGGGAAGCTCGGTGAGCTGACGAGCAAGCGGGACCAGCTGGCCGCCCGCGCCCGCACTGCACAGGCGCAGCAGCAGGTGCACGACGCCGTCAAGAGCATCGACTTCATGGACCCCACGAGCGAGGTGGGCCGCTTCGAGGAGAAGATCCGGCGCGAGGAGGCCAAGGTCCGCGGACAGCAGGAGCTGGCGTCGTCGAGCCTGGACGCACAGTTCGAGAGCCTCGAGGACCTGGGTGAGCAGACCGAGATCGAGGCGAGGCTCGCCGCCCTGAAGTCCGGGTCCGGCGCGCAGTCGGCGATCGGGCAGGGCGCGGGCGAGAATGCCGCGGCCGGTGCGCCGTCGTCCACCGGCGAGACGGCGTACTGACGCCGACGCGCCGACGCACAGGTGGGCCGATGCGCTGACGCACCGACCCGCCTAGCACAGGGGGACCGTGGCCGCCGGGCTGCGGTCCCCCTGCGGTTGCCGGGACCGCCGTGTCGGAGCCCGCCGGTACATTGAGGGCATGGCTGTGACAGTGGTGTGGTTCCGCGACGATCTCCGAATCTCCGACAACCCGGCGCTCGCCGCCGCCGCGGAAAGCGGGGACGACGTCGTCGCCTGCTACATACTCGACGAGCAGACCGACGGCATCCGCCCCCTGGGAGGGGCGTCCCGCTGGTGGCTGCACCACTCCCTCGCGGCGCTGGGCGCCTCGCTCGGCGAACTGGGCATCCCCCTCGTCCTGCGGCGCGGTGCGGCCGCTGAGGTGCTGCCGGGCCTCGTGCAGGAGGCCGCTGCGCACGCCGTCGTGTGGAACCGCCGGTACGGGCTCGCCGAGCGCACCACGGACTCCTCCCTGAAGGAGTCCTTCACGGAGCAGGGCATCCGGGCGACGAGCTACCAGGCGAACCTGATGTACGAGCCGTGGGAGGTCACCTCGGGCTCGGGCGAGGCCTATAAGGTCTTCACCCCCTTCTGGCGTGCGTGCCTCGCCTACCGCACCCCGCGCAGGCCCCTGCCCGCTCCGGATGCCCTCCGCGGTCCGGCGCTCGGCTCCGACGACCTCGACGCGTGGGGCCTGCTGCCGACCACCCCCGACTGGGCGCAGGGACTCCGCGCGACGTGGACGCCCGGCGAGGCCGGGGCCCACGCCCGCCTCGACGACTTCCTCGAGGACGCCGCGCACGGGTACAAGGACAACCGCGACCTCCCCGCGGTCCAGGGCACGAGCAGGCTCTCACCGCACCTGCGGTTCGGCGAGATCAGCCCCTTCGAGGTCTGGCATGCCGCGCAGGACCGCAAGGACAGCTCGACGGCGGAGGACATCCGTGTATTCGGCTCCGAGCTGGGTTGGCGCGAATTCAGCTGGCAGCTGCTGTACTTCAATCCGCAGCTCGCCACGGTCAACTACCGTCCCGAGTTCGATGCCTTCGCCTGGGAGGACTCCACGGAGAGGGAGCTGGAGGCCTGGCAGCGCGGCCGCACCGGGTATCCGCTGATCGACGCCGGGATGCGCCAGATGTGGGAGATCGGGTGGATGCACAACCGCGTGCGGATGGCGACGGCGTCGTTCCTCATCAAGAACCTCATGATCGACTGGCGCGTGGGCGAACGGTTCTTCTGGGACTGCCTGGTCGACGCCGACGCGGCGAGCAACGCCGCGAGCTGGCAATGGGTCGCGGGTTCGGGCGCCGATGCCAGTCCGTACTTCCGGATCTTCAACCCCGTCCTGCAGAGCAGGAAGTTCGACCCGCAGGGCACGTACCTCGTCCGGTTCGTGCCGGAACTCGCGAACGCCGAGAATCTGCACGAACCGTGGAAGGGCGCCGCGCCCGGCTACCCGGAGCGCGTCGTGGACCTCAAGGAGAGCCGGCAGCGGGCCCTGAGCGCCTACAAGGCCCTGTCGGAGGGCTAGGTCCGCCAGAGGGGCCACTTCCCCTGGGTGGGCCTTCAAAGCTCCGGCACGGGTGCGTGCGGGCCCGGAAGGGCCGGCACGCCCGGCTTCCGATGTCCCCGGTGACCCAGGACGAACGGTCGGCGCCTCCCGCCGGACACCCGTGACAGCAAGAAGCCCGGCCCACCTGTGGTGGACCGGGCTTCTCTTCGTTGCGGGGACAGGATTTGAACCTGTGACCTCTGGGTTATGAGCCCAGCGAGCTACCGAACTGCTCCACCCCGCGGCGTGTAACCAACGTTACCGGCCGCGGGGCCCAGAGGCAAATCGAGCAGGTGCCCGAGCGCCTCCGGCTACTCCCCGGGGGTCCCCGAGACGCGTTCCTCGGCGTCGAGGGCCCGTTCCAGGGCGTCCTGCAGGCGGTCCTGCGCTTCGCCGTACGCAGCGAAGTCACCGGCGGCGAGCGCTGCATTGCCGTCCTGGATCGCCTGGTTCGCATCGTCCAGCGCGGTGCGGAGGTCGGCAGCAGGATCACCCGTCGTCCCACCGGGCGTCCCGCCCTCGGACGGGGTCGGAGCCGGCGTCGGACTGGGCGTCGGCGTCGCTCCTCCCTCGGTGGGAGGCGTCGCCGGATCCTCGGGAGTCTCACCGACGTTCTCCTGGTCGCCCGTGGTGGCGCCGGAGCGCCCGCCGAAGACCTGGTCGAGGGCTTCGGCGAGGGTCGGCGCGAAGCCGACGTTCTCGCCGAAGCTCACGAGGACGCGTCGCAGGACGGGGAAGGACGAGCTGCCCGAGGACTGCACGTAGACCGGCTGGACGTAGGCGATGCCCCCGCCGATCGGCAGGGTCAGCAGGTTGCCGTTGATGACCTCGGACGCTCCCTGCCGCAGGAGGTTCAGCTCCTGGGAAACCTCGGTGTCGGAGTTGAACAGGTTCTGGGCCTGACCGGGCCCGACCACCGAGTCCTGGCCGGAACTGTCGAGCAGCGTCAGCCGCCCGTAGTCCTCGCTCTTGACGCCGTCCTCCCCCGTGCCGGCGTCGCCGTTGGCCGCGAGGAAGCCGTAGAGCACGTTCCTCGGGGTCTGACCCGCGGGTACGAACGGGATGAACGGCGTGGTGAGGGAGAAGGCCGCGGTCTCCTGGTTCGGCATCTGCAGGGTCAGGTAGAACGGCGGCTGGCGGTCGGTGGCCGCCGTCGTCGTCGCCCCCTCCGACGTGGCCCCCGGGTCGGCCGGGACGTTCCAGGCCTCGCTGTTGAAGAAGAACGCGTCCGTGTCGGTGACGTGGTAGCGGGCCAGCAGTTCACGCTGGACCTTGAACAGGTCCTCCGGGTAGCGCACATGCGCCATCAGGTCCGCGGACATGTCGCTGTACTGCTTGAGCGAGGACGGGTAGACGTTCTGCCAGGACATGAGGACGGGGTCCTGGTCGTCCCAGGCGTACAGGTCCACCGAGCCGTCGTACGCGTCGACGGTGGCCTTGACGGCGTTGCGGATGTAGTTGACCTGCTCCGCGGGCAGCGCGGTCGCGAGACCCTCCGCCGTCTGCGAGTCCTGTGTCGCCGACTCGAGTTCCTGCTCCGTCGAGTACGGGAAGTTCGCGCTGGTCGTGTAACCGTCGATGATCCACTTCACGCGGCCGTCGACGATGGCGGGGTAGCTGTTGCCGTCGAGCGTGAGGTAGGGGGCGACCTTCCGCACGCGCTCCACGGGGTCGCGGTCGTAGAGGATCTGCGACTCGCTGGTGACCTGGTTGGAGAGCAGGAGATCGGTGGACTGGAACTTCAGGGCGTACACGAGCCGGTTGAAGGGGTTGCCCACGTCCGGTCCGCCGTCCCCACTGAAGGTGGTGCGGGAGTCGGTGTCCGAGTTCTCGCTCTGCGGCCTGTCGATCTCGGCGGGGGGCCGGCCCTCGGGTGCGCCGACCACCGAGTACTCGGGCGATCCCTCGCCGAAGTAGATGCGGGGCTCGTAGGTCGTGTCGTCGCCGAGCACGCCCGTGGAGGGGATGCCCGACTGCAGGAAGGACGGGCGGCCGTCCGGCTGCACGGTCGAGCCGGCAGCCGCCACCACACCGTACCCGTGCGTGTAGAAGGCGTGCTCGTTGACCCAGCCCGCGGGGACGCCGTTGGTGTCGAGCTCGCGCACGGCGATGACGGTGTCCTGTACCTCGCCGTCGATCTCGTAGCGGTCGACGGCGAGCGTCTCGGGGAACTGGTAGTACTGGCGGAACTGCTGCAGCTGGCTGAAGGCGTCGGACACGATGTTCGGGTCCAGCAGCCGGATGTTCGCGGTGGTCTGGCCGTCGTCATTGAGAGCGCCCGCCTCGGGCACGTCGGTGGGTGTGTAGGGCTCCACCTCGACACGGTCGAGTCCGTAGGCCTCCCGCGTCATGTTGATGTTGCGGTCGATGTACTCCCGCTCGGCGTCGAGCTCGGACGGCTGCACCTGGAAGCGCTGGACGATGGACGGGTAGACGCCGCCCGCGAGCAGTGCGGTGATGATCAGCATCGCCGTGCCGATCAGCGGCAGGCGCCACCGGCCCAGGAAGGCGGAGGCCACGAACAGGGCGGCCACGATGAGCGCCGCGACGGCCAGGATGGCCTTGGTGGGGATCACGGCGTTCACGTCGGTGTAGAGCGCGCCGGCCCAGGTGCCCTGGTTCAGCAGCGTGTCGTAGCGGTCCAGCCAGTAGTTCACGCCCTGCAGGACGAGGAAGAGCGCCGCGATGACGGCGATCTGGATGCGGGCGGCCTTCGTGGTGAACAGGCCCTTCTCCTCGAGCCGGATGC
The DNA here is from genome assembly GCF_058269195.1 of Arthrobacter sp. TJ-240. NCBI lineage: Bacteria > Bacillati > Actinomycetota > Actinomycetes > Micrococcales > Micrococcaceae > Arthrobacter > Arthrobacter sp. TJ-240. The sequence goes on from NZ_JBZCNG010000006.1 coordinate 81,821, forward strand.
CGCCGTACAGGTAGTGGGTGAGGATCGTCGCGATCGCGCTGATGATGACGACGCTGATGAGGAAGCCCGTCACGAAGCTCAGGAACGGCAGCGTGAACATGTAGAACGCGTAGTCCATGCCGAACTCGGGATCGGACTTACCGAACGGCTCCTGGTTCAGGAAGAGCAGCACCTCCTGCCACTGGGACGACGCGGCCGTGCCCGCGAAGGCGCCGAAGACCACGGGGATGCCGAGCATGAGCAGGCGGCGGATCGGTTCGAGCTGCGCCTGGTAGCGGTTCAGGTTGTCCTGGATGGCGCTGTCAGGCGCGTAGATCGGCCGACTGCGGAACGCGATCCGGAGGCTCGTGTACACGGCGCCCGCCATCACGAGGAACGCCAGGATGAACAGCACGATCCGCGCCAGATTCTCGGTGACGAACACCTCGAGGAACCCGAGCTGGTTGTACCAGAGCACGTCCGCGTACACCTGGGACAGGTAGACGAACGCGATGACGATCACCGCCACGACGATGATGGTCGGGATCAGCGGGCTGCGACGCCGGCTTGTGGCTGCACTTGCGGGGCTCGGCCTACTGCCGAACGGACGATCTGGTCCGGATGTCACATCTACCTCATCGTTAGCTGCTGCGGGTCACGATGACCGGCGGTCCGCTTCTCTCCCCGGCCCGGACCCCGGGCAGAGGCCAGCGCAGTTCGGCCCTTCGTGGTTTCATTCTGCCTTGTCCACGCTCGGGCGGACCAATTAGGTTCCCGTGCACGCCTCGCGCGGCAGGGATCGTCACCGAACCGTGTCGTGCGGGCCGTCGATCCTCGCTCCTCTCCTGCCCCGCTGTCCCCTGCCCGCTGCCGGACTGCCGTCCGGCCACCGCCGGCGGTGTCAGCACGCGGGGAGTCCCTCGGAGTCCCCGCCCGCACCGAGCGTCTCGACGGCCTCGACGGCGTCGTCGAGGGTCTCCACCCGGACCACGGTCAGCCCGTCGGGGATGTTGCCGGCCACCTCGTCGCAGTTCGCGGCGGGTGCCAGGAAGAACTCGGCTCCCGCGGCGCGGGCCCCGACGAGCTTCTGCGCGATCCCGCCGATGGGGCCGACGGCGCCGACGGAATCGATCGTCCCCGTCCCGGCGAAGTGGCGTCCCCCGGTGAGGTCGCCTTCCGTCAGGGTGTCGATGATCCCCAGGGCGAACATCGACCCCGCCGAGGGGCCGCCGACGTTGTCGAGCTGGATGGTCACGTCGAACGGGAAGTCGAACGTGGAGGCGAGCATGATGCCCAGCTGGTAGTCGCCCTCGGACGACTTCCGGGGCGTCACGGAGACGTCCATCGGTACGCCGTCCCGCACGATCGAGAGGGCTGCGGGAGCACCCTCGGCGTCGTTGAGCGCCGACCGGAGCGTCGTGATGTTCTCGATCTCCTGCCCGTCGACGGAACGGAGGAGGTCGCCCTCCCGGAGGATGCCGTCCGCTGCGGCGTCGGGGGCGAGTCGCGCGACGGACAGCTCCTCGGTGAAGTCGATGTCCTCGTGCGCGAGCGCCGCAGCGATCGCGGACTCCTGCGAGGACGTCATCGCCACCGCGTTCTGCTCCTGCACATCGGTCGAGGTCGTCCCCTCCGGGTACACCAGCTGCTCGGGCAGGACGTTCGCGCTGGGGTCCGCCCAGGCACGGAACGTGTCGAGGATGTTCACCGCCCCGTTCGGTCCACCGCTCACGAACACCGTCGTGAGGTCCAGCTGACCCGAGGGCGGGAAGCTCTCCCGGCCCTCCACCTGGATGAGGGGCCGACCGTCGACCTCGCCGATCGTGTTGAAGGTGGGCCCGGGGGTCTCGAGCACATAGGGCGCCGGCAGGAGGACCGCTGCGGCGCAGAGCGCGACGGCGAGGCCTCCTGAAACCGCCATCGCGCGGAAGCGCGGGTCCCTGGCCTGCGTGGGCTCCTCGGGGACGTAGGTCTCGACGTGGACAGGCGGCGTCACTGGTCTTCTCTCTGTAGGGCGCACTTCCATGCTGTGAGCGGGCGCCGGCGCGGGCGTCGGCACGCTCCCGGCACCCCTAGGGTAGACGCTTCCGGCGACACCGGGCTGGGGTGTCGGCTGCGTGGGCGTCCTCCTCCGGCATCTCTTTGCCCTCAGCGAACGGCTCACGCGGCGAGGGACACCGGCGAGGCCGGGCCGGTAGCGTGTTGTGCACAGCCGGCAGGCGTGGCATCGCCTCGTCTGCCGGACCCCGAGCTACTCCCAGGACCGGTGGTATCAGTGACCAACCCATCCAATCCGTCGAACGGCGACGACGACACACCCCAGGACCCGCTGTCCGAGATGCTGGCGAAGATGTTCGGCGGCGGGGCCGGCGGCTTCGATCCGCAGGAGATCGCCCGGGCGGCCGGCCTGCCCTCCGATCCTGCGGCCATGGCCATGATGATGCAGCAGGTCCAGGCCATGTTCAGCACGCAGAGCGAAGGCCCCGTGAACTGGCAGATGGCGCACGAGCAGGCGCGGCGCGTCGCCGCATCGGACAACGACCCCTCCGTCACCGCACTGCAGCGCCGCAGCGTCGACGAATCCCTGAAGCTCGCCGAAATGTGGCTCGACCCCGTGACCGACTTCCCGAGCACCGGGCAGCTGGGTCGGGCGTGGTCCCGCGCCGAATGGGTCGAGGCGACCATGACGACGTGGCGACGCCTCACCGAGCCGGTCGCGACGAGCATCGCCAAGGCACTGTCCGACGTCATCTCCGAGCAGCTGCCCGAGGAGATGAAGTCGATGATGGGCATGATGGGCGGCCCGTCCTCGATGCTCCAGAACGTCGGCGGCGCCATGTTCGGCATGCAGCTGGGCCAGGCCGTCGGCGCGCTCTCGAAGGACGTCGTGGGGTCCACCGACATCGGTGTCCCCCTCGCCGACGGGCGGATGGCGCTGCTTCCCGCCAACGTCGCGGCGTTCGGCGCCGGCCTCGATGTCCCCGAGCAGGAGGTGCAGCTCTTCCTCGCCGTGCGCGAGGCGGCACACGTGCGCCTGTTCACCCACATCCCGTGGCTCACCGGACACCTGCTCGGCAGCATCGAGCGGTACGCGAGGGGCATCCACATCGACATGGGCAAGATCGAGGAGGCCGCGCGCGACATCGATCCGACCAATCCCGAGAGTCTGCAGGGTGCGCTCTCGCAGGGCGTGTTCATGCCGGAGCGCACGCCCGAGCAGGACGCCGCGCTCGTGCGGCTCGAGACGACGCTCGCCCTCGTGGAGGGCTGGGTGGATGAGGTGACGGCGGCGGCCGCGGCGAACCTGCCGTCGGCCGGGGCCCTGCGCGAGATGGTCCGCCGACGGCGGGCGACCGGCGGTCCCGCGGAGCACGCGTTCGCGGCGCTCGTCGGTCTGGAGCTGCGCCCGCGCAGGCTGCGCGACGCGGCCGCGCTGTGGGCGCTCCTGCTCGAGGAGCGGGGGGCCGAGGGGCGCGATGCCCTGTGGCAGCACCCGGATCTCCTGCCGACCGCCGAGGACCTCGACGATCCCGCCGGTTTCACCGAGCGCCGGAAACTGATCGAGTCCTCCGACGCCGACGTCGACGCCGCCCTCCAGCGGCTCCTCGCCGGGGATTTCGAGCAGGGCGGCGACGCTGCAGCCGACGATGCCCCGGCCGACGGCGGGACTCCTCCTGCAGCCGCCGACGACGATCCGGACGCCGGCCGTCCCGACCCGGACGGCAACAAGGCCGGCTGAGCCGCGGGGCGCCCCTGCCCCGGATCGATCCCTGGGCCGATGCCCGGGAGGCGGTATGCGCGCCTAGAGCCCGTCCGTGTGGCCCATGAGATTGCGGTGGGCGGCGAAGGCTGCGCCGTCGAGGAAGGCCTTCGCCGTCTCCGTGCGCGGATAGGACGTGAGCAGAGCCCAGAACACCGCATTGTGGGAGGGCTCGATGAGGTGCGCCATCTCGTGCAGGATCACGTAGTCGACGACCCACTCGGGCATGCCCTGCAGCCGGTGCGACAGCCGGATGGACCTGTAGGCCGGCGTCGCGGAGGCCCAGCGGGAGTTCTGGTTGGTGACCCAGCCGATCGTCGAGGGCACACCCCTGCCGCCCAGGTACTCGCGGGCCAGCCGCTCGGCCCGCTGCAGGAGCGCGGGTACCGGCTGGTCGTCGGTGATCGCCGGCGCCTCGAGGTACTTCTCGGACATCCGCGCCGTCATCCGCTCGACCCAGTGGCGTTCCTGGCCGGCCGAGAAGTGGCCGGGGATGGAGATCCTGATGACGCCGTCCCTGATGTCCGCGCTGACCGTCCTCTTGCGCCGCGCGGAGCGGCGCACCTCCACGGGCAGCCGCGCCGGGCCCGTCGTGCCCGGCTCAGGCACTGTCGGCCAGGATGCCGAGCACCGCTTCGCCATACCGCTCGAGCTTCGCGGAACCGATCCCCGCGAGGCCGCCGAGCTCGTCGAGCGTCTGCGGTCTGGCCTCGGCGATCGCCACGAGCGTCGCATCGGTGAACACGACGAACGCGGGCACATCCTTCTCCCGGGCCTCCGTGCGCCGCCACTCCCGGAGCGCTTCGAACGTCTCCTCCTGGTAGCTCGCGGGGCAGTCGCTGCAGCGTCCGATCTTGCGCTCCGAGCCGGTGAGGAGCGGGCGCTTGCACACGCGGCAGACGGCGGGCGCCGACGACTTGCGGTCGGTCTTCGCGCGCGGCTGGCGGAAGGCGGCCTGTCCCGTCCCCGCGGGACGCAGCGGGTCGAGGAAACGCGAGGGCTTCCTGCTCGCCCGGCCCCCCGGGGAGCGCGAGGTGGACCAGGAGAGCGAGAGGTGGATCCGGGCACGGGTGATGCCGACGTACAGCAGCCGACGTTCCTCGTCGATGGCCTCCTGCGTGTCGGCGAACGAGATGGGCATGAGCCCCTCGCTCAGGCCGACGAGGAAGACGGCGTCCCACTCGAGCCCCTTGGCCGAGTGCAGTGACGCGAGGGTCACGCCCTGGACCGTCGGGGCGTGCTGGGATGCGGCCCGCTCCTCGAGTTCGGCGACGAACATCTGGAGCGTGAAGGCCTCGGCGCCGCGGACCCTGTTGAGCTCGTCCGCGAGCCCGACGAGGGCCGCGAGCGACTCCCACTTCTCGCGGACCGCCCCGGAGTTCTGCGGTGCCACCGAGGTGTAGCCGAGCGAGGCGAGGACGTCGCGCACCTGCTGGGGCACGTCGGCGTCGCCCTGTGTGCGCGCCGCTGCCCGGAGCTGCAGCAGCGCGTCGCGGACCTCCCGGCGCTGGAAGAACCGCTCCCCGCCGCGGAGCTGGTAGCCGATGCCGGCACTGGCGAGGGCCTGCTCGTACGCCTCCGACTGCCCGTTCGTGCGGTACAGGATCGCGATCTCGCTCGCCTTGACACCCTGGTTCAGCAGGGCACCGATGCGCCTCGCGCATTCCGCGGCCTCGGCCTCGTCGTCGGTGCACTCGGTGAAGACGGGCTCGGGCCCGGCGGCACGCTGCGCGATCAGCTCCAGCGGCGCGGACCACGTGGTGCTGACGGCGCGCCGGTCGGCGTCCTCGCCCCTCGCTGCCAGGAGGGTGTTCGCGGCACGGACGACCTGCGGCGTGGACCGGTAGTCGCGCACCAGCCTCACCACCTGCGCGCCCTCGTAGCGCTTCGTGAAGTCGAGCAGGTGCCGCGACGTCGCACCGGTGAACGAGTAGATGGTCTGGCTCGCATCCCCGACCACGCACAGTTCGCGGCGCTCGCCCAGCCAGAGGTCGAGCAGGCGCTGCTGGAGCGGCGAGACGTCCTGGTACTCGTCGACGACGAAGTGGCGGTACTGCGCCCGCACGGTCGCCGCCACCTTCTCGTCCTCCTCGAGGATGGCCACCGTGGTCAGCAGCACGTCCTCGAAGTCGATCAGGTTGCGGTCGATCTTGAGGTCCTCGTAGGCCGAGAAGATCCGGGACACCGACACGAGGTCCATACCCGCGGGCTCCGCGCGGCCTGCCGCCGCGGCGGCATATCCGTCGGGCGTCAGCATCGAGACCTTCGCCCACTCGATCTCCGCCGCGACGTCCCGGATGGCGGCGCGGTCCGTGGTCAGCCGCAAGCGCCGCGCCGACTCGGCGATGAGCTGCGCCTTGTGGTCGACCAGCGCCGGGAGCGGCCCGCCGACGGCCTGCGGCCAGAAGTACTGCAGCTGCCGGAGCGCGGCGGCGTGGAAGGTCCGAGCCTGCACCCCGCCCGCTCCGAGGTCGCGGAGGCGCGTGCGCATCTCCGCCGCCGCACGGGCTGTGAATGTCACGGCGAGCACCTGCTGCGGCTTGTAGACGCCGGTGTGCACACCGTACGCGATGCGGTGGGTGATCGCGCGGGTCTTGCCGGTCCCCGCTCCCGCGAGGACGCAGAGCGGGCCCGTGAGGGTGCTCGCCACGGTGCGCTGTTCGTCGTCGAGCCCTTCGAGGATGCTGTCCTCGAGCAGAATCCCGGTCATCAGGGGCGTGCCTCCGATGGCTGCTCGTCCAGTGGTCCGCCGTACCAGCGCTCGATGAGCGCACGCGCGATCGAGATGCCGCCCGGGACGGTGATCGTCCCGTCCCGCACCTCGGTGAACAGCTGCTCGCGCGTGAACCACCGCACGGATCGTATCTCCACGAGGTCGGGTACGGCGTCGGTGCTGACGGCCCGGGCCGTGAAGCCGAGCATCAGCGACGCCGGGAAGGGCCAGGGCTGGGACCCGAGATACTCCGGGGACTGGACCTCGATGCCGGATTCCTCCGCCACCTCGCGGATGACCGCGGCCTCGAGCGGCTCCCCCGGCTCGACGAACCCGGCGAGGGTGGAGTAGCGGCCCTCGGGCCACGCCGCCGCGGACCCGAGGAGCAGGCGGTCGTCGTCGTCGACCACAGAGACGATGATCGCAGCGTCGGTGCGCGGGTAGTGCTGCGAGCCGTCCGCCGGGCACTGCCGCACCCAGCCGGCGTCGCGGACCTCGGTGACGGTGCCGCACCGGGGACAGTGGGTGTGCGTCGCATGCCAGTTCGCGATGGCTGCGGCCTCGACGAAGAGCCCGGCGTCGCGGGCGTCGAGCGACGCGGCGACCTCGCGTAGGCCCAGCCACTGGTCGAGGGGTGCCACCGCGGAGTCCTCCGCGTCGAGGACGGCAAGGACCACGGTCCTGCCTGCGTCGGCGGCTCCCTCGTTGATCCGTCCGAGGTAGACGAGCAGTTCGGGCCGCTGCAGCTCGGAGGGCGCGAGGAGCCGCAGCGCCGTCCCCTCCACCGGTGCCTTCCCGCGGGCCAGGACCAGGACCTTCGTCTCGTCCGAGGCCCAGAACCCCTCGAGGAGGTTTTCAGTGGTCCTCGCGTCGCCGTCCCGGTCGGAATCCGTACGCGAGAGCAGCAGCGATCCGAGAGGAGGTAGCACAAGGGTCCGGAGGGGTTCGGTCATGGTTCTACGGTACGTTCTCGCTCTCCCAAAACCCATTTCGATCGGAGCCCGTGGAGGAGGAGTGCAGGCCCGAAGACGAGTAGTCCATCTGGCGACGCGCCGCACTGCAACTGGGCGGTCGGAGCGGGGACGCCCTACGGTGGAACTTGTGAAACGGACACCCATGGAACTTGCTGCCATCGCAAGCGCCGCTGTACCCGGCCTGGCCCCTACGGGCGTCGCCGGTACGCCCGACGACGCTGCGGATTTCGATTCCGCCCTGCTGGTCGACGATGCGGGCAAGCAGTGGAGGGTCCGCTCGCCGAGACATGCCGAGGCCAGCATGCGGCTCGAGACGGAGTTGCAGGCACTCCGCGCCTTCACGCCCGCGGTCAAGGCAGAGCTGCCCTTCCTCATCCCCCACATGGCGGGCAGCGTGCGGCAGGGGGAGCTCAGCACGTTCGTGTACTCCCACCTCGCAGGAATCACCCGCCCCCTGGAAGCACTGACGGCCGGCGGTCCGCCGATGGCGCGTGAGCTCGGGCGCGTCCTCGCCGCGATCCACGAACTACCGATGGACATGGTCCAGCGCGCCGACCTGCCCAGTTACGAGGCGAACGAGTACCGCCAGAGAAAGCTGAACGAGCTGGACCAGGCGGCCACCACCGGCAGGATCCCCGCGATCCTGCTGCGCCGCTGGGAGCACGCCCTCGAGGACGTGACGCTGTGGCGGTTCAGCCCGACCGTGGTCCACGGCGACCTCCATGAGGACCACCTGCTCGTCTCCGCGGGCCGGGTGTCCGCGGTGACCGGCTGGACCGACCTGTGCGTCGGCGATCCGGCCGAGGACTTCGCCTGGCTCGCCGCCGCCGAGGACACCGCCTTCGTGGACGCCGTCCACGAGGCCTATGCCGGTGCCCGGACGACCGCCGTCGATCCCCACCTCTCGCGCCGCGCAGCGCTGGCCGCCGAGTTCGCCCTCGCCCAGTGGCTGGTGCGCGGGGTGGCTCTCGAGGATGCCGGGATGATCCGTGAGGCGGAAGGCATGCTCGCCACGCTCGAGGCGGACGTGGAATCCATCGAACGCGACCAGCACGAGGCCGCCGAGCGCGCGCGCCTCGCCCACGAGGAGCGCCTCGCGTGGGGCGACGAGCTGGGGACCGACGCCTACGGTCGCGAGGTCGACGGGCTGCCCGATGGCGGGGCGCACTCGGAGGCCTTCCCCGGTCCTGTCGAAGGCCCGGCCGATCCCACCCCTGGAACGTCCGCTCAGGTCTCGGCGGCGCAGCGCGAGCACGGCGTGACGCCTGTCGGCGCGGGGGCCGACGACGACCGTGCCGCGAGGACCGGCAGCCATGCGTACGACCCGGATAATCCCGGCGGTCAGCGGTTCCACCGCCTGCCCGACGGCAGCCCCGTGCAGACGACGGGCCACGCCGCGGAGACCGGCCCCCGGCGCGACGACGACCACGGGACCGCCTCGGGCTCGTCCCTCGCCTATGCGCGCCTCACGGCGGGTCGCCAGCGATCCGCACCGACTTCCACGAAGGTGACCCTCCTGCGGACCTCCGAGCAGTCGGCCGGTTCACCGGACGACGTGGCCACCTCGGCCCTGCCGATCGTCTCGTTCGGCAGCTGACCGCCCTGTCCGGCCCGAGGGATGCCCGGGACCGCGACTTCAGCCCGCGACTTCAGCCCGCCACGGCGTCCGCGGCGCGGATGATCTCCTCGAGCTCCGCCGCGTCGGCGAGATCGTGGGGCCGCACCACGAGGTTGTCCGCGACGTAGAAGAAGGCGGCCCGCACCTTCTCGAGTGGTACGTCCTTCAGCCGTGACCAGGCCAGACGGTAGACCGCGAGCTGGACGGCCTTCGCCGCACGCCGGTCGGGGGCGGGAGGACGGCCCGTCTTCCAGTCGATGAGGTCCCAGCCGCCGTCGGCGTCCCGGAACACGGCGTCGATCCGGCCGCGCACCACGATGCTGCCGATCCTCGTCTCGATCGGTGCCTCGATGGCAGCCGGTTCGCGCAACGCCCACTCGGACTGCTCGAAGATCGCCGCCATGTCCTTGAGCCCGAGCGTCTCGTCCACGTAGGCGTCCGCCCCTCCCGGGTACTCACCGAGGTCGAGCATGCCGCTGGATCCGTAGAACTCCTCGATCCAGGCGTGGAAGGCGGTACCCTTGCGGGCTGCCGAGCCCGGGCGCCGTGGCAGGGGTCGCCGCAGCTGCTGCATCACGGCGCCCGGGTCCTCGCGCAGCTCCACCAGCGTGGAGGCGGAGATGTGCGAGGGCAGCGCCAGCGGCAGCCGCTCCCTCTCGCGTGCCTGTCGGGCCAGTGCGAGGCGCACCTCGCGGCCCCAGCGGCCCCTGTCCGGGCCGGCTTCCGCCGCGGGCGCTGTCGCCTGCTCGAGGACGGCCTGCGCCGCCCGTTCCATCACGGCACGGCGGGGACCCAGCGGGTCGAAGGGCCAGGTGGCGCGCTCGGGGCTCGCATTCGCGGGGTTGGAGTCCCCCTCGGCCTCCTCCGGGACCCAGTGCGGCGCGGAGAAACCGTCGGTGCCGTCCTCCGTGAGGCGCACCAGGTCCGTGAGGTAGCCGGATGCGCCGTACGGCCGCGACCGACCCCCGCCCCACGCCGACGAGGTGCAGACGAGCGAATGCTTGGCGCGGGTGAACGCGACATAGGCGAGCCGGCGTTCCTCCCGCTCCGCGTGGGCCCTCGCCTCGCCCGTGAACTCCTTCTCGCTGGCCAGCCATCCCTTCTGGTCCTGCTGCTCCCAGTCCCACTGGGGAAGCTCGGCGGCGTCCCCGCGCAGGGGCCATGGGATGGACGCATCGCCGCTGCTCCACCGTGAGTCCTTGCCGCTGGGGAACGACCCCTCGTTGAGACCCGGCACGAAGACGACATCCCACTCCAGTCCCTTCGAGGCGTGGACGGTCAGGAGTTGCACGGCGTCCCTGCTCGCCTCGAGCTGCGTCACGGGCAGCCCGTCCTCCTCCTGGTCCGCGGCTTCCAGCCAGGCCAGGAACGCCGGCAGATCGACCCGCTCGGCGGTGGACACGAACCCTGCGACGGCCTCCGTGAAGGCGTCGAGGTTCCGGCGGGCCTCGTGGATGCTCACCCCCGGCTTGGCCGCCACCTCGATGTCCAGCAGGATGGTGCGCTCGACCTCCCCGATCATGGTGCCGAGATCGTCGCCGACGAAGCCGCGGAGGCTCCTCAGCTCGCGTCGGAGCGCGTCGAGGCGCCGCCGGGCCTCGTCGCTCAGCGACCGGCCGGACGAGGACACCCAGCCCGCCGGCGGCAGGTGGTCGACGGCCTCGACCAGACTGCCCGCCTCCGCGAGGTCGGGGGCGACGACGGCGTCGGCCGCCTGCTCATGGTCGAGCTCCTCCCCCTGGTGGGCGCCGCGGCGGAACGCGGCCTCCCGCGTCCGCGCGAGCTGCCGGGACCAATCGCCGAGGGCCATGAGGTCCGCCGGCCCGAGGCGCCAGCGCGCGCCCGAGAGCAGCCTCAGCATCGCGTCCGAACGGTCGGGGTCGCCGAGCACCCTCAGGGTGGCCAGCAAATCGACGATCTCCGGGGTGCGCAGCAACCCGCCGAGGCCGACGATCTGCACCGGCACACCCACGCGTTCCAGTTCGCGTCGGATCGGATCGAACTGCTTGCGCCCCCGGCACAGCACGGCCATCGTCGGTCGCAGCGGGTCACCGGCGTCGTCGGTCTCGAAGCTGCGCCGGCGCTGCCGGAGGATCTCCCGCGCGATCGCCTCGGCCTCGCTCAGGGCGGGGACGCGGCCTCCCTCACGCCCTCCGTCGTGCGCTCCGTCGTGCGCTCCCTCGTGCACTCCGCCGGCGCTGCCGACCGGTGCGTCCGTGAGGAAACGCCCGAGCATCACGGTCCCGAGTGGTGCTCCGGGCCGCGCCACGAGCCCGGGGACCTGCTGGACCGGGGTGTTGCGGAGCCACGCCGCCGGTACGTTCAGGGGCGCGGACACCGTGTTCGCCGCCTCGAGGATGGAGGTCGCGTTCCGCCAGGCGACCGACAGGTGGGCGACCTGCGACGGGGCGCGACCGGTGTCGCCCACCGTCGGGAACGCCGTGCGGAAGGTGGCCAGCTGGCCGGCCGACGCTCCACGGAAGCCGTAGATGGACTGGTGCGGGTCGCCGACCGCCGTGACGGAGCGCCCGTCGGCGAACAGGCGCGAGAACAGCACCATCTGCGCGTGGGAGGTGTCCTGGAACTCGTCCAGCAGCACCACCCTGTACTTCTCGCGTTCCATCCGGCCCGCTTCGGGGATGTCCCGGGCGATCCTGGCCGCGAGGGACACGAGGTCACCGAAGTCGAGCTGCCGGCGCGCGAGCTTCGCCGCGGCGTAGCGTTCGACGAGTTCCGTGACGGTGATGCGGGTGCGCAGCTTGTCGAGGAGTCTGGCCGCGTCCTGGGTGGTGGGTTTCGCGGACCCCGCGACGTACGACAGGGAGGTCACGTACTCGATGTGGCGGCGGAGCTCGTCCCGGACGGTCGCGGGGCTGACGAGGTGCTCGGCGCACTCCCCCGCCATGTCGAGCACGGCTTTCACGAGCGTGCTCTTCGCCGCCGTGAAGTGTTCCCACTCGCCGTCGTGGGTCTCGACCACGGTGTGGGCTAGCTGCCAGGACTGGGCTGTGCCGAGCATGACCGAGTCCCGTTCGACGCCGATGCGCAGCCCGTAGTCCTGCACGATGCCGTTGGCGAAGGAGTGGTAGGTGGAGATGGCCGGGTCGAGCCGGTCGAGGGAATCCCCACCGGCCGGGGTGGCGTCCCGTTCCAGCGCAGCGTAGAGCTGGGCGAGGCGCTGCCGGACGCGTGAGGCGAGCTCACCGGCCGCCTTGCGCGTGAAGGTCACGCCGAGGATCTGCTCGGGGCGCACGAGCTCGTTCGCGACGAGCCACACGACCCGGTCGGCCATCGTCCGGGTCTTCCCGGACCCGGCGCCGGCGATGACGAGGAGCGGTTCCAGCGGTGCCTCGATCACGCGCGCCTGGTCCTCGGTGGGGTACTGCACGGGGGAGCCGGGCTCCGTGTGCAGCAGCTCCGCGAGCTCGCGGGCGGAATACCGGGCGGAGTGCCGGGCGGGCTGTCGGGCGGTATCCGTTCCCGCGGTCACTGGGTCACCTGCTTGCCTTCTTCGCACAGCGGGCAGATCTCGGGCAGGCGGCAGCCGCTGCCGCCGAACCCGGATCGCCGTGGATCGTGGATGGTGTCGAACGTCGCGGCGGCCATGAGCGCCGCGGCGTCCTCGATCATGGTCCGCGCCCAGGTGTCCTCCGGGCCGACCGGGGGTTGCTCCTGGACGGAGACCCCCTTGGAGTCCTTGCCGAGCTGGACGAGCGACGCCCCGCCGGGAATCCCGGGCGCCTTGGACGCCTCGACCGTCGCGGTCCCGTCGGCGGCGTCCTGCACGGCGTCCTGCACGGCGTCCTGCACGGCACCCTCGGCCACGGCGGCCTGGTAGGCGGCGAGCTGCGGGTGCCGCGCGATCTCCGGCGCGGTCGGCGCGCTCTTGCCCGTCTTCAGGTCGACGACGACGAACCGGCCCTCCGCGTCGATCTCGAGCCGGTCGATCTGGCCGCGCAGCCGTGCGATCCGCTCCGCCCCGCCGAGCCGGACGTCGAGGTCCACGGAGAAGTCGACCTCCGTGGCGGCCAGGGTCCGCCCGGCCTTCCGCATCGACAGCACATACGCGGCGAGCTTGCGCACCATGCCCTCGGCGCGCCGGAAGTCGGCCCGCCCCTCCCAGGTGTCGCGGATACCGAGCTGCGGCCAGCGTCGCTCCAGTTCGCGGACGTACTCGTTGCCGGTTGCGTCGGGGAGGTCCTGCGCGATCTGGTGCACGAGGGTGCCGAGCGACCGCGCGAAGTCGGTGGTCCGCTCGCCTCCGGCTGCGGAGACGAACCAGCTCAGGGGCGAGGTGAGCACGGACTCCACCTTGGAGGGTGACACGGGCACGGGCTGGTCCGGCGGCACCACGGGTTCCTCGCTGCTCATGGAGAGCACACCCCACCACTGCGCCGGGTGGGCGCCGGGTACCGGCGGTTCGAGGACGGCCATGCGGCCGAGGTGCTGGACGGCCTCGCGGGAGAGGGCCGGGTTGGCCTGCGGGTCCTGCGCGAACTTGCGCAGCTCGGCGACCAGCGCGCGGAGCGTCACCGGCCGCAGGACCTCCGTGCGCGGACGCTCCTGCACGCCGGCGGGCAGGGGGTCGAGCACGTCGAGGAACTGGGACGCCTGTTCGTCCTGCGAGGAGACGGCGCAGCAGACGAGCTCCTCGGTGGCCCGGGAGACTGCGAGCGAGAAGGTCCGCAGCTCGTCGAAGCGGATGTCCTGCAGCAGTGACACCGGGTCCCGGGTGCTGCGGAAGGACTCGCCGTGGTCGAGCAGGGCACGGAGCTCCCCGGATCCGAGAAGCTCACCGCGCAGCCGGAGATTCGGCCAGACGCCGTCCTGCACCCCCGCGACGATCACGAGCGGCCAGTGACGGCCGGCGGCGCTCGCGGGTGTGAGCACCGACACGGAGGCGTGGCGCGTGGTGCGCTGCGTCAGCGTGTCCATCGGGATGTCCTGGCTGAGGATGTAGTCGAGGAACAGCTCGGGATCGGCCCCGGGCATCTGCTCGACGAAGCGCTCGGCCGTGGTGAACAGCGCCATCATCGCGTCCAGGTCCCGGTCCGCGCGCGCGGAGGAGGGACCCTCGGACACCGCCGCGGACGACCACTGCTGGGCCAGCCCGGACGCCGACCACAGCGCCCAGAGGACCGTCTCCGGGTCCCTGCCCGGATCGGCGATCGCGGCCCGGGCGGCCTCGAGCATGCGGTGCAGCCGGCGGACGGGGGCGCCCTCCGACGGGAGCGCGGCGATCTCCTCGGGAGCCGAGAACAGGGCCGCGAGGAGTTCGTCGCTCGTGCGGCCTCCGCCCTGCTGCAGTTCCGTGCGGCGCAGGACCTGGCGGAGCCGGCGGAGGTCCAGGCTGCCCGCTCCGCCGATCCTCGAGGTGAGGAGCGAGATGCACAGCTCCGTATCGAGCTCCGCCCGTCCCACGACGACGGCGTAGAGGTCGAGCAGGGGCCGCACGGCGGGTTCCTCGCGGATGGCGGTCTCCGCGGCCGGGACGTTCACGGCGATCCCCTGCGCGGTCAGGAAGCGCTGCACGGCACTCACCTGGGCCCCGTTGCGCACGATCACCGCCATGTCGTCGAGGCTCCGCCCGCCGAACAGGTGGGACTCCAGCACCCGCTGGGTGATGAACCTCTGCTCGTGGAAGACGCTGTCGAGCACGTGGGCCGACACGACCGGCAGCCGGACCTGCTCTCCGTCGTCCTGCCCGTCGTCCTGCCCGTCATCCTGCCCGTCATCCTGCCCGTCATCCTGCCCGTCGTCCTGCCCGTGGTTTCGACTGTCGTCCTGCCCGCGCCCGGGGGCACCCTGCGGTACGCGGTAGGCGGTGCTGACGCCGGTGGTGGAGATCCGCGCGGCCACGTTCCCCCACGCCTCCGCGAGCCGCTCCCCCATGGTCAGGGACGCGGGCAGCGTCACCGTGGTCAGCCCCTCACCCCGGCGGAACAGGGTGGAGAGCCGTCCGGTGAGCTCGGGGCGTGCGCCGCGGAAACCCTGCGCCACGGTGTCGGGGCAGGAAGTGACGACGACGTCGTTGCCGGTGCCGATGAGTCCCAGCAGTGCGTGGACGGCGGGGTTCGCCTCCTGGTAGTCGTCGACCAGGACGAGTTGCAGCCGCTCGCGTTCCTGGTCGAGGAAGTCCCGGTCGGTCTCCAGGATCTCCCGGGCAGCCGTGAGGATACCCGCCGGATCGAAGGCCTCGGGCATCCTGAGGTCGAGGACGTCGCGGTACTCGCGGTACAGCGCCGCTGCCGCCACCCAGTCCGGGCGGTCGAAGCGGCGCCCCCACTCCGCGAGGTCCTCGGCCGACACCCCGTACTCGCTCACGCGGTCGAACAGATCGCGGATCTCCTGCCGGAACCCGCGGGTGGGCAGCGCCAGGGCGAGGCTCGACGGCCACTCGGGGGACGCGGCGCCGTCGCGTCCGTGCCCGGAGAGGAGCTCCTTGATGATGAGGTCCTGCTCGGCGCCGGCGAGGAGCCGCGGCGGACGCGTGATCAGGGGCGTGCGTCCCTCGGCCCTGGCCCGGCGGATGAGGTCGAAGGCGTAGGAGGACCAGGTGCGCGCGGGCGCCGTGCTGATGCTGCGGTCGAGCTTGGCAGTGAGGTCGTCCCTGAGTCGGGTGGCAGCAGCACGGGTCGGCGCGAGGAGCAGCAGCCCGTCGGGGACCACCGCCCCCGCCTCGATGCGCCGGACGGCGAGATCCGTGAGCAGGGAGGACTTCCCGCTGCCGGGGGCGCCGAGGACGAGGACCTGACCGGCGACGGTCTCCAGCGACGCGAGGACGACGTCGTACCCGCGGGCGGGCGACGACATGCCCGCGGGAGGGCCGCCGGCCGCGGTCGTCGGGGCGTCGTGAAGAGTGCTGGTCATGCCTTAAGACCATCACATGCCACGGACAATCGGGACCGTCGACGGGTGTCCGCCGCGCTGCGGCGCTACGGGCCGTGGCGGAGGGACGCACCGAGCTCGGCCATGCCGTGCTGCTCCTCCTCGGAGGGCCACCAGCGCGCCACCCGGAGGTCCACCCGGTACTCCCAGGCCGCCGCGCCCGGTCGGACGGACAGAACCGTGCCCTCGTCCTCGTAGTGGGGCAGAGCCTCCAGGGCGAATCCGCGCGGGGGGTGGCCTCCGGCACGCAGGACGCGCCACCACGGGACCTCCCGCGTGCTGCGCGACAGGGCCCTGCCGACCTGCCGGGGACCGCCGCAGCCAAGGAGCTCCGCGATGTCGCCGTACGTGAGCACGCGGGCCGCCGGGATCAGCTCGGCGACGGTGAGCACGGCGGCAGCGTACGCGCGGGGGTCGATGCGTCCGACGACGGCCTGCGGCAGGGACTCCCCCATCTCCCCGCCGTCCGTCCCTCGAGCCCGCATGGCCCCACCCTAGTCCGCACCCGCTCGCGCCTCCCCTCGTCGCGGAGCCCAATTGGTCGGAGCCCACCAGTACGGTGGATCCATGAGCAGCTGGCACGTGGGGCCGAGGGCGGCCTTCGACCTCGAGACGACGGGACGCGACCCGATGAGCGCGCGGATCGTCACGGCGACGATCGTCCTCGTCGACGGCGACGGCGACGTGCTCGAGCACCACGAGTGGCTGGCCGACCCGGGCGTCGAGATCCCGGACGGTGCTGCTGCCATCCACGGCGTGACGACGGAACATGCCCGGGCGCACGGGCTGGCAGCCGCGCACGTGGTCCACGGCATCGCGGCGGTGCTCGCACGGCTCTTCGGCGACGGCGTCCCGGTGCTGGCCTACAACGCACGGTACGACTTCACGGTGCTCGAACAGGAGGGGCGCCGGCACGCGGTGGAGATACCGCGGCCCTCGCCCGTGATCGACCCCTACGTGATGGACAAGCAGGCGGACCGGTACCGGCGGGGCAAGCGGACGCTGACTGCCCTGTGCGAGCACTACGGCGTCCGGTTCGAAAACGCGCACACCTCGGCCGCCGACGTCCTCGCTACGCTGCAGGTCGGACGGATCCTCGCCGACCGCTACGCGTTCCTGCAGCGCCCCGCGGCCGATCTCCACGCCTCGCTGGTCGTATGGGCGGACCGCCAGGCGGCCAGCTTCGAGGAGTACCTCCGGCGGACCGAACCCGACGCGGTCATCGAGCGGGCATGGCCCGTCATCGGGGCGTCGGACCGGCCCACCGGCACGACGGCGCTGTCCGACCCCACGGCGCTGTCCGACCCCACGGCGCTGTCCGGCGCGTCGGCGGGGACCACGGCGGGCTGACGGGGCGGCCCCGAAGCAGTGCTCCGGGGCCGTCAGCGCGTCAGTCGACCGGGACGGCGGCCGCAGCCGCCCGGGCCGCCGCAGGGAGGGCGTCGTGGACGCGTTCCATCGCCGCGTCGTCGTGCGCCGCGGACAGGAACCACGCCTCGTACACCGACGGCGGGAGGTAGACGCCCGAGTCCAGCATGGAGTGGAAGAACGGTCCGTAGCGGAACGATTCCTGACCCAGCGCGTCGGCGTAGTTCCAGACGCCGCGCTCGGAGGTGCCGAACGCGACGCTGAAGAGATTGCCCGCGCGCTGGATCGAGTGGTCGACGCCGGCCGTCGAGAGTTCCGCCGAGAGGGCGTCGCTCACCTCGAGGGAGCGCGCGTCGACGTGCCGGTAGACGTCGTCGGTCGCCGCGGTGAGGGTCGCGACGCCCGCCGCCATGGCGATCGGGTTACCCGAGAGGGTGCCCGCCTGGTACACGGGCCCGATCGGCGCGAGGTAGTTCATGACGTCGGCGCGTCCGCCGAGCGCGGCGGCCGGGATGCCGCCGCCGATGACCTTGCCGAAGGTCAGCAGGTCCGGCGTCCAGGGGTGCTCGGCGTCGTCGGCCCCGCCGGTGAGCTTCCAGTAGCCGCCGGCGTGCGTGCGGAAACCGGTCATGACCTCGTCGACGATGAACAGCGCGCCGTGCTCGGTGGTGATGCGGCTCAGGAACGCGTTGAAGCCGGGCGCGGGCGTCACCACGCCCATGTTCGCCGGTGCCGCCTCCGTGATGACGGCGGCGATGTGCTCGCCGTGGGTCCGGAAGGCCTCTTCCACCGCCTCGACGTCGTTGTACGGGAGCACCAGGGTCTCCGCCGTCGTCGCCTCCGTGACGCCCGCGGAGCCCGGCAGCGCCAGCGTCGCGACGCCGGAGCCCGCCGAGGCGAGGAGGCTGTCGACGTGGCCGTGGTAGCAGCCGGCGAACTTGACGATCAGGTTGCGCGAGGTGAAGCCGCGCGCCAGGCGCACCGCGGTCATGGTGGCCTCGGTGCCGGTGGACACCATGCGCAGCAGTTCGACGGCGGGGACGCGGTCCTTCACGAGCTGCGCGAGGTCCGCCTCCGCCGGCGTCGAGGCACCGAACGTGAGCCCGTGGTCGACGGCGCGGTGGACCGCGGCGATGACGTCCGGGTGGGAGTGCCCGAGCAGCGCCGGACCCCAGGAGCCGACGAGGTCCACGTACTGCCGGCCGTCGGCGTCGGTGACGTAGGCGCCGTGCGCGTCGACGAGGAAGCGGGGCGTCCCGCCGACCGACCCGAAGGCCCGCACCGGGGAGTTCACCCCGCCGGGCATGAGGGCGCGGGCGCGTTCGTAGAGGGTGTCCGACGCGGTCGGGGAGGCCGGGGAGGTGGTCATGGAGGGTTCCTTAGTTCGTCTCGTCGAGCCAGAGTGCCAGCTCGGGGGCCCAGTAGGTGAGGATCATCTGCGCGCCGGCGCGCTTGATGCCGAGGACGGACTCCTCGATGGCACGGCGACGGTCGATCCAGCCGTTCGCCGCGGCGGCCTCGATCATCGCGTACTCCCCCGAGATCTGGTACGCGGCGACGGGCACCGGCGACATGGCGGCGACGTCCGCGAGGATGTCGAGGTAGCTCATGGCGGGTTTGACCATGACGATGTCGGCTCCCTCCTCGATGTCGAGTTCCACCTCGAGGAGGGCCTCGCGCCGGTTGGCGGCGTCCATCTGGTAGGTCCGGCGGTCGCCCTGGAGCTGGGAGTCCACGGCCTCGCGGAACGGCCCGTAGAACGCGGAGGCGTACTTCGCGGCGTAGGCGAGTACCACGGTGTCCTGGTGTCCGGCCTCGTCGAGCGCCTGGCGGATGACGGCGACCTGGCCGTCCATCATGCCGGACGGGCCGAGGACGTGGGCACCTGCGTTCGCCTGCTCGACGGCCATCTGCGCGTACAGGGCCAGGGTCGTGTCGTTGTCCACCGACCCGTCCTCGGCGAGCACGCCGCAGTGGCCGTGGTCGGTGAACTCGTCGAGGCAGACGTCGCTCATGACCACGAGCGCGTCACCCACCTCGGCGCGGACGTCGGCGATGGCCCGGTTGAGGACGCCGTCGGGGTCGATGCCGGCGCTGCCCGTCGCGTCGCGGCGCTCGGGGACGCCGAACAGCATGATGCCGCCCACGCCCCGCTCGACCGCTTCTGCGGCGGCGCGCTTCAGGGAGTCCGTGGAGTGCTGCACGACGCCCGGCATGGACAGGATGGGTGAGGGCTCGGTGAGTCCCTCCCGGATGAAGGCGGGCAGGATGAGTTCGGACGGGTGGACGCGGTACTCGGCCACCATGCGCCGCAGGGCGGGCGTGGAGCGCAGCCGCCGGGGCCGGTGCTGGGGGAAGCTCAAGGTCGATCTCCGATCTGTGGTGCGGGATGGGTGGTCGCGCCGCGCGAGAAGGCTTCCACCACGGCGGCCGTGATCCCCGGTGGTGTGGGTTCGCCCGCCGTCGCGGCGGGTTCCCAGCCCTGGGACCGCAGGGCCGCGGCCGTGGTGCGCCCGATCGCGACGGGGAGGAACGCGAGCGCCCCGCCTCCCAGCCTTTCACGGAACTGCAGCACGGTGCTCGGGGCCGTGAACACGACGGCGGGGTGGACAGGGCCCGCGGCGAGGCGGGCGACGGCGGGGACGGACAGCAGGGGTGGCGGCGTCCCCTCCTCCTCGACACCGGGGACACGGCGGGCGGGGTGCGCGGGATAGGGCACGGTGCGGTACGCCTCGACGCGGCACACCGACCAGCCGAGGTCGGCCAGTCCACGGCGCAGGTCGTCGGGGGCGAGGTCGGCCTGTGGCAGGAGGACCGCGCCCGCGCCGGGCCCGAGGGCGTCGAGGAGCCCAGACGATGACGCCTCCGCGGGGACCAGGTCGACGGCGATGCCCGCGTCGGCGAGCAGGCGCGCGGTGCCCGCCCCGACGGCGGCGACCCTCGCTCCACCGGTCCGGACGAGGCCGGCGAGCGTGGCCCCGCCCGTGCCGGCCAGAAGCTCCAGGGCCTGGACGGTGTTGCCGCTCGTCACGGTGAGCCACGCGAATCCGCCCTGGCCGAGCGCTGCGAGTGCCGCCGTGACGGCACCGGCGTCGGCGGGTAGTTCCGTGTCCGTGAGCGGCAGCGCGTACGCCGTCATGCCCGCGGCCCGGAGCGCCTCGGCGATCCGGACGGCACGCGCAGGATGCCGCAGGACGATCACCGGCCGCTGGACGGCCGAGGGCGGCTGCTGCTCCACCCCGGCCTCAGCTGTTCAGCGGTGCGATGCCCGCGGCACCGGCCGCGAGCAGGTCCTCGGCGAGCTCGAGTCCGAGCTGCGCGGCACCCACGGCGTCCGTGACCGGCGCCGAGCGCGTGAGCCGGAGGATCGACCGTCCGTCGAGGCTGCACACCACGGCCTCGAGGGCCAGCTCGTCCCCCTGCAGGCGCGCGAGCGCACCGATCGGCGCGGCGCAGCCGGCTTCGAGCTGCAGCAGGACGGCGCGCTCGGCCGTCACCGCGAGGCGGGTGGGCAGGTGGTCGTAAAAGGCCAGCGCCTCCCGGACGTGCGGCGTCACCTCGCTCTCGCGGCACTCGACGGCGAGGGCGCCCTGCCCGGGCGCGGGCAGCATGACGTCCGTGTCGATGAGTTCCGTGACGGCGGCGTCGCGCCCCAGCCGGCGAAGGCCGGCAGCGGCGAGGACGACGGCGTCGAGGTCTCCCGGCGCGCCCGGCACGAGGCCTGCGACGCGTCCGAGCCGGGTGTCCACGTTCCCGCGGATGTCGACGACCTCCAGCCCGGGCCGCGCGGACCGCAGCTGCGCCGCGCGGCGCGGCGACCCGGTGCCCACGCGTGCCCCGTCGGGGAGCGTGGCGAGCGTCAGGCCGTCGCGGGCGCACAGCGCGTCGCGGACGTCCTCGCGCTCCGGCACCGAGGCCACCGTGAGCCCGGGCGCGGGCAGCGTGGGGAGGTCCTTGAGCGAGTGCACCGCGATGTCGCACCGTTCCTCGAGCAGCGCGTCGCGGAGCGCCGCGACGAAGACGCCGGTGCCGCCGATCTGGGAGAGCGACCCCTTGGAGACGTCCCCTTCCGTCTTGACCCTGACCAGTTCGTACGGAAGCCCCGCGAGGTCCGCCACGCGCTCCGCGACCGTGGTGGTCTGCGTCATCGCGAGGGCGCTGGCCCGCGTGCCGACCCTGATTCCCGTCGCCATCACATACCGGGGTTGGGCAGCGGTGTCCCCACGGTGGAGTCGACGGCCGCGATGGTCGGCTTCTCCCCGCGGCGGTTGGCGCAGCAGTTCGGCCGGCACACGTCGTACCAGGGGCCGAGCGTCGTGGCCGAGGGACGGTCGGCGATGTTGTTCTCGATGGTCCGCTCGAGGATGAGGTCCACGAGGCCCTCCACGAACTTCCGGTGCGTGCCGGGCGTCGGCACGCGGTCGGCGACGATCCCGAGCTCGCCGCAGGTCTCCATCGCCTCGGTGTCGAGGTCCCAGGCGACCTCCATGTGGTCGGACACGAAGCCGAGCGGGACGATCACGACGCCGCGCGTGCCCTGCTCGTAGCGGTCGCGGAGCGCGTCGCTGATGTCGGGCTCGAGCCACGGGATGTGCGGCGCCCCGGAGCGGGACTGGTACACGAGCGACCACTCGACGGCCTCGGCCTCGGGGATGCGGTCGAGCACGGCCTGCGCGGTCGCGAGGTGCTGCGCCACGTACGCGCCCTCCTCGTAGGCCGGGCCGCCCTCGCCGTTGCGCGGGCCGGCCGCCTCGGCGTCGCCCATCGGGATGGAGTGGGTGGAGAACATGATGTGGACGGGGGCATCGGGGGTGCCTTGCTCGGCGAGGCCGGCGCGCACCTTGGCGAGGCCGTCCGTCACACCCTCGACGAAGGGCTCCACGAAGCCGGGGTGGTCGAAGTACTGGCGCACCTTGTCGACCTCGAGCCGTCCTTCAAGACCGGTCTTCACGAGGGCCATACCGAGGTCCTCGCGGTACTGGCGGCAGCTCGAGTAGCAGGAGTACGCGCTCGTGGTCACCGCGAGCACCTTCCGGTGCCCGGCGTCGTAGGCCTCCTGGAGGGTGTCGGCGATGAACGGCTCCCAGTTGCGGTTGCCCCAGTAGACGGGCAGGTCGATGCCGCGACCCCGCAGTTCCGCCTCCATCGCGGCCCGGAGGGCGCGGTTCTGGCTGTTGATGGGGCTGACGCCGCCGAACGCGCGGTAGTGGTGGGAGACCTCCTCGAGGCGCTCGTCCGGGATCCCCCGGCCGCGCGTGACGTTCCGCAGGAAGGGGATGACGTCGTCCTGCCCCTCCGGGCCGCCGAAGGACGCGAGCACGACGGCGTCGTACGCCTTCGGCGCCATGCGGCCGCTTTCGTCGACTCCGTCGAGGGGGTTGAATGCCTGTGTCGTCACTGGAGCACCTCTGCAATCTCGTCGTGGTTGATCCGCCGGCCGGTGTAGAACGGCACTTCCTCGCGGACGTGGCGGCGGGCCTCGGTCTCCCGGAGGTACCGCATGAGGTCCACGAGGTCCACGAGCTCCGGGGCCTCGAGTGCCAGAATCCATTCGTAGTCGTTGAGGGCGAAGGATGACACCGTGTTGGAGATGACCTGCGGGTACTTGCGCCCCTTCATGCCGTGGTCCATGAGCATCTCGCGGCGCTCGTCCTGCGGCAGGATGTACCACTCGTAGGAGCGGACGAACGGGTACACGCACACCCACTCCGCGGGGGCCACGCCGCGCGAGAAGGCGGGACTGTGGGACTTGGAGAACTCGGCGTCGCGGTGCACGCCCATCGCGGACCACACCATGCCGGTGCCGGCGAACGTCTCGGTGCGGCGCAGCCGGCGGACGGCGGCCTGCAGGTCCTCGGGGCGCGGCCCGTGGAGCCAGACCATCACGTCGGCGTCGGCCCGCATGCCCGAGACGTCGTAGAAGCCGCGCAGCACCACGCCGTCCTGCTCGAAGGAGGAGAGGACGTCCTCGAGCTGCCGGGCGTGGGACCCGGTGGTCGCGGCATTCCGCGCGAAGACGGTCCAGAGGGTGTAGAAGAGCTCGCCGGGGGCTTCGCCGCCCCCGTCCTGCTGCGGAGCGTGGGTGGGGGTGCTACCTGTTGGCTCAGTCATGGTACTAGTCTGCCCCTCGCCCCGAGGCGAACCGAAACCCTTTTCTTCTACACCGAGTAGAAGAGACGAACGTCACATCGCTGCGGCAGGTCCGTCCGCGGCAGGGGCGCCGTCGAGGGCGTCGGCGAGCGCCTGCGCCCGGGCACGGGCATCGTCGATCACGGCCACGAGACCCGTCCCGGCGAGCCAACCGCCGGTGACGGCGAGGGAGGCGGACTCCCCGGCGACGACCGCCCGGATCCGCGCGACCCGCTCGCGGTGCCCCACGGAGGCGTGGGGCAGCGCGCCCTCCCAGCGCACCACGTCCCAGTCGAGCACGTCCGCCTCGACGATGGGGACGTCGAGGAGGGTGGAGGCGTCGGCCAGCGCGTGACGGTAGAGGGCTTCGTCGGGCGTGGCGAGGCCGACGTCGGCCGGGGTGTCCCCGACGCGCCCGAACGAGAGCCGCAGCACGTGCGAGCCGGGGCCGGCCTGGTCGCGCAGCCACGCCCATTTCGCCGTGGAGTGGGTGAGCGCCTTGGCGGCGACGCCGTCGACGCCGCGGGCGACGAGCACGCCGGTCCCGCGCGGGCGGGCGTCGAGCTCGGGCACGTCGACGATCAGGGTGACGAGCGCGACGCCGGGCACCGGGTCGGGCCGCTCGACCGCCAGGGCGGGGATCACCGGAGCTAGGAGGTCGACGGCGGCCCGACCCTCGGTGGCAACCAGCACGGCGTCGGCCGGGATGCGGCGCGTCAGGCTGGAGTGTTCGGTCGTCACCGTCCACCCGGTGGCGGATCGGGCAAGCCCGGTCACCTGCTCGCCCGTCCTGAGGTCGGCGCCGTCCGCGAGGAGCTCGGCGACGAGGGCGTCGCGTAGCTGGGCGATCCCCCCGACGAGCCCGCCGACCGCGGCGCCGGCCGGCGCCGCGGTGCGCAGCGCCCCCGCGGCCGCCCCCAGGGATCCGAGGCGGGCCATGGTCGCCCGGAGGCCGGGTGCCACGGAGTCCACGTCGAGGTCGTCGGGGTCGGCGGAGAAGACGCCACCCGCAACGGGCGCCACCAGGCGGGTGAGGACCTCCTCCCCCATGCGCGTGCGGACGAGCTCGCCGAGGCTCACCCTGCTGCGCGTCGCGAGCGACCCGACGGGCAGCACCCTGTCGAGCGCGGCCCGCAGCGACCCGGTACGGCCGATCACGGCGGTGATCGCGGGGTCGGCCGGGTCGGCGGGGATGCCGAGGACGCCGGAACTCGGCAGGGGCTGCGCCGACGCACGGAGGTCCCTGCCCGGGAGCTGCACCCAGGCACCGGTCGCGTCAGGGGTGACGATGCGGTCGGCGAGTCCGAGCTCGGCGGCGAGAGCCGGCACGGTGGCGGAGCGGGTCGAGAAGGACTCGGCGCCGCTGTCCAGCTGGAAGCCGCCGAGGGAGCGCCCGTCCACGGTGCCGCCGAAGCGTCCGGACCGCTCGAGCAGGGTGACGTGGAGCCCCCGCCGGCGCAGTGCCCGCGCGGCGACGAGTCCGGCCATGCCGCCGCCGATCACCACGACCTTCCGGCGCCGTGCGCGCTCCTGCGGCGGCTCGGCCACGGGGAGGCCGGTCGTGGGGCGACCGGCCGCGGCGTCGTCGCGCCCTGCGTCCGGTGCCTCCGGTGCCTCCCGTGCCTCCCGTGCCTCCCGTGCGTCCCCTGCGCCTCCCGCGGCCCTCGCCACGGTTACGGCTCCACGGAGTGGACGAGGTCCACGACGCGCGTCAGCACGTCGGGGTCCGTGTCCGGCGGGACGCCGTGCCCGAGGTTCACCACATGGCCGGGAGCCGACGCGCCCGCCGCCAGCACGTCGCGGACGTGCCGCTCCAGCACCGGCCACGGTGCAGGCAGCAGGGCCGGGTCGATGTTGCCCTGCAGCGGGACCGTCCCGCCGAGGCGCCTGCTGGCCTCGTCGAGGGGCAGGCGGTAGTCGACGCCGATGACGTCGACGCCCACCTCGTGCATCGCCACCAGGAGCTCCGAGGTGCCCGTACCGAAGTGGATCAGGGGCGCGCCGAGGCCCCGGACGTGGTCCAGCGCCCGGCGCGAGGCGGGCGCCACGTGACGGCGGTAGTCCGCCAGGCCGAGGGATCCGGCCCAGGAGTCGAACAGCTGCGCCGCGCTGGCTCCGGCCTCGAGCTGTGCGCGCAGGAACATCCCCGACGCGTCCGCGGCCCAGTCGGTCAGGGCCCGCCACGTGTCCGGGTCGGCGTGCATCATGGTGCGGGGGCCCAGGTGGTCGCGCGACGGGCGCCCCTCCACCATGTAGGCGGCCAGCGTGAACGGGGCGCCGGCGAAACCGATCAGTGGCGTGTTCCCCAGCTGGTCCACGGTCAGGGCGACCGCCTGCCGGATGGGATCGAGCGCCGCGTCGGTCAGGGTGGGCAGTGCGGCGACGTCGGCGGCGGTCCGGACCGGCTTGCCGAGGACCGGCCCCACGCCGGGCACGATGTCGACGTCGACGCCCGCGAGCTTCAGCGGGATGACGATGTCGGAGAAGAAGATGCCGGCGTCGACGTCGTGCCGACGGACGGGCTGCAGGGTGATCTCGGATGCCATCTCCGGATCGAGGCAGGACGCGAGCATGTCGGTACCCTCGCGCAGCGCCCGGTACTCGGGCAGCGACCGGCCCGCCTGGCGCATGAACCACACGGGCCGCCGGTGCGGCGCCTGCCCGCGGTAGGCCGAGATGAGCGCCGAGCCGGACGTGCGTCCGTCGACGAGCGGGTGCGATGCGGCGAGGTCCATACCGCCGATTCTGCCGAAGATCCAGCCGGAGCGTTAACCGGAGTTCCCCTGCCCCGGGGGCGCGTGGGCAAGATCACCCCGGGCGCGGGAGGGCACGATCCCGCAGAAATCCGCGGAAGGCAAGCTCCGGTAAGGATCACCTGTTCAGTGGAGAGTGCTCGTTCTCGGTATGATCGAAGGGCTGTGGTACTTCTTTCACTTGTTGCGACTCACTCGAACGTGGACCTGGAAACCGTTGCCCGACTCAGCGTCGGGGCACCCCAGGTCCCTTCCGCCGTGCTCGCCGAGGACCGGGCCGTATCCGGGGCCGTCGTCCTCGCGACCTGCAACCGCTTCGAGATCTACGCCGAGACACCGTCCGAGGACGACGTCGAGGCCGCACGCTCCGCGATCGTGTCGACCATCAGCGAGTACTCCGGCATCCCCGAGCGGTCCGTCTCCGCCTCCTTCGAGACCCACACCGGCCAGGGCGTCGCCGAGCATCTCTTCGCCGTCGGCGCCGGACTCGACTCTGCCGTGATCGGCGAACGCGAGATCGCCGGGCAGGTGCGCCGCGCACTCATCGAGGCGCAGGGCTCAGGGGCCGCCAGCGGCGGACTCGTCCGGCTGTTCCAGGCCGCGTCGAAGACCGCGAAGGACGTCGGTGCCCAGACCGCGCTCGGCAGCCGCGGCCGCTCCATCGTCTCCGTCGCCCTCGAGCTCGCCGGTGATCTCTCCGCCGACGCCGACTGGTCCCGCAAGAGCGTCGTGCTGTTCGGCACCGGCGCCTATGCGGGGGCCACCATGGCGGCCCTGAAGGACCGGGGCTGCACGGACATCTCCGTCTTCTCCTCCTCCGGTCGCGCCGAGGCCTTCGTCGCCTCGCGCGGCGGCACCGCCGCGACGGCCGCCGACCTGCCGGGCGCCATGCGCCGCGCCGACGTCGTCATCGGCTGCAGCGGCAGCGACGCGCGGATCGACGCCGCGGACATCGAACGGGTCCGCCAGGGCAGCAACCGGCCCCTCGTCGTCATCGACCTCGCGCTCAGCCACGACTTCGACCCCGCCGTCGGGACGCTCGCCGACGTCGAACTCATCACCCTCGAGTCCGTCCGCGCCGCCGCCCCCGAGGAGCAGGCCGACGCGTTGGCCCAGGCCGGCGACCTCGTCCGCGACGCCGCCCGGTCCTTCGAGGAGCAGCAGACCACGCGCGCCATGAACGCGGCGATCGTGGCGCTGCGCCGGCACACCCAGTCGGTCCTGGACTCCGAGATGGAACGCGTCCGGGCCCAGCACGGCTGCACGGCCGCCGCCGAGGAGGTCGAGTTCGCGCTGCGGCGCATGGTCCGCCAGCTCCTCCACGTACCCACCGTCCGGGCCCGCGAGCTCGCTGCCGAGGGACGGTCGGACGACTACACAGCCGCGCTGGAGGCCCTCTACGGGATCGACGTGGCACCTGCGGAGAAGGCGCCCGCGCCGGAGCGGTCCCTGCGAGCCAACGCCGGCGCCGGCGCCGCCGATGTCGTGCCGGTCGCCCACCCGCACACACACCCCGACGGCGCCGTCTGCCCCGTGGACCACGAACGGCCCGCTCAGAGCGCCTGACCCGCGGGGCCCGGGCGCGTCAGTAGGTCATCTTCTCCGGTTCGATCCGCCGTACCCACTCGATGACACCGCCGCCCACCGAGACGACGGAGCGGTGCCCCTGCCCGCGGAGGAACCGGACGACATCGGCCGACCGGACACCGGACTTGCAGTGGACGTACACCGTCCTGCTCCCGTCGATCACGGCGTCGCCGTCCAGGATCAGGTTCTTCGGCACCAGCACGGCACCGTCGATGCTCACGATGGCGTGTTCCTCCGGGGTGCGCACGTCCAGCAGGTCGAAGTCCGCGCCGCCCGCCGAGCGCTCCGCGAGGAGCACGGCGAGCTCCTCGACGGACACGGTCGGCACGGCGCCCTCCAGGTCATCCGACGTGTGCTCCGACGTGTCCTCCGATACGGGGGCGGCCGCCGGCGACGGCAGGCCGCAGAACTGCTCGTAGTCGATGAGCTCGGTGATCCGAGGGGCGGCCGGATCGGGCCGTACGCGCAGTTCCCGCCAGGTCATCTCCAGCGCGTCGAACACCAGCACCCTGCCGAGCAGCGTGGTGCCCACTCCGGTGATGAGCTTGACGGCCTCGTTGACCATCACCGAGCCGATCTGCCCGCACAGCACGCCGAGCACCCCACCCTCGGCGCAGGACGGCACGGAGCCGGGCGGCGGCGCCTCCGGGTACAGATCGCGGTAGGTGGGGCCGTGGTCCTGCCAGAAGACGCTCACCTGGCCGTCGAAGCGCAGGATGGAACCCCATACGTACGGCTTGCCGAGGATCGCCGCGGCGTCGTTGACGAGGTAGCGCGTGGCGAAGTTGTCCGTGCCGTCGACGACCAGGTCGTACCCGGAGAACAGCTCCAGCGCGTTCCCGCGCTCCAGCCGCTCCTCGTGCAGGACGACGTCCACGAGCGGGTTGAGTGCCAGGATGCTGTCGCGGGCGGATTCCGCCTTCGACCGGCCGAGGTCGGGCATGCCGTGGATGACCTGGCGCTGCAGGTTGGAGAGCTCGACGGCGTCGTCGTCCACGATCCCGAGCGTCCCCACCCCTGCCGCTGCGAGGTAGAGCAGCGCCGGCGAACCCAGACCGCCCGCGCCGATCACGAGGACCCGGGAGTTCTTCAGGCGCAGCTGCGCCTCGGTGCCGAAGCCGGGGATGATGAGGTGCCGCGAATACCGGAGCGTCTCCTCCTGCGAGAGGCTCCCCGTCGCCTCTACCAGCGGCGGCAGGCCGCCGGGCACGCGTGGCGTCGGAGGGGCGAGCTGGGGATCATGCGACGACGGGAAAGCGGTCATGCCCAAGGGTAGAACCCGCCGCCGGTGCCGGGCCACCGGGCGCCGCGCGACCGCGACCCGGAGCGGGGCGCGACGCATCATCCTCCCGGCGGCAGCGGGCCGCCGCCCACTGACGGGTAAGCTGGGCGGACCCCCGACCGAAGAGCCCGAGGAACACCGTCCGTGAGTGCTGAACCGACCACCGCAGGAAAAGCCGTCCGGTTGCCGCGGGACGAGCGACGGCGCCAGCTCCTGGCGGCCGCGCAGGAAGTCTTCGTGAGCAACGGCTACCACGGCGCAGCGATGGACGACATCGCCGTGGCGGCGCGCGTGAGCAAGCCGGTGCTGTACCAGCATTTCCCCGGCAAGCGCGATCTCTACCTCGCGCTGCTCGACGGGCACCTCGCCGAACTCACGCAGCTGCTCGTCGACGCACTGCGCTCCACCGACGACAACAAGCTGCGGGTCCATGCGACCATGCGCGCCTATTTCCAGTTCATCGCGCAGGACAGCCAGGCGCACCGGCTCGTGTTCGAATCGGACATCGGCAACGAGCCCGACGTCCGGAGCCGGCTCGAGGAGTTCAATGCCCAGTTCGCGAGCGCCATCGCCGGGGTGATCGCGGGCGACACGCAGCTCTCGACGGTGGAGGCCACGCTGCTGGGCCGTGGACTCGCCGGCATGGCCCAGGTCAGTGCACGCTATTGGCTCGAGACCGAGGGCAGCCTCGACATCGATGCCGCGGCCGAGCTGGTCTACCGTTTAGCTTGGCGCGGAATCAGCCGTTTCCCCAAGGAGATCTAGGGTAGTTTTCGAAGCAGTAGAACGCCCACACAACAGGAGGCAAACGCCGTGGAAGTCAAGATCGGTATCCAGAACGTCAACCGGGAGATCATCCTCGAATCCTCCGAGAGCGCTGACGCGATCGCCGACCTCGTGGCCCAGGCGATGAGCGGTGGCACAGAGCTGCGCCTCAAGGATGTCAAGGGTCGTCAGGTGATCGTCCCGACGTCGGTGCTCGGCTATGTCGAGATCGGCGCCGAGGAGACGCGACGGGTAGGCTTCGGCGCGCTCTAGCCCAGGACGTTCCTCCTCGCTCCGGGACCCGTGCCCGGCGGTCTGCGCCGCCGGTCACGGGTCTTCTGCGTTCCGGGGCAGGTGCCGGGCCCTCGCTCCGGGTGATGTCTAGGCGGTGAGCCCGAGGGCGCTCATGCGCCTCGAGTGGTTCCGCGTGAGCTGCGCGAAGAGCGCCGTGGTGTGCTGCGTGTGGTCCGGCTCGTTCGCGAAGAGGAGCCCTGCGAGGTACTCGCGCTCGATCCCCACGCGCTGTGCCTGGGTCAGGGCCTCCCCCACCAGCCGCCGGCCCCAGAGCGCCAGGCGTGAGGCGAGCCGCGGATCGTCGGACAGTGCCTCCCTCAGTCGGCGCTGCAGGTGGGCCGCGCCTTCCCCTGAGTCGATGGCGCTGATGAGTTCGCGGGTGCGCGGGTCGAAGCTGTCCGCGAGCGACCGGTAGAAGTCGCCGGAGAAGGCGTCGATGACATAGGCCTTCATGAGGGACTCGTACCAGTCACCTGGGCGGGTCCTCTCGTGGAAGGCGTCGATGGACGCCTGGAACGGTGCCATGGCGTCCTCGATCGTGATGCCGAGGTCCGCGAGGAACGCGGCCACCATCTCGAAGTGCTCGAACTCCTGCACGGCCAGCCGGCCCAGGCCGGCGCGGTCCGTGAGGGTGGGCGAGAACCGGGCGTCGGAGGACAGCCGTTCGAATCCGGACAGCTCACCGTAGGCGACGATGCCGAGCAGATCGGTGACGAAGCGCGCGTACAGGGGGTTCGCGAGCGGGTCCTCCGGGGCCTCGGGAGCCTCGGGAACGGTGCGGTCCCGTGCGGTCGCCGAGAGGGCCGTGGTGTCGGAGGAGCCGTTGTTCATTCTGCTAAGAGTACGCACTCCGGGGGGCGCGGCAACCGGTCGTACGGCGTCGGGATCTGTTGCACACCGCCGTCGCCCGTCTATGCTCGGTCTCCACCGGCCGGACGGATCAGGCGCCGGACCGGTCATCGCAGATTAGGGCCGCCGGCCCGACGGGAGGCAGGGTCACATGGAGTTCTCGGGTGTCCTCGAACTGGCGGGCCGCACGGCCACGGGCATCGAGGTGCCCGAGGACGTGCTGGTGGCGCTCGGCGGGGGCAGGCGTCCTGCAGTGACGGTGAGGCTCGGTGCCTACACCTACCGCACCACCGTCGGGTCGATGAACGGGCGCGCGATGATCCCCGTCAGCGCCGAGCACCGGAACGGCGCGGGGCTGGCCGCCAACCAGACGGTCGCGGTGGACCTCGACCTGGACCGTGAGGAGCGGACGGTCGACGTGCCGGAGGATCTCGCCGTCGCCCTCTCGGCCGATCCCGCACTCGTCACGGCGTTCGGCGCCCTGTCCGTCAGCCGGCGAAAGGCGCTCGTCCTGCCGATCGAGCAGGCGAAGGGCGCCGACACGCGTGAGCGCCGCGTCCTGAAGGCGGTCGAGTCGCTCCGCGCCAGGGAGTCCTAGCAACCCCCTGCTCCCGGCCGCGGGGGATCCCCGATGTCTGTGAGGTGCGTTACCGTAAGGCGTGTGCCCGCACAGCATATGGATCTCAGGGACCGGGAGTCCCAGCAGCGCCTCACGGAGTCGCTGCGTGCCCTCCGTGAGGAACTCGAGGTCCGCGAGGACTTCCCCGAGGACGTCCTCGCGGAGGCGCGGGACGCCGTAGGAGCCCGGAACCTGCCGGAGACGGACCTGCGGGACCTCCCGTTCCTCACCATCGACCCTCCGGGCTCCATCGACCTCGACCAGGCCGTGCATCTCCAGCGGACCGGCACCGGGCCCCCGGACGCGGGTTACGAGGTCTGGTACGCGATCGCCGACGTGCCGCTGTTCGTCCTCCCCGGGGGCGCCGTCGATGCGGAGGCGCGGCTCCGCGGGCAGACCCTGTACGCCCCGGACGGGCGGATCTCGCTGCACCCGGAGGTCATCTCCGAGGACGCCGCGAGCCTCCTCCCCGACTCCGACCGCCCCGCCTTCGTCTGGCACTTCCGTCTCGACGGCGAGGCGGTCGTGCAGTCCGTGACCGTCGGCCGTGCCGTCGTCCGCAGCCGGCGCCAGCTCACCTACGCGCAGGTGCAGGCGGAGATCGATGCCGGCACCGCCGACGAGCAGCTCACCCTCCTCCGGGAGATCGGGATGCACCGCATCCAGCAGGAGCTCGCCCGCGGCGGCGCGAGCCTCAACCTGCCCCGCCAGGAGATCACGCACGACGGCGAGAGCTACGGGATCGTCACGGAGCCCGCCCTGCCCTGCGAGGACTGGAACGCCCAGATCTCCCTCATGACCGGCATGGCCGCGGCCCGCATGATGATCGACGGCGGCATCGGGATCCTGCGCACCATGCCCGAGCCGGACGACGGCGCGCTCGCGAAGTTCCGGCGCCAGTCCGAGGCGCTCGAGCACCCCTGGCCGGCGGGCATGCCCTACGGCGCGTTCCTGCGCACGCTCGACGTCGCCGACCCGCGGCAGCTCGCTCTGATGCACGCGGCGGCGTCGCTCTTCCGGGGTGCGGGCTACACCGCGTTCGACGGGGAGGTGCCCTCCGCCGTCGTGCAGTCCGCGATCGCGGCCCCGTACGCGCATGCCACCGCTCCCCTCCGGCGCCTCGTGGACCGTTTCGTCCTCGTGATCTGTGCGTCGCTCTGCGCGGGCGAGGAGGTGCCCGGGTGGGTGCGCTCGGCCCTGCCGGACCTCAATGCCCTCATGACGTCCTCTAACCAGACGGCATCCCGCCTCGATTCGGGCGCCATGGACGCCGTGCAGGCCGCACTGCTGAGCAACCGCATCGGGGAGGCGTTCTCCGCCGTCGTCCTGCAGGGCTCGCCACCCGCCGTCGAGGACGCCCCCGGCAAGCAGGCGCCGCGCCTGTCCGGGACCGTGCAGGTCACCGAACCGCCGATGGAGGCGAAGTGCTACGGCGAGCTGGTGGCCGGTGAGCGCGTCACCGTGGTGCTGCTGGAGGCTGATATCGCCCGCCGTCGCCTGCGCTTCGAGGTCAAGCCACCGGATGCACCCGCGCGCAGCCCGCGGTGACGCAGCCCGTATCAACCGTGCCAGGCAGCTGTGCCAGTCAACTGCCCCAACCAACTGCCCCAACCAATTGACATCGGCAACTACCGGTGACAACTGCCAGTGACACCGGCGGGGAGCGGGCAGGGTAGGCTTGAGGCTGTAGTAATGGATGCCCGGTCGTTATCACTCTCCCGATAACCCGCAGTACCTACTCGATCCCGAGTTCCCGTGGGCGCAGGTCTTCCTCCGCAGCCCGCACGCAGTAGCAAGCCCGCGATCGGCTTCCACTGGACGCCCT
The DNA here is from genome assembly GCF_058269195.1 of Arthrobacter sp. TJ-240. Taxonomy (NCBI): domain Bacteria; kingdom Bacillati; phylum Actinomycetota; class Actinomycetes; order Micrococcales; family Micrococcaceae; genus Arthrobacter; species Arthrobacter sp. TJ-240. The sequence goes on from NZ_JBZCNG010000006.1 coordinate 115,224, forward strand.
GGCGCCCGCCGATACGCTCCGCCCCGGATGAACCGATCCCGGCGTCGAGCCTCAGCGGCCGCGGGGCCTGAATGAACGGTAGAACGTGCACGACATCAACTCAGGCAATACCCCGGTGACGGATGCCCACCACCTCGTCGCCGACAATTCGGCCGACGCCATCGACGTCGAGGAGACGCTGGTCACCACCGAGGAGCCGCACGCGGTCGTCCCCGAGACCTTCGCGGACTTCAACGTCCGGCCCGACATCGTCGAGTCCCTCGCGGACGCCGGCATCATCCACCCCTTCCCCATCCAGGCGATGACGCTCTCGATCGCCCTCGGCGGACACGACATCATCGGCCAGGCGAAGACCGGCACGGGCAAGACCCTCGGTTTCGGCATCCCGGCGATCCAGCGCGTCGTCGGTCCCGACGACGCCGGCTACGAGAAGCTCCCGGTGCCGGGCGCCCCGCAGGCCCTCGTCGTCGTCCCGACGCGCGAGCTCGCCGTGCAGGTGGCCAACGACCTCACGACGGCGGCGAAGAAGCGCAACGCGCGCATCGTCACCATCTACGGCGGCCGTGCGTACGAGCCCCAGATCGAGGCCATCAAGAAGGGCGTCGAGATCGTGGTCGGGACTCCCGGACGCCTGATCGACCTGTACCGGCAGAAGCTGCTGGTGCTCAAGAACGTCAAGATCGTGGTGCTCGACGAGGCCGACGAGATGCTGGACCTCGGCTTCCTGCCCGACGTCGAGACCCTGATCGCCGCGACGCCGCCGGTGCGCCAGACGCTCCTGTTCTCCGCGACCATGCCCGGCCCTGTCATCGCGATGGCCCGCCGGTACATGACGCAGCCCACGCACATCCGGGCCGCGGATCCCGAGGACGAGGGCATCACCAAGAAGGACATCCGCCAGGTCATCTACCGGGCGCACAACCTGGACAAGGCCGAGGTCGTGGCCCGCATCCTGCAGGCCCGTGGCCGCGGCCGCGCCATCATCTTCTGCAAGACCAAGCGCACCGCCGCGAAGCTCTCCGAGGAACTGATCGACCGCGGCTTCGCGGCCGGGGCCATCCACGGCGACCTCGGCCAGGGTGCCCGTGAGCAGGCGCTGCGGGCGTTCCGCGGTGACAAGATCGACGTGCTCGTCGCCACCGAGGTCGCTGCACGCGGCATCGACGTCGAGGACATCACGCACGTCATCAACTACCAGTGCCCCGAGGACGAGAAGGCCTACCTGCACCGCGTGGGCCGCACGGGCCGCGCCGGCAAGAAGGGCACCGCGGTCACGTTCGTGGACTGGGACGACGTCCCGCGCTGGGGCCTGATCAACAAGGCGCTCGGGCTCGACACGCCGGAGCCCGTCGAGACCTACTCCTCGTCGCCGCACCTCTTCACGGACCTCGACATCCCCGAGGGCACCAAGGGGCGCCTGCCCCGCAAGGACCGCAAGCTCGCCGGCATCCAGGCGGAGGTCCTCGAGGACCTCGGTGAGACGGGCAAGCGTGGCGGCGGCGCGCACGGCGACGACGGCGGACGCGGTCGTTCCGGCGGACGCGGTGGCTCACGCCGCGACGGCTCCGGTTCGAGTTCAGGCTCCGCCTCCGGCGACGGCTCCAGGGGTTCGCGCGGCCGGGGCCAGGGAGGCACCGGCTCCGGCGGCGCCGGGTCCCCCGCCGCATCCGCTCCGGCCGACACGGTCGAGGGCGGCGGACGCCGTCGTCGTTCCGGTAGCGAGGGCGAGGCCCCGTCGGGCGACCGTCCGCGCCGCAGCCGGACCCGCCGCCGCAACGGTGAGGTCGTCGGGAACCCAGCCGGCGGCACGGAGGACTGACACCCGGTGTCGGAGCTTCCTGCGCCGTCCGCGCCTCCCTCATGGAGTGCGGACGGCGCCAATCTCGTGGTGCACGCCGACAACGCGGAGTACCTCGCAACCCTGCCCGACGCGGCGTTCACGATGATCTACGTGGACCCGCCCTTCAACACGGGCCGTGTGCAGCGCCGCCAGCAGACCTCCATGGTGCGGGCGATGCAGGGCGAAGGGGACCGTGTGGGCTTCAAGGGGCTGTCCTACTCGACGGTCAAGGGGATGCTCGCAAGTTACGACGACGCCTTCGAGGACTACTGGGACTTCCTCCTGCCCCGCCTGGCGGAGGCGTGGCGGCTCCTGGCCGACGACGGCACGCTGTACCTGCACCTGGACTACCGCGAGGTGCACTACGCGAAGGTCATGCTCGACGCCCTGTTCGGGCGCGACTGCTTCCTGAACGAGATCATCTGGGCCTACGACTACGGTGCGAGGGCGAAGCGGAAGTGGCCGGCGAAGCACGACAACATCCTCGTGTACGTCAAGAACCCGTCGGGCTACTACTTCAACAGTGACGAGGTGGACCGGGAACCGTACATGGCGCCGGGCCTCGTGACCGCCGAGAAGGCGGCCCTGGGCAAGCTGCCCACCGACGTGTGGTGGCACACGATCGTGTCGCCGACGGGCCGGGAGAAGACCGGCTACCCCACGCAGAAGCCCGAGGGCCTGCTGCGGCGCGCCGTCGCGGCCAGCAGCCGTGAGGGCGACTGGGTGCTCGACTTCTTCGCGGGCTCCGGGACCCTCGGGGCAGTGGCCGGGAAGCTCGGCCGCCGCTTCGTGTGCGTGGACCGCAACCCGCAGGCCGTCGAGGTCATGCACGCGCGCCTCGCCCCCTGGACCTGATCACCGCCGTCGGCGAGGAGGGGGCCTGCCCTGCCGGGCCGCTGCCCCTGGCCGCCCCGCGCAGGACCTAGCCCGCAGCAGTGCCGGTCGCGAGCGCCGTGATGGCCTCGAGGGTCTCCTCCGACGTGAGGTTCTCCCCCAGCAGATTGGGCTTGCCGCTGCCGTGGTAGTCGCTGGATCCCGTGATGAGCAGCCTGTGGTCCCGTGCGATCCTCCGCAGCTCCACGCGCGCCTCCTCGGGATTGTCGCGGTGCTCCACCTCGAGGCCCAGCAGCCCGGCGTCGATCATCTCGTCGATCACCGCCCCGCCCACCACGGCTCCGCGGTTGAACGCCGACGGGTGCGCGAAGACCGGCACACCGCCTGCCTCCCGGATGAGGGCGACGGCGGCCGCAGGGTGCGGCGCGTAGTGGCTCACCCAGTACGGCGAGCGCGCGGTGAGGATGCGTTCGAACGCCTCCGAGCGCGTCTCCACGACCCCGAGGGCGATCAGCGCGTCGGCGATGTGCGGGCGGCCCACCGTGGCCCCCTCCGTCACGTGCTGCTGCACCAGCTCCCAGGTGATCGGGAAGTCGCCCGACATCAGCTCGACCATGCGCCGTGCCCGCGTCAACCGTGCAGACCTCGACTTCGCGATCTCCTCGGCCAGCCCGGCGTGGGCGGGATCGTGCAGGTAGGACAGCACGTGCACGCTGATGCCGGTGTCCGTGCGGCAGGAGACCTCCATACCGGGAACGAATCCGATACCGAGGTCCTCCGCGGCGGTCCTCGCCCGGTCCCAGCCGGCGGTGGAGTCGTGGTCGGTGAGCGCGACGACGTCGAGCCCGGCCGCCGCCGCGGAGCGGATCAGGACGTCGGGGTCCTCGGTGCCGTCCGAGACGTTCGAGTGGGTGTGCAGATCGATTCTCACCGGATCCAATCTACGCGCCACGGGCCCCGGGCCCGCTTACCGGTGCCTGCGCCGCTCCGGTCACCAGGACGAGCTCGCCCGCCACCTGCCCGCCCTCGCTCCGGTGGCGGGCCTCTGCAGCCTCGGCGAGCGGATAGGTCCGGTCGGCGACGACGCGCAGCTTCCCCGCGTCGATGAGGTGGAAGGCCGCAGCCCTCATCGAGTGGTCGTGCCGGCCGGACGGACGAGGGAGAGGAGCCGTCGGAGGTCCGCGACCTCGTCCGTGGTCAGGTCGTCGAAACGGGGAGCGATGGCCTCGATCCGGCCGCGCCGGAACTCGGCGACCTCTGCGTGCGCCTGGTCGGTCAGCCGCACGACCCGTACGCGCGCGTCGGCGGGGTCGACGTCGACCGTCACGAGACCGGCCTTCCGGAGCAGGTCCACGTGCTGGCTCACCGCTCCGCTGGTGACGTCGAGCAGGGCGGCGAGCGCCCCGATGCCCAGCCCGCCGGTCCGCGACAGCCGGTACAGCACGTTCATCGGGGCCCGGCCGAGGCGCCGCTCGCGGAACGGGTACGAGCCGGCGGCCGCGAGGTCCCTCGTCAGCGACGCCATGCTGTCGATCGCCTGGGCGAGCAGTTCGTCCCGACGGGGATCGGCGGGCATCAGTAGCTGACCATGGGGGGCTGGTGGATGAAGGAGCGGTCGTCCACCTGCCGCAGGAGGAACTCGGCGAGGTCCGCGCGTCCGACGGTGGTGCTCGAGTCGACGCCGACCCGGCCCACGCGGTAGGTACCGGTGCGCGGCTTGTCCTGCAGGCGCGGACCGCGGACGACGGTCCACTCCAGACCGCTGTCGCGGAGGACCCGGAGGTGTCCCTCGGCATCCGCGAGCACCTTGGGTGAGAGCAGCCTCAGCAGGGCCCGGATGATCCGGTCCGCGGCCTTCGTCCTGTCGTGCACCGGGTCGGGCAGTCCGCCGCCGGACAGCGAGACGATGCGCCGGACTCCGTGCCTCCCCATGGCCTCCGTGATGTTCCGGATGCCGCCGGTCTGCAGGGTGGCCGGGGATCCCGCGACCTGCCCGATGACGCTGATGACGGCATCACTCCCCGCGATCACGCGGTCGACCGCGGCGGGGTCGAGGACGTCTCCCTCGAAGACCGTCGACCGTGCTCCCGAGGACCGGATGGAGCCCGCCGATCGTGCGAGGACGCGCACGGCGTGCCCGGCCTCGAGAGCCTGTTCGATGACATGGCGCCCGGTCCAGCCGGAGCCGCCGAAGACCGCGAGCGTGGCCACAGGTCCGCCTTCCTGATGCGCGAGCGGGTGAGAATATGTTAGTTCCTAAACTAACTCCGATCCCGGACTTTCACGACCCCCGGCGATGGTGGGACGATGGCGGGGTGAGCACCGACGACACCGCCCCCGCATCCGACTTCCCCATCGACGCACCGGAGGGCCAGCCGCTGTCCGACCGCAACGAGAACCGCTCGCAGCGGCCCGACTCCGAGGCCTTCAAGGCGTTCATGGCCGGTAGCTGGGCGCCGGCCTCGGACGACCTCCCGCCCGCTGCACCCGTCGCGGAGCACGCGGCCCGCCGCCGCCGAGCCATCTCCGACCGGTTCCCGGGCGAGCGCATCGTCATCCCCGCCGGCCCCTTCAAGGTCCGCTCCAACGACACCGACTACCGGTACCGCCCGCACTCCGGTTTCGCGCACCTGACCGGCCTCGGCCTCGACCACGAGCCCGACGCCGTGCTCGTCCTCGAACCTGTGGACCCGGGAACGGGCGACGACGGCGGCAACCACACCGCCACGCTGTACTTCCGCGAGCTCGCCGGGCGCGACAGCGCCGAGTTCTACGCGAACGCCCGCTACGGCGAGTTCTGGATCGGCCAGCGCCTGTCCATGGCGCAGATCAGGGCTCAGCTCGACCTCGAGACCGCCGACCTGGCCGAGCTCGAGGTGGCCATCACGAAGGACGCCGGCGTCTCCGCGGTCGGCGGTGTCAGCATCCGCCTGCTCCGCGAGGTGGACTTCAACGCGGACGCGCTGGTGGACACCTCCCGGATCAACACCGGCGTGGACCTCGAGCAGGCCGACGCCCTCGACGCCGTGCTCGCCGAGGCGCTCTCCGAACTCAGGCTCATCAAGGACACCTGGGAGATCGAGCAGATGGAGGCCGCCGTCGCCGCCACCGTCAACGGCTTCCACGAAGTGGTTCGGACCCTCCCCCGGGCCCTGACCCACCCGCGCGGCGAGCGCGTCGTCGAAGGGGCGTTCTTCACCCGGGCGCGGGAGGAGGGCAACGACCTCGGCTACGACACGATCGCCGCATCGGGCAACAACGCCACCACCCTCCACTGGATCCGCAACACGGGCCAGGTGAGCGCAGGGGACCTGCTCCTGCTCGACGCGGGCGTCGAGGCCGAGAGCCTCTACACCGCCGACATCACGAGGACCCTCCCCGTCACCGGTCGGTACTCGGAGACCCAGCGCAGGATCTACCAGGCGGTGCTCGACGCCGCCGACGCGGGCTTCGCCGCCGCGCAGCCGGGCCGGAAGTTCCGCGACGTGCACGCGGCCGCCGTCGCCGTCCTCGCCGAGAACCTCGACAGCTGGGGGCTCCTGCCCGTCCCCCTCGAGGAGGCCCTGGCGCCCGAGGGCCAGCACCACCGCCGCTGGATGCCGCACGGCACGAGCCACCACCTCGGCATGGACGTCCACGACTGCGCGCAGGCCAAGCGGGAGCTGTACCTCGACGGCATCCTCACCGAGGGCATGGTATTCACCATCGAGCCGGGCCTCTACTTCAAGGCCGAGGACCTGGCCGTCCCCGAGGAGTACCGGGGCATCGGTGTCCGCATCGAGGACGACATCCTCATGACCGCCGACGGCCCCGTGAACCTCAGCGCAGCACTCCCCCGCAGCCCCGACGACGTCGAGGCCTGGATGGCGGGCATCTGGGGCAGCACCGGCGAGTAACGCTCGCCCCGCGCCAGCCGCCCGACACCGGCAGGCAGTGAAGGCGAAGGCCGGGACCCATCGGGTCCCGGCCTTCGCCTGTCCGGAGAGTGCTAGCGCGGCCCGCCCCCCGCGGAGGATCCGTGGCTACCGGGCCGGTCGTCCGTGGAGCCGCCTGCGCCCGCAGCCGTGTCCCCGGTCCCCGCCGCGGTCCCGGCGGGAGTCCCCGACGCGTCGCCCGAGGGGTTGACGGCCTGCGGCTCGTCGACGCGCACACCGTACTGCGGCCTGCCGTCGGGCAGGTCGGGGAACTGGCCCCGCCGGGGGCCCGTGGTGCCCGGACCCGCGGTCTGCTCCTCGGCCGTGCCGGGCTGCTGCTGACCCTGCTGACCCTGCTGACCGGCGTAGGGGTCGTTCCAGCCCGCGGGGCGCTCGGGAGCCGGCTGTTGGGCCTGCCCGGGCAGCTGCTGGGGGGCCTGGCCCGGTACCTGTCCGGGAGCCTGTCCCCAGGCCGCAGGAGCGCCGCCGGGGTGCTGGGCCTGCCCGTTCATGGGCAGCTGTTGCAGAATGCGCCGGGCCTCCGCGGCAAGACCAGGCTCCACGATCACGTCGTAGCTCGTCGCCACGACCTGGCTCGTCGAGGTGAAATCGCGCCGCCCGCGCTGGAAGGTGTAGGTCAGGACGCCGAAGAGCAGCCAGAAGATGGCGCCCAGCGCGATGGAGGAGGAGATGGTGATTCCCGACTCGCTGCCGGCGAACAGGCTCAGGATCAGTCCGACGAAGAGGCCGAACCAGGCTCCCGTCGCGGCACTCGCGAGCGCCACCCGCGGGTAGCTCAGTCGCCCCGTGACGCGCTCGACGGTCTTCAGGTCGTTGCCGATGATCGCCACCCGCTGGACGGCGAACTTGTTGTCCGCGAGGTAGTCCACGGCTTTCTGGGCATCGAGGTAGCTCGTATACCGGCCGATGGTCTCGCCCGTGGGCAGCACCCGGCCCAGATCGCGGGAGGCAGTGGTTCCAAGTGGTGATGTCGACATGGTGTCCATTCTTGCCTAACGCCCGCGACCGCGGGAGGATTCGCAGGAGTTCCCCGGACATTGTGCTGCCGGGAGGCCGCGCACGGCCTGGACGCGATGCCGTGCGAGTCCGTCCGGGCCGATAGCCTAGAGCTGTGACTACCAACCCCACCCGCGTCTTCGTGGCCCGCCTGCTGGGCCTCGATGTGTTCGATCCCCTCGGTGACCGCCTGGGCCGTCTGCGGGACGCCGTCGTGCTCGACCGTGGCCCCGCCAAGGCCCCGCAAGTCGTGGGTCTCGTGGTCGAGGTGCCCGGCAAGAAGCGCGTCTTCGTGCCGATGACACGCATCACGTCGATGGATCCGTCCCAGATCATCTGCACCGGCCTGGTGAACCTCCGCCGCTTCGAGCAGCGCGGCGCCGAGATGCTCGTCGTCGCCGAGCTCTTCGACCGCCGGCTCACCCTCCGGGACGGCAGCGGCAGCGCCGTCGTCGAGGACATCGCGATGGAACGCAACCGCGCCGGCGACTGGCACGTCTCCCAGCTGTTCGTGCGCCGCGGCGGCGCGGTGTCCCCCCTGCGCGGGCTACGCCGCGGCGGCGAGCGCCTCATCATCGACTGGCTCGACGCCTTCCACGGCAATACCGACGAGCCGCAGGGCGCCACGCAGTTCGTCGCGCAGCACGACGATCTCAAGCCCGCCGACTTCGCCGAGGCGATGCACGAGATGAACGACAAGCGGCGCCTCGAGGTGGCGGGCGAACTGCAGGACGACCGCCTCGCCGACATCCTGCAGGAACTGCCCGACGACGACCAGGTCCAGATCCTCACGTCCCTCACGCGCGAACGCGCAGCGGACGTGCTCGAGGAGATGGATCCCGACGACGCCGCGGACCTCCTCAACGAACTGCCCGACGCGCAGAAGGAGGAGCTGCTCCAGCTCATGGAGCCCGACGACGCCGAGGACGTGCGCCGTCTCCTCGAGTACGAGGAGGGCACGGCGGGTTCCCTCATGACCACTGTGCCCGTGATCCTCCCCCCGGAGGCCACGGTCGCCGAGGCCCTCGCCCATGTGCGGCGGGAGGAGCTGACCCCCGCGCTCGCCTCCTCGATCTTCGTGTGCCGCCCGCCCCTCGAGACACCGACGGGCCGCTACCTCGGCGTGGTGCACATCCAGCAACTGCTGCGCTACCCGCCGCCGGAACCGCTCGGCAACATCATCGACACCGATCTCGAGGCGGTCGGTGACCAGGCGAACGTCAGCGAGGTGTCGCGGATCCTTGCCACCTACAACCTGAACTCCCTGCCGGTCGTCAATACGGACGGCAGGCTCGTCGGTGCCGTGACCGTCGACGACGTCCTGGACCATCTGCTGCCCGACGACTGGCGCGCACAGGACGACGCAGCTGTACCGAGACGAGGTGACCGCCGTGGTTGAGAAGATCCGATCGAATTCACGCGGACTCGACACGCCGCGGGAGGCGCGCAAGCGCTTCCTCCCGCGCCTGCGACCGAACCCGGACCGGTTCGGCAGCGGCACGGAGAACATCGCACGCTTCATGGGCACCCCGCAGTTCCTCTTCTACATGACGGTCTTCGTCGCGCTCTGGCTGATCTGGAACACCGTAGCACCGGAGAACCTGCGCTTCGACAGCGCGGCACTGGGATTCACGGCGCTGACCCTGATGCTCTCCCTGCAGGCCTCCTACGCCGCGCCCCTGCTTCTGCTCGCCCAGAACCGCCAGGACGACCGCGACCGCGTCTCCATGCGGGAGGACCGCCACCGGGCCGAGCGGAACCTCTCCGACACCGAGTACCTGACGCGCGAGATCGCGGACCTCCGCATCGCCATCCGCGAGGTCGCCACGCGAGACTACGTGCGATCGGAACTCCGTTCGATTCTCGAAGAGCTGCTCGAGACGACCGATGGCCAGGAACTCACCCTGCAGAAACGCAAGCCCCGCAAGCCGTCCGACGGCACGACGTCGCTGCCGAGGGTCCAGTCCACCGGGAGGAAGCCCTCCCGGTGAACCACGACCTGCCGGCCGAGACCGCCGTCCGTGCCGCCCTCTCGACCGTGATCGACCCGGAGCTGCGCCGTCCCATCGACGAACTCGGGATGCTCGAGTCCGTGACCGTCGACGGCGCGACGGTCCGCGTCCGGGTGCTGCTGACGATCGCCGGGTGCCCGCTCCGCGACTCGATCACGGCCGACACCGAGGCCGCTCTCTCGCGCGTCGACGGCGTGGAGCGCGTGGAGGTGGAGCTCGGCGTGATGGACCAGGCGCAGCGGGATGCGCTGAAGGAACGGCTCAAGGGTGCCGGCGGGCAGCGCGGCATCCCCTTCAACGAGCCGTCGTCGCTCACGCGCGTGTATGCCGTCGCCAGCGGCAAGGGCGGCGTGGGGAAGTCCAGCGTGACCGTGAACCTGGCCGCCGCCATGGCAGCGCAGGGCCTGCGGGTGGGGATCGTGGACGCGGACGTCTACGGCTTCTCCGTCCCCGCCCTCATGGGCATCACGCAGCAGCCCACGCGCGTGGACGAGCTCATCCTGCCGCCCGTGGCGTACGGGGTGAAGGTGATCTCCATCGGCATGTTCGTGGAGGGCAACCAGCCCGTCTCCTGGCGCGGACCCATGCTGCACCGGGCACTGGAACAGTTCCTCACCGACGTGTACTTCGGCGACCTGGACGTCCTGTTCCTCGACCTGCCGCCGGGCACCGGGGACATCGCCATCTCCGTGGCGCAGCTGCTGCCGGCCTCCGAACTCCTGGTGGTCACGACGCCGCAGAGCGCCGCCGCGGACGTCGCCGAGCGGGCCGGCGCCATGGCCGCCCAGACGGGGCAGCGGGTGGCGGGGGTGATCGAGAACATGTCGTGGCTCGAACTGCCCGACGGCGGGCGGCTCGAACTGTTCGGCGCGGGCGGCGGGAGCACCGTCGCTGCGCGCCTGTCGGCGACGCTCGACGCCGACATCCCCCTGCTCGGCAGCATCCCGCTGGACGTGTCGCTGCGGGAGGGCGGCGACGCCGGTGTCCCCCTCGTGCTGGGCACCGTGGACTCGAGGGCGCGGCAGGAGCTGGCGACGATAGCGTCGGCGCTGGCGCGTCGCCCGCGTGGCCTGGAGGGCCTGAAGCTTCCCGTCCGGGTCCGCTGAGGCGGCTCCGACCGGGCGGCCCGGACCGGCCTAGGTCGCTTCGCGGTCGTAGGGCGCGGGATCGCCGGCTTCCAGGCGGGGCCCGATCGGCACCTGGACGGCGGGGCGGGAGGCCGCGACCGCTGCGGCAGCGGGAGCGGCGACCGCGGGTGTGGGGGCGTTGGGGCTCACGGGCTTGAAGACGTCCTCGATGTCGTCGAGGAGGGCCTCCTTGATGATGCGGCGGGGATCGTACTGGCGGGGGTCGAGCTTGCGCCAGTCCACCTCGTCGAGCTCCGGGCCCACTTCCTCCCGCAGCTGCTCACGCGCTCCGCTCGCCATGCGCCGCAGTCCCCTGACGAGCCGCGCGAGCTGCGCTGCGTACTCCGGAAGTCGCTCCGGGCCGAGCACCACGACGGCGATGATCGCCAGGACCACGAGTTCGAGGCCGTTGATTCCCAACACGTGAAAAGACTACCTTCCCGGCTCACGCCGAACACATTCCCCCGGCACCCTCGGACACCCGGACGTCGGGGCCGTCGAAGGTCCACGTCCGCGTCGCCCGGCGGCTACCTAGTCTCCCCGGGGATGGGTGATCCGGGAGAGACCGCGGATGATCCGCTCCATCATCGAATCGTCCTGGCCCTGCGGTGCCAGCGACAGCTGGGCGTGCTCCGTCGCCACGAGCTGGGTGAGGGTCTGCGGCATCGCGGCCGCGGGCAGGTCCGAGACCACGGTGTAGGTGACCGTGGGGCTGTCGAGGACCACCTGCCACGGCCGGCCCGAGCGCACCCAGATGTCGCGGTCGGCACCGCCGACGTGCTCGAACCCGTCCGTGGTCACGTCGCTGCCGGTGACGGCGTTCAGGGGCGGCTCGCCGCCGCTCCCGGTGTCTCCGACCTTCCGCTGCTCGTAGACGGTGACCGTGTCGCCGTCGTTCTCGAGGACCAGCTCGAGGGTGGGCCTGCCGCCGACCGTGATGCCCTCGGCGCTCTGGAGCGTGAACCCGAGCGACTCGAGCTCCGGACAGTACCAGCCGCCGGCCCGCAGCGTCTCGAGCTGGGCGGTGTCGAGATAGGTGGGTGTGCGCGGCGCTACGGAGTCCCAGCCCGCGCGCAGCGCCGTGGACCCCCGAGCACCCTCAGGTGCCGTGCCGGCCTCGGAGCCGACGATGTACGCACCGGCGAGCACTGTGGTGGCGACGACGGCGGAGCTGCCCGCCAGGACGAGCGTCCGGTGGCGCCGTCGCGGCGTCGTGCGCTCGTGGTGCGCACGGACGAATGCGGCGCTGGAGCCGGTGCGCGCCTCGCGCCCGCCTGCGGGAGACCCGCCGGGGGACGCCGCGGTATCGAGTGCCGGCAAGAGGAGTCGCTGCTGGAACTCGGGGTCCGGCGAGGGGTTCCGGAGGCCCAGCAGGGCGCTCTTGAGGCTCCGGAGGCGCGCGACCGCCGTTGCACACGAAGCGCAGCGGGAGACGTGCCGTTCCACGGCGATGCGGCGCCGATCGGACAGCTCGCCGTCCACGAGGTCCTGGAGCGAACGTTGGGGATGAAGCATCGGTCCTAGCCCAGGCCGGCGATCCGCGGGACTCCGAGGGCGGCGCCGTTCCCGCCGGACCTGCGCGGATCGCGGTGGGCGAGCTTCTCGCGCAGCATCGTGCGTCCGCGGTGGATGCGGGACCGGACGGTGCCGAGCTTGACGCCGAGCACCTGCGCCACCTCGTCGTAGGCGAGACCCTCGAGGTCGCAGAGCACCACGGCGGCGCGGAAGTCCGGCGGCAGCTCCTCCAGGGCGGCCTGCACGTCGATGTCGAGATTGTTGAACTCGAAGCTGCGCTCGGGGCCGGGGTGCTTGCTGGGCAGGCGGCTCTCCGCCTCCTCCGTGAGCCCGTCGAAGCGGATCCGGGTCTTGCGCCGTGCCTGGTCGAGGAAGAGGTTCGTGGTGATGCGGTGCAGCCAGCCGTCCAGTGTGCCGGGCTTGAAGTTGGCGAGGGACCGGAAGACCCTCACGAAGACCTCCTGCGTGAGGTCCTCTGCGTCGAACCGGTTGCCCGTGAGCCGGTAGGCAAGACGGTAGACCTTGGGCGAGTACGTGGTGACGACTTCCTCCCACGACGGCGCGACCCACGGATTGCCGTGCTCATCGAGGATGGGCGCGTCCGCTTCGGCGACCGCCTCCATCGCGGCGCGTGCCGCCTTGACGCTGGACATCATGTACCCCTTCTCGCCGTGGATCCCGGACCGGCCCCTGCTCCTGCTGACGGGCACGAGCCGTGGTACGGGGGATTCGGGACTGCACGCATGCCGGATGTCCCGAGTGGGAAGTCTTTCCCACGAAGCTGGGAGCAAGCTGGCAGCACCGCGCGTGTTGCGCGGCGCTCCGCCGGTCGGATGCGCTACCCTCCCGCACTGCGGCCGGGCCGCCCGCATGGAAGGAGGGGTGCGCCGCACAGTAGTGTTGACGCGGGGCTCCCGCCACCCGACAGCCCGCATGATTTCCCGCACGATTTCCCGCGAACGACAGAACGGACGCCCATGGCCGCCGACAAACACAGCAGCTGGTCCTACACCGAAGGACTCCCGGACGAGGACGACGTCCTGCTCAGGGCACGCGACAGGTCCCACGAGCTCGGCGTCGCGCCCGTGACGCCCGCGGTCGGCGCCGCCCTCACGGTGCTCGCGGCCGCCTCGAAGGCCACCACCGCCGTGGAGGTCGGTGCCGGAGCAGGGGTCTCGGGCGTGTGCCTGCTGCGGGGGCTCGGCCGCAACGCCGTACTGACGACCATCGACTCCGATGTCGACCACCTGCGCGCAGCCCGTGAGGCGTACGCGGAGGCAGGGATCCCCTCGAACCGCACGCGGACCATCTCCGGGCGCGCCGCGGATGTGCTGCCGCGGCTCACGGACCGGGCCTACGACCTGGTGTTCATCGACGCGGACAAGCCGGGCCTTCCCGCGTACGTGGAACAGGCCACACGCCTGCTGAAGGACGGCGGCATCCTGATCGTCAACGACGCACTGGACCAGGACCGCGTGGCGGAACCGGCCGTGCGCGAGCAGTCGACCAACACGCTGCGACAGATCGGGAAGGCGATCCGGGAGAACGAGGCACTCGTGTCGGCACTCCTGCCGACCGGCACCGGACTCCTCCTGGCGGTCAAGCAGCGCGCCTGAGAGCGCTGCCTAGTTCGTGGCGGTGAGCAGGCAGTCCTTGAGCTTGCCCGCCTCTTCGGCGTTCAGCTCGACGACGAGGCGGCCACCGCCGTCGATCGGCACCCGCATGATGAGGCTGCGCCCTTCCTTGGTGACTTCCATCGGTCCGTCGCCGGTTCGCGGTTTCATGGCAGCCATGGGGGTGTCCCTTTCAACAGGGCGCGACCGCGACCAGCGGTAGCGCGACAGTAAACAGTGCTCCGCTCCGGCGCCCGATGAAAGGTCCGGCGGTGCACGTCATCACCATCATTATTCAGCACAAGGGCTGCTCCTGCTAATTCAGGTGCGGCGTGGATCACACTCAGGGTGGATAATCCCCGTCCGGGCCGGTGGGCGTCCACCCCCACAGCCGGTCCACCCAGAGGAACTGGAGCACCACGGAGACCGGCAACACCACCCAGAGGATGCGGCCCCGGCCGACGGTCGCGACCGCGAGGGCGAGCGGGAACAGCGGTGCCAGGATGCGCCACGTACTGGACTGCGGGTCCCAGAAGGCAGCGAGGTACAGCAGGTACCCGGCGCACCAGGCGCCGGTCACCAGCCCGAGGGAACGCACCGCCGGCGTCAGGAAGAGCGCGGCGGCCCCGATCACGAGGGCCGCGACCACCAGCACCGCGGCCCCGGGGCCGAGCACCGCGGCGGGCGCGTCGAACCACGGGACGAACGGGGCGAGCGGCTCACCGCGCCAGGCCGTCTCGGTAGCCACATAGGCGTCGCGCTGTCCTGTGACAGCCCAGGCGATCCCGGGCCACGCGACGGCGGCGAGGGACGAGACCACGCCCAGCAGGAAGAGCGGAAGCACCGCCCGCCGGAGCGCCGGGTCCGCCCCCGGGCGGCGGGCGGACCAGAGCGTCGCGACGAACAGGATGCCCACCGCGATCGCGAACGGCACCCCCGCAGGCCGTGCCGAGCACATCAGCGCTACGACGGGCATCGCCGCGTAGTAGCGCCGTGTCGCCACGAGGTAGAGCGAGGAGGAGAGCAGCAGCAGGTGCAGCGACTCCGCGTACGGCACCTGCAGGATCACGGCCACGGGGGCGAAGGACACGACGGTGACCCCCGCGAGCGCGGTCCGGTGGGCGGTGCGGAGACGGAAGAGCCGGTAGACCACGAGCGAGGCCCCTGCTGCGGCCGAGACCGTGACCACGGGCGCGAGGACCCCCCAGCCGAGGCCGGTGCCGGCGTCGAGGAGCCGGACCAGTCCCGGGAAGAGGGGGTAGAACGCCCACTGGTTGTGGCTGACGACGCCCGCGTCGTCCCGGGGCAGTTCGGACGGGTAGCCCTCCCTGAAGATGCGCTCGTACCAGCCGCTGTCCCAGTAGTTGATGAACGTGCCGTAGCCGGGAGCCGCGCCGGACCACGGACTCGGGCCCTGGCGTGCGGCGGCGATCAGGAGGATCGCGGTGGAGACGAGGCGGCCGGCGAGGAAGACCGCGAGTACCTGCACGGACCAGTGCACGGCGGAGAGCCTGGACGCCAGGGTGGAGGGGAGCGCGGGGGACGGCGTCCGGCGGGTCCTGGCCGCGCCGGTGCGGCTCACGGCGGCCCTCCGCCGGCGATAGCCGGCGCCTCGGCGTCGCGGACGGAGCGGACCCAGCAGCCGCGGAGGTGATCGTCGACGTAGCCTGTGGCCTGCAGCATCGCGTATGCCGTGGTGGGGCCGACGAAGCGGAGGCCGAGCCGCTTCAGCTCACGGGCCAGGGCCGTGCTCTCGGCCGTGATGGCCGGGACCTCCGAGAGGTCGGCGGGCGCCGGGCGCGGCGGCGGACGATGGTCCTCGAGGACGGACGCGAGCGTGGTGCCCTCCGGGAGGCCGAGCAGTGCCCGGGCATTGGCGATCGTGGCATCGATCTTCTGCCGGTTCCGGACGATCCCCGGGTCCGCCAGGAGCCGCTCGACGTCGTCGGACCCGAACGCCGCGACGGCCGCCGGGTCGAAGCCGGCGAAGGCACGGCGGAAGGCGTCCCGCTTGCGCAGGATCGTGATCCAGCTCAGTCCGGACTGGAAGGCCTCGAGGCTCAGCCGCTCGAAGAGCGCTGCCTCACCCTCGACGGGCCGGCCCCATTCCTCGTCGTGGTACCGCTCGTAGTCCGCGCTCGCGACCGCCCAGCCGCAGCGCAGGCGGCCGTCCGAGCCCGGCACGGCTCCGCTCACCATGCCGTGTCCTGCCCGGCGTGCTGCCCGGCGTGCTGCCCGGTCTCCCGCACTGCGTCCCGCCGGGCGAGCTGCGAGCGCAGCCCTGCGATCACGGCGTCCCGCTCCTCGAGCGCCACAGCCAGCCGGTCGAGGACCTCGTCCACCTGGTCCATGCGGTACCCGCGGAGTCCGAGGCCGAAGCGGATCGCGTCAACGTCCTGCGCCGAGGGGCTCTCCGGCAGCAGGACGGGCGGAAGGGAGGCCACGGGCTCCACGAGGCCGAGCCCGTCCCAGCGTGCGGCGGGTTCCTCCGACCCGGCGGAGGCGGCCGGCCCGGCCCCGCCGGCGGAACCGTCCCGCGCGCTCACCGCGAGTCGCCGGAGGGGGGTGGGCAGCGGTCGGCCCGAGGCGAGGACGGCGGTCCCGCCGACCAGCAGGATGGCGAGGATCACCAGGAAGATAGTCACACCGCAATGGTGCCAGAGTCGCCCCGGCCGTCGGCCTCGGAACCCGGGATCCTGGCCCGGGGCCGGGGCCGGGGCCGGGGCCTGGGCCGTTACGGCTCAGGCGGGGTGGTCGTGGCCGGCCGAAGCGGCGACGATGCGCACGGCCTCCTCGGCCGTCTCGACGAGCTGCAGCAGTGAGAGGTCCTTCTCGGAGATGGTCCCCTCGGCCAGCAGGGTGCCGTGGATCCAGTCGAGCAGCGGCTGCCAGTACGCGACGCCGACGAGCACGATCGGGAAGGACGTGACCTTGCCCGTCTGCACGAGGGTCATCGCCTCGAACAGTTCGTCCAGCGTGCCGAAGCCGCCCGGCAGCACCACGAAGCCGCTCGCGTACTTCACGAACATCGTCTTGCGGGCGAAGAAGTACCGGAAGTTGATGCCGAGGTCCACCCACTCGTTCATGCCCTGCTCGAAGGGCAGCTCGATCCCCAGACCCACGGAGGTACCGCCCGCCTCGCATGCGCCCTTGTTGGCCGCCTCCATGGCACCCGGGCCTCCGCCCGTGATGACGGCGAAGCCGGAGTCGACGAGCCTCCGGCCCACCTCCTCGCCGATGGCGTAGAAGGACGAGTCGCGTGCCGTGCGTGCGGACCCGAAGACGCTGATGGCCGGCCCGAGGTCGGCGAGCGTGCCGAACCCCTCGACGAACTCGCTCTGGATGCGCAGGACGCGCCACGGGTCGGTGCGGGTGAACCCTCCGGAGTCGTCCGCATCCAGGAGCATCTTGTCCGCCTGCGGCATCGTGGCCTGGCTGCGCCTCAGCTCCACAGATCCTTTCCGCCGCGTCGCGGGCCCTTCTGCCGACGCCTCCCTGCGGGGTCGGGCCGAGCCGTTGGACCCGGGCGCCGCAGGCACAGCGGATGCGGCCTGACCGTCCTCGGGCAGCGCGAGGAGCCGTGCGTCGTCGCCGGCGGAGGGATGCTGGGAAGGAGACATTTTCCTAGGCTAACCAACGCTGGATGGCGTGCGCGCTTTGATTGCTCTTGAATTACGATCGCCGCCTTTGCACCGGGGTGTATTGCCGCGAAGGAATAGTTCGCTAGATTTCTCCCATGACAAGTGAACCGCGACCGGCTCCGTCCGCGTCCACCGGAGGCCCTCTCGTCTCCCTCAAGCGCGTCAACAAGCACTTCGGGGACCTGCACGTCCTGCGCGACATCAACCTGGAGGTCGCGCGCGGCGAGGTCGTCGTCGTGATCGGGCCGTCCGGGTCCGGGAAGTCGACTCTCTGCCGCGCGATCAACCGCCTCGAGACCATCGACGACGGCGAGATCACCATCGACGGCAAGGTGCTGCCCGCGGAGGGCAAGGCCCTCGCGAAGCTGCGCGCCGACGTGGGGATGGTCTTCCAGTCCTTCAACCTCTTCGCGCACAAGTCCATCCTCGAGAACGTGACCCTCGGCCCCGTCAAGGTTAAGGGCATGAGGAGCAACGAGGCGAAGGAACTGGCGATGTCCCTGCTGAAGCGGGTCGGCGTCGACAACCAGGCGCAGAAGCTCCCGGCCCAGTTGTCCGGCGGCCAGCAGCAGCGTGTGGCGATCGCCCGGGCCCTCGCGATGCAGCCGAAGGTCATGCTGTTCGACGAGCCGACCTCCGCGCTGGATCCGGAGATGATCAACGAGGTCCTCGACGCGATGGTGTCGCTCGCCAAGGAGGGCATGACCATGATCGTGGTGACCCACGAGATGGGCTTCGCGCGCCGGGCCGCCGATCGCGTCATCTTCATGGCCGACGGCCAGATCGTGGAGCAGGCCACACCCGAGGAGTTCTTCACGAACCCGCAGAGCGAGCGCGCCCGGGACTTCCTCGGCAAGATCCTCTCGCACTGACCAGGTCCAACCACCCACCCGATCCACGAGGGCCTCGCGAGGCCGCACACCAAGGAGAACCCATGCAGAAGACCCGATACGCAGCAGCCGCGGTGGCTGCTGTGGCCGCACTGACCCTGTCCGCCTGTGGCGGCGGCGACAGTGCCGAGAGCGGTAGCGGTAGCAGTGCGGAGGGCGGCGGCGAGAGTCTCCGCATCGGCATCAAGTTCGACCAGCCCGGCCTCGGGTACGACGAGGGCGGCTCGTACTCCGGCTTCGACGTCGACGTCGCGAAGTACGTGGCGGGCGAGCTCGGCGTCAGCGAGGAGAACATCGAGTGGGTCGAGGCCCCCTCGGCCAACCGCGAGAACCTCCTGTCCAACGAGCAGGTGGACATGATCTTCGCGACCTACTCCATCACCGATACACGCAAGGAGACCGTCGACTTCGCCGGACCGTACTTCGTGGCCGGCCAGGACCTCCTCGTGCCCACGGACAGCGACATCACGGGCCCCGAGGACCTCGAGGGCAAGAACCTCTGCTCGGTCACGGGCTCCACGTCCGCGCAGAAGATCAAGGACCAGTACCCCGGCGTGCAGCTCGTCGAGCAGCCGGGCTACGCCGAGTGCGTCACGGCGATGGGCGGCGGCCAGATCGACGCGGTCACCACCGACGACATCATCCTCGCCGGCCTCGCTGCGCAGGAAGCCAACGCCGGCAAGTTCAAGGTCGTCGGCAACACGTTCTCCGAGGAGAACTACGGCGTCGGCCTGACCAAGGGCAGCGACCGCTGCGAGGACATCAACGCCGCCATCACCAAGATGATCGACGACGGTGACTGGGAAGAGGCCATCACCCGCAACACCGAGGGTGCCGACTACACCTTCAACGCAGAGCTGAACCCGCCCACCCCGGCGCCCTGCGCCTAGCACTGCTCCCGTTGGTGGGGTGGTCCGTGCGGACCACCCCACCAACGCCATGTTCCCCACCAGGAAAGAGGTGAACCGTGGAGAACTACCTGTCGCTGTTCGAGACCTACGACGTGCCCGCAGCATTCTGGATCAACATCCAGCTGTCCTTCTGGGCCGCCCTGTGGGCCCTCGGGATCGGCACGGTGCTGGCCCTGTTCCGCATCTCGCCCATCCCGAGTCTTCAGTGGTTCGGTGCGGCCTACGTCAACATCTTCCGGAACACGCCGCTGACGATCATCCTCGCCTTCGGGTTCCTCGGGCTGTTCTCCGTCATGCAGATCAACCTCGCCGGAGAGCTCGACGTCAGCCTGTTCAGGATCGCGATCGTGGGCCTCGCGCTCTACCATGCGGCCTTCGTGTGTGAGGCGATCCGCAGCGGCGTCAACACGGTCCCCCTCGGTCAGGCGGAGGCCGCGCGGGCCATCGGCCTCAGCTTCCTGCCGGCGGCGCGGCTCATCATCCTGCCGCAGGCCTTCCGGGGCGCCATCGCCCCGCTCGGCAACGTGCTGATCGCGCTCATCAAGAACTCGACCGTCGCGGCCGCCGGTTCCGTGGCCGCCGAGGCCTCGGGCCTCATGAAGACCATGATCGAGTTCCGCTCGGACCTCGTGATCCCGATCTTCCTCACGTTCGCCCTGGGATTCGTGATCCTGGTGATCCCGATCGGACTGCTGACCACCTGGGCCTCACGGAAACTGGCGGTGGCACGATGAGCGCGCAGCAGGTCCTGTTCGACGCGCCGGGACCCCGCGCGCGCAGGAACATCATGATCGGCAACATCGTCGGTGTGCTGATCGTCCTCGGCATCCTCGCGTGGGTCGTCTCCGCGCTGGCCGACAAGGGGCAGCTCGCCGCGAGCATGTGGACGCCGTTCCTCGAGTCGCGGACCTGGGAGTTCTTCATCCTGCCAGGCCTCGTCAACACCCTGAAGGCGGCCGGGATCGCGATCGTCACCTCGGTGGTCTTCGGGCTGGTCTTCGGTGTCGGCAGGCTCTCCCACGTGGCGCCGATCCGCTGGGTCGCGGGCGTCGTCGTCGAGTTCCTGCGCGCGGTGCCGGTGCTCCTCATGATGATCTTCTTCTGGCTGGCGCTCGGCAGCTCCGGCGCCGTGAAGCCCCAGGACGCACCGCTCATCGCCGTCGTCGTCGCCCTCACGCTCTACAACGGCTCCGTGATCGCGGAACTCGTGCGCTCGGGCGTCTACGGGCTGCCCAAGGGGCAGCGCGAGGCGGGCATGGCGATCGGGCTCACCCGGAACCAGTCGCTCCGGAACATCGAGGTGCCCCAGGCGCTCATCGCCATGCTGCCGGCCCTGATCAGCCAGTTCGTGGTGATCCTCAAGGACTCGGCGCTGGGCTTCATCATCACCTATCCCGAACTGCTGCAGTACATGCGGCGGCTCGGCGTGGGCGAGGGCAACGTGATCCCGTCGCTGTTCGTCGCCGCGGCGATCTTCATCGTCATCAACTTCGCCCTCTCGACGCTGGCCACCCGGCTGTCCGTGCTCCTGAGCTTCCGGACGAAGGGCCGTAGGCCCGCGGCGAAGGAGGCCGTCGCGATGGACGCCGCCTCCACCTGAGGTCGACCGGAGGCAGGAACGACGCAGGGCCCGGCAGCTGCCGGGCCCTGCGTCGTCGGGAGCTCGCCCGGCCGGTCAGGACAGCCAGGCCACCATCGCCGCGAGGCAGGCACGGACGGCGTCGGCGTGCACGTGCTCGTCGTCGGTGTGTGCCAGGAGCGCGTCGCCCGGGCCGAAGTTGACGGCGGGCACGCCCAGGGCGCTGAACCGCGCGACGTCGGTCCAGCCGTACTTGGGTTTGGGTTCGGCGCCCACCGCGGCGACGAACGCGGCGGCCGCGGGATGCTGCAGCCCGGGCCGCGCCCCGGCGGCGGCGTCGGTGCGCTCCACCGTGAACCCCTCGAGCAGCGCCCGCACGTAGGCCTCGGCCTGCTCGGGGCTCTTGTCGGGTGCGAAGCGGTAGTTCACCTCGACGACGGTGCTGTCAGGGATGACGTTGCCTGCCGTGCCGCCGGAGATCTTCACCGCGTTCAGGCTCTCCCGGTAGTCCAGCCCGTCCACGTGGACGGTGGCGGGTTCGTGGTCGCGGAGCCGGACGAGGATCTCGGCTGCCCCGTGGATGGCGTTCACCCCCCGCCAGGCCCGTGCCGAATGCGCGGCCCTGCCCGCCACGCTCACGTGGAAGCGCGCGGTGCCGTTGCACCCGCCCTCCACGGTGCCGTCCGTGGGTTCGAGCAGCACGGCGAAGTCCGCGACGAGCCACTCGGGATAGGAGGCCGCGACACGCCCGAGACCGCTCAGCGACGCCTCGACCTCCTCATGGTCGTAGAAGATGAACGTGATGTCCCGGGTGGGCTCCGTGAGCACTGCCGCCAGCGCCAGCTGCACCGCCACGCCGCCCTTCATGTCCGTGGCTCCCCTGCCGTACAGGACCTCCCCGTCCCAGGAGGACGGCACCGTCCCCCGGGAGCCGGGAACCGACGGCAGCGGCACGGTGTCGAGGTGACCGGCGAGGATGACGCGCTCCGCCCGTCCGAGCCGCGTGCGCGCCATGACGCAGTCGCCGTCGCGCACCACCTCGAGATGGTGCAGGCGCCGCAGCGCCTGCTCGACGGCGTCGGCGAGACCGGCCTCGTTGCCCGAGACGCTCTCGAGATCGATGAGCCGGGCGGTCAGGAGGGCCACGTCGGAGCCGAGATCGAGCTCGGCGGCGGGTGTCTGGATCATCCTGCAACTCTATCCCTCGGTAGACTGGGCCCCATGACTCCTCCCCTCCCCGGCCGGTCCATGCCCTCCTCCGCGCAGCAGTCGGCCGGTGGTACCGGTCTGGCCACGGTGGCCTCGGACGGAACGGTGCTGGACACCTGGTTCCCCGCGCCGTGGGTCGGCGAGGACCGCGCGACGTCCGCCCACCTGCGCGACTCGCTGGAGGCCCTCGCGGAGGCCGGGGTGGACAACGCGCGCAAGGTCACGCAGCGCGTCGTCGACGTGAGCATCGACACGGATGCCGCCCCGGCCGGCACCGAGGACGCGTATCTGCGGCTCCATCTGCTCTCCCACAGGCTGGTGCAGCCCAACACCATCAACCTCGACGGCATCTTCGGGCTGCTCCCCAACGTCGTGTGGACGAACCACGGGCCGGCGCCGGTGCAGGACTTCGAGACCGTCCGCGTCGCCCTGCGTGCCCGCGGCCCTGTCCTGGTGCACGGGGTGGACAAGTTCCCGCGCATGGTGGACTACGTCGTGCCCGCAGGCGTCCGGATCGCCGACGCCGACCGCGTGCGCCTGGGCGCGCACCTCGCCGAGGGCACCACGGTCATGCACGAGGGCTTCGTGAACTTCAACGCCGGCACCCTCGGGCACTCGATGGTGGAGGGCCGGATCTCGGCGGGCGTCGTCGTCGGCGACGGCTCGGACGTCGGCGGCGGCGCCTCCATCATGGGCACCCTCTCCGGGGGCGGCAAGGAGCGGATCACCATCGGCGAGCGGTGCCTCCTCGGCGCGGAATCCGGCGTGGGCATCTCGCTCGGGGACGACTGCGTGGTCGAGGCCGGGCTCTACCTCACCGCCGGCACCAAGGTCACGCTGCAGGACGGGACCCTTGTCAAGGCCAAGGACCTCTCCGGGGAGTCCGGCATCCTGTTCCTGCGCAACTCCGCCACCGGCGCCGTCGAGGCGCGGCCCCGCACCGGGGAGGGCATCGCCCTCAACCCCGCCCTGCACGCCAACTAGCGCGTGGTTCCGCGGGGTCCGTCCGCCGCCGTCCTCCGGCGCAGGCGCCGGCTGAGGACCGGCGCCATGCTCACCGCCCTGGCGGCCGTCGTCGTCGGAGGCGCCGTCGTCGCCGGCCGGCAGCTGGACGACAGCGAGGTACTGGTCCGTGAACGCTGCAGCGCCACCGTGGGCGCGGACACGTTCGAGCTCACGCCTCCCCGGGCGGCGAACGCGGCCCTGATCTCCGGCGTCGCCGTGGGCCGCGGCCTCCCGGCCCGCGCCGCGACCATCGCCATCGCGACGGCCATCCAGGAGTCGAGGCTGGAGAACATCGACTACGGCGACGACGCCGGACCCGACTCACGGGGCCTGTTCCAGCAGCGCCCGTCGCAGGGGTGGGGGTCCGAGGAGCAGATCATGACGCCCGTCTACGCCGCGGGGGCGTTCTACGACGCCCTCGTGCGGGTACCGGGTTACGAGACGCTGCCGGTCACGGTGGCCGCACAGACGGTCCAGCGCTCCGCCTACCCGGACGCGTACGCGGACCACGAGCCCGAGAGCCGCGCGTTCGCCTCGGCACTGACCGGCTACTCCCCCGCCGCACTCGAATGCACCCTGCGCGAGCCGCCCGCCGCCGGCGATCCCCTCGCCGTCGCGACCGCCGCCGAGGAGGTCTTCGGCGCGCTGGGCGGGACGGTCGAGGGGAACCGGCTCACCGTGGAGCTCACCGGCACCGCCGGCTGGGCGGCCGCACACTGGGCCGTGGCGCACGCCTCCGCCCTCTCCGTCACCTCCGTGGCCTACTCCGGGCTCGAGTGGGTCAGGTCCGACGGCGGGTGGACGCCGACGACGACGGCCCCCGGAACGCTCACCGTCACCGTCGCGGGCGCGACACCCTGACCGTCGCGGGCGCGACACCCTGACGGTAGCGGGCGCGACACCCCGACCACCCGGCGGGCGCGGGACACGGGGGTCAGGCCAGGATGCGGATGACCGGCTCCACATAGCTGCGGAACGCCTGCTCGTCGTCGAACAGGTCCTGGCACATGAGCAGCTTGTCGGGCTCCACCCACCATGCCCGCCGGACGCCCAGCGGCAGCTCGATGATCTGCAGGGTGAAGCGGTGGGCGTCGCGGCCGAGTTCGAGTTCGCGTTCCTGCATCAGGCGCGCCAGCAGGCCCTCCATGCTGTCGGCTCCCCGCGCGCCGGCGTGCAGGGCGTACTCCGCGCACCGCTCCTCGGCCCAGTCCATCGCGGCACCGAAGTGGGCCCGCAGCAGCGACTTGAGGGCCTCCATGCCGTCGAGGGCCTCGAAGAGCGGCGGGACGGGCAGAACGGCGGCGCTGATCCGGTGCGCCAGCAGGCTGTGCCACCACGCCTCCCACTCGACCCTGAGCAGCGTGGCCTCCCCGGAGCGGGCCAGGCGGCCCGTGTCGACGGCCCGGACGGCGGGGCGCACGGGTGGCAGGGGCGGCAGGCCGACACCCCGCAGGCCTGCACGGTCCCTGAGGTAGAGCGCCACGAGGAGCACCTCCGAGGTGTCCACTGTGAAGTACGCGCTGTGGCCGTCTTCGGGGTACGACATGGGCCTCCTTCAGGACCGGTCAGGCTGCTCCTACAGTAGACCCGGCACTGAGGACGCTTCAAAGGCCGACCGGCACTCGACGGCGCGCCCGCCCTGGCCCACGGCTGCCCGGTCTGCCCGCCAGTGCCCTTCGGCAGTGGCACCGTCACCACCGACGACTACGCCCTGTGCGACACCGTTGCAGCCCCTTCACACCGGCCCCTTCACTCCGAGCACGGCGGGCGGGGCGCCGGGGACCGGTCCCCGGTGCTGCCGACCTAGGATGGGAGCATGAAGATCCTCGTTACCGGTGGCAGCGGCTACATCGGCTCGCACACCGTCCTGACCCTGCTCGAACACGGCCATGACGTCGTCGTCGTCGACAACCTGCTCAACTCCACGGTGACGTCGCTGGAGCGCGTGGCGGCCCTCGCGGGCCGCACCCCGACGTTCCACCAGGCCGACCTCCTCGATGAGCCCCGGCTGCGGGCCATCTTCGCCGAGGAGCAGGTCGACGCCGTCATCCACTTCGCG
This sequence comes from Arthrobacter sp. TJ-240, assembly GCF_058269195.1. Lineage (NCBI taxonomy): Bacteria > Bacillati > Actinomycetota > Actinomycetes > Micrococcales > Micrococcaceae > Arthrobacter > Arthrobacter sp. TJ-240. The sequence continues at coordinate 140,390 of NZ_JBZCNG010000006.1, forward strand.
GGGCTGAAGGCCGTCGGCGAATCGGTCGAGAAGCCGCTGTACTACTACTCGAACAACGTCGGCGGCACGCTGAGTCTCCTGCGCGTGATGGACGACGCCGGTGTGCGCACCCTCGTCTTCAGCTCGTCGGCGACCGTGTACGGCGCCTCCGAGGAAGTGCCCCTGACCGAGAAGCTGCCCCTCGACGCCGTGAACCCGTACGGGCGCACCAAGGAGCAGATCGAGGACATCCTGACGGACCTCGGGGCTGCGGACCCGCGCTGGAACATCGCCCTGCTGCGCTACTTCAACCCCGTGGGCGCACACACCTCGGGGACCATCGGCGAGGACCCCACGGGCGTCCCGAACAACCTCCTGCCCTTCGTGGCGCAGGTCGCCGTGGGCCGGCGCGAGAAGGTCCTCGTGTTCGGCAACGACTATCCGACACCGGACGGGACCGGCGTCCGTGACTACATCCACGTCGTCGACCTCGCCGAGGGCCACCTGGCCGCCCTGGACTACCTCGTGGCGCACGGCGGCGTGCACACCTGGAACCTCGGCACCGGGCACGGCTCCTCGGTCCTCGAGGTGCTCGCAGCGTTCTCCGCGGCCGTGGGCACGGACGTCCCCTACGAGTTCGCGCCGCGCCGCCCGGGCGACGCCGCCGTGAGCTACGCCGACCCCTCCTCCGCTCTCGCCGACCTCGGCTGGTCCGCGAACCGGACGCTGGCCGAGATGTGCGAGGACCACTGGCGCTGGCAGAAGAACAACCCGCAGGGCTACGCGCAGGCCGGCTGACCCGTCCGCGGAACCCGGCCCACGCACGACGGCGGCCGCCCACCTGAGGTGGGCGGCCGCCGTCGTGCCGGGGATCAGTTCGCGGGGTAGTGGCGCTCCGCCTCGCCCGTGTACAGCTGGCGGGGCCGGCCGATCTTCGTCTGCGGGTCCTGCATCATCTCGCGCCACTGGGCGATCCAGCCCGGCAGGCGACCGATCGCGAAGAGCACGGTGAACATCTTCTCGGGGAACCCCATGGCCTTGTAGATCAGGCCCGTGTAGAAGTCCACGTTCGGGTACAGCTTCCGCTCGATGAAGTAGTCGTCGGCGAGCGCCTTCTCCTCGAGCCGCATCGCGATGTCGAGCAGCTCGTCGTTGCCGCCGAGCTTGGTGAGGATGTCGTGGGCTGTGGCCTTGACGATCTTCGCGCGCGGGTCGTAGTTCTTGTAGACGCGGTGCCCGAAGCCCATGAGCTTCACGCCGTCTTCCTTGTTCTTGACCTTCTCCATGAAGTCCTCGGGCTGCATGCCCTTGGCCTTGATGTCGCGCAGCATGTTGAGCACGGCCTCGTTGGCGCCACCGTGCAGCGGTCCGAACAGTGCGTTGATGCCGGCCGAGACGGAGGCGAACATGTTGGCGTTCGAGCTGCCCACGAGGCGCACGGTGGACGTCGAGCAGTTCTGCTCGTGGTCGGCGTGCAGGATGAGCAGCAGGTCGAGGGCCTTGACCATCATGGGGTCCAGGTCGTAGGGCTCCGCGGGCAGGCCGAAGGAGAGCCGCAGGAAGTTCTCCACGAGGTTCATGGAGTTGTCCGGGTACAGCATCGGCTGGCCGATGGACTTCTTGTGCGCGTAGGCCGCGATGACGGGCAGTTTCGCCATGAGGCGGAACGTGGAGAGTTCCACCTGCTCGTCGTCGAACGGGTCCAGCGAGTCCTGGTAGAAGGTGGACAGCGCCGAGACGGCCGAGGACAGCACGGGCATCGGATGCGCGTCCCGCGGGAACCCGCCGAAGAAGCCCTTGAGCTCCTCGTGCAGCAGCGTGTGACGGCGGATGCGTCCGTCGAATGCGCTCAGCTCCTCGGGGGTCGGCAGGTTGCCGTAGATGAGGAGGTAGGAGACCTCGAGGAAGCTGGAGTTCTTCGCGAGCTCCTCGATCGGGTACCCGCGGTAGCGCAGGATCCCGGCGTCGCCGTCGATGTAGGTGATCGCGGACGTGGTGGCCGCGGTGTTCATGAAGCCTGGGTCGAAGGTGACCTGGCCCGTCTGCTTCAGCAGTTTCGACACGTCGTAGCCGTTGTTGCCCTCGACGGCGGGCACCAGCGGGAGGCTGAGCTTCCCGCCGTCGTAGTGCAGGGAAGCAGCATTGTGCTCGGTCATTGGTTCTCCTTCAGGAGCTGGAGCGAGGTCGTCGCCACAAATCATCACTACGCAGGAGGACGTACGTCACTCCAGGAACAGCACATTCAGCGACAAACGCTACCGTCAGCGGGCCCCTGAGCACTAATCCTGCTGCCCATCCCCGCCGGGGGCAAGAGGGCCGCCCGCACGGGGTCCCGCCTCGGCCAGGCGCGTCGCGGCCGCCGCGACCCGCTCGTCGCTGCCCGTGAGCGCCACGCGGACGAAGCCCTGCCCCGCGTCGCCGTAGAACGTCCCGGGACCGGCGAGGATCCCGAGCCCGGCGAGCCAGCCGATGGTGTCCCACGTGGGACCGCCGTCGGACGCCCACAGGTACAGGCCTGCGGCTGACCCGCTGATCGTGAAGCCGGCCGCCTCCAGGGCGGGGACGAGCAGCGCGCGACGACGGCGGTACAGGTCCTTCTGCTCCGCGACGTGCGTGTCGTCCCCGAGGGCCACGCGCATGGCCTCCTGGACGGGTCGCGGCACGATCATGCCTGCATGCTTCCGGGAGTTCACGAGGTTGGCGATGATCGCGGGGTCGCCGGCCGTGAAGGCGGCCCGGTAACCGGCGAGGTTGGACTGCTTGCTCAGCGAGTAGACGGCCAGCAGGAGCTCGTGGGACCCGCCGCAGACCCGCGGGTCCAGGACGCTCGGCACCGGCTCGCCGCCCTCGGCCGGATCCCACGGACCCCAGCCCAGCTCGCCGTAGCACTCGTCGGAGGCGACGACGGCACCGAGGGACCGTGCGTCGTCGACGACGGCCCGCAGGGCGTCGACGTCGAGGACCTCACCCGTGGGATTGCCCGGCGAGTTGATCCAGACGAGGCGCACGCGGGACCGGACGTCGTCCGGCAGGTCGGCGAGGGAATCGGCGGGCACCGGCGTGGCACCCGCGAGGTGCGCGCCCATGTCGTAGGTGGGGTAGGCGACCGTGGGGCGCACGACGACGTCGCCTGCTCCCAGGCCGAGCAGCAGCGGCAGCCACGCGACCAGTTCCTTCGAACCGACGGTCGGCAGGATGTCCAGCGGGTCGAGCCCGGGTACTCCCCTGCGGCGCGCGAACCAGCTGCTGATCGCCTCGCGGAGTGCCACGGTGCCGTGCGTGGTCGGGTAGCCGTGCGCATCGGAGGCTGCGGCCAGTGCGGAGCGGATGAGCTCCGGCGTCGGGTCCACAGGCGTGCCGATGGACAGGTCCACCACGCCGTCGGGGTGCCGCGACGCGGTGTCCTGGTAGGGCGCCATAGCGTCCCACGGGTAGTCCGGCAGCTGCAGGCCGAAGGGCTTCGGCTCCCCGGCCGTCACCTAGGCGGGCTGGTTCTGGGGCGGCAGGGCCGCGATGATCGGGTGGTCGAAGCCCGTGTTGCCGACCTTGGCGGCGCCGCCGGGCGAGCCGAGGTCGTCGAAGAACTCGACGTTCGCCTTGTAGTACTCGGCCCACTGCTCGGGGGTGTCGTCCTCGTAGTAGATCGCCTCGACGGGGCAGACGGGTTCGCACGCACCGCAGTCCACGCACTCGTCGGGGTGGATGTAGAGCGACCGCTCGCCCTCGTAGATGCAGTCGACAGGGCACTCCTCGATACAGGCCTTGTCCTTGACGTCCACGCAGGGCTGCGCGATTACGTAGGTCACGTCCCACGCCTTTCGTTGAATCCGGGGTCGGCTGCCGCACCCTCGGTGCGGTTCCCAGCTTAACGCACCCCTCCCTCGGGCCGGACCACGGCGCCGGAGACGCCGGGATGCCCGGCCGCCCGGCCGGGGGCCTACCCTTGACGGGTGCAGACTCCCGCCGGCCTCCTCGCCTCGCTCCCCCTGACCACGCGGGTGGTGGTGCGGCGCCGCCTCGGCGACGGGTTCACGGACTCGCTCGGGGACCTCGTGGCGCTGGATGCGACCACGTGTACCGTGCGGACGCGCAGGGGGGACGACGTCGTCGTGCTGGCCGACATCACGGCGGCGAAGGCCGTGCCGCCCGCGCCCCCACGCCGTGCTCCGCGGCGCGTGGAGCCCTCCTGACGCAGTGATTGGGACCCGTCAATCAATCGGTCGATGTCCCGTATGATCGGCAGATGGACATCGACGAGGACCTCCAGGCGCGCGGCCGGGCGCTCAGCTCCCCTGTCCGGCTCCGCATCCTGCGCCTGTGCCTGCACAAGCCGCGGACCAACAAGGAGATCGCGGAGACGCTGGAGCTCAACCCGGCCACCTCGCTGCATCATGTGCGCACCCTGCTGTCCACCGGCTTCCTCGCGGCCGACGACGCCCGCACAGGCAACCGCGGCGCGAAGGAGATCCCCTACCGTGCCACGGGGCTGTCCTGGCACACGCGCATGCCGAACTCCGCCCCCGTGCTGGTCGAGACGTTCCTGCAGGAGATCGAGGGCCTGCAGCCGTCCGAGATCGACGTCTGGCGGCTCGGTGTCCGCCTGAACGACGAGCACCGCGCCGAGATGATGGGCCGGATCCGCGCGGTCTTCGAGGAATACGCGCAGCGCGGCCCCGACCCCGACGGCACGGCGACGTCGGTCATGCTCGCGCACCACCTGGACCGCACGGCGGACTGATCCGGAAGCGTGCTCCGGGCGCCCGGCGACATGCACCCGGCACGACCGGCACCTGCGCGGGGTCCTAGCGTCGGGCCGGACGCAGCAGGACGCTGCCGGCCACGACGGCCGCCAGCGTCACCACGAGCACACCGAAGAGCCAGAGGTTCCCGGCGAGGGCCGTTGCCGGGGCGGCCTCCGAGGTCCCCGTGAGGATCAGGGTCTTCGACGACGTCGAGAGCAGCGCCACCGCACCGTAGGCGACGGCACCGGCCACGGCCGTCATGATGATGCTCCGCGCCCAGAGCCCGCAGAGCAGGAACAGGCTGCCGGCGAGCACGAGCGCGGCCACCGCCCCGACCGGGAGCCCGTTAGCACCGACGTAGACAACCTGGCCGTGCAGCACGGTGCCGAAGACGGCCGCGACGATCCCGGCCGCGGCCGCGGCGATGACGGCGCTCAGCCGGCCCGGCGCCCTGGCCGCAGGCACCGCGGCGCCGGCGCTAGGGGCAGCGGGCACGGCAGGGCCGGCCGTGTGAGCGCCCGGCACGGCAGGGCCGGCCGTGGGGGCGCCCTGCTCGGCAGGGGTGACCGGTGGAGCGCCGGGCTCCGGCGGCGCAGCGGCGCGGGAAGCAGGCTCGGCCGCCTCGGCAGCCGGCCCTCTGGCGTCCGGAGGGACCGGGAACGCCGGACGCCGGCCTTCCCCTGCAGGGGAAGAGCCGGCGTCGTCGTGTGCCATGGTGCTGCGCGGTGCAGGTCAGGCGCGGGCGCGTGAACGCGATGCGCGCATGCGCTCGTTGGCGTCGAGGATGACCTTGCGGATGCGGATGGACTCCGGCGTGACCTCGACGCACTCGTCCTCGCGGGCGAACTCGAGGGACTCCTCGAGCGTGAGGTTGCGCGGCGGGGTCAGGTTCTCGAAGGTGTCCGAGGAAGCGGCACGCATGTTGGTGAGCTTCTTCTCCTTCGTGATGTTGACCTCCATGTCGTCGGCGCGGGAGTTCTCGCCGACGATCATGCCCTCGTACACCTCGGAGGTGGGCTGCACGAAGAACGAGCCGCGCTCCTGCAGGTTGATCATCGCGAACGGGGTGACCACACCGGCGCGGTCGGCGATCATCGATCCGTTGGTGCGGTACTCGATGTCACCGGCCCACGGCTCGTAGCCCTCGGAGATCGACGCTGCGATACCGGCGCCGCGCGTGTCGGTGAGGAAGCGGGTGCGGAAGCCGATGAGGCCGCGGGCGGGCACGATGAACTCCATGCGGACCCAGCCGGTGCCGTGGTTGGCCATGTTGGTCATGCGTCCCTTGCGGGCGGCCATGAGCTGCGTGACGCCGCCGAGGTACTCCTCGGGGACGTCGATGGTCATGTGCTCCATCGGCTCGTGGATCTTGCCGTCGATGGTCTTGGTGACCACCTGGGGCTTGCCGACGGTGAGTTCGAAGCCTTCGCGGCGCATCTGCTCCACGAGGATGGCCAGCGCGAGCTCACCGCGGCCCTGGACCTCCCAGGCGTCGGGGCGGGCGGTGGGCAGCACGCGGAGCGAGACGTTGCCGATGAGCTCCTTGTCGAGGCGGTCCTTGACCTGGCGTGCGGTGACCTTGGCGCCCTTGACCTTGCCGGCCAGCGGCGAGGTGTTGATACCGATGGTCACGGAGATCGCGGGATCGTCGACCGTGATGAGCGGCAGCGGCTGCGGGTTGTCGACGTCGGTCAGGGTCTCGCCGATGGTGATGCCCTCGATGCCGGCGACGGCGACGATCTCGCCCGGTCCGGCGGAATCGGTCGGGACGCGGTCGAGCGCCTTGGTGGCGAGGAGTTCGGTGATCTTGACGGTCTTCAGCTCACCGTTCTGGCGGGCCCAGGCGACCTGCTGGCCCTTGCGCAGCGTGCCGTTGAAGATGCGCAGCAGCGCGAGGCGGCCGAGGAACGGCGAGGCGTCGAGGTTGGTGACGTGCGCCTGGAGAACACCGTCGGGGTTGTAGCGGGGTGCCGGGATGTGGTCGATGATCGTCTGGAACAGGGGCTCCAGATTGTCGTTGGCCGGTGCGCTGCCGTTGGCCGGCTGCTCGATCGACGCCGCACCGACGCGGGCCGCGGCGTAGACGACCGGGACGTTGAGGATCAGGTCGAGATCGAGGTCGGGGACCTCGTCGGCGAGGTCCGACGCGAGGCCGAGGAGGAGGTCCATCGACTCGCTGACGACCTCCTCGATGCGGGAGTCGGGGCGGTCCGTCTTGTTGACCAGCAGGATGACGGGGAGCTTGGCCGCGAGGGCCTTGCGCAGCACGAAGCGGGTCTGGGGCAGCGGGCCCTCGGACGCGTCGACGAGCAGCACGACGCCGTCGACCATGGACAGGCCGCGCTCCACCTCCCCGCCGAAGTCGGCGTGGCCCGGGGTGTCGATGACGTTGATGGTGATGGTCTCGCCCTTGGCGGCCGGACCGTCGTAGAACACCGTGGTGTTCTTCGCGAGGATGGTGATGCCCTTCTCGCGCTCGAGGTCACCCGAGTCCATGACGCGGTCGGCCACGTCGCCGTGGGCCGCGAACGAATTGGTCTGCTTCAGCATGGCATCGACCAGGGTGGTTTTTCCGTGGTCAACGTGAGCCACGATGGCTACGTTGCGGAGATCGCTGCGGACAGCGGTGTTGCCTGTGGTTTCAGACATGCGTGATTACTCAATTCGGTATCTACTGCGGGGAAAATGACGGCGGCTGCACTGCGCGCCCTCTTACCAGTCTAGGGGACACGTCAAAAACAGACCTAATGCTCCGTGTCAATGGCCGCCCGAATCCGCTGTGGGCGCATCCGCGACGACCGGGACGGGCGGTGGGACGGGCGGTGGTGGGACGACGACGGCGGCCCTCCGGATGGAGAGCCGCCGTCGTCGGTGCTGCCGGTGCTGCCGGTGTCCTCGCGGCTATGCCACCTCGGGGGGCAGGACGAGCCCGGCCCCCGGGATGGCGGCGAGGAGCGCCTGGGTGTAGGCGGTCTTCGGGTTGTCGAAGACCTCGTCCGTGGTGCCCTGCTCCACGAGCCGGCCCTTCTCCATCACGGCCACGTGGTCGGCGATCTGGCGGACCACCGCCAGGTCGTGCGTGATGAACAGGTAGCTCAGGCCGAGGTCCGCCTGCAGGTCGGCGAGCAGGTTCAGGATCTGCGCCTGCACCAGCACGTCGAGCGCCGAGACGGCCTCGTCGCAGATGACCACCTCGGGGTCCAGGGCCAGGGCCCGGGCGATGGCGACGCGCTGACGCTGGCCGCCCGAGAGCTCGTTCGGGAAGCGCTGCATCATCGAGGACGGCAGGGCCACCTGGTCGAGCAGTTCGCGGACCTTCTTCTCCCGGCTCTTCGCGTCGCCGATCCCGTGGACACGGAGCGGCTCCTCGATGGTGCGGTAGATGTTGTACATCGGGTCGAGCGAGCCGTACGGGTCCTGGAAGATCGGCTGGACGCGGCGGCGGAAGTCGAACATCTGCTTCCGGCCCAGCGTGGTGATGTCCACGCCGTCGAACCGGATGCTGCCCGACGTCGCGCCCTCGAGCCCGAGCACCATCTTCGCGACGGTGGACTTGCCCGAACCGGACTCGCCCACGACGGCGGTGGTGGTGCCGCGCGCGATCGAGAAGGAGACCTTGTCCACGGCGGTGAAGTCCGTGGACTTGCCCCAGCTGCCGCGGATCTTGAAGACTTTCGTCAGGTCCTCGACCTCGATCACCTTGTCCAGCGACGGACCCTTCGCGACGGCCGGAGCGAGGAGGTCGTCGGTCTCGACGCCGGCCTTCTTCGCGGACTCGATACGGCGCGACGCGATGGACGGCGCCGAGGCCACGAGCTTCTGCGTGTAGGGGTGGCGCGGGTTGGTGAGGAGCTCGAGCGCCGGGCCGGCCTCGACGACCTGCCCCTTGTACATCACGATCACCTTGTGCGCGCGCTCGGCGGCGAGGCCGAGGTCGTGCGTGATGAGCAGCACGGCTGTGCCGAGCTCCTCGGTCATCGAGTCGAGGTGGTCGAGGATCTGCCGCTGCACGGTGACGTCCAGGGCCGACGTCGGCTCGTCGGCGATGAGCAGGCGCGGGCGGCAGGACAGGCCGATGGCGATCAGGGCGCGCTGGCGCATGCCGCCGGAGAACTCGTGCGGGTACTGGTTGGCGCGCGAGGCGGCGTCGGGCAGTCCGGCTTCCGAGAGCACCTTCGCGACATCCTGCGGACCACTCGGCAGGCCGTTGGCCCGCAGGGTCTCCTTGACCTGGAACCCGATCTTCCACACGGGGTTCAGGTTGGACATCGGGTCCTGCGGCACCATGCCGATCGAGGAGCCGCGGAGCTCGATGATGCGCTTCTCCGAGGCGTGGGTGATGTCCTCGCCGTCGAAGATGATGCTGCCGTTGGAGACGCGCCCGTTCCCGGGCAGGAGACCGATGGCGGCGAGCGCCGTGGTCGACTTGCCCGAACCGGACTCGCCCACGATCGCGACGGTCTCGCCGGGCATGACGGTCAGGTGCGCGTTGCGCACCGCCGGCACGTCGCCGTTCGACGTCGTGAAGGTGATGGCGAGGTCGCGGAGCTCGAGCAGCGGCTGGACGCCTCCCGACGCTGCGGTTGCCGCCGTGTCGTTGCGGGCGGCGCGGCGGCCGCCCCCTCCGGCCGTTGCGTTGCTGGTGCTGTGGCTCATCGTTTGCGTGCCTTCGGATCGAGAGCGTCACGCAGGGCGTCGCCCAGCATGATGAAGCTCAGAACGGTGATCGACAGGGCGAGGCCCGGCCAGAAGATCGCCATGGGGTTGCTGCGCAGCGAGGGCTTGGCCGAGAAGATGTCGTTGCCCCACGACATGACCTCGGGCGGCAGTCCGATGCCGAGGAACGACAGCGTCGACTCCGCGACGATGAACGTGCCGAGCGAGATCGTCGCGATGACGATGACGGGCGCGAGCGCGTTCGGGATGACGTGCTTGACGAGGGCGCCCAGCGGGGAGACACCGAGCGATCGCGCCGCCGTCACGAAGTCCGCGTTGCGGACCTCGATCACCGCGGCACGCGTGATCCGGGCGATCTGCGGCCAGCCGAAGGCCACGAGGATCACGACGAGCGTCCACACGTTCCGGTTCTGCTGGAACACGGGCAGCTGCACCACGACGATGGCGCCGAGGATCAGCGGGAGCGCGAAGAAGATGTCACCGATGCGGGCGAGCACGGCGTCGATCCAGCCGCCGAAGAAACCGGCCAGCGCACCGATGAGGCCGCCGATCAGCACCACGCCGAGCGTGGCGAACAGGCCGACGGTCAGCGAGGACTGCGTGCCGTGCACCACGCGGGAGAGGATGTCGCAGCCCTGGACGGTGAAGCCGAGCGGGTGCCCGGGTGCGGGACCGCCGTCGGAGTTCTCCAGCAGGCAGTTCTCGTTCGGCGGCTCGTTCGTGAAGAGCCCGGGGAACAGCGCCACGAAGATGACCGCGAGGATCAGGATCGCGCTGATGATGAACAGCGGCTGCTTGCGCAGGCTGCGCCATGCCTCGCCCCAGAGGCTGCGGGGCGCGGCGTCGGACACGGCGCTGTCCGTGGCCCGTACCGGCGTCTCGTCGAGGTCGGCGACGAAGTGCTCGATCGGATAGGCGGACCGCTTGGTGCGTGCCGCCGGCGTGGGTGCCACGGTCGCGGCGGCCTCGATGGGTGTTGTCGGTTCAGGCATATCGAATCCTTGGGTCCAGCCACGCGTACAGGAGATCCACCAGCAGGTTCGCCAGGCAGAAGATGAGGATCAGGAACGTGACGATCGAGACGACCATCGGTCCGTCACCGTTGAGCACGGCGCGGTAGAGGGTGTTGCCGACCCCGTTGACGTTGAAGATGCCTTCGGTGACGATCGCGCCGCCCATGAGGGCGCCGAGGTCGGCGCCGAGGAAGGTCACGACGGGGATCAGCGAGTTGCGGAGGACGTGCACCACGACGACGCGTCGGCGGCTGAGGCCCTTGGCCGTCGCCGTCCGGACGTAGTCGGCGTTCACGTTCTCGATGATGCTCGTGCGGGTCAGGCGCAGCACATAGGCGAAGGACACCAGCCCGAGGACCACGGCCGGGAGCAGGAGCTCCGTGAAGGTGGCGTCGCCGCTCACCGTCGGGTTGGTCCACTGCAGCTTGACGCCGATGAGGAACTGCATCAGGAACCCGAGCACGAAGATGGGGACCGCGATGACGATCAGGGACAGCACGAGGACGGAGGAGTCGAAGATCCTGCCCTTGCGCAGGCCCGCGATGAGGCCGAAGACGATGCCGAAGACGGCTTCGATGACCAGCGCCATGATGGCGAGCTTCGCTGTGGTCGGGAAGACCTCGGCGATGATGGTGGCGATCGGGCGGCCCGAGAAGTTGGTGCCGAGATCGAACGTCAGCACGCCCTTGAGGTACAGCAGGTACTGGATCCAGAAGGGCTGGTCCAGGTTGTACTGCTCGCGGAGCCCTGCGACGACGGCGGGCGTGCAGCCGCGCTCGCCGCAGATGGCCGCGGTGGCATCGCCGGGGAGGCTGAAGACGAGGAAGTACACCAGCAGCGTGGCGCCGAGGAAGACGGGGATCAGCTGCAGGAAGCGTCGGACGATGTACCAGACCATCAGTGCGCACCTCCCGGTGCGGCGTGCGTCCGGACGGGACGCAGTGAGGGGTTGCTCATGAGGTGTTGAACCTTTTCGTTGGAGCACGGAAAAGGGGCCCGCCCTGTGCCGGGCGGGCCCCGAGACCGCTAGGGGTTACTTGCCGGTGATGGCGTAGTAGAGCGGAACACCGTTCCAGCCGAACTCGACGTTGTCCACGTTGCTGCTCCAGCCGCCCTGGGCGACCTGGTACCACAGCGGGATGGCCGGGAGATCCTCCAGGAGCTGCTCCTGGGCCTGGTTCATGGCCTCGTTGCCCTCCTCGACGGAGCTGGCGGCGAGTCCCTCGGTCAGCTGCTGGTCGAACTCGGGGTTGCTGTAGCGGGCATCGTTGGACCCGGCGCCGGTGGCGTAGATGGGTCCGAGGAAGTTGTACAGCGACGGGTAGTCGGCCTGCCAGCCGGCGCGCAGGGCACCCGTGAGGGTCTCCTCCGTGGCTTCCGTGCGGGCTTCCTTGAAGGTGGCGTAAGGCTTGCCCGAGATCTCGATGCCGAGGTTGTTCTTGATGTTGTTCACCACGGCCTCGACCCACGTCTTGTGGTCGCCCTTGTCGGCGTTGTAGCCGATGGTCAGGGGCTCCGACTCGTCGTAGGGCGCGATCTTCTCGGCCTCGGCCCAGAGCTTCTTGGCCTCGTCCGGGTTGTACTCGAGGTTCTCGCTGCCGGGCAGGTCCTCGCTGTAGCCGTCGAGGACGGGGGCGGTGAAGTCCTTGGCAGGCGTGCGGCCGTTGTTGAAGATGACCTCGGTGATCTCGTCACGGTTGATGGCCATCGACAGCGCCTGGCGGCGGAGCTTGCCGGCCTCGCCGTCCCAGTTCGGGAGGTAGTACGGGATGGCGATGGTCTGGTTGCCCGCGTACGGCGACTCGATCGAGCGCTCGCCGAGGTCGTTCTTGAAGTTCTTGATGTCGCTCGTCGGGATCGTCTTGAGGACGTCCAGGTTGTCCGAGATCAGGTCCTGGTAGGCCGTGGTGTCGTTCTGGTAGATCTTGAACGTCACACCGGCGTTCTGGGCGGCCTGGGGGCCCTCGTACTCCTCGTTCGGCACGAGCTCGATCTGCTGGTTGTGCTGCCAGGCGCCCTCGGAGGCGAACTTGTAGGGACCGTTGCCGATCGGGTTCTCGCCGAACGCCGCGGGATCCTCGAGTGCGGCGGCGGGCAGCGGGAAGAACGCGCTGTAGCCCAGGCGCAGCGGCCAGTCGGACTCCGGCTGGGACAGCTTGACGGTGAACGTCTGGTCGTCGACGACGGTGAGGCCGCTCATGGTCTCCACCGTGGAGCCCTCGGCGCTGGCCTCGTCGTAGCCCTCGATGCTCTCGAAGAAGTAGCTCGACAGCTGGGCGTTCTTCGCGGCGGCACCGTAGTTCCAGGCGTCCACGAAGGAGCTCGCGGTGACGGGATCACCGTTGGTGAAGGTCTTGCCCTCCTTCAGCGTGATCGTGTAGGTCTGGGCGTCCTCGGTCTCGATGGACTCGGCCACCTCGTTCTGGGGCTTGCCCTCGGCGTCGTAGCTGACCAGACCCGCGAAGATCAGGTCGAGGATCGCTCCGCCGCCCACCTCGTTGGTGCTGGTCGGGATCAGCGGGTTCTGGGGCTCGGAGCCATCGACGACGATGACCGCGTCCGTGCTGCCGGTGGTACCGCTGGTGGTGCCGGACTCAGAGCTTCCGCCACCGCATGCACTGAGTGACAGTGCGGCGAGGGCCGCGACGCTGAGCATCTTGGAAGTGCGCGTGAAACGCATTCCGCCTCCTAGTTATTGGGTCGATCCGGCGCTGATGTGGCCGGGATAGTTGCTCCGCAGACAGCGAGAGCCAACTCACACCGAAAGATCATATGCCCGTTCCGTTGCTTCGTTGAACATCATGTATACAACGACTCCCGGCGGACCCTCAGCTTCGGCGCGGCCCGGTTCTGTTTCCGCAGGCCAGCGCCCTGGGATCCGCTGCATCACGCTTCCGTAACGAAAACCGGAAGAGGCACTCGGGCACTGTACAGGAGCCCCGGACAGCGGGCGGGAGGTCGGGGCCGCTCAGTCGGTCGAGGCGAGGAGTTTGGCCCTCAGTTCGCGGCGCTCGCGCTGCAGGGCAGGGTCCGGCAGCGGGACGGCGGCCAGCAGGCGCTGCGTGTACGGATCCTGGGGGCGCCGGAGGATCTGGTCACGGGGGCCCTGCTCCACGATGCGCCCGCGCTTCATCACGCAGATGTAGTCGGCCAGCACATCCACCACGGCGAGGTCGTGCGTGACGAACAGGCAGGCGAAGCCGAGGTCGCGCTGCAGGTGCTGGAACAGTTCGAGCACCCTCGCCTGCACGGAGACGTCCAGGGCCGACGTCGGCTCGTCCGCGACCATGAGCTTCGGCTTCAGGGAGAGTGCGCGCGCGATCCCGACGCGCTGCTTCTGCCCGCCCGACAGCTCGTGCGGATAGCGGTTCCGGTAGGAGCGGGGCAGCTCCACCTGGTCGAGCAGCGTCTCGATGCGCTTCTGCAGTGCGGCGCCCTTGGCCTCGCCCGCGAGGAGCATTGGTTCGCCGATGCTCTCGCCGATGGGGAGGCGCGGGTTCAGCGACGACGACGGGTCCTGGAACACCATGCCGATGTGGCGGCGTACCTTCACGAGCTCCCGCGAGCTGGGCCGGAATCCCGAGATGTCCGTCCCCACGACCCTGAGCGAGCCCTGCGCGACCGGCAGCAAGCCGACGGCGGCACGGCCGATCGTCGTCTTCCCCGATCCGGACTCCCCCACGAGCCCGATGACCTGCCCGGGGTAGACCGTCAGGTTCGCCCCCTCGACCGCGCGGAACGCCGGGACGCGGCCCTGCTTGGGATACTCGATCGCCACGTCGACCAGCTCCAGGACGGGATCCCCGGTGCGCGGCGCCGTCCTGTCCTCCCCCGCGAGCCGCGCGAGGACGTCGCGCTCGCGGCGCTCCAGTTCGTCGTGGTCCACGGTGTGCAGCTCGGTGTGGGTCGCCGCGGCGAGGGCCGCCGTGATGTCGACGTCGTCGTTGCCGTCCCCCTGCCCGAGGTGCGGCACGGCGGCCAGGAGCGTCCTGGTGTACTCGTGCTGCGGATGGTTGAAGATCTGGTCAGCGGTGCCGGTCTCCACGATCCGGCCCTTCCGCATGACGGCGATGCGGTCGGCCAGGTCCGCCACCACGCCCATGTCGTGCGTGATCAGGACGATCGCGCTGTTGAGCTGGTTCCGCAGGTTGCGCATCAGGTCGAGGATCTCGGCCTGCACGGTGACGTCGAGGGCCGTCGTGGGCTCGTCGGCGATCAGGAGCTTCGGGTCGCAGGACAGGGACTGCGCGATCATCGCGCGCTGCCGCTGCCCGCCGGAGAGCTGGTGCGGGTAGGACCTGAACGCCTTCTCCGGGTCCGGCAGTTCGACCATCTGCAGCAGGCGCAGGGCCCGCTGCCTGGCCTCGTCCGGGGAGATCTCGTTGTGCAGGCGCAGCGTCTCGACGATCTGGAAGCCCACGGTGTAGACGGGGTTCAGCGCCGTCATGGGCTCCTGGAAGATGACGGCGACGTCGTTGCCGCGCACCTCCCGCAGCCTGGCCGGGGGCATGGTGAGGACGTTCTGTCCGTTGAGCAGCACCTCGCCCGCCACGCGGCTGTTCGAGGGCAGCAGTCCCAGCAGCGACATGGAGCTCGCGCTCTTACCGGACCCGGATTCACCGACGATCGCCAGCACCTCACCGGCCCGGACCTCGTAGGTCAGGTCGATGGCCGCCGGCACCCACCGTTTGTCCACGCCGAAGTCCACGCAGAGATCGCGGACCTCGAGCACGGGGCCGCGGTGGCCGGGGCGGCCCGCACCGTGATCCCCGTGATCCCCGTGATCCCCGTGATCCCCGTCGTCGTTGCCGCCCGTGCCGCCGATGGCCTGGGTGCTCATGAGGGGTCCTCCTTCGTGGAGGAGGCCGCGCGGCTGCGCGTGCGCTCCTGACGGGATACGGGCGGGTGCGGTACTGGGATCATGGAGCCATGGAAAGCTCGAGGGTGGCCGGGGTCAGCGTCTTCAGACCACGGACCGGCGTCTGGTTCACGGGGGCGGCGGTGCTCGTCGCACTGGGCGGCCTCGTCTCCGTCGCGGCGACCGAGGGCCCTGCCGGTGTGCTGCGCGCCTGGCCGCTCCTCGGCGTCGCCTACGCGGGCTGGTGGCTGTTCTGGTACCCCGTGGTGGTCGTCGCGGAGGACGCCGTCACGGTGCGCAACCCGCTCGCGACCATCAGGGTCCCGTGGTCCGCGCTGATCGACGTCGACACCAGGTACGCCCTGAAGCTGGTGACGCCGTCGGGCGCCTTCACTGCCTGGGCGGCTCCCGCTCCCGGCGTGTGGGGGACGCACGCCGGGAAGCCCGAGCACGTGACCGACCTGCCGTCCACGAGCTACGGCCCCGGCGGGTCCATCCGCCCGGGGGACCTGAAGAACACCGATTCGGGGTACGCCGCCTACCTCGTGAGGTCGCGCTGGCAGGACCTCGTCGAATCCGGTGCCATCGACGTCGACTCCCCCGCCCGCGCACACCGCACCTGGAACCGGGCGCAGATCGCCGGCGCGGTCGTGCTGGTCGCAGGCGCCGCGGCGGCCGGCCTCGGCTCGTAGGGACGCGCTCACGCCGCGGGCTTCTCTGGGTCCTTGGCCCGGCCGGCGTTGAACTTCCGCTGCCGCGGGTCGAAGGCGTCGCGCAGGCCGTCACCGATGAAGTTGATGCACAGGCAGATGAGCACGATGAACAGGCCCGGGAACCAGAAGAGCCACGGCCGTGTCTGGAAGGCCTCCTGGTTCTGGCTGATGATCAGGCCGAGGGACACATCGGGGGCCTTCACCCCGAAACCGATGTAGCTCAACGCCGTCTCGAGCAGGATGGCGGCGGACATGAGCAGCGTGGTGTTGACGATGATGACGCCCACCGCGTTCGGGAGGATGTGCTTGAAGATGATGCGCGCGTTGGACGCGCCGGCGATCTTCGCCGCGTCCACGAATTCGCGTTCACGCAGCGTGAGGAACTCGCCGCGGACGAGGCGCGCCAGGCCGGTCCAGAGCACGAGACCGAGGAAGACGCCAAGCAACCAGACCTGCGCCCCACTGCCGACGAAGCGGTTGACGGACTCCCCGAGGGTGGCGGCGGCGAGGACGACGGGGATGATGATGATGATGTCGGTGAAGCGCATCAGCACCGCCTCGGTCCAGCCTCGGAAGTAGCCGGAGCAGGCCCCGACGACGACGCCGGTCAGACCGGCGAGTGCTCCGATGATGAACATGATGAGAAGCGAGTTCTGCGCCCCGCGCATGGTCATCGCGAAGTAGTCGCGGCCGATGGAGTCCTGGCCGAACGGGTGCTCCCCCCAGCTGAAAGGGCCTGTGACCGTCGGGGCGCCGTCACCCAGCAGGGGCACGAACTCGGTGTGGTTGTACTTCCACCAGCCGGGGATGCCCGCGAAACCCACCGATGTGAAGGCCAGGATCAGGACGACGGCGAACACGACGAGGCTGATGATGGCCGCGGTGTTGTCGAAGAACTTCCTGCGGACGATCTGCCCCTGCGACAGCCCCGGCGCCTCGGCCTCGGGTGCGGGCGGCACGGTCGCGGGAACGGTCTCGGCCTGGCCGGGCACATCGGCGGGTGTCTGTGTGCTCATGCTTTCACCCTTACGCGAGGATCGAGGAACGAGTAAGCGACGTCGGCCACCAGGTTGAAGACCAGCGCGAGGATGCCGGCCACGAGGAAGAAGCCCATGATCGGGTCGGGGTCGGTGCGCTGCAGTGCCTGGACGAACAACTGCCCCATCCCGGAGAAGGCGAAGACCTGTTCCGTGATGATGGCTCCGCCGATGAGCGCCCCGATGTCGAAGGCCACGAGGGTGGCGAGCGGGATCAGCGCGTTGCGGAAGGCGTGCCGCATGACGACGGTGCGCTCGCTGAGGCCCTTGGCCCGCGCGGTCCTGATGAAGTCCATGTTCATGATCTCCAGCATCGAGGCCCGGGAGTAGCGGCTGTAGCCGGCGAGCGACGCGAGCAGCAGGGCGATCGTCGGCAGCAGCAGGTGCGTGAACGTGTCGAGGCCGGTGATCCAGAACGTCCCCTCGAGTCCCGGTGTCTCGGCGCCCACCGTGGCGATCGGGCGTCCTCTCACGCGCGGGTTGCTGACGTAGGCGGGCCAGGTGACCAGGAAGCGGTCCACCACGACGAGGAGGCCCATGAGCAGGCCGGTCAGCGCCGCGGCCCGCATGCTCTGGCCGCGGTCGTAGCCGCCCATCGCGTAGCCGACGCCGATGCCCACGAGCACCGTCAGGACCGCGAGGGCGAGGATCATCCAGACGGTCGCGGCGTTCAGGATCGGGTTGACGACGTAGTAGGCGACGAGGCCGAGCGCGACCATGATGAGCGACGCGTACAGCGCCTTGCGGTTCCGGAGGCCCGCGGTGAGGAGGACGATCCCGAAGGCGATGCCTACGCCCGTCACGAGGATGACGACCGGCCCGAGCCCCGGGTCGGAGAACCAGTCGACGAGCTGGAGGACGGTGAGGAGCGCCGCGGCGACGGCAGCTCCGATCACGAAGGCGATGGCCTTCCGCCTCCAGGACGCGCTGGCGAACAGTGCCCAGATGAGGCCGCTCGCGATGGCGACGACGACGATCGTGGAGGCCGGTATCCGAGGGTCGGCGAGGAAGTTGTTGAACCCGATGGCCCCGAACTCCTTGAGCAGGACGGCGAGCCAGAAGATCGGGAGCGAGAAGAAGAGGAAGGACATGAAGGTCACGCCGTAGTCCAGGCCGCTGTACTGGCGGAGCGCCGTGATGATGCCCAGGGAGATACCGATGATGATGGCGAGCACGGTGGCCGTCGTGACGAGGGTGATCGTGTTGCCCATGGCGCGGACCAGGGACGTGGTGACCGCCTCGCCCTGGATGCTCGTGCCGAGGTCACAGGTCGCGGCGAAGGGCACGAGGCACTTGGCAGCACCCGCGAGCCACCCGAAGTACCGCAGCGGCGCAGGGGTGTTGAGGTCGAGCAGCTCCGTGCGGGCCTGGATCAGCTGCTCCCGGTTCGGCGCGTTGCTGGCCCTCAGGTCCTCGAGCGGATCACCCGAGAGGGCCGTGAGCTGGTAGACCACGTAGGACGCACCGAAGAGGATGAGCACGGCCGTCACCAGACGGCGGACGATGTAGGTCACCATGGGTTTTCCAGCCTCGAGGTCGGGTCCGCGTGGGGGAAGGCGCCAGGGCTCGTCCCCGACGCCTTCCCCTCACGGGCGTGCTTGATCCGGTGCGCGTGATGCGGCTGGACCTACTGCGCGATCTGCCAGTCCCAGAAGTTCCACCAGACGCCGGTCAGGTTCGGCATGTATTCGACGCCGCTGACGTTGTCGCTGTGCGCGTTCATGCCCGGCACCTGGTAGAGGGGTAGTCCGTACTTCGAGTCCCAGATCAGCTTGTCGATCTGGACCTGCAGGTCGTTCTGCGCGTCCGGGTCGGTCTCGACCACGAGCTCGTCCATGAGCTCGTCGGCCTCGGGGCTCGAGAACCCGTTGAAGTTGGAGCCGTTGCCGCTCTTGAAGATCTGCGGCACATTGGACACGCCGACACCCGAGCTGATCCAGCCGAAGATGGTTGCATCGTAGGTGCCGTTGCCGAGGGCCGCGCTCCAGTCGGAGGCGCCGAGGCCGACGTCGACGATCTTGAAACCGGCCTGCGAGGCGGACTCGGCGATCAGCGTGTAGGAGTTCAGGCGGTTCGGGTTGTCACGGTTGTACATGATCCGCACCTCGGGGGTCGCGCCGTCGAGCAGGTCCTTCGCACCCTCGATGTCGACCTCGGCATAGGCCTCTGAACCGTTGTTCGTGGCGGCCTCCTCGTAGGGCTCCTGGTCCTGCAGGAAGAGCTGAGAGTCGACCGGCTCGGCGTCCGGGTTCAGCTTCTTGATGATGGAGTCCACCAGCTGCTGGCGGGGCACCGTCTTCATGAAGGCCTCGCGGACGCTCTCCTCGGCGAACACGCCGCTGAAGTTGAGGTCGAGGTGGTCGTAGGACAACTCGTTCCCGCGCACGACCGTCACGCCCTCGAGTGCTTCGAGCTGCTCGACCGTATCCGCCGAGGCCTGCGGCGCGATGATGTCCACTTCGCCGTTCTGCAGGGCCTGCACCTGGGCGGGAGCCTCTCCGATGTAGCGGACCGTGATCTCGTCCACCTTGGGCATCGGACCCCAGTCGTAGTCAGGGTTGCGGGTCAGCGTCATGGACTGGTCCGGGGTCACGGCCGACGCGATGAACGGACCGTTGGACAGGAAGAGCGTGGGATCGTCCGGGAGGGACTTGGTGTCGAAGCCGGTGTTCCAGAAGTCCGCCACGGCCTGCACCTCGGGACGCTCCACGGGATTCTCGGGGTCGCCTGCCGGTTCGGTCCGGATGAGCTCGATGAGCGCGTCCTCGTCCGTGAGTCCGCCCTTCTCGGCCAGCACGTGGGCCGGCGTGTCGAGCCCTCCCTCGTTCATGAGGCCGAAGGCGACCTCGTAGTCGGCGAAGGGCACCGAGTAGTTCAGGGTGATCGAGCGCCCGTCGTCACCGATCTCCGGGAGCTCGGTGAGCGCGAGTCCGGTCGTGTCACCCGCGTAGTCGAAGTAGGTGGCGCCCGACACCACTTCGCCCGCCTCATCGGTGGTGGAGTCATTGAAGTAACCGGACTCGATGGCCCACTGCAGCAGCAGGTCGCCGCCGTCGACCGGTTCGCCGTCGGACCAGCTGACGCCCTCGTTGACCGTGTACCTGACGCTGAGGGGGTCCTCGGAGAGGACATCCACGGTTCCGAATTCTTCATTCGGGACGACCTCGAGGTCGTTGTTGATGTAGTTGAAGCCGGAATGGGTCGAGTAGGCGATCACGCCGTTGATGTCCACGTTGCCCTCGGACGTGCTCGCGTTGAACGAGCTGAAGGCATTCACCTCGGCGATCCGGATGTTCCCGCCCGTCGCCTCCCCCTCGGCGGTCTCCTCCGGTGTCTCGGTCCCCGTGTTGGCAGCGCAGGCACTCAATACGAGTGCTGCTGCCGCAGCCACACCCACAGCCCTGGAAGTACGTCCGACACGCATACAGCCTCCTGTTTCGTAGCGTGGTTCCGGCCCTACGCGGTGTTGCGGGTCAGCCGACACGCGCCACGCAAAGGTGACGCAACTCACGCGAGCAGAAGCATAGTGGCACATTGCTGCAGACAGGTATCGGCCGGAGGAGCCGGTCGCGGGTTGTTATCGAGCTGCAACTCAAGCGGGGACGGCAGGCGTCCCGGTGAGCGTGCAAGCGTTCGCACAGGTGCTTGATCGGGCGCTCCGGGCGGTGATTTGCTTGAACGACCCCGAGCGGCCGGACGACGACCGCGCGGGTAGCGTGCCGGACGGGCGCGTGATCCGAGGCAGACAGGTGTGATGCGGGATGGCCTGGCTTTTCGTCGACAAGCACGCGGCGGTGTGGGACGACGACGCCGATGTCCAGGCCGCCATCGGAGCCCTCAAGGTGCGCCTCGATCAGCACGCCGAGGTCCATCTGTCGATCCAGAGCAAAGGGCTCAAGGGTCCGGTCTTCGTCATCACCAAGGACACCGTGCTGAGCTCCCCCGAGCTGAGCAACCGCTTCAACGCGGACCTGTTCTCTGAGCTCACGACGCCGACTGCCCGGAACAGCCCGACGATCCACTGGTTCTCGGACGGGCGCGGCTTCGTGTCGGAGACGAACAGCCGCATGTGGTGACGTCGTAGCCGGGTAGCTGCGCGTCGGCCGGTTGAACCGGCCGACGCGACCGAGCATGGCATGAGCGTCGGACTAGGCTCTGATCACCGAACAACTGATAGCGAACATGGGGGTAGCAATGGCTCTTGGTGGACAGGAAATTTTCATCGTCCTGCTGGTATGGCTCGTCGTGATCACTGCTGTGGGCCTTGTGCTGTATCTGATCATCCGGCTGGGCGTGAAGCACGGAATGCGGTCCTACTACTCCAGCGCTTCACAGACTCCTGGTCCTGATCCGCAGTCCGGTTCGTGATGAACGATTACTCGGGAACGATCAGTACCTACTCCGAATCGGTCAACAATGCTCCTACACCGGAAGGCGGTGCCTTCTGGTTCGCGTTGGCCCTGGTCAACGCGGGGCTCGCTGAGCAGAAGAATCGCTCCCGGCTGGCATGGTTCCTCATCTCGCTGTTCCTGGGGCCGCTCGCCACCGCGCTCATCGTCTTCATGAGGCCGCCGGCACCAGCGCCTCCGTCCATATCGCACCGCGGCGGACGGAAGAACCCTGACAGGTTGTCGATGAGGAGCCAGAGGAGATCGACGGGCCCCGCAAGCTAAGCCGGCCCCTCGATCGGATCACCCGTACCGTGCTCGATCCAGGCACCGCTTCCGGTGACTGGGCAGGTGGCATCCAGGGCCCTCGACGTGGTGTCGTAGTCGATCGTGTGGAGCCCGTACGTCGCGTCATCGAGCCAGTCAGCGGCATGGACTCGCGGGGCTCGTACCGGTGATCTCACGATTCTTGTTGCACCACTCGGGAAGGGTCGCTCTGTCCCTTCGCGCCTGAAGGACCGACGTGGGAGCGTCTGCTGACCGAAAGCTACCGAACTCTTTCTGATACCCGGCGTCTCCTGCACGCGACAGACCCGACACGTCATGTGAATGAGTGGAACGATAGACTCCGTACCTCAAGGTCTGCCTGTCAGCCGCTCCGATCCATTTCGGCTTATAGCCGCTAATCCCCCTGTCGCTGCCCCGGCCGCCCCAGTGCCGGCGCCCGGCCCTCCCGCGAATGCCCCGACAACTCCGTCGCCCGGCAAGGGCCCGGGACCTGAACGCTGAGGTGGAACAACCACGATGCCCGGGCGCCTTGAGATAAATGCCGAGGCAAAGGTGTCTGCCAAGTGTCTGAGATGATTCGATCAGATCAACCGTGCAGCTGATCGAGTCGCCGAACCGGCAACCTATTCACACGTCAAATTTGAACTCGACGACGTTCCGTAGCCGAATAACGTCTGAGCTCACCGTGGGTCGCCGACTTCGTGGTCGATGCCCTCTCCAGTCAGCCCCTGCTGGTCGACTCCCCCATTTCCCGACCAGCGCCCCTGAACGGCCCCATCGGAGACCGGCTGCATCCTTTCCGCACATAGGGAGGGCGAGCTTCAAGGCAAGCCGGCGCGCTGATGAGAAATCTGTCGGCAGAGGACCTCGCGCACCAACGTTACCGACGTGCTAGCGGTGGTCATCGGCCTGTCCCGGGTCGGTCGGTGACTCCCCGGCGGCGGTTGTGCCGGTGGCTCCGCGGGGGCTTTCCGTGGTGGATCCACCGAGGGTGGTGTCGGCGGTGTCGTCGGCCATGATCTGTCGCGCACTCCGGGTCGCCGCGGCGACCACCCTCTCCATTGGGCCCTGACCGAGCTTGCGGTGCCAGAACCAAGCTATTGCGGCAGCTGCGATCAGATGCAGGACGAACCACACGCCCTGGTCGTCGTAGTGCACTTCCGGGGCCAGGGCGAGCAGGTGGGCGAAGTAGAGGGTGAGGGTCATGGCGCCCATGGCCGCCAAGGGCTTCAGCAACCGCTCGGCCCGGGGGGCGATGAGCAGGAAGACGCCCAGCACCAGCATCCCCGTGCCGAGGCTGGAAGCGATGGCCAGCGGGGTATTGGTGTGTGGTGTGGCGATGGCCAACCACCACCCGGAGGTGTCGGGCAGGCCCTCCGAGCCGAACACCAAGGCCTCATCGAGATCGTGCGACGTCATGCCCGGGGTGGCCAAGAGCGCCTCGTAACCTCCGGCGCGCAACAGCAGGAAGGAGACCACGTTGGACAGGACCGCCAGGGCCGCGCCGACCCCAGCGATGAGTCCCTGAACCCGGACACGGCGCAGGTCCAGCCGGCCCAGGCCCAGCCCGGCCAGCAGGTAGGTCATATAGACCAGGGCCGGATAGGAGCCGGTGAGCAGCAGTTCCGAGGTCGAGCCGCCCGGCTCGGTGACCAGGTTCACCACGGTGTGGTTCCAGGCCGAGGATTCCGGCAACGCCGGACCCAGTTGCTGTATCAGGACCGGGGCGGTGAGGCCGAACACCGCTGCCCACGCGAACAGTGCCCGGGACCGCAGGAGTAGGAAGGGAATGGCCAGCAGGAAGAACACTGCGTAGTAGAGCAGGATGCTGTAGGCCGGGGGATCCCAGGGCAGGATCGCCGAGATCACCAGCCCCAGGGAGCCGATCACCACGGCCCGTGCTGCCAGACCCACCCGGTCCCCGGTCATCCGCCGGCCCTGGTGCGGGGCGGACCCGCCGGAGGACAGGGCCAACCCCACCCCGGCCAGCAGTGCGAACAGCGCAGCCGAGTCCCCGGAGAACAGGTTCCACGACAAGGTCGGCTCCCCGGTATCCTCGTCTGCGTCGGGCAGGATGTGGATGGCCATCAGCCCGATCAGTGCCAGGCCGCGCGCGGCGTCGATGCCGATCAGCCGATTCTTGGGACGGTCTTTCACTGCCGCGGGAGGATTCGCGGTGTCCTGCGGGACGATTTCTGCACCCATCGGATCCTTGTCCTCGTTCGTCATGGAGGCTCCTGGGTCTGGTTTCTCGTGTGGCTGCTTCGATGACCAGATCAACACCTCCGGCTAGGTCCCCCTTGTGCTGTTGCTGTGCAGAGCCTGTGATCAGCGTTCCCGGCTCGCCACGGGCGGTCCGACTTCGGCGCGGGGCAACCTCAGGTCCGTACCGTGAAATCCACCAACTGAACCTCTTTATCCGGTCCGGATCGCCCATCAGAGCAGCATGTGCCGCTGACGGCGCCACGCTGGCGCCCCGGGCGCGGCGGCCTGATCCTGCCGGCCGGGGGGGGCAGTCGTGGGTGGTGCCGGTCCGTTCGGGACATCGCAGCTGTACCGGGGCTGATGTTGGTGGGATCCGAGGGAGATTGTTGCACCATCAGGAAGAGTGGTTGCGGGCCGGGATTCGAGGGTGACCGTGACACAGCAGTCCCTGCGTGTCACGCTGCTGGCAGCTCCACGGTGAACAGGGTCCGGCCCGGTTCGGATTCCACGGTGGCATCTCCTCCGTGGGCGCGGGCCACCGAGCGGACGATCGACAGTCCCAGTCCCGTGGAACCCTCACGCGCGGTCCGGGCGGTGTCCCCGCGCACGAAGCGGTCGAACAGCCCGGACCGCAGTTGCTGGTCGACCCCCGGGCCGTCGTCCTGCACGGTGAGGCGCACGGTCGCGACGCCGGCCGGGGTCTCCTCCTGGAGGCGCACCAGCACGGTGGTGCCGATCGGGGTGTGCTTGCGCGCATTGGAGAGCAGGTTGGCCACCAACTGGGCCAGTTGCCGCCGGTCACCGAGTACCCTGACGGGCTGATCGGGCACGTCCATCACCCAGCTGTGGCCGGGACCGGCTGCTGTGCCGTCCATGACGGCGTCCACCACGACCTCGCCCAAGTCCACCTCGCCGCGCGGCACGTCTAGTCCGGCGTCAAGACGGGCCAGCAGCAGCAGGTCCTCCACCAGGGAGCCCATCCGGTCGGCCTGGTTGAGCACCCGGGCCACTGATTCCCGGCCGCGGTCGGTCAAAGGCTCGGCCAGTCGGATCATCTCGGCGTATCCGCGGACGGCGGCCAGCGGGGTGCGCAGCTCGTGGGAGGCGTCCGCCACGAAGGTGCGAAGGCGTTGCTCGGATTGGTTGCGCTGCTCGAACGCGCCGTCCACGGAGTCGATCAGCCGGTTCAGCGCCTGGCCCACATCCCCGACCTCGTCGCCGGGGCGGGCCAGATCCCCGGGTACGCGATATGGCGTCAGGGAGACTTCACCGGATCCCATAGGCACCGCCGCCACTTGGGCCGCCGCGTGGGATACCTTCTTGAGGGGCCACAACGAGCGGCGGATCCACCACCAGCTCAGCAGGCCAGCCAGAACCAGAGCAGCCAGCGAGCCGAGGATCTGCACCTGCGCCAGGTTGGCCTTGGTCCTGTCCACCGCCGCCGTGGGCAGTCCAACGACCGCCACGCCGTCCTCATCGTCGACGACCTCCGCGTGCACGAGGAACTTGCCCTCATCCAGGTCCATGGTGCGGATCAACCGGACATCGTCTATGGCCCCTGCCTCCTCCTCCGGCAGCTCAGCCAGCTCGGGGTCCTGCGCTTCCTGGGCCCGCAAAGTCTCCTCGGCCAGCGCGCCCAGCCTATCCACACCGGGCGCAGAGAGCTCCACCGTCTCCCATTCCTCATCCAACCTCGACGCCTGGACTACCTGGCCGCCGGTCATGAGTAGCACCAGCATCCCTGCCGGCTGGCCCGAGGCGTTCAGAGGATCGTGGTCGAAGTCCGGCGCGTTCTGCCTGCCGCGCCACAGGTAGGACCAGGAACGATCCCAAGCCTGCTCCACGTTCTCCTCCAACTGGGCGTCCAGCGTGCGCCCGGTCAGGGCCACGGAGGTCAGGGTGAAGGCGCTCAGCACCACGGCCAGCAGCACCACGACACCGACCGCGGTCCTCACGGCCAAGGTCATCCGCAGACGTGGCCGGGCGGTCACACCCTCCCGGCCGGAGCCGTCGGCCGAGACGGGCCCCCGGCCCGGGGCCGGGGCCGGGGATGCCGATGACAGGGTGGACGTCGGGGAGGAACCGGGAGGCGGGCCGGAGGACGAGGTCACGGTCCCCGCCTCAGGTCGCGGGTCGCAGGACGTACCCGGCGCCGCGGACCGTGTGGATCATCGGTGCCCGCCCGGCGTCGATTTTCTTGCGCAGATATGAGATGTACAGCTCGACGATATTCACTTGGCCGCCGAAGCCGTAGTGCCAGACTTGGTCCAGGATCTGCGCCTTGGACAACACGGCCCGGGGATTCTCCATGAGGTACTGCAGGAGCTTGAACTGGGTGGCGGTGAGGTCCACCGGCTCACCCTCGCGCCGGACCTCGTGGGTGCGGACATTGAGCACCAGGTCCCCCACCACCAGTTCGTCCGAATTCTGCGCGGCCACCCCGGAACGCTGGACCAACCGGTGCAGGCGGATCAGCACCTCCTCCAGCGAGAACGGCTTCGTGACGTAGTCGTCCCCGCCGGCGGACAGCCCACGGATCCGGTCATCCACCGAGTCCCGAGCGGTCAGGAACAACGCCGGCACGTGGGGGCGGAAGGCGCGGATCCGCTCCAGCACCTGAAGCCCGTCGAGTTCCGGCAGCATCCAGTCCAGCACCAGCACGTCCGGGTGGGTGTTGCGCGCGGTCTCGACAGCGGCGCGTCCGGCATGCGCGACGTGCACCTCCCAGCCGCACAGGGCCAGGCCCATGGAGACCAGATCCGCCAGCATCGGCTCGTCGTCCACCACGAGCGCGCACAAGGGACTGCCGTCCGGGTGGGCGAGCTTGGGCAACACCTCGCGCAGGGCCGCCAAAGACGTGGGCGAACCTAAGCCGGTCGATGAGGACACGAGGGGACTCCTGAGATCGGGCGGAGCTGACGACATCATACTGACAGTCCAGACGCCCATCCTGTCAGGAACAGCAGCAGAAACTGTGCCCTGCCTGTGCATTCTGTGCCCGGCATATGGCTCCCGCAGCCGGGCCTGCCGTGGCCCCCTCTGCGTGTCGACCACGGTGGGGGCTGCGTAGACAACGACCAGTGTGAATCCGACCTCGACGGCGGACAGGTGACCGAATACCGGCTCGGTGGCGTCTTGCAGGGGCCTGCGCGACACCGGACGCTCGGATGATCCTGATTGCTCCGTCACCGACGCTTCCCCTTCCGGAAAACATGTGCTGATGAACGAGGGGAGCGTTTGTCCAGTTCTCACGACCGCTCCTGCGTTGGAGGTGGGCCACAGAATTACAGGTTCTGCACAGTGACGGCAAAGGTGGGACAGAGCTTGCGGTGTTGGTCTGGAAATGGACCGAATTACGCGTAGACCAGACATGAGGAGCATCCCATGACAAGCCCCGGCAAGATCCTCGGAAATCAACTTCCGGCACTGTGGCCCCTTGACCGGCCCCGCACCAACAAAGCCCCGGCAGACCCGCCCAGTGGCGGAGCACCCCTCAGCAGTGCCGTGGGGGCCCAGGCATGAGCGCCGCCTTCGAGCTCACAGAGACGGTGGTTTCCTACGGTTGGGAACAGGATGAGTACGAACTGGGCGGGAACCAGCCCCGACTGTCACTCAACGCCCGGCTGCACGGGCCGGTGCGCGGCACAGTCCAACGATCCTCGGGCCTCCGCCACCACCTGACGGTGGACGACTGGGAACTGACCGGCCCGCTGGACCTACCCGCGAGGTGGGTACATCGGGCGCAGCACGCCCTGACCCACTTACGTCTCCGACTGGCCGGACAGCCCCATACCAGCCCGGATGTCGACGGACGCTGGGACGTGTCGGTGCGCCACCGCTTGCGGATCACCGAAGGCAAAGAAGTGCCCGGGCAGCTGACGCCACACTGGACATTCATTCCGACCGAGATGTTCTTGGAGGCCTCCACGAGCGGCGGTGGGTCGATGTGCCTGTTCGGCTCCGGGCCCATCGAAACCGACTCGAAACGCTATGACTTCGCCGTGGGCCTTGACGGTGCCGTCGCCTTCGACCAGCTCGACTCGGGTAACCAAGTGCCGCTCTGGGCGCAAGCTCCCGCGCAGAGAACGGCCCGGCTGGCTTTCGACCTAGCCGCTGCGGCAGATCAGCAGCTCACCGACGAGATGGCCATGACACCACCACCGGCGAGGCCCGGCGCGGTGTCCTGCTAGGTTCTGTCTGCCGCTGGGTTTGGGCATACCCTTCGTGCTCGTCGAAGGCGCCCGGGTTGGGTGAGCACCGCCCTGGCCTTCGCGCGACGCCACATGCGCCATCGACATGGCCGGCGAATCCCTGCTCGTGCTGGTCGGCGTCCCAAGGGCCGCAGGGATCGACGACGCTTACCGCAGGACTGAAGTGCAGGCCTTGTGCTCCTCCCTTTCTTGAAGACCCCTGCCGTTCTGGTGCCGGCTGATGTTCCCGTTCAGCCGCGGTTCCGGAGCTCGCCGCGGAGCTTGCCCAGGCTGGTGGCTTTGCGTACGAGGCGGTCAACGATTTCGCCTGTGCGGTAGGGGCGTTCGCCGTCCTTGGCCATCACGTTCATGTAGTCCCGTTCCCTCGGTGTTGCGCGGTCCCATCGGGAAGGAAAAAAACCGGCGTCCAGGCGTCGCAGTCCGGCGGCGACGGCGCTTCTGCATCGTCGCCGGTGAACGGTGTGCCGATGGCTACTTCCCAGACTGCGCTGCCGAGTTCCTGGATGAAGTATGGGTAGTAGTCGGATGCCTTGAGGGGGCGTTCAGGGGCAGGTGGCCGGTGCTCAGCTGAGGACACGAAAAGGGGCGGCACGGCCGGTACCCGTACCGCCCTCCTCGGGCTGCATCCCTTGGTGAGGGCGTGTCTACCCGCAGAGATTCTTGTCCCCTGCCGGCGTCCTCGGGAGATCGACCCGCTCGAGGTGGGAGAACGTCACGGGCTCGGACTTAGGACGGTCCTCGAGCAGGCCCTCAGCGGTGGGTGCTGCCAGCTGAGGGACGTGGACGCCGAGGCCCTCGCTGAACGGCTTCGTCATGGTGATACTCGAGGTAGATTGCGTAATGTAATCCGTGGGTTCCATGGGTGCCTCTTCCTGGTTGGCGGCTCGGTTTTCATTCACTCATCGGGCCCGGTCGGAACCACGCGGCGTCTTCGACTCGAAGGGTGGCCCCTACTCCTGATCGGCGGCGGCGAGAACCTGGTCCACAAGATCTTCGAGGACTGCGATGTCGGCAGTCGGGCTGTCCACCGACTGGCTGATGACCGCGACGCTGATCGAGCCGCGCGCCGCGCTGACCGTCGTCGTGTTCTGCTTCTGACCCGTCGGTAGAGTCAGGACACCGCGAGCACCCATCGAGATTGCGCCCTCGTTGGTCGTTTCCACCACCGTGGATTCGCCTGTCGCCGTTTCGCCCTGCAGCTCGACCTGATAGGTGGAACAGGTTCCGGCGCGTGCTTCCGCATCCCCCTGCTGGGATCTGATCAGTTCCTCGGCACCGTCGAGTTCCGTGATGGTGATGATGGTCGTGCTCTGGTCGGTCGGGTTCACAGCGGCGCCGACCGCGTAGCGAGTGCCTTCAGGCATCTGCGCGGCCGCTTCTAACACCGCGCCACACTCCTCGGGGGTCACCACGAGACCTTCGATCGATTGCAGACCCTGCTGCGACAGCGCAGCGAGCTGCTCCGCAGGAACGATGGTGAGGGGTGTACCGTCCGGCATCGAGATCGTGGCGAGCACGGCAGAGAGCTCCTCGGAACCACTGACCCCCGCCGAGGAGCCCGAGGCGGAATCGGACGGCTCAGCTGTGGCTGCCGCGGAGGGCGCTGCGGACGCGGACTCGGACGCTGAAGCAGACGGAGTACCGGTCGACGACTCGGAGGCGACAGCCGAGGACGACGCCGGGGCTGCCGCCTCGTCCCCTCCTCCACAGGCGGTCAGGCCCAGCAAGGCGCCGGCGGCGAGAACGGACAGGGAAAGGACGCGTGACATGTGGACCCCCATTGTGATGGAGCCCACCCGGCTCCTCGTCAGAACCCTACAAGAACAACTCCTGGAACCGAGGGCCACACGAGCAAGGTGAGAGGACGGTCAGCCCACTGCAGCGAGGATCGCGTCGACGAGCCCCGGCATTTGGTTCCGCGCCCTCTCGGGCACCTCACCCGTTGGGCACCTCACCCGTTGGGCACCTCACCCGTTGCGGTGCGGACAGCGGCGACCGAGAAGAATCCGCTGCTGCCGACCCCGTCATGATTTGCTGCTCCCCGCCGTTCGAGGATGTCTGCCGTGTCACCGTGCCACACGTTTCCTGTGCATCGGGCTTTGTGGGCGTGGTCGGGGCGGCAGTAGCGGCCGCCGTCGACGGTAATCATCGGTACAGCCACCCCTCGGGTAAGAGCCGGCCCTCATCGATAAGCTTCGTGGTCGCGCGGCAGATACAGCACTGCGCCAGGGCCGGAATCATCATCAGGTGACTCAGTCCATCCCGTCGCTGTCCGGGGAGCGCTCTCATCAAGTACAACTGTGGTTGAGGGCCCTGGTCGCCTACGTGTTTCCCCCATTCACGTAGCCTGCCGGGGCCTTCCTCTATTCGTCCTCGAACGCACCGGGCGGCGGCGGTTTGTGCTCGCCGCGCTGCCCGTCGAGCCCGCCTGGCCTGTACGTCTGGATGATGTCCTGCCAGCCTTCGGGCATCCGCGGCCGGTGCAGCGGGCATTGCGTAATCTGCGCGTCCGCGCCGTAGGCCCAGCCATGCGGCGTGCCACCTCCCGTGCGGGTCAGCGGTGAGGTGCGTTCGCACTCGAAACACTCGGCCACCTGGTCACTTGTTGGTTGATTCGCGGCGATCCTTCAGTGAGTCAGGCGAGCTGTTGGCGCCAGACCGAGGCCGCCGGCTGGGTGTTCGGGCTCGGCGTCGAACCCAGACCGCGCAGCACCCGCGCTGCATGGAGTGTCCCGCTGCCACCGAAGGCATTCCTAAGCACCGTAGCGCGACTGCAAGACGCAGGGATGGATGCGCTGCGATCTGAACCATTCTGGGTTGGCTACTGGAGCTATGTGGTCAAGGACCCCGTGGGCCAGACCGTCGAACTCGCTGACGCAAACACCACGGGCCCCTAGCAGGGGCACGTTAGCCGATCCTCGTACGCCGTCGTCGGACACAATGAGATGTGCCCACTACCGAAAAGACCCGATCGCGATTGCTGGCCGCGCAGCAGGAAGAGGCCATGGTGCGCCTCGACCGGGTATCGCGTCCCGATCAGCGGGTCGACGGATTCGTTGTCGCTGTCGGTCGAAAGTGGGCTCTGCTTGCACAGACGATGGACGGAGGATTCTTCGACGGGTACGCAGCCGTCCGTCTACGCGAGGTCGCGCGCGTGAGACCCGACCAGAGCTTCGAGCAGGAGTTCGCCAGGACGCGGCCGGAATGGCCGCCAGCTCCTCCACCCGGTCGGCCTGTACCCGACCTTGATTCGACCTCGAGCATGCTCATCTCCTTCCTTGCCCCTCGTGTCCTGTTATCCATCGAACGAGACAAGAAGTACGACGCCATGTGGATCGGGGTTCCGGCCGAGCTAACGCGCCGGCATCTCTACCTTTGGGAGGTCCGGCCGGATGCAACCTGGCACGATGCTCCCCTTGGCTACCCTCCGCAGAGCATCACAATCGTCAGGACTGGAGACCACTACCTCGACGGTCTGGCTTCAATCGCTGGAACCGTTCCAGCGAAGGAATTTGTGCACCGCGAGGATGCACGCGCAGAGGTCAAGCGCTCCCGCTAGCGAAGGTGCTGCGCGGACAGGTGCTCAGTGAAGGATCGGTGCACGGACGCGAATGCTGCCCGCGCCTAGACTCGGCTACATGCTTGATGAGGTTGGTGATGCGTACTCACGTCGTGCAGCCGAGTACACCGAACTGCTCGGCTCGATGGATGCAGTGCACCCCTCCGACCGTCAGCTGGTTTCCTCCTGGGCTGATGGTATCGACGGCCAGATGATTGACGCCGGTTGCGGGCCAGGCCACTGGACGAACTTCCTCACGGGGCGCGGAGCTGCCATCACCGGCGTGGACCTGGTACCCGAATTCATCGACAGAGCCCGCAACTCGTATCCTGCCGTCTCGTTCGATGTCGGCAGCCTCGAGACCCTTGATATCCCACCAAGAACAGTGAGCGGGATTCTGTCGTGGTACTCGCTCATCCACCACAAGCCCAGCACAATCAGGATCCCCCTTCTGGAGTTCGCCCGCGTGCTTCGCCCTGGCGGCGCGCTACTTCTCGGCCTCTTCGAAAGCGCCGTCATTGAGGAGTTCGCTCACGCCGTGGCCCCGGCATACCGATGGCCGATAAGTGAGCTCAGTGAAGAACTGACGTCGGTTGGCTTCGACGTAGTCGAAACCCACACGAGGACAACCACCGGTCAGCGGCCCCACGCAGCGATCATCGCGCAGCGCAAAAGCGTCCGGTGACTCATCCCTCGTGGGACTGGTCCTCGGCGGGATCGTCTCAACGAGTGACGCGGCGTAGTGTTCCGCCATGAGCGCCCTTCAGCCCGGTGAGTCCCTCAATCCGCCTCCTGCTGTGATCGTCCAGCTGTTGGAGCGGATCGTGATTGAGCAGTGGCCTTCAGGATCAGAGCATTTCAAAAGCTACTTCGCCCGACTCGGCTGCACGCTAGGCGCACCAGTGGACCCTGACGATGAGACTTCTCTAGGCGTGACTCGAGGGCAGTTCTTTGTGCCAGGGGCTGCCGTGGAGGACGCTTCCTGGTCCGCTCTGAATGATGAGCTCTTCAACCTGGGCCTTTTCGCCTATGCCGGTGAGTGGAATTCCTCGCCCGTGGATGTCGAGGCCGGCTATGAGGCGATTCGGGCAGGCATCGCTGCTGCATTCGGTCCTTCACCGGAGGAGCGCACCGATCAGCGCGGTAACCGATCTGCGGTCTGGTTTGTTCAGGGAACTGCGATCGAGTTATACGCGCATGTAACCGAAGCGCCTGTGTTGCAGGCTGGCGCATCCCACGAGGAGCGGACAGCGAAGTTTGAAGACCTTATCAAGCAGCGGCCGGACCACACGAAATATTGAGCTTCTGATTCGAGAGAAGCATCAGCTACAGGCGCAGGCAACTGTCCGGTCAACGACCCTCACCGAACCCAGCATGCGACATACGGCTAACAGGTGGGTTTCGATCCCGCGGCAGCATTGATGTGATATGCGCCTGGGTTCACACTTAGGCACATGGGGTTCCGTTTCTTGGGACGAAGACGTAGGCCGACATGAGGAGTGATATGTCTAGTGCAACGCTGGCGAAGTCCACAATGACGTTTGGGGCGCGGTTCGGAGTCGCGACCGTCGCCCTGCTTGTGTTGGGCCCGCTCATCAACACGAATTTCGGCGTCGGAAACAGTTTGACCTTCCTGTCGCAACCCGAAATCTGGGATACAGCACCAGCAGCCGTGCTGGTATCGCTGATCTGTATGGTCCTTTTGGTTACTGGCTTTTTACTCTCCGTCATCCTCGTCACAGTCTCCCTCATCATTCGTCACAGTGAGACAAGCGAAGAAGCACGCATGAAGGACACTGCCTCCGCCATTCGCTGAACGCATCTTTTCGTTGCTCAGTGCCATGCACGGGTAAGGATCCTCAATCGCAACAGCTTGGAGTGCCCGAAGGTGATGACCGGCGGTGCGCTGTACCGAGCTAGATGCCTCTAACCTCGTGGCGTCATGCCCAGACGGTAGCAAGTCACGACTCAGGCGACTGACCTTAGCGATTCGACACGCGCCCGCCTACACGCTTTTTCCGTAGGAAGGCCCTTACGGTGAGAGCTCGATGAGCCTTATTTATGGAGCTTGTCTGACGATAATCAGCGATGTCTGACTCTGCGTCTGTACTCAACAAGAGAATGTCATCTAGGTTTAGGAGTTTTTCTTATGGATATCAGCTACGAGAAAACCGAAGAGGGCGAAGAATGGCTCTACGGAGAAGACGACGACATTCGCATGGTTGATGTTACGAAGGACGAGCAGGGTGACATTCAGGTGAGTGTTGGCGCTGTGGAGTTCGTACGCGACGAACCCTTGGAGTCACGACTTCGGGCAGCCGTCCTGGAGGCGATCAACAGCGTTGAAGGCGTCGAGAGCGCTGGGGAGGAGGACCGTGAAGTATGGTTCGTTGAAGGTGAGCCTTCCGGCGAAGCACTGGCGCGATCGGTAGGAACTGTTATCGATGGTCTGTACGACGAACTGTCTGCCTACGTTGACGGCCTCGGCTAAGCCCGAAGTGCCATTCAAGGTTCTTGGACGATGTGATCAGGTCCGTAGCAGTCGTCTCAGATTCCTAGGACGTGCTTTCGAAGGCTTGGTCTTGGTTCCTGTCGTGGGGTAGTAACAGAACCAGGGGAAACAGGCGCGACAGTAGGGGCAGGGGCTAAGGGTTTTTGATCGAGTATCCGCGATGCCATCTAGGCGGTCTGGGCCCGATGCCGGTCAGCGGTTGCGACCGGTTCAGGTGCTGTTCGGTGCGTGCGCTCAATGGACGGGGCGTTTTCCAGCTCCACTACGCGGTTTTCAGGCCTACCTGTTTACTTTGAGCTATTTCAGTGGACAGTTTCCGAGTTGCTCCTTGAACAGGGTGGAACCCAGCACCAGGCAGGCTGGTGAGGAGAATTTCCAGACATCTTCTGGGTCACGGCAGGTGATTTTCCCGGGAATCGCGGGGTACTGACTGTGAGGTTGCCGGGGTCAGTGGTGTGCTCAGCACATCGACTGACCACTTGCGGGTCGGCGTGCGGACGGGTATTGGACACAATTGGTACCGTCAGAGCTTGGTCGTGTCGTGGCTAAGTTGAGGATCCTTGTAGTACTCCGCTTCTATACTCCCGTTAGTTGGCACTGGCATTCGCTGGGCCGTGTTCTGGGGGTGCGGTATGGGTCGAGATCCTAAGTCTGCTGTTGTCCGAAGTGTCATTCAAGTGTCGGTGGCGCTGTTTCTCGTTGGT
This sequence comes from Arthrobacter sp. TJ-240, assembly GCF_058269195.1. NCBI lineage: Bacteria > Bacillati > Actinomycetota > Actinomycetes > Micrococcales > Micrococcaceae > Arthrobacter > Arthrobacter sp. TJ-240. The sequence continues at coordinate 175,276 of NZ_JBZCNG010000006.1, forward strand.
GCTACCGGATGCGCTGTTCTTGAGCCCAGTCTGCCCGCGCCTGATCGGAATCAGGCGGGGGAACTCGTTGCCGAAACGAACACGAACCCTTTCGCTCTCCTGCCCGGGGACTGTACCTCGACTCTGGCACCTCCCGACCAGGTCGATGTAACGACTTCCGGTGAAAGCTTCGACGTCCTTGAGGTGATCGCCATTCCGTGCGAAGACGAACACGTCTTTGAGGCCTATGCGGTCACGACGCTGCCCGATGGCGAGTATCTCGGAGAGCCATGGGCTATCGAGATGGCTGAAGAGTTTTGCGCAGCGGAGTTCGCGGACTTCGTTGGTCTCGCTTATGAGGAATCGGCGCTCTGGTTTACATCTCTTTATCCCACCAACGAAGGTTGGACGTGGAAGGACGACCGCGAGATTCTGTGCCTCATCTCTGCGGCGGAGGAAGTACCCACTACCGGAACTCTCGCCGGAGCTAAGCGATAACCAGGTTCTGCCCGGTTCGCGGCTCACACAACCATGTCCCGCTGACGCACAGCCGTCAATATTCTCCCCGTCCACGTTCGGTCGTTCAACGCACGATGCGCGATGCGCGATCGGCGTACGGACGCCGTTTCGGCGTACGCCCTCCGCTTAGGATGCGGTGATGAGCTCCTTGAACGTCCTGACGTTCCGTCCGCAGGGTCCTGACTTTGTCGCTTCTGAGTTCAGCCACAGATCCCGCCGCTCAAGACGTAGGGAGAGCACGCGATTAGACATCCTCATTGATGGCCGGCCTTTGCGAGTGTGGTGGCGGGACTGGGAACAACCTGAGTATGACTTCGACGTACCCATACCGCCCCTAGTCACTCGCCTCTCTCGGGCATCGATGCGGGAAGCGCTGATACAGCTAGGGCAGCTCCGTGGGTCAAGTCCCGGAGGTAGACCCATGACAGCTGAACTGTTCTATTGCGGGGGATGTTTCGACGTATCGGACGGAATCCTCGGCGTGCAGGTCAGTCGGGGCCAAAGCACAGTGACGTGGCAGAGGTTTGGGTGGATTGATGAGTCCGACGGCATCACCGAAGATGCTCTGATCACCAACGCACCACCCATCACCTTCGACGCTGCCGCGTACGACCGCGCCCTGGATGACGCTCAAGCCGCCCTCGCCAGCTTTTTCCGCCGCAGTCGGTAAGACGAACAGCTCAGGCATCAACTGTCCGGTCAGGGATCGTCTTACAGGGCCTGAGAGTCAGAGCTGAAGCTCTTCCGGGATGATGGCGACAGCCCGCTCGGCGATCTCGAAAAACAGGTTCATTGATGGCCCCAAGGGATCGTCGGCTGGGACATCATCGAGCCACGCCTGCATACGCGATGCCAGGCCGGCTCCAGATTCACCCCAGAACTCCCCACGATCGGGCAGTATCACGCCCGTTCAAACGTAGCCCTCGCGCTCATGGAGTACTGCCCACGTGACCGAGTCACGGGTTTCATCTTTCGAACCCCGTTCCCGAAGCTGCTCCTGAACCTCCGCGAAGAGGATCCAATCACTCCAACCGCGGGAGAGAGTCTTGAGGTCAGGAACAACAACTACTGTCATGGTCACCTTCGTTGACTTGCTCAGCTAAGAGTTCTCGCCAGCCTAGCGACCCTCTTCGTTATGTCGAAGTGAAATCCGCTGAGGGATCCGTCACCGAGATACCTCGGCCAGGTAAGTCCTTTTAGGATCAGTCCATGAGCGAGCACGAAGCGTCAGTTTCTGTCCCCAATGCCTTGGTCTTCATTGAATGCCGCGACGGTGGGGAGTTACCAGCGGCGCTAGCAAGCGGACCAGTGTCAGCCACTAGTTTGAGCATCGCGATCGGTACCCGGCATGGTGTCGACGGCCCGACATTACTTCGCATTCTCGACCGGTCTAAGTCTTCCGACCGTGGGGTCGGCAGTCACCTGCTTCACGCCCAGGCGCTATCGGTGCCTTCGGGCGTCCTGACCATCAAGGACGCCTACCTCGAAGAACTCGTCGAGCATCGTGTGCCTCGCCAGCTCAGGGTAGACGTCTACGTGAATGACCCAGCAGAACCCTCGGACATTAGCGTGGTCTTCTCAGCGATTGAGTGAATCTTCCGTGGCAGGCTTCGTCCCGCTCGAGGATCCCTAACGGCCCTCCGAGTCACCGTCGGCCCAAACGCTGGAACTTCACAATGTAGCGAGAACAGATTCGGCCGCACCGGCAGCGGCGCCTCACCGGGAACTAGGGTGATCTCCCCGTCGGTAGGCAGGGGCGGTGCAATGGCCATGAATTCAGGCGTTGGCAGCTCCCCGGCGTCGTCCCAGAGCAGCAGTTCCACCACCGGGTTCTCGGTGCCCTTGGGCCAGCCGGGTTGGTGCCCGACCACCACCACGATGGCGCACTTGCCGCCCGGAGAACGCAGCAGCACCGCGTCTCCGACGTTGAATGCCACACCGTGCGGCACCGGACGCCTGAGACGTTTGGCGCCGGTTGCCGTCCCGAGAGTTTCTCCAACAGCCTGTCGAGCACTTTCTTGCGCTGTTTCGCCAGGCCCGGGTCCTCCTCGTCCCAGCGAGCTACGTCGCCCCCACGATCCAGGATGCCCAGTGCCCTGTCGCGGACGCCGGGATCAAGGCGGCAGGTTTCCTGCTGGCCGCGGCAAGCGCTGACCAAAACACCGGCCCGTCATCCGGGTCATCCGCCTGCGCCGCATAGGAGCTGACGAGTCGTGCCGTCAGTTCCTGGGGTGGGATTTCGTCGAGGATCCCTTCCCGCCAATCCGAGCGCACGTCAGCGGTGAGCGCAGGTCCGTCCCGTCGAAGAATTCCTGACTTCGATGCAGGCGCTGCACAGCAAGGCACCGAAACTGGTGCGTGGCTTTGCAGGTCGGTCACTACCGTAAGCCGTGGCTCGATCGTCCCGCAGCAGGATCCCCTGCGGGCTGCGCTGAATGTCCTTATCGCTGCGGTGTACGGCTCGTGCGTCGATTGGGTTCAGTCAGTCGCGGAGCAACACGGCTTCGCCGTCGTCGTTGACCTCCTCGACACCGAGGTAGGCCAGATCGGCGACGAATCGCTTACGCGAGACTGGAGGTCCGTCAATGCTGCGGACATAGGCGATGTAGGCCTCGGTGGTGGAGATGGGACCGGATGAGCTGTTGTCGGTGGTGAACCAGTACCGCACGGAAGGATCCGGTGTGCTCTCCGGGTCAGCGATTGCAGGGTCGAAAGTGTGGTTGCAGGCAGGGCAGGAAGTGGTTGGCATAGCTGACAGCGTAGGGGTGATCGGTTGTTGTGGCATCAGGCCCTGGGCTGAGCTTTGCACCGAGCGGTTGAGGATCGCTGTACGGGCGTTGAGTGGAGATCTGACGAGTATCGTCGGACCGTGAAAACTCGTCTGATTGACCCTCGTGATGCAAACTCGGAGGTCGATGCGCCGACGTATCGCGTGTACTTCTGGGCTGACGACGCCGGCCGGAAAGAGGAGTGGGAGCTGTCAGAGACCGATCTTGATGCTGTCCTGCAATGGATACCTCAGCGCAGCAATGGGCGATCGCACAGCCTGTGGGCGGTCACTAAAGGGCTTGGTGATGTCACCCTAGTCCGGCTGCGCGGCATCGACCTCGACGCAGCTCCTGACACTTGGCCAGACTGGGCGAAGCAAGAGTATCGATAGCCGATCCTCCAGCGGGCCAGTTTCGCTGCAAACAGCGATCAGTCACTGAAGGAGCTCTAGGCTCATTGGATGGAAGATCGAAGCGCGCCGCGGTTGTCCTCGGCGGGTACGTGGCAGGGATGCGATAGGTCCTGTCCGCCCGACGAGCACTCCCACTACTTCGGCTCGTACGAACCACTTACAGCAGTACAACCCGACGACGTCGACGTCGAGGACGTCGCCCCTCCTGCCGGCCCGCGTGACACTGACGTCTGGCTGACGGAGTGGCAAGTGGCGGAAGACGGCTTCGACGTCGTACTCGATGAAGAGGTCGAGTGGACCCTCGTACCAATGGATCAGGAGTGGCTTGCTCGCCTGTTCGAGGGCCGCCGACCGGTGTCCCTGCAACGCGATACTTATGCCGGCACGCCAGGCGAGAGGTACGACGCGGCGGAGTGGACTCGCCTTTCAGGTTGTGTCACACGAATCGATCAAGTCTCTGTGCGGTACCCAGTAGATCGTGGAACTGGGTTGGCGGAAGTCGGGAGCGCCATGCAACACACCGTGCCCAGCGTGCGGCAGCGTCGCAGTCATCATGGGGGTCTGGTCGGTTGGATCGTGAGAATTGGAGATTCCGGGCAGTGAGCCTTTCTCGCTCACGAACACCACCCATTTCGCTTCCCAGCAGGGTTACTCCGAAAGTGCCCGGCGGAGGATCCTCTGGTGGACGTTCCGGAAGTGGGCGACGCTGCGTGGCTAGGGTGAAGCATGAACTCCAACGAACTCGCCCGGCTGACCGTGGGGTTCGTCGGGCTGCCGGTCGCTGTACTCACCGTCGGCTTCATCCTCTTACTGCGCAGGTCTCCAAGGAGGCCGTGGAGTAGGTACGTCTGGCTCCTTGCAGCGGCAATCATCGCTTGGGGTGCTCTTGTATTCATCCAAAGCAGTCTCGGGCCGTCGGAAGGGTCCGATGCCGAGGAGGTCCTTTTCGCTGTCGCCTACTACCTGTGGCCCATCCTGAGTCTTGGAACGATCGTGGTCGGTGGCAGCTTCTGGTGGCTCATCGGTCGTGCGGCCGTACTCGAGCGGGAGTCGTCACCGGAACATCTGGTCGGCCCGTAAGCCGATGGTGAATCGGCATGATGGGCGCACTCCTACTGCCAGGCTGCCGCAGGCTCAATGAGTAGAACAACGGTCCTGCAACGGTTCAGTGCACGTAGGGTCGATCCAATCGGTGAAACGTTACTCTGCGCGGATGAGGCAACAATATTTATCCGCTTTAGCAGCTTCCGGTCTGACCGTGGTTTTCCTCGCCAGCTGTAGCGCGACCAACGCAGTTTCGGAGGCCATCGAGGGCACCTTTACCGGTACCCAAACGATTGAATTGGGAGCACCACCAGAGGATGCCACGCACATCCGATTGGACCTCAAGTGCCTCAGCGCTGGCGTTCTCGTAGTGGCGGGCGGCGACGAGGTGACGTGCTCCAGTCCAGACGATGGCACGACCGTCGTCAATTCCTCGAGTCCCTTGCTGCCAGGACAAGACTCCTTCGAAGTGATGGCTGTGGATCCGGACGTCAGGTACGAGGTCACCGCGGTCTACGAGAACGGCGCCTCCGTCAAGTAGGACGCCAACCGCCCGTTGTGGGACCTCGAGCGGGACGTTCAACTAACAGGTAGATTCCGATTCCGCGGCGGCATTGATGCTGCCGTTGTTGGCGCTCCGGCTCTCCCGCCACCACCGATGCGGAAAGCCGACACGGACAACCGGCGGTGGAACGACCACATTCATTACGACCACGGAGTGACCGAGCGCTTCTGCTGCTCGCCGTCGATGACGAGGTCGATTCGCTCGTCGAGGAACGCGACGTATTCCTGCACGTCGGTTGCGTCGCTAAGCGGGTGCTCGTACTGCCAGGCAATGTCGTCGATTCTCCTGTCTCCGATGATCGCGGAGTACCAAGTCGCATAACCCTTGTACGAGCACATTGACCTCGTCGAACTGGGCTCGAGCGGCGCCACGACGTCCTCGATCGGAAGGTAGTACCGGGCAGGGAGGGTCGTCTCGAACAACATCCGAGCTCGGGTGGTGTCGGCCAAGACGTGGCCGTCGAGCATCAACTGGACGTGCCGGGAGGTGCGTCGAATATCGATGCGACCGTACGGATCGTGCGGATGGCTGATGATCTCGTCGTCTTCTTCGAACCACCTGTCGAAGTCGCCGAACGCGAGGATCACGTAGTTGGCGAGACCGGGGTCACGGGCGCGGAATCCAGCTGCTGCAGCGCCCGTTCCTGCAACGCGCACCTCGAGAAGCTCGCCCGGCGTCATGCGGACGTCAAACGGGGTACGCGGGTCGAACACGGGGATCTTCGACAGGTCGGGAAGCATGAATCCGACTGGGCCATTCTCGAGTGAGGCTGAGCTGCGAAGCGAGATTTCGGCGCGAATGTCCTTGTCGGGGACGGCATATCCTGGCACGACCCGGCGTGGTTCCCACACGAGCATCGCTTGCGTAGTGTCGACGACAGTCTGCCCGCCAAGGGTGGCACGGATGCGCTTTACTGTTGGCTCGTATCTCAGCTTTTGAAGCAGCTGCCCCATCACATCCCGCATACGCACGCCGGCCGTGTCGGGCTCGAGGTTGAGTGAGTGATCTAAAGCGCCTGACATGAACTTACGGTAGACCCGCGCCGCCGCGTCAGGATAGAGGCCGAGTACTCGTTACCGCATCACGCGCGCCACCCTCGCCGCGTACAGCTCACCGCGAGCTCCTAGGCCGCCTCTACGTCGATGACCGGCGGCAGTGAGGGCAGCGTCAGAACCGGGGCGGAACAGCGCTCGCGCAGGGCTACCTGGATCGGCAGGGGCGGCATCAGCCGGCCCCGCTCGATGATCTCGAGGGTCCGCCGGGACTGCGGAACGAGCGTCTTCGAGTCTGCGTCGTGGTATTCGCTGGGGTGAGTGATCATGGCTGGCTTCTCTTGCTGATGGGTCCGTCCACAGGTTATTCGTTGCCGGTGACACTTGGGCGAGGTGCCGCCGCGGTGATCGTCGTCACGGCGGCGATCGCCGGCTGCTGGTGGGCCCTCAGGCAGGTGTATGGCCGTGGCACGTGTGTGACGTCCGTTTCCGAGACGGCGAGGTTCAGCATCACGTCGATCTCGACCGGGCGTTGATGCGCGGTCCCGACCCGGCTGATTTCTCGTCCACACGACGTGGCGCCGATGCGGTCGCTGGCGAGGACGGCAATCCAGGTAAGTAGGTCGAAAACCCGCACGGCCCTCCTCTCAACGACTGACCACGAGTCTTCAGACTGCGATGTCGGGGGCGGCAGTCCGGTGTGCCGGTGACTCCCGTTCCTCGCCCCGGCTGGCATGGCATGCCGCCGAGCGCGAACCGGTATGTGCCTCCGCTGCAGCTCGCCCCACCCGATCAGTCGGCGACGGAGCCAGAGAAGGCACCTGCCCTGTGGGTGGAGTTGGATTGCCCGGACGGCCGGAAGCAGACGGTGAAGGGCTCCGCCATGGCATGGAGTCCTGATGCGATGTACGCGCAGTGGGTGGAGTTCTCGCGGGCCTGTGAGGCGTGGGTGCGGCAGGATCAGTGCCGGCGACGTGAGATCCCGGTCAAGAACCGTTTCTGTACCTGAGCAACAGGAGGCCGGTCACCCACCGCTCGCTCGAGGCGAACTACCCCACATCGGTGACGCCGGTGGGAGTGCGGGTGAGGAGCCTCCACCGAGCGCTCATCGTGTGTCACCGTGAGTCCGGCTTTCTGCAGTTCACGCACCTACTCACCATGATCCTGAGTAGGTGCCCTGTTGTTGCGGGGACAGGATTTGAACCTGTGACCTCTGGGTTATGAGCCCAGCGAGCTACCGAACTGCTCCACCCCGCGGCGCATGGTCGACCTTACGCACTACACGAGGAAGACACCAATCGAGGCCACCCCAGGACCGGGGCGCCTGGGCTGTTTCCCGCGGAGGCGGTCACGTTCAGGGACGGCAGCCGGGGAGCACCCGCCAGAGGTCGTTCAAGGCATGGCCGCGGTACGGGCATCAGCCCTATTAGTCTCACAAGGGCGGCATTCCTACTAATTCAGGCGAGGGGTCTATACATCGAATCGAAATTCAACCACGTTCCGTAGCCGGTCAACCTCTGCCTAAGGCCCTCGAATGACGCCAACGACCGCTGATCTGTTCAAGCTTTGATGTCGGCGGCTGAGGAAGTGCACTCCGTCTGGACGTATTGCTCGCTCGGGTACGACGGAGTGCACGACTTAGAGACCCCTCTTCGAAGTACCAGCGATACGGCAGCTGTCCGCGGATGGAAGTCGCCATCTAAAAAGTCGACACGGTTCCGCTACCCTGGGGTCACCGAAAAAAGTACGACCAAGGCGGTACTGAGCGCCTAGCAAAGCGCCGCACGGCTTGGATGGTATCCATGTAGTCCTTCGTGCGCTCAACATCCGGTGTCCCATCAGGGTGAGCAAAATATATGTCAGTAATCCGACCGGATCCCGCACCTAAAGCCTCAATGATGCCGCTGCACACCTCGTCCTGATGGGGACGCCATGCCAGCCGGGATGAGATTTGTGTTCCATACCGACGACCGTAATGCCGACCTACAACAAAGCGCCCGCCCCGATGAGGACGGACGCTCTGTCGACGTGGATTAGTACTTGGTGATTGTCAGGTTGGATACGGGGCACTGATCGGCGAGGCGCACCAGGGCTGCTTTCTCGCGTGAGTCAACGGTCATGCCCCAGCGGGCCTTCACCGTGATCCATTGAGCGACGTAGGAGCACCTGTTAAGTGGTGGCATCCAGTCCTCGGGCCCCTTGGCCTGCTTCTGTTGGTTCAAGAGCGTGGTCTGAGCGTTGAGGGAACCGGCATAGCCGATGTCGTTGTAGAACGCCACGCGGCGGGCCTGCGCCCAGTTCCTCGCTCCGGACCCCCAGGCCTCGGCGACAGGGACGGTGTGGTCGATCTGAACGGAGGACGCCGAGGTGTGGGTCTTGTTGTCCCAGGTTGTGATCCAGCGGCCCTTTGCGACGGTGCAGTTGCGGGCCGTCGTATAGGTGAGAGCGGCCTTGGTTTCAGTGACGAGGACCTCGGTACGCGTGTTCTGGCAGTCACGGTTTGCATCATTCCAGTCGCCGAAGTATCGGGTCCGGTCATAGCCGACATTGTTCTCGGTTGCCACGGGTAGTGCGCGTGCTGCGGCGCGGAGGTTGGTGACGTAGGTGGCTCCTGCTTCGGCGGGAGCGGTAATGCCGGTGAAGAGCAACCCGGCGGTAAGGACCGCGATGAGCCCCGATCTGATTTTCATGTGTATCCCGTAGTCATAGGCGTCCCCTTTGGACGCTTTTCGAAGTTTTGCACGGCATGTCACACGCCGACCAGAATCTGAGCAGATCTTGAGGCAAGGCGTTTGATTCGGACCGTTCCCAGGATTGCGTCCGAGTACGTTTCGCGGATTCACAGACGAGCAGGATCTGAATGTCACCAAGTGCCGCCACTCAGAAACGTTTGGCTCGACGGGGTTCCTGCGATCGATCGATTGATGACTGCGGGAGCGGACGTTCTCGAACTCCACGTGTGCACCGCTTTCCGACCCCTTGAGGAGTGACACAACCGGGGGCGGCCCAGCGAATGGTGGCCTCCGATACCGCCATGTAGGTTGCACACAGGACCTCGCAGGCTAGGACCAGCGGGAGTGCGCAATCACTACGAGGGGAAGTGTTGTTGCATGACCGCGATCTGGGATGAACCAAGCGAAACACAGGGTCCGGCATCGACCGTGAGGCCGAGCCCGCCCCGGTCGATCCGTGGACTAAGGCTCGCGCTCCTGCTCTCCTACCTGTTGCCCCGTATCTTCCTGCTCGCGTACGGGACCAGGGATAGCAGCTTTGGCTACGGCGGGACCTTCTTCACGTTCTTTCTGTTCGTCCTGCCGGTCATGTACCTGATCTCGCTGGTCTACCTGATCGTCTGGCTGAGGACACGGCGCCGGTACCGTTTCAGCGGGGGTGCCTGGAGCAAAGCCATCATCCTCATGTCGGGCGTGGAGGTGATGATCGCGGTCATCGTATCGATCGTCCTGCAGCAGGTTCTGACCTACAACCCGGGCGGGTAGTCATGCGCTGAAGGCAAAATCGGGTCGGGAGCAATCACCAGCACGGAAGTACTTCAGGTTCCCATCGGCCGAGGCAGCTAAGACAAGAAGGCCCAGGATGCAGTCAGCATCCCGGGCCTCTCTCAAGCAATTGATTGAGATCTACACATTGAACCGGAATTCCACCACGTTCCGTAGCCGAATAACGTATGTTGCACCACTGACCAGCGGATCATGCTGGTGACCTCACGCGTGCTAAGCGGGTTCACCGTGCGCTGCTGCGGCCACCTCGCGGTCGTCGGCCCCGGAAAAATCGTTCATCCGTGTGGGCTTCGGCCGTCGGCCTGTACTGCGGACCCACCGGCCCTGTACATCGCGGCGTCAATGCGACTCGATCGGGTCCACGACGAAAGTTCCTGAGGGAAATCCGATCCACCCCGACCGCCCCTCACGAAAAAGATCCGCGGCTCGATGCAGACACAGATAAGCATCCTGACGACCGTGCCGGGACTCGAGTGCGTCAAGCACCTCGCCCGTACTGCGCAGCCTTCGCTCCTTCCCCTGACCGTCGATGAGCAGATACGTCCAGTGATGCTTCAGACCAAGGACCCCCGAGCGGGCGTGTTCGACTACCTTGAGATACTGCTCTCTCAGGGCTGCCATACTGATCACCCCATCTATAGCCGGCGAATCAATTTACCAGCCGATAGTCCTGCGCGGACGGTAGATGACCGAGCACATCTTTCATTACGACTCGCGAGTACCAGCCGATATCGAACTCGTACTCTGATCCGACCGCGAAGGAAGATGCAACTTCCTCTTGATTCTCGAAATCTACGCCCTGATCAATGACTACTGGCCCGCAGTCGGCGGTTTCAACCAAGACCTCTGCCGTCGACACTGACCCCCTGGACCCGCCCGACGCCGTTCTCGGTTCCGCTAAGACAATTTCACCGCGCACACAGTCTCGACGGCGATCTTGTCTAGACGGGGCTCAGGACGACACCCAGCCCGATCAGGATGATGGCTATCCCGAGGAGGTTCCACAACCACCCGAATCCTCGCCTGCGCGATTCGCCTCGCGGACTCTCGCTTACCATCAGCGCCCCTCGTTCATCAGCAATGACTCTTGCTAAAGTCCGCTTGCATGGCGCCCAGCTGAAGGCGCCGAAGAACCTCCCGCAAATCGTCGAGGCGGCAGAACGTCGTCAGATCAGGCGTCGCGAAGATAGGGTTGAACACGTCGAGGTCTTTCGGCCGGGATGGTCAGTGTGAGACCTTCGATCCCCCACGCACCGGGCCTTTAGAAATCTCCGCCCGGGTAGATGCCCTCGGGCAAGGTGAAGCACGCGGATCCCGAGGCGATACGGATCTCGTTCGGGGAGAATCCTTCGGAGACGAGATAATTCTCCCCTGGAGCAGGCGGGTCGATCTGGATCCGATAGATTTCATTTTCGTTCCTATCGACTTCGTCCCTATCGACGGATATTTCGGTTCCGTTTTCCCGGTAGTGGGCTTCGATGGTTTTCACGATGGGCTCTATCTCGGTTCCTTCGGCGACCGTGACCGTGGTTGAAGCATTCCAGTTGTGCTGGGTCTCGTTGCAGGACAGAAGCGTGCCCGTTTTCTTCTGATCGATCGAGAGAACAGCGGCTTCCGGGATCAGTGCGGCGATCTCCCGTTCCATGGCCTGGGTGTGGGCTTTGGCTTCCTGCCAGGTGAGTTCAGCGTTCATCGGTTCCTCCGGTGTTAGAGCAGCCGTTGGCGCAGGTGGCTCGGTCGAACTTGCGTTAGGGTTTCCAGCACAACCGGCAAGCCCGATCAGACCCACCAGCAACAACGTCATGGCACCGCTTCGCGCCCTCATCGAATAACAGTTCTCAGCATTTTTTCGAGCGCTTTCTTGTTGTCTTCGCTGCCGGTGGCGATGAGGCTGTGGTTGTCCATGAGGATGTTCCCTTCTTCGACGCTGTTGATCGCACCGTCGAGTTCGTCGTCGTCGGGTCCGCGGTAGAAGTGCTGGTCGAACTCATCGCGATGAATCGGGTTGTTTCCATCCCACACAACCCCTCTATTCGTGAAGGGGTTGGTAACTCCCTGACCATGGATGAGCACATCGTAGTAGTACAGGTTCGAGTATTCCGTAGTCGGCTGGGGTTCCCAGTCCGGGAGCATCCCGGCCCCGGCGAGGGAAATCACCTTGTCATACCGGGCTCCGGCGACTTCGGAGCTGGTGATGTTCGCCAGGCCCCAGCTGTGTCCGATGCCGGTTTGTTCGGCACCGTTCAGGTAGGGATCCGTGCGCATCCCGGACTCGAAGGATGCCAGTTGCTGCCCGGACGCGCGTGCAAGGTCCTGATCGTTCGCCTCGCCGATTCTCCCCATGTTCGGGCCGCCGGCGGTGTCCTCCTCCCCGGGGAACCGCCCATCCTTGTAGACGAAAGCCACCGTCCCCGACACCTCATCATTGATGTATTTCGACACCTGCTGCACCCCGCCTGTGTAGAAGCTGTTCATCCCGGTGAATGTCCCCGGGACGTAGGTGATCACGTGCCGTGTGTCGGGGTCTGGAGTGCCGATCAACTCCACGATCCGGGACCGATCCCGGTCATAGAGGTAGAGCTGCACGTCCCCGGCTTCCACCTGCTTCAGGTATGCCACCTCATTTTGCAGTATCTTCGTTCGGTTCGGGTCGTGGCGGGCTTGCCCGGTCCCCGACGACGACTTCAGGGCTGCTTCCAGATCCTTCTCCGCCGCCCGGAGCAGGTTCGGCGCGTTCAACTGGTTGGCCCGTACCCTGGCCAGTGCGGGCATCCCGTCCAAAGCGCCGAACATCGCAGGAGCCGCAGCGAGCAGCAACTCCTGCAGCTGCGAGGCGCCGGCCACGCCCGCGGCGGTGCCGGCCACGCCCGCGGCGGTGCCGGCCCCCGCGTTCATGCCCGACCACCAGGCCCCGATCATCGATGGACCCATGCGCTGAAGGGTCTGCTGCCATCCGGTCAATGTTGCCAGCGCTTTGGTATCCGCCGGCGTCGCAGTAGACAGATAGCTCAGCAGGGCCGCACCCGATAAGGACGCCGGTACGGTGGCAAGCACAAGAACGTCGTTCGATACTGTCATCTGACCGACATGTCCGCTGCCACCGGCAGCACGGAACGTCGAAGCGATGTCGGAAAGCCGGGTCGCGTCCTGATGGTTGTCCTCCAGGAACCGCCGCAGCCCGCTACCGACAGCGTGGAGATCAGAGTGCGCCCAAGAGCATTCCTGCTCGAACTCGGACACTGCCGCACTGACTTTGTCAGCTGCTCCTCGGGCGGTGTCGTCCAGGATCCTGAAGGTCGACACCGCGGAGTCCAGGGTGGCAGGATCAGCGGAACTCGCCCCAGCGGTGCTTCCGCTCGCCCAGGCACGCAGGCCCTGCCGTGCAGTGTCCGCGTTCACCGACGGACGGTCGGTCTTCTCCATGGACGGGCGCGGCCCCGTATCCACTGCAACACCGCTACCGGCGCTCGCCCATCCGGCGGTAAGAGCCCACTCCGTCAGCTCATCTCGGCGACGCTGCTCGACCTCCGCGGCGCTCTTCGCTTTCTGGGCCTGACGGGCGACATCGTCCAGCATATGGACCAACTCGGAACGGGCCGCCCGTTCAGCGGCAACGTTCTCCCGGAAACAGTCCGCGAACACGCCCCGGAATTCCGCAAGAGCAGCCGTTGAGACCTGCTCCCGTCCGCTGCGTTGATCCTGCAACGCACGTGCCGCGTCTCGACATGCACCGATCAGATGATCGGCGACCCCCTTATCGAAATTCATTCAAACTCCCCCAGACAAACGAACAGGCACGCGCCACGACGAACCCAACCCAATGCGGCTCTTCAGACATCCGGTAGGGGTCATTGTTCGAGGCCGCCGGCGGCGAGGAGCATGCCGAGCCGGTAGTTGCGGCGATTGCGATAGCCGCGGGCGAGGCGACCGTGGAGTTCGATGATGCCATTGATGGCCTCTGTGCCGCCGTTGTTCGCGCGGTGGTTCGTGATGTAGGCAAGGAAGGCCTGACGCCAGCGCCGCCCGCTGCACCGTTCCCGCCACCGCGTAGTCGAACCGCCCACCATGGGAGGCATCCGATTCCGGCAATAACGGCATCTCCACGAACTCGGTCACAACGAACGCCCCCAGGCAAAGCACAACAGCAAGAAAACAGCAGGAAAAAATCGAACCCGCCGGGCAAAGACCCGTTCGGGAAAAGCAAGAAGAAAAGAGACCTACAACAGGAAGAAACCTATAAGAAAAGAGACCTGCACCAACCACGACCGGCGGAGGACACCCCCGCCCACGGCAGAACAACGCAAAAAGACCCGCTGAGCGAAGACCCGGTCCGGGAAAGCCAGTACCGGGGGAACCTCTGTTTCCGTGACGATCCCGCTGACCGCGCCACTCCACCACGTGGCGCGGTCAGCCGGAAGTCACCGCGAAAGGCTCCTGCTCAGGCGCCGCCGCCGGCGGAGAAGATGTCCTGGGAGATCTTCTGCAGCTGCGTCCGCAGCTCCTCGAGCTCCTGGCGGGCCTTGTCCAAAGCGGCCTTCGTCTCAGGCCACGTGGACCCACGGAACTGCGAGGCCAACGGCCCGTCCCAGACATTCGGGTCCGACAGGATCTTGCCCTGCCCATCCAGCGCCGAGATCTGATCCGTGAAACCACCATTGATGATCGACTGGACCTGACCGATAGCAGCCTTCGCCTGCTCGGTAGACAACACACGCGACATAAAAAACATCCTCCCCAAGAGACCACCGCTTCAATGCCGGATAAAGAGAAACACCGGCGAGCGGACGCTGATGACCCTACCAACACCAACCCGGTGAATCTAGACCGGCAAGAACGACCACGCGGCAGGTCCACGAATCCTCGTCCTCCTGACAGATTGCCACGTGCAGAACCGAACGCTCTCAACTCAGCAGAAACACCCCGTACGCAGAGTAGCGAAACGACGCGCATCCGGGAGGAAAGAAAAGCCTCACTTAATTCTATGGATGAGGATCAACAGGCCCTCCGACCGATAAATCGAACCTGCAGATCAACCACGGAATTTACACATTAAATCTAAATTCGACCACGTCGCCGTCGGACATGACGTATTCCTTGCCCTCGATGCGGACCTTGCCGCGGGACTTCGCCTCGCTCATCGAACCTGCGTCGATGAGGTCGTCGAACGAGACCACCTCGGCCTTGATGAAGCCGCGCTGGAAGTCCGAGTGGATGACGCCGGCGGCCTCGGGCGCCGTCGCACCCTTCTTGATCGTCCAGGCACGGGTCTCCTTGGGACCTGCCGTGAGGTAGGTCTGCAGGCCGAGGGTGTGGAAGCCGACGCGCGCCAGCTGGTCGAGGCCGGACTCCTCCTGGCCGTTCATCTCGAGCATCTCGCGGGCCTCGGCCTCGTCGAGCTCCACGAGGTCGGCTTCGAGCTTGGCGTCGAGGAAGATGGCATCTGCCGGGGCCACGAGCTGGCGCAGCTCCTCCTGGCGCTCGGGACTGCCGAGGACGGCGTCGTCGACATTGAACACGTAGATGAACGGCTTTGCGGTGAGCAGGCTGAGCTCGCGGAGGTGATCCATCTCGAGCTTGTCGCTGGCGACCGACGAGAAGATGGTGTCGCCGCGTTCGAGGACGGACTGCGCGGCCTGCATGGCGCTGAGCTGCGCGGCCTCGCGCTTCTTGATCTTCACTTCCTTCTCGACGCGCGGGATGGCCTTCTCGAGCGTCTGCAGGTCGGCGAGGATCAGTTCGGTGTTGATGGTCTCCATGTCGGAGCGCGGGTCCACCTTGCCGTCGACGTGGATGACGTCGGGATCGTCGAACACACGGATGACCTGGGCGATCGCCTCGGCCTCGCGGATGTTGGCGAGGAACTGGTTGCCGAGGCCCTCCCCCTCCGACGCACCCTTGACGATGCCTGCGATGTCCACGAAGGAGACGGTCGCCGGCAGCACCTGCTTCGACCCGAAGACCTCGGCGAGGCTCGCGAGGCGGGGATCGGGCAGGCTGACCACGCCGACGTTCGGCTCGATGGTCGCGAACGGGTAGTTCGCCGCCAGGACGTTGTTGCGCGTCAGCGCGTTGAAAAGTGTTGATTTGCCGACGTTGGGCAGTCCGACGATGCCGATAGTAAGAGCCACGGGAGACAAGTCTACCGGGCGTCGGCACACGGCCCGGCGGTGTCGGCGCGCCTGATTGTCGGAGGTTCCTGCGACAGTGTGGGCATGAGTACAACCGCCGCCCTCCTCGTCCTCCTCGCCTTCCTCATCGGCTGCGCCGTCGGCGCGTTCCTGGTGTACCGCGCCGTGCGGCTGCGCGACGACGAGCTGCGCAGCGAGCTCGACGACGCCACGGCCCGCCTGGGGAGCACGACGACGGAGCTCGCGGCCGCCGCTGCGCAGCGCGATCTCCTGCAGCAGCACAACCGCGAGCTGACCGGCAAGACATCCACCGACAACGACGTCCTGCGGGCCCTGGCGCCGGTGGCGGAGAAGCTGACGCAGGTCCAGCGGCAGGTGGGCCTGCTCGAGCGCGACCGGGTGGAGCAGTACGGGCAGCTCGCGCGGCAGCTCGAGGAGTCGCGCGAGGCGGATGCACTCCTGCTGTCGACCACCTCCTCCCTGGCCGGAGCCCTTCGCAGCAACAGTGCGCGCGGCCAGTGGGGTGAGGTGCAGCTGCGACGCGTGGTGGAGGCGGCCGGCATGCTGTCGCGCGTCGACTTCCTCGAGCAGGTGTCCTTCACGGCGGGCGACGGGGAGCGGGCGCGGCCCGACATGGTGGTCCAGCTTCCCGGGGACAAGCAGCTCGTGATCGACGCCAAGGTACCCCTGAGCGCCTTCCTCGCGGCGCAGGAACTGGGAGGCGCATCGGACGAGCGCGGTGACGCCGATGCCGGCGCGCGCCGCAACGACCTGCTGAAGCAGCACTCGAAGGCGCTCCGGGCGCACGTGGACGCCCTCGCCCGGAAGAAGTACTGGGAGGGCGCCACCAACTCCCCCGAACTCGTCATCTGCTTCATCCCGGTCGAATCCGTGCTCTCCGAGGCGTTGCGGGCCGACCCCGAACTGCTCGACTACGCCTTCTCGCGCAATGTCGCCCTCGCTTCCCCGGTGTCGCTCCTCGGCATCCTCAAGGGCGCCGCGTTCAGCTGGCGGCAGGCCGTCCTGACCGACAACGCCCGCGAGCTGTTCGACCTGTCCAAGCAGCTGTACGAGCGCCTCGGCACCATGGGCGGCCACGTGACCCGCCTCGGGACGTCCCTGAAGACGTCGGTGGAGCGCTACAACTCGTTCGTCGGTGCCCTCGAAACGAGGGTGCTCCCCACGGCCCGCCGCATCGGCGCGTTCGATTCGGCGTCCCTCGACGCCGTCGAGGCCGCCGTGGACAGTGCTGCCGGGAGTTCCGAGGGGGCAGGAGGCGCCGACGTGAGCCTTCTCGGCACGGCCCGCGCGCAGCGCGCAGGCAGCGCCGGATCGTCCGACCGGGCGGCGGCGACCATCGACGCCACGCCCCGTTCCCTGACCGCCCATGAACTCCTCGAGGAGTCGGCCGGCTGACTGGAGAAATCCCCCCGCTGACGACCGGAGAGGTCGGCGGCCCGTCCTATGGTCATGAGGCACTACCCGGGACGACGACGGCGGCCCCTCTGAAGGAGGGGCCGCCGTCGTCGCGGGGTCTGTGGGCGCGCTGCCGCCGCGTCGAACCGCGTCGCGTCAATCCGAACGGTCAGTTGAGATTCGAGCGGTCCTGCCGCTGGCCCCGACCGCCGACAGAGGGGGTGGAGTCGCCCATGGCCTTCAGAGCGGCGCGGATCTCCTTGGGCAGGGAGAAGATGATGTCCTCCTGCGCCGTCACCACTTCCTCCACCTGGCCGTACCCGTAGTCGGCGAGGAGCCGGAGAACGTCCTGGACGAGGTTCTCCGGGACGGAGGCACCGGAGGAGATGCCGACAGTGGCGACGCCCTCGAACCAGGACTCGTCCACCTCGTTGGCGAAGTCGACGCGGTGCGCGGCCTTCGCGCCGTACTCGAGCGCGACCTCCACCAGACGGACCGAGTTCGAGGAGTTGGCGGAGCCCACCACGATGACGAGGTCGGACCCGGGTGCGATCTTCTTGATCGCCGCCTGCCGATTGGACGTGGCGTAGCAGATGTCGTCGCTGGGTGGGTCCTGCAGCGTGGGGAAGCGTTCCTTGAGCAGGTTCACGGTCAGCATCGTCTCGTCGACGCTGAGGGTGGTCTGGGAGAGCCAGATGAGCCTCTCGGGGTCACGCACCTGCACCTTGTCGACGTCCTCGGGACCGTTGACGATCTGGATGTGGTCGGGAGCCTCCCCGGCGGTGCCCTCCACCTCCTCGTGCCCCTCGTGGCCGATCAGGAGGATGTCGAAGTCGTCCCGGGCGAAGCGCTGGGCCTCCTTGTGCACCTTCGTGACGAGGGGGCAGGTGGCGTCGATGGTGCGCAGGCCGCGGTCCTCGGCGGACTGCACGACGGCGGGCGACACACCGTGGGCGGAGAAGACGACGAGCGCCCCCTCGGGGACCTCGTCGGTCTCGTCGACGAAGACGGCGCCCTTCGCCTCGAGCGTCGACACGACGTGCAGGTTGTGCACGATCTGCTTGCGCACGTACACGGGCGGGCCGTAGTGCTCGAGCGCCTTCTCGACGGCGATGACCGCACGGTCCACGCCGGCGCAGTATCCGCGCGGGGCCGCGAGCAGTACCTTCTTCGCCCCGGCCACCGGCGCGGCTGCGAGCACGTCCTCGGGTGAGCGACGCCTGCGCGGGATGGTGGGCATGGGGACCTGAACGGTGGTACTGGTCATGATCCGATTCTACCGGCTCGCCCTCCCGCCTCCGGCTGTTCGGGTGCCGCTCCGCTGTGAGCTAAGCCCTACGGCGTCGCCCGAGGAGGAGTTGGCCGACGATGCCGAGGACGAGTGCGATCACGCCCGCGACGATCACGGGCATGCTCGACCCCGCGATGTCCGCTCCGGCCCGCCCGGCAAGGCCCCCGATGAAGACGTCCGCGATCGCAGTGGTCCCGGGCGCCCTGGCCGCCACTCCTGGTACCCAGTCCCCCGCCAGCAACCCGAGGGCGCCGATCCCGACGAGGCCGAGCCCGAGGAACGCGAGGGTGGTGCCGCGCCGTCGTGCGACAGCGACGGCCAGCAGCCCCAGGACCGCCGCGCCCGCGAGGTACAGCCGCCATCCCTCGACGGCGTCGGCGACTGCGCTCAGCATCCCGCCGCGCTCGAGGGACCCGACGTCGATCGTCGTGTCGTCCGGCACAGGCACGTCCAGGCCCAGCCGACCTCCGACGTCCTCGGCAAGGAGCTCCGCCACCGGCCGGAGGTCGAGGGTCAGCACCGCCGGCGCGGGCTCCCCTGGGCCGGGCGCCTCGGTGAGGGTGAAGGCGTGGGACAGGCGCAGTGTCTCCGTCCAGGCCGCCGGATAACCCGCCGAGCCGGTGACGGCACCCGCGGCGTCGAGGACGACCGGTTCGACGAAGGACTGCAGCTGTTCGGGCAGCCCGCTGGTCGCCGTGACCTCCTGGGCGAGCGACTCCGCGAGCGCCGCCTGGAAGTCGGGGTCGCTCCCCAGGGGGGCGGCGAGTGCCACGAAGCCGGATTCCTCGACGAGGTTCTCGTCGATCCAGGCGGACGCCAGGCCTCCGGCGGCGACGACGAGCGCGAGTAGGGCCAGGACGGCAGAGACGAGGGTCCGCATGGAATCCTTAGGTGGTGGTCGAGTGCACGATTATGCCGGTTCGGTCGTTCTCGGACACAGTGCCCGGCAGCCATGGCCCCTGCGTGCTGCACATAGCGGCCCGTCGGGATGCGGTGTGGGTCGGGGATGGTAGAGATGGACAGTGCACTTTCGAGGAGCAGGAACGGGAGCACGGAGCTCCCCGAGGACAGGACACCCATGACGAGCGAGGGAACGCGGACGCAGGCCGCGGGAGCTACCGGCCCCGCCCGGAGTGCAACGACCATCCCCGCGACCGCGGCGGAGACCTCCCCCGATGCGCCATGGCCGCTGCACCTGCTGTCCGAGAAGCTCAAGGCGCACATCGAGCGTGCCCCCGCCGCGTGGGTCGAGGGGCAGGTCATCGAGCTGAACCGGCGCGCGAGCATGTGCTACATCACCCTGCGTGACGTCGACTCGGAGGTCTCGCTCTCCCTGTCGGTCTACGGCTCGGTGATGGAGCGGGTGTCCGGCCCTCTGGACCGCGGGTCGCGCGTCGTCGCCCGCCTCAAGCCGGATTTCTGGGTCAAGACGGGACGACTGTCGATGCAGACCATCGACATCCGGCCCGTGGGCATCGGGGACCTCCTCGCCCGGATCGAACGCCTACGGCAGGCGCTGGCAGCCGAGGGACTGTTCGCGGCGTCCCGCAAGAAGCCGCTGCCGCTCCTCCCCCACAGGATCGGGCTCATCACCGGCCGGGACTCCGACGCCATGAAGGACGTGATGCGGAACGCGGCGCTGCGCTGGCCCGCCGTCGAGTTCGAGGTGCGCGAGGTGGCCGTCCAGGGCGTGAGCAGCGTCGCCCAGGTCTCCGCGGCCCTCGCCGAACTCGACGCCCACCCACAGGTCGACGTCATCATCATCGCGCGCGGAGGCGGCGCCCTGGAGGACCTCCTGCCGTTCAGCGACGAATCGCTCGTGCGGGCCGTGGGAGAAGCCACCACGCCCGTGGTCAGCGCCATCGGGCACGAGGCGGACCGTCCCCTGCTCGACGAGGTGGCGGATCTCCGGGCGTCGACGCCTACGGACGCGGCGAAGCGCGTCGTGCCGGACGTCACGGAGGAGCTCGGGCGGATCCGGCAGGCGCGCGCCGCGCTCGAGCGGTCCATCCGGGTCCTCGTGCACCGCGAGAGCGAGAGCCTCGCCAACCTGCGTTCCCGTCCGTCCCTCGCGAAGCCGGAGGGGATGATCGATGTGCGCGAGGCGGACGTCGAACGCCTCCGCTCCCGCGCACTGCGTTCGACCTCCGCCCTGGTGGAGCGCGACGCCGACGCGGTCCACCACCTGCGGGAGCGCGTGCGGTCGCTGTCCCCGCAGAAGACCCTCGACCGTGGCTACGCCGTCGTCCAGCGACCCGACGGGCAGGTGGTCCGGGAGCCCGACGACGTCGGCACCGGGGACGCCCTGAGGATCCGGGTCGCCGGCGGGCGGTTCGCGGCCATCGTCCAGACAGAACCAGGCACGGCCGCGGGCCGCGAGAACAGGAAGAAGCCGGAATGACGGACAAGACCACCGAGACAGCACAGCACTCCGATATCGAGGCGCTGTCCTACGAGCGGGCCCGGGAGGAACTCGTCGCCGTCGTGTCACGGCTCGAGGCCGGCGGCGTGAGCCTCGAGGAATCGCTCGCACTCTGGGAGCGCGGCGAGGCACTGGCGGACCGCTGCGAGGCGTGGCTCGAGGGCGCGAAGGCCAGGCTTGCGGCGGCGCGGGACAAGGCCGAGGGCCAGTAGCGAACCGGTGCGGGGCGTTCCCCAGCGCCCGCCCCGCCCGGCCTGCCCGGAGGGACCGGGCGAGCCGTAGCCCGGCACGAGGTCACCTCCAGTGGGGCAGCTCCTGCAGCGCCCACGCGTTGCCGTCCGGGTCCGCGAAGTAGACGAATTTCCCCCACGGCTGTTCGTCGACCTCCGTGGCCTCCATCCCGCGTCCGACGAGTTCGGCCCGCGCCTGCGCCGCGTCGGCCACGACCACCTGGATGCCACGCAGCGAGCCCGGTGCCATGTCGCTGATGCCCTCGCCGAACGCGATGGAGCAGGCCGATCCGGGCGGCGTGAACTGCACGAACCGGACGCCCTCGCTCACGCGGTGGTCGTGGTCGAGCACGAACCCCGCCTGGTCGCGGTAGAACGCGATGGAACGGTCCACGTCGCTGACGGGTACGCCGATGAGTTCGATCTTCCAGTCCATGAGGGCCTCCGTTGTGGTGGTTGGACCTCAAGACTAGGAAGTTACGCGGTCGGATCCTGTCCGCATCGGTGGCGGCAGCGCGTCAGGTCGCGGCGAGCCGCCGCTTCTCTGCCTCGACGTCGAACGTGGCGCGCGGCCAGCTCAACTGCATGTCCTCCAGCGTGGCCGTGAGCAGGTGCTGGACGGCGAGCCTCGCGTACCACTTGCGGTTCGCGGGCACCACGTACCAGGGGGCGTCCGGCGTGCTCGTCCGTTCGACGGCCGCCTGGTAGGCCTCCTGGTACTGGTTCCAGTAGGCGCGCTCGTCGACGTCGCCGGGGTCGTACTTCCAGTGCTTGTCCTTGCGGTCGAGGCGTTCGGCGAGCCGGATCTTCTGCTCGTCCTTGCCGAT
The DNA here is from genome assembly GCF_058269195.1 of Arthrobacter sp. TJ-240. NCBI lineage: Bacteria > Bacillati > Actinomycetota > Actinomycetes > Micrococcales > Micrococcaceae > Arthrobacter > Arthrobacter sp. TJ-240. The sequence continues at coordinate 197,388 of NZ_JBZCNG010000006.1, forward strand.
GTGGAGCATGACCTTGAGCACGCGGGTCCCGGATGCGATGACCTCGTCCTCGAACCGCTGGATGGCCCCGTACCGCTGCTCGACGTCGGCGGCGGGTGACAGGCCGCGCACGCGGTGGATCAGGACGTCCTCGTAGTGGGACCGGTCGAACACCCCGATGAGCCCGGCCCCGGGCAGCTGACGGCGGATGCGCCAGAGGAAGTCGTGCTGACGCTCCTCGTCGGTGGGCGCCTTGAACGCGTGGTGCTGCACGCCCTGGGGATCCACCAGCCCCATGACGTGACGGACGATCCCGCCCTTGCCCGAGGTGTCCATCCCCTGCAGGACGAGCAGCACGGCGATCTCGCTCCCCGCGCGGCTCTCGGCGAACAGCTTCTCCTGCAGGGACGACAGCGCCTCCGCGCCGGCGGCGAGCGCCGCCTTGCCCTGCACCTTGCCGCCGTCGAACCCGGGGGTGGACTGCGGGTCCACGGACGCGAGGGAGAAGTCCGGCCCCGCCAGGAGCAGACGACGCATGTCGGTGATGCTGCCGGTGATGCTGCCGGTGGTCGGTGCCATGGGTGCTCCTGCGGGTGGGGCGGCGGGACTGCTCAGGGCTTGTAGGTGGACAGGAAGTCGGCGAGCCGCCCGACGGCGTCCTCGATGACCTCCACGCTCGGCAGGGTGACCATCCGGAAGTGGTCGGTGTGCACCCAATTGAAGGCGCTGCCGTGGGAGATCAGGATCTTCTGCTGCTTCAGGAGGTCCAGGGCGAACTTCTCGTCGTCCTTGATGGGGTAGACGTCCGGGTCAAGCTTCGGGAAGAGGTACAGGGCGCCCTGCGCGACCTCGCAGCTCACGCCGTCGATGGCGTTGAGCATCTGGGCGGCCTTGTCCCGCTGCTGGCGCAGGCGCCCGCCGGGCAGGATCAGGTCGTTGATGCTCTGGTAGCCGCCGAGGGCCGTCTGGATGGCGTGCTGCGCGGGGACGTTGGCGCACAGGCGCATGTTCGCCAGGAGGTTGATGCCCTCGATATAGTTCGCGGCGTCGCGCTTCGGCCCGGAGATGGCCATCCAGCCGCTGCGGAAACCTGCGATGCGGTACGCCTTCGACAGCCCGCTGAAGGTGAGGCAGAGGACGTCCTCGCCCGTGACCGAGGCCGCATTGATGTGCACGGCGTCGTCGTACAGGATCTTCTCGTAGATCTCGTCCGCGAAGATGATGAGCCCGTGCTCGCGGGCCATCCGCACGATCGCCTCGAGGACGGGGCGCGGGTACACCGACCCCGTGGGGTTGTTCGGGTTGATGAGGACGATCCCCCGGGTGTTCGGGGTGATCTTCGAGGCCATGTCCTCGAGGTCCGGCCACCAGTGGTCGTCCTCGTCGCACAGATAGTGCACGGGGGTACCGCCGGCGAGCGCCACGGACGCGGTCCAGAGCGGGTAGTCCGGCGTGGGGATGAGGATCTCGTCGCCGTTGTTGAGCAGGGCCTGCATCGAGAGCGTGATGAGCTCGCTCACGCCGTTGCCGAGGTAGACGTCGTCGACGTCGATCGAGGTGATGCCGCGGCTCTGGTAGTACTGCACGACGGCGGTGCGCGCCGAGAAGATGCCCCGCGAGTCGCTGTAGCCCTGCGACCTGGGCAGGTTGCGGATCATGTCCACGAGGATCGCGTCAGGTGCCTCGAAGCCGAAGGGTGCGGGATTGCCGATGTTGAGCTTGAGGATCCGGTGGCCCTGGGCCTCCATGGTCATGGCGTGCTCGAGCAGCGGCCCCCTGATGTCGTAGAGGACGTTCCGGAGCTTATCCGACTGCGCGTAGGTGGCCATTGGATCAGAATGCCATATCGCAGTGCCGCAGCAGGGGCCCGGCACGCGGCAGGACGACGCCGAGTGCCGGGCCCCTGAGGGGTGGAACCGGGAACCGGGATCAGCCCGCGAGGCCCTTCGCCGCGAGCCAGTCGGCCGCCGCATCCGCCGGGTTGCGCTTCTCGGAACCGCTGACCTCGCGGTTCAGCGAGAGCAGGTCCTCGGTGGTCAGCTGCGCCGAGACCTCGTTCAGGGCCTCCTGCGCCGCCGCGCTGACGGTGTCCGTGTTGATGAGCGGGAGCACCTGCTGGGCGATGAAGTTGTCCTCCGGGTCCTCGAGGACCACGAGGTCGTTGTCCTCGATCGACGGCGTGGTCGTGTAGATGTCGGCCGCCTGCACGTCGTCGTTCAGCAGCGCCTGGAGGGTGATGTCCCCGCCGCCGTCGTTGATCGCCTCGAAGCCGCCGGGCTCGCAGCCGTACTTGTCCTTCAGGCCGGGCAGGCCGTATGCGCGCTCCTGGAAGGTGCTCGGAGCGCCGATGGTGATCTCGCCGCAGACCTTCGCGAGGTCGGCGAGGGACTCGAGGTCGTACTTCTCGGCCGTCGCCGCCGTGACGACCAGTGCGTCCTTGTCCTCGGCCTTGGAGGGCTCGAGCACGCCGAGCTTCACGTCGGGCGACTTCGCGGCGAGCGCGTCCGGCAGGGCCGCCAGGATGTCCTGGGCGGACGCCGCCGTCGCATCGGGATCGGCGAACAGCAGCAGGTTCCCGCCGTACTCGGGCAGGATGTCGATCGATCCGTCCTCGAGGGCGGAGTAGTAGATCTCCCGCGACCCGATGTTGGGCTTCGTCGTCGCCTCGACGCCGGCCGCGGTGAGCGCTCCGGCGTAGATCTCGGCGATGATCTGGCTCTCGGGGAAGTCCGCAGAACCGACGACGACGGACCCGCCGGCGGCGCTCGCGGTGCTCTCCGTGGCGCCCTGGGGGTCGCTGTCGGCACCGCATGCGGTCAACGCCAGCGTGGCCGTCAGGCCGCCGGCCAGTCCCATCAAGGCGCGCCGGGTGGCGCTTCGGGCTGACAGGTTCTTCATGGTGTTCCTCCTTGTGCTCCGGCGACGGCCTTCTGCCGGCCGGAATCTCTGGTTTTCTGGGAACCGGTTGCCCGGAGGCCCGGTGGAACGGCGAGTCGCTGCATCAGGCCCAGGAGCAGATCGACGGCGATCGCGAGGACGGTGATGACGACGGCGCCGCCGAAGAGGCGCCCGTAGTCGGCGAGCTGGGTGCCCTCGACGAGGTACACCCCGAGCCCACCGAGGTTGATGAAGGCCACGACGGCCGCGGTCGCGATGACCTGCAGGACCGCGGCCCGGACCCCTCCGAGGATCACCTGCAGGCCGTTGGGCACCTCGACCCGGAGAAGGATCTGCAGTTCACCCATGCCCATGCTCCGCGCGGCGTCCACCACGGTGCGGTCCACCGACGCGATGCCCGCGTAGATCCCGCTCAGCAGGGGTGGGACGGCCAGCAGCACGAGCGCCCAGATGGGGGGCATCAGCCCGAGCCCGGCGAGCAGCGTGAACAGGAACACCATGCCGAGTGTCGGCAGGGCGCGGAGGATGCCGACGCCGGAGACGATGACGACGCGGCCGCGGCCCGTATGGCCGACGTACAGGCCGACCGGCACGGCGATCGCGAGCGCTATCAGCAGGGTCAGCCCGGTGAAGCCGAGGTGCTCGACGGTGCGCGTGGGGATCCCGCGGTCGCCCTCCCAGTTCGCGGGCGCGGTGAGCCACTCCCACATCTGCACGAAGAGATTGGTGCTCGAGTAGTCCATCAGGCACCCGCCACCTTCGCCTCGGGCGCGACCGCCTCGGCGGCTGGCCCCGACCCGCGGGACCCGCCGGCGCGTGCGCTCCGCGCCCACGGGGTGAGCAGCCGCTCGGTGAGCACGAGGAGCAGGTCGAGGACGAGGGCCAGCAGGAGGATGATGGCGATCCCGACGGCGATCTCCGTCGGGAAGGAGCGGAACAGGCCGTCGGTGAACAGGGTCCCGAGGCTCGGTACCCCGATGAGGGCACCGACGCTGACGAGCGAGATGTTGGTGACCGAGACGACACGCAGGCCCGCGAACAGCACGGGCAGCGACAGCGGGAGGTCCACCGTCAGGAACCGGCGCACGGGCATGTACCCCATGGCGATCGCCGCCTGGCGGACGCCGTCGTCGATCGAGTCGAGGGCGTCGAGCGTGGACCGGACGAGCAGGGAGAACGCGTAGACGGACAGCGCGACGATCACGTTGATGGGATCGATCACCTTGGTCCCGAGGATCACGGGGAGGAACACGAACATGGCCAGCGACGGGATGGTGTAGAGGATCGAGGAGCCGGTCAGCAGCACCGACCCGACCACCGGGTTCAGCCGGGCGAGCTGGGCCATCGGCACGGCGGCGAGGACGCCGAGGACCAGCGGCACGATCGCCTGGAAGAGGTGGAGGCGCGTGTGTAGCCAGATGAAGTCGAGGTTGGATAGGAACCAGTCCACGGTCAGACCGCCGTATCGTGCTGGGCGCGGCCCCGGTCGAGCCGCGCGGCTTCGATGAGCTCGAAGACCTCGGCGGCCCGGACGACACCCACGGCGCGCCCGTCGTCGTCGATCGTCACGCCGAGACCCGAGGGTGAGGACAGTGCGGCGTCGAGCGCGCGGCGCAGCGAGTCTCCCCGCGTGTACAGCGACCCGCCGGGTACGGCATCCGCCTGCCGCGTGATGCTCGCGCGCGTGGCCTGCGGGATCCAGCCGTGCGGGCGCCCGTCGGCGTCGACGAGGAGGGTCCACGGCGAGTGCACGGGGACGGTCGGATCCGCGAGGCGCTCCGCGTCGATGGTCTCGACGGGGTGGATGGTGACGCCGTCACCCTCCTGGAAGGAGAGGTGCCGGAAACCGCGGTCACGTCCGACGAAGCCGGCGACGAAGTCGTCAACGGGTGCCCGGAGGATCTCCTCGGGCGCGGCGAACTGCGCGAGGCGCCCCCCGACGGCGAACACCGCCACCTTGTCCCCGAGGATGGTCGCCTCGTCGATGTCGTGCGTGACGAAGACGATGGTCTTCGCGAGATCGCGCTGCAGGCGCAGCAGTTCCTCCTGCAGTTCGGCGCGGACCACGGGGTCCACAGCACTGAACGGCTCGTCCATGAGGAGCACGGGCGGATCCGCCGCGAGGGCCCGCGCCACGCCGACGCGCTGCTGCTGGCCGCCCGAGAGCTGCGCGGGGTACCGGCGGCCAAGGTCGGGGGCGAGCCCGACGACGTCGAGCAGTTCACGCGCACGCCGGCGTGCCTCAGCCTTCCCGACGCCGTTGAGGCGGGGCACGGTCGCGATGTTGTCGAGGACTGTCCGGTGCGGGAGGAGCCCTGAGGACTGCATGACGTACCCCATGGAGCGGCGCAGCTCCGCGGCCCTCTGCCGGCCGATGTCCTGTCCGTCGAGGAGGATCTGCCCGGAGGTCGGTTCCACCATGCGGTTGATCATGCGCAGCGAGGTGGTCTTGCCGCAGCCTGAGGGGCCCACGAAGACGGTGATCCGCCCGCGGTCGATGTCCATCGAGAGGTCCTCGACGGCGGGGCGTCCGCCGTCGTAGGTCTTGGTGACGTTGCGGAACTCGATCATGGGGCGGCTGGAGGCCTGCTCGGGGGGTGTCATGGCAGCTGTGCCTTTCCTGGCAGGAGCTTCTCGGCCGGGCTGCGCCCGCGGGCCGCACGAATGCGGGTCCGGCTTGCCGTCTGTGGGTCGCTGGGCGGAGGCGCAGCGGTCAGTTCAAGCTGTCGGAGGTTCTGAGTCTAACCATCAGTTCGGAGCAGGCAAGACCGCATATGGGTCCGGGGTCGTTCCGTCTCCCTCCACGGACGGGATGATGCTGCCGGCGCGGCCGATGCGCCCGGCCCTACTGCCCCATCAGGAAGCGGACCCCCATGACCGGGTCCTCCTCGAGGAACACCACACGGGTGATGCCCGCGGCCGCGAGCAGCGTCCGGAGGCGTACCTGCAGGTCGGGCTGGTGCATCGCCAGTCCGCCACCGAGGACCACAGGGCCGGGCACGCCGATCACGGAAGCGACGTCGAGCACGAGGCGGGTCAGTGCCTCGGCGGCGCGGTCGAGGATGTCAGCGGCGTCGGCGTGGCCGTCCCGTGCCGCGTCGAACACGGCGCGGGACTGCGCCGCCCAATAGGTCCGGCCGGCCGCGGAGTGGAACAGCCCGATCAGTTCCGTGGGGGTAGCGACATCGTTGAGCGCCAGCACGGCGGCGTCGAGGGTATCGGCCGGGAGCCCGACGTCGTTCCGGTGCAGGGCCCGCCGGACCGCCTCGCGGGCCACCCAGTAGCCGCTGCCCTCGTCCCCGAGGAGGTAGCCCCAGCCCCCCGAACGTGCCTGGCGGCCCTCCTCCGTGACACCCCAGGCCACCGAGCCGGTCCCGACGATGACGGCGATGCCCGCGCGCGCTTCCCCGGCGGCGAGGATGAGGCGCGTGTCGTGGACGACGTCGATCGCGGCTCCGGGCGCGTGGGGTGCGATCAGGGCGCGGAGCCGGTCGGCGTCCGCCCCGGTGTCGACTCCGCCGGATCCCGCGACGACGCGCCCGACGGCTCCGGCAGGCCCGGCGGGCGCGGTGGCCAGGAGCTCACCGAAGAGATCGAGGAGGTTGCGTGCCGCCGCATCCGGCGTGACGTTCTGGACGTTGGCGCTTCCGGCCCGGGCCTCCGCGACGAGCGTACCGTCCCGCCAGAGCGCGCCATGCGTCTTCGAACCGCCGATGTCGAGGCCGACGACGAGTCCTGCGGCCGGCCCTGCGGCCGGTCTCTCGGTCCCGCGGGCGTCGGCCCGTGTCGCGGTCGTACCGGGCGCATCGGGGGCCGCGGACGCGGCCGGACGGGACGACGGGCTGTTCGACGGGCTGTCCGACGGGCGGGACGACGGGCTGTTCGACATGCCTACAGGGTACAAACAGCGGTCCGCCGGCCGAGGAGCGGTGACCGCCCGACAGGGCGACGTAAGACCGGCCGGGTGTCGGGGCCGGCCCGTCGGGTGCTACCGGGCCCTGCTGCCGGGCGGCGCTACCGGGCGCGCGGGCCGGACCTGCTACCGGGCGCGTACTACCAGGCGGCGCGGAGCCGGACGACGAACGATCCGGTGGCGAGGGCGGCGCAGACCCCGGCGACGGCGAGCGCGAACACCGTGACCGACGCGTTCAGACCCCAGATCCCCGCTGCGGCACCGAGGCCCAGCACGGGCACGGCGCTGCCGAGATAGGTGATGACGTACACGGCGCTGACCGTCTGGGCGTGCAGGGCGGGCGCGACCCTTACGGAGACCTCGTTGAACACCACCCGGAAGGCCATGCCCTGCCCGAAGCCGGCCGCGAGGCACGCCCCGACGAGCAGGGGCAGGCTGCCGGTCGACTCGGCGACGGGCAGCAGTCCGACCCCGAGTGCCATGCCGGCGAGTCCCAGCGGCACCACGAACCGTCCGCGTGGCGACAGGATCTGGCTGACCGCCGAGGACCCGAGCACGAGGGCCGCGAGGAGGCCGATCAGCGGCCGCGAGGACGTACCCGCGATCCCCGCGAACCAGGTGGGCGCGAGGCTCAGCGTGAAGCCGAACACGGCGAAGCTCAGGAACCCCACGGACGACGCCGTCCAGAACGACCGCCGTGCCTCCCGCGACACGGCCGGCCGGCGCGGACGCAGGGCGGTGAGCGGGCTCTGCCCCTCCGCGGACTTGATCGCGGGCCGTGCGCGCAGCAGCAGCAGCGGCACCAGCAGGCTCGCGAGAGCCACGAGGTAGACGAGGAAGGGGGTCCTGGTGGGCACCGGCAGCAGCGAGAGGAGCCCGCCGATCACAGGACCTGCGGCCACGCCTCCGGCCGAGGCCATCAGGGTGAAGCGGGACGCCCAGTCGGGGCGCGTGGGCAGCAGGTCGCGGAGTGCGGCCGCGCTCGCACCGGTCGCCAGGGCGACGGCGCCGCCCTGCAGCGCACGCCCCGCCGCCAGCATGGGCAGCGAGGTAGCGACGGCGAAGAGGGCGGCTCCGAACAGTCCGAGGACGACGGCGAGGACGAGTGCGGCGCGCCGGCCGATGTGGTCGGACCAGTGGCCGGCGAGGACGAGCCCGCCGATCAGCGCGACGACGTAGGAGGCGAAGGCGACGGTGACGGCGAAGGGCGTCAGCCCGAGATCAGCCTGGATGAGGGGATAGAGGGGCGTGGCGAGATTCGCGCCGACGAGCAGGGTGGAGATCACCGTCACTGCGAGCGCGAGACGGACGGCAAGGGAGGCGTCCCAGCTGCGGCGCTCGGCCGCCGTCGGCCGCATCCGCAGCTCGTTGATGACGCTCATCCCGCTTCTCCTTGCTCGCACGCGCCAACAGTAGGCGTTACCCCGGGCGGATCGGATCCGGGCTTCTATAGGATGGAACGTATTGCACTCCGTGCCGCGTCACGGGCTCACATTTTGAGCGTCGTGCGCAACACAGGTGCAGCGGACTGACAGGAAGTGAGCTTCATGAGCAAGCTGGACAGACTCGACCTGCGCCTGCTCCTCGAGCTGGTGCGGGATCCGCGGGCGCAGGTGAGTGAGCTCGGTGAGCTGCTCGGCGTGGCCCGCAACACGGCGCAGACCCGGATCCGCCGGCTGCTCCGCGCGGGGGTCCTCCGCGTCGGCGGGCGCGAGCTCGATCTCGAGGCGCTCGGCTTCGACGTCGTCGCCTTCATCACCATCGAGGTGGCCCACCGCGAGCTCGACGGCGTGATCGCCGGACTCCGTACGCTCAACCAGGTCCTCGAGGTGCACGAGATCTCCGGCCGTGGCGACGTCTGGTGCCGCGTGGCCGCGACGGACACCCACCACCTCCAGGCCGCCCTGCGGTCGGTCCTGAAGATCAAGGGTGTCATCCGCACCGAGACCGTCCTCGCGCTGCACGAGCACATCCCGTACCGAACCGAGCCCCTGCTCGAGCGCCTCGTGCAACGCCCCGCCGACGCCTGAGCGAACCCGATCCGGTACGGTTTCCGCCCGACCTGCCCGACCTGCCCGACCTGCCCGACCTGCCCCCGACCCGTCCAGGAGACCCCCATGGCCCTGCCCACCACCGATACCCGCGTGACCTACCCCCAGGGCGCCGTCGAGTCCGTGTCCCGCGTGCTGCACGTCGAGGCCCGTGATGACGGCCGGCACGCCGTGCTGCTGGACACCACGGCGTTCCACCCCGTGGACTCCGCGTGGCCCGACCAGGGCGCCGACCGCGGCGGACTCGAGGCCCCGGGACGCAGCTGGCCCGTGACCGACTGCGTGGTCGGCGCGACGGACGGCACCACCCTCTACCTCGGGGCGGAGTCGCCCGTCCGCAAGGGCGCCGAGGGCTGGGCGTTCGTCGTCGTGCACCTGACCGACGGGGATGCGCCGGCGGAGGGCGACGACGTCGTCGTACGGGTGGACGCCGCGTACCGCGCGGCGGTGTCGGCCGGGCACACCGGGTGCCACCTGGCCTCGCTGGCGCTCAACCGTGCCCTGGAGGACCGCTGGAGGAAGGAGGTCGCCGCGGACGCCCTCGGGGCGCCGAACTTCGACGCCCTGGCGATCGACACGACCGTCATCGGCGAGTTCGGATCGGTCGACACCTACCGGATGGGCAAGTCCCTGCGCCGGAAGGGTTTCAGCGTCGAGGACTTCGACGCCGGCGCGACGGCCCGGACCGTGAACGCGACCCTCGCGACCTGGACGGCCACCGGCGCGACGATCGGCATCGCGGCGGACGGACCGGGCCTCACGGACCGGCGCCGGTGGGTGTGCGACCTGCCGGGCGAGCGCGCGGAGATCCCGTGCGGCGGCACGCACCTGTCCTCGCTGGCGGGACTCGACGTGACCGTTGACCTGGAACAGACGGACACGGACGGCACGCCGGTGCTGCTCATGCGGACGCGCGCCGTACCGGCCGCGCCAACGACTGCACCCACGACTGCCTAGGCTCCCCCGCCACGGCCCGCGCCGAGCGATCGCGCCTCCTCGAGGAACTGCTCGGCGACCTCCAGGCGGGACACCGCCTCCGAGGCGTCGCGGCCGTCCGTTCCGCTCCGCCGCGCCCCGGCGATGAGCGTGAGGCTCACGGCCGCGGCCCTGCTCCTGAGCGCCACCGGGTCGACGTCCCGGTCGAAGGCCCGTAGGAACCGCAGCAGTGCCTGCGGGACGTGCGTGTAGCCGGCGTGCAGGCCCGGCAGGACGGCGATGTGCCCGAGGAAGCAGGCGAGGTCGTCCACGAGGCGTCCGGGCCCGAGAGCGTCGACGTCCAGCAGCCCCGACACCGCGCCGCCCGTGATCAGGAGGTTGCCCTCGTAGAAGTCCCCGTGGGTGGGGACGAGAGGACCCCCGTCGCTCGAGCGGACCATCTCGTCGATACCTGCCGCGAGGTGCCGGATCCGGGCCGCCTGCGCCGGAAGCGCGGCCACCGCACCTTCACCGTAGTCACGCACGCGCGCAGCCCACGGCGGGCGGACGGGGAGGGCGAGGACGGCGCGAGGCAACGACCCTAGTACCTCGACGAGGGCGTGCGGATCGACGTCGGCCGCGCCATCGCGCATGAGGAGCTCGGCGAACGGCGTGCCCGGGGCGGGATGCATGGCGACGACGTCCTGCACCGGCTCCCCCGCGACGACGGGGGCCGGCACACCGGCCGCGCGCAGCATCCGGTGCCTGTCCGCGAGTGGACCGGCACCGTTGCGCCGCAGGACCTTCAGGTAGCGGCGCTCCTCCCCGTTGTCGGCTAGCACCACGGCGCGGCGCAGGGGCCGGTAGCTGCGCAGGCCGAGGACCGTCGCCCGCGGCTCGTGGCCGGGTCCGAAGGCGAGCGCCGTCGCGCGCTCCTGATCGAGGGCGAGCGGGAGCCCCGGCAGGAGCGGATCGGCAGGATGCACCCACACCGCGAGCGCGTCCGTCCCGCGACGGTGGAAGACCACGACGCCGGCCGCCGGGTGCGGGACGGCGCAGGACGTGATGCAGGCGTACGCCGGCGCCGGGGACGCGCGGGACCGGCGGCCGGGCGAGCGCCGGGCAGGGCGGACCTGGACGGAGAAGATGCCCGTCACGCCTGCTCCGGGCCGGTGGTGCAGGGAGGCGAGCTGCCAGGATCCGAGGTCCCAGCCCACCCCCGCGAGCGCCTTCCGCAGGAGGTCCGCGGGTGCATCGGACTCGAGGAGCGCCATGGTCTCCTGCTCACGGACGATCCGTGCCTGCCTCGCCCTCATGCGGCTCCCAGGAGATGCCTACGGGGGCCGGTGCCCGGTTCCCCTGCGATGTGGTGCCCTGTCAGGCGCGCCGACGCTGCAGCACGTCGTCGAGGTTGATCCGTCCCGTGGCGGGGGCGGCGTCGGCGGTGTCGTGCGCGGTGTCGTCCGTCGCGGCGATGCGGGCAGCGGCCTCGGACGCCTTGATGGGCGTCCTGGAGGTCGGCTTCGGGGCTTCGGGCAGATCCAGCGGTGCGGGAGCCTGGCGTTCGGCCTTCGCAGCGTCGACGTAGGTAGGTCGGGGGACGTCGACGGGAGCCCACTCCGGCGCGGTCCGCTCGACCGCGTCGCCGGTGCCGGCCGTGGCTGCTGCGCCGGTATCCTGCGCGGAGGCGCTCCGGACGTCCACGACGGTCGAGCCGTGCGCCACGGCCAGGGCGGCTGTGCGCAGTTCCATCGGCGTGAGGCGGCGCGTGACGGTCTCCTCGGCGTCGAACAGGCTGGTGGGCCGTCGAGGTGCTGCCGGTGCTGAGGGTGCTACGGGAAGGGCGGCGGGGAGCCCGGCAGGCTCGGCCTCATGGTCGGGCGCCATCGCGTGAAGGAACGCCTGGTCCACGCGCGCACGCCGGGCGCGGACGGCGAGCATCCTGAGGACGGCCACGGCGGCCACGGCGACAGCGAGGGACACCGCGGGGAGCAGGAGGGAGACGACGCCGAACGCTGCCGGCACGAGCGTCACCAGCACGGTCAGGAGGGCCACCAGGCCTACGAGCGCGACTCCGATGCGTCCCCATCTCGGGCTGAAGGACGGGGTTCCGGTGGGCGCCACGGCGGGCAGGCCCGCGGGCTCCTCCGGCGGGGAGGGCGGGACCGGCGTGGATCCCGTGGTGCGTGCATCGTCCTGTGGCGCGGTCATGGTCATCATGCTCCCTGCGGGACGGCGGGTCCCGCGTCGTGGCGATCGGTATGTCCTCCCGGCGGTCGCCGGTAAGGTCCTCCTGAGCACGGAAGGGGCCACCCATACCAGCCACAATCCGACGATTGCGGCGAGCACCAGCGAGCTATCCAGGGAGAGGACCACACTTAGAACCGTAGGAGCACTTCGTGCCCCGTCCCCGCATTGGGCGCGGTGTGTCGGGGCCTAATATGCTTGCCGCGGCATTCAACCGTCCGCTCAGCCGTGGTGGGATCGCCCGCTCTCGAGCCAGGGCGCCAGCAGGCCGCGCGGCACCTCCTCCGCGGTCAGTGCGAAACTCCGATGGTCCGCCCACTGGCCGGCGATGTGCAGGTACCGGGGCCGCAGTCCTTCGTCGCGGAACTGCAGCTTCTCGACGACGCGGAGGCTGGCACGGTTCTCGGGCCTGATGTTGATCTCCATCCGGTGAAGGCCTAGGTCCCCGAAGCAGTAGTCGGTGGCCAGGGCCACCGCCGTCGGGGCGATGCCCCGGCCGGCCCGCTCGACGTCCACCCAGTACCCGAGGGTCGCCGTGAGGGCGGATCCCCAGGTGATCCCCGAGACGGTCAGCTGCCCCACGAGCCGCGCGTCACGGGAGCCCGGGGGCTGCTCCGTGATGAGGAACGGCAGTGCCGTGCCCGCCCGGGCCTGCGAGGTGAGGGACCGCACCATCTGGTGGTATGTGGGCAGGAACCCTTCCGGGTCGGGATTCGAGGCTTCCCACGGCGCGAGCCACCGGGCGTTGCGGTGCCTCAGCGCCGTCCACGCTGCCTTGTCCCTGTGGCGAATGGGCCTCAGGACGAGGGAACCCGTCCTGAGGCTCACGGGCCAGCTGGTCGCCGACCACATGGCGTACGCTCCGTGCTAGTCCGTGAGGTTCTTGCTGAAGTCCCTGATCCAGGCGCGGAGGTCCGGCCCGAGGTCCTCCCGCTCGGAGGCCAGCGTCACCACGGCCTTGAGGTAGCTCAGCTTGTCGCCCGTGTCGTAGCGGCGGCCGCGGAACACCACGCCGTACACACCGGAGCCTTCGCCGTCTGCGCCCGCGAGGGTCTGCAGGGCGTCGGTCAGCTGGATCTCGCCGCCACGGCCGGGTTCGGTGGTCTCGAGGACGTCGAACACGCGGGGGTGGAGGACATAGCGGCCGATCACGGCGAGGTTGGAGGGCGCCTCCTCGACGGAGGGCTTCTCGACGAGCTGGTTCACGCGGACGTGGTCCTCGCCGTCGATCTCGGTGATGTCGGCGCAGCCGTAGGCGCTGATCTGCTGGGGATCGACCTCGATGAGCGCGATCACGGAGCCGCCGGTCTTGGCCTGGACCGCGATCATGGTCTCGAGCAGCGGGTCGCGGTCGTCGATGAGGTCGTCGCCGAGGAGTACGGCGAAGGGCTCGTTGTTGACGTGCAGCTTGGCGCGGAGGACGGCGTGCCCGAGACCCTTGGGGTCGCCCTGGCGGAGGTAGTGGATGTCGCCGAGCTCGGAGGGGCGGCGCACCGCCGCCAGCTTGTCGTGGTCGCCCTTGGCCTCGAGCGTCTGCTCGATGAAGGGCACGCGGTCGAAGTGGTCCTCCAGGGCGCGCTTGTTCCGGCCGGTGATCATCAGGACGTCGGACAGGCCGGCGTCCACGGCCTCCTGCACGACGTACTGGATGGCGGGCTTGTCCACCACGGGGAGCATTTCCTTGGGCATAGCCTTCGTGGCGGGCAGGAACCGGGTTCCCAGGCCGGCCGCGGGGATAACGGCCTTCGTCACACGTGATCGCAGAGTCATGGGCACAACACTACATAATGGGCGCCCGATCCCCGGCTGCCCATCACAATGGTGGGATGAGCCTCGCCGGACGTGATACGGGAAAGCATTCTCTACGCGCATCGCTGCGCGCCGCGCGCTCCGCGCTGGACCCGGCCGAGCGGCAGGGCCAGTCGCAATCGATCGCCGACGCCGTCCTGGAGTACGCCATGGACGTCCTCGCCCCGACCGGTTCCGGGGATCGCCCGACGATCGCCGCCTATCTGGGCCGTGATCCCGAGCCGGGCACCGAGCACCTGCTGCACGGGTTGCACACGCGCGGGTTCGGTGTCGTCGTACCCGTATGCGAGCCGGCGTACCAGCTGTCATGGGTGGTGTGGGCCCCGGGCGCCGCGCTCCGGAGGTCCGTCCGCGCGCCGGTCGACGAGCCCGTCGGCCCGCGGCGCCCCTTCGAGGAGGTGCCCTCCGTGGGCCTGATCCTCGTGCCGGCCCTCGCCGTCGACCGGTCGGGGCAGCGCCTCGGCCAGGGCGGCGGCTACTACGACCGCTTCCTCGCGCAGCATCCCGCGGATTCCCGCGGAGCGCCGCTCCGGCTGGGCGTGGTGTACCGGTCGGAGCTCCTGCCGGCCGGCGCCCTCCCGGCCGAACCCTTCGACCAGCCACTGGGCGGTGTGTTCACAGCTGAGGGGCTCCAGTGCTTCGAGGCGGTCGGCGGGTCGGTGTAGACTGGCACTCGACCCCGGAGAGTGCCAAGAGCAGCGGCCAGAAGAGCCGTCCGGGGGCCACGAAGTTCGTCCAGGAGGATTTCCATGCCCATGTACGCCTATGCCTGCAAGGACTGCGGCCATGCCTTCGACATGCAGCAGTCGTTCTCGGAGGACTCCCTGACCGTGTGCCCGGCGTGCGGCGGCACCCTGCGCAAGAAATTCAACAGCGTGGGCGTGGTGTTCAAGGGCTCGGGGTTCTACCGGAACGACTCCCGGTCGACGACGACGAGCACGGACGCCGGTGCGCCGTCGACATCCTCCGCGCCGTCAACGGCCGCATCCGACTCCTCGGGCGGGTCCAAGGCTGCGTCCTCCGCGTCCTCCGCCTCCTCGACCTCGACGGGCAGCGCCGCGGCGTCCTGACCGGGGGCGGCCTGAAGGCTGCGTCCTGTTCCCCCAGCGGACCAGGGCTCCCTTCAACGGACCGGTGACTTCCTCGCGCGGACCGGGACCTTCTCATCGGACCGGTGGCTTCCTCCCGCGGACCGGGACCTTCACATCGGACGGGTGGCGCGGCCTTCGGGGCGATGTCCACATAGCTGCGGCTCCCCGCGCTGGCGGGGCGCACCCGGCCTACGGTCGGCGCATGACCACGACCAGCCTCTCCCGGGAGGCCCCCGTCCGCTACCGTCTCCGCAGGCTGATGCACCGCCGCAAGCGGCTCCTCGCGTGCCTGCTCCTCAGCATCGCGGCGGGCGTGGCGGTGGAAGGGCTGGTGGGCGACGACTACACCACGACGACGGTGGTCACCGCTGCCCGTGATCTCCCTGTCGGCACGGTGCTCGCGGAGTCCGACGTCGCTCTCGTCCGACTGCCCGAGGCGGCGGTTGCAGGCCGAGCTTTCGAGCAGCCGGACCTCCTGGTGGGCCAGCAGCTGGCCGCTCCCCTGGACCAGGGGTCGCCCATCCCGACCACCGCTCTCGTCGGCGACGGGCTGCTGACGGGCACTCCTCCCGGCACCGTCGCCGTCCCGCTCCGACCGGCAGACCCGGGGATCGTCCAGCTCCTCGTGCCCGGCCAGCTCGTCGACGTGGTCCTGACCACCGGCAACGGCTACGACGCCCCGGCCGAATCGATTGTTCTCGCCCGGTCGGTCGCCGTCCTGTGGACGGACTCCGGCGCGGGAGGAACCGGCGGCACCTGGCCCGGGGCCGGCGGCGACGAGGGGCTCGTCGTCGTCGCGGCGGGCACCGACGAAGCTGCCGCCCTCGCGGGGGCCTCCAGCTCGGGGGACGTCCACCTGGTTCTGACGACCAAGCCGTGAACGGTCAGGGCACGACCAGGGCATGGTCACCCAGCCGGACCCGCCGGACCGGGCAGAGCCGCCGGACCGGGCAGAGCCGCCGGACCGGGTAGAGCCACCGGACCGGGTAGAGCCACCGGACCGGGCAGACCCGCCGGACCCGCCGGACCCGCCGGACCGATCAGAGCCGTGGGAGCGGGCAGAGCCCTCGGAGCGGTCAGCCCCAGTGCGGGGGCCGCTGCTCCTTGAGCCACTCTTCGTGGTTCTCCTCCGTGTCCCCCCAGGACCGGGGGTCGTCCTCAGCGGCGGTGGCCGGGAGGACCGGGGCCTGATCGGTTCCGGCGGCCTCGCGACCATCGTCGCTCGCGTCTCCGTCGCTCGCGCTTCCGGTCTTCTGCTCGTCGCTGGTCATCAGTGCATCGTCCTTCGGTGCATCGTTGTTCGGTGCATCGCCCTTCCGGGTCCGTACGGGTTGGGAGGTCTCCCTCGGTGGCAGTCCGAGGACGGCGGAGGCACGTTCCGCGCAGCCGTCCGGATCGGTGAAGACCTCGATGGTCCACAGCGGCATGTACCGCCAGCCCATGCGTTCGAGGACCTGCGGACGGAGCCTGCTGCGTTCCCGGACGGACATCGACCCGTAGCGGGTGGTCCCGTCCGACTCGATCGCCAGCGGCGCGGGTCGCTCGTCCTGGACCGCGGCTGCGCTGCCGTCCGGACGAAGGTCCGCCGGGCGCACCGCGACGATGTCGAGGACGCCGGCGTAGTGGTCCCACACCTCGGCGCCCCGGTGGCGCAGGCGGTCCACGAGGTCCGCGACCAGGGGGTCCTCGTTGCTGCCGGACAGGGCCCGGGGGTTCCCGGTTCCACTGCCCATCTCCCGCTGCAGCAGTTCGAAGAAGTCGAGGGCCCCGGTGGTGAGCCGGTCCGGATCGAGGTCCGAGGGCTGGAAACAGGTCAGCACGTGCTGGAGCCGTCGGGCACGTGTCATGGCCATGACGAAGTTCCGCCGACCGTTCGGGCCCGAGAGCGGGCCGAAGGAGTGAAGCGCCCGGCCGTGGGGTGTGCGGCCGTAGCCGAGCGAGAAGATGATGTCGTCCCGGACCAGGCCGCCCGCCCGTTCCACGGGCACCACACGGAAGGCCTCCCTGCCGGGTGTGAAGAAGTCGGCGGCCCAGGGGAACTCGGTCATCTGCAGCCGGATCGCCTCGCCCACGCGCGCTGCATGCCGGGAGCTGGCGGTGACGACGGCGAGCGAGACGTGCGGGCGGCGGCGGATGTGCTCGAAGACCAGCTCGACCACGCGGTTCACCTCGACGGCGACGCTCTCGACGCCGTCGTGCTCGGAGCTCGGCATGCCGGTGCCGTTCGGCAGGTACTCGACCACGAGGCCCCGTCCGCTGCCGGTGACCTCGGAGGCCTGCGGGAGGCGGGAGAGCTTCCCGTCGTAGAAGGACTCGCTCAGGTAGGTGTCGAGGCCGCGGTCGACGCCGCGGTACACCTCGGTGAGTCCACGCACGGGCAGCACCTCGCGGAGCGCGTCGAAGGCACTGGGCAGGGGTTCGAGGGTGGAGGCCCGGTCGGCGGACTGCACCTCGATGCTGAAGCGGGTGGGTCCGGCCAGGCGGTCGTCACCGAAGACGGCCACCTGCGAGGCGCGCGCGATGCAGGGCACCGCGCTCTGCAGCGACATCGATTCGCCGTCGAGGATCACGGCGGTGTCGAACGCGTACCCCTCGGGGACGGCGCCCCGGACGGTCAGCGGGCTCACGGCCCAGATGGGCACGAGCGCGGCCACGATCTCGGGGTGGAGGCCCGCGAAGACCTCGAGGGTCAGGGTCCCGTCCTTGAGCTCCTGCCGCAGCCGGGCGGCGTCCCCGGGGTGGCTCTCGACGGCGGCGCGCCACCGCTCGCCGAGCGTCCATCGGATGCGGGCGGGGCCGGACGCGATGTGCGCGTTGTCCGCCAGGCGGTACTCCGCCTCGAGCTTGCGCAGGCTGTCGCCGTCGGACATGGCGAGGTAGTCGTCCCCGCTGATCATCGCCTCGAGGGCTGACTGCCACCATGCGAGTTCGAGCTCGTCCCTCACGCGGTCGGCCGGCACTTCCCGGTCGGCGAGGTCCGTGAGCAGCTCGCCCAGGCCCTGCTCGCGCATCTCGTCGAGCAGCAGCGTGCGCTCGGGCAGCGTGGCGAGGGTCTCCTTGTCGACGGCGAGGTCGCGGAGGAGGGTCTCCAGACCGTCCAGGTCCAGCGCCGCGAGGTCCGGGCGCCCGGAGGTGGGGCGGAGGATCGTGGTCAGTTCCTCGAGCCGTGCCTCCACGGCCCGGTACGACGCGTGGATCTCGGCGAGACCCGTGGGCACGGAAGGGTGGCGTTCGGTCAGGGCGTAGCGCGTCCAGAGCGTGCGCTGCTGCTGAACCTCGCGCAGGGACGTGTGCAGGTCGGAGATATGGACTCCGGGCCGGATGTACTCCTTGGCGACGCGCCGCAGCCGGGACCGTGTCATGGAGCTCATCTCGATGTCGCGTTCCTTCCGCCACGAGGACGGCGCGGTGGCGGAGATCAGGTCGGTGACGGGCCGGTCGAAGATGTCCGGCGTGAACTTGTCGAGGCTGGCGCGGACCGCGACGAGGAGTTCGAGCTGCTCGCCCCACTCCCGGAAGGTCCCGCCCAGCGTGATGTGGGAGTGCTCGGCGACGCGCTGCACCTTGTTCCGGAGTCCGGGGATCTCGGTGGCGAGCTGCTCGGCGAGGCCGTGCGCGTGCTCGGTCTCCTTGCGGTTGAGCAGCTGGGCCCCGTACCAGGGGCTCTGCGTCGACGCCTTGCTGAAGCTGCCCAGCTCGGCGGCACGCCGCAGGCGCTCGGTGAGCTCCGCGCGGTCCGTGATGGAGTCGAGGACGCTCCGCTTCAGGCGCACGGTGGTGGACGGCGCCGGATCGAGGGCGGTGAGTCCGGCGAGCGACTGCATGGCCTGGTAGGGCGAGCACCCCCAGCGGCTGCGGATGTCGTGGAGGCTCCGTACGTGCTCCGTGAGCTGGTGGCGGTGCCCGGTCAGCGTGGAGTGGAGCGTCCCGAGTTGCGGCTCGACGGCCTTCTCGTTGCGGACAAGGGCACGGATGACGGCTTCGCGCAGCTGCGCCGGCCCGGTCTGGCTGCCGACCTGGAGCACGAGCGAGCCCAGGTTCAGCCCGTCGAGGTCCTGCACGAACTCGTTGAGGGTGCCGCGGCGCTCCGCCGCGACCACCACGCGCCTGCCCGCGGCCGCGGCCCGGGCGGCGACGTTCAGCGCGGTCTGGGTCTGGCCCGTCCCGGGGGGTGTCGCCACCACGAGGCTGACGCCCGCCGAGGCGAGATCGAGGACGTCCTGCTGGGCCCTGTCAGCGTCGAGGACCAGGATCTCCTCGGCGGGGTCCCGCTCGTCGGCGGGCGGGAACTGCAGGCCGTCGGCCGCACCGGCGAGGGCCGACGCCGCGTCGGCGTCTCCCCTGGCCGCGCCCACCAGGGCGGCGAGGACGGGATGGTCGGGGTTCAGGGCGGGATCACCCTTGACCCCGGCGAGGTCGGCGAAGGTGGACACCAGGATCCGGTGTTCCACGGACATGCCGCGGACGCCCTCGCTCAGCGCCCGCATGCGCTCGAGGACGGGATGCGGATCGAAGCGCGCCGTGCCGTAGGCGAGGCGCGCGATACCGACGGGATCCACGCGCAGGCCCTGCTCGTTCCGCAGGTGCCGGACGAGTGCCGGGTTCATGCGGGCCTGCTCCGTGATCTGCAGCTCGTAGTCGTCCTGGGAGGGATGCACCGTCAGGGAGACAGCGGTGAGGAGCACGGGGGCGTTCAGCGTCTCGGAGCGTCCCGAGTCGTCCACCGACCGCCACGAGGCCGTCCCGGCGGCGAGGTAGCCGACGTCGATGCCCCGCTCGGTGCCGAGCTCGAAGATCTTCGCGCGGAGGGCGCGCGCCGCGGCCTTGGCGGCACTGTACTGGACGGGGTCGCGCAGCAGCGTGGACAGGCGCGTCCGCCGGCCCGCCTGGAGCTGGGCGAGCCCCGAGGGATGCGCGTGGGTCAGGTCGATGCTCGTGCCGGCCGAGGGCCGGAAGTGCAGGAGCGTGTCCCCGGTGGCCTGGGGACCGAGGCCCTCGAGCCAGGGCACGAGGAACTCCTGGGCGGACGACGCATCGCAGGACGCGTCGGTACGCTGCCGCCCCGACCCCGCGCCCTGCGGCTCCTCCGCGGGGGCTCCCGCCGTATCCCGCTGGTCCTGCTCCGGCACGGCCGCCTTCTTCCCTGCATTGTCACGTGCTGATCTCGACCAGATTGGCATGTCTTCCAAGCTATCCGAAAAGCGGTCGGACCCCGCGGATAGCAACGCGGCCCGGGCGGATGGGAGGGGGTTCGACGCCCCTCCCGGTTCCGACTACTCCCATTCGATGGTTCCCGGCGGTTTGCTCGTCACGTCGAGCACCACGCGGTTGACGCCGTCCACCTCGTTGGTGATCCGGTTGGAGATCCGTGCGAGGAGGTCGTACGGCAGGCGCGACCAGTCAGCGGTCATCGCGTCCTCGCTGGACACGGGACGCAGCACGATGGGGTGCCCGTACGTGCGGCCGTCGCCCTGGACGCCCACACTGCGGACATCGGCGAGCAGCACCACGGGCATCTGCCAGACCTCGCTGTCGAGTCCGGCGGCCGTGAGTTCGGCGCGGGCGATCGCATCGGCCTTGCGCAGGAGCGCGAGACGCTCCTCCGTGACGTCCCCGACGATCCTGATCCCGAGTCCGGGACCGGGGAACGGCTGGCGTCCGACGATCTCCGCGGGCAGTCCGAGCTGCGCGCCGACGGCGCGCACCTCGTCCTTGAAGAGCGTGCGCAGCGGCTCCACGAGCTCGAACTGCAGGTCCTCCGGCAGCCCGCCCACATTGTGGTGGCTCTTGATGTTGGCCGCACCCTCGCCACCGCCGGATTCGACGACGTCGGGGTACAGCGTGCCCTGCACGAGGAACCGGATGGGCTCGCCCTCCGCCTCTGCCTCGCGCATGATGGCGCGCTCGGCCTCCTCGAAGGCACGGATGAACTCACGGCCGATGATCTTGCGCTTCGTCTCGGGGTCCGACACTCCGGCCAGGGCCTCGAGGAAGCGCTTCTGCTCGTTGGCGACGTAGAGCTTCACGCCGGTGGCGGCCACGAAGTCGCGCTCGACCTGCTCGGCCTCGCCCTCGCGCAGCAGTCCATGGTCGACGAAGACGCAGGTGAGCTGGTCGCCGACGGCGCGCTGAACGAGCGCGGCGGCGACGGCGGAATCGACTCCTCCGGAAAGTCCGCAGATGACGCGCGCGTCGCCGATCTGCTCGCGGATGCGCTCCACCTGCTCCTCGAGGATGTTGCGCGTGGTCCAGTTCGGATCCAGGCGCGCGCCTCGGAACAGGAAGTTCTCGATGACCGCCTGTCCGTGCTGCGAGTGCTTGACCTCCGGGTGCCACTGCACGCCGTAGAGCGCCTTGTCCTCGTTGGCGAAGGCCGCGACCGGGGCGCCGGCCGTGCTGGCGAGGACCTCGAAGCCGTCCGGAGCGGCCTGCACGCTGTCACCGTGGCTCATCCACGCGTTCTGGTGCTCGGGGGTCCCCTCGAGGATGGAGCGGGACGCGCCGTCCGAGGTGATGTCGGTCGAGCCGTATTCCCTCAGGCCGGTCTTCGCGACCGTGCCGCCGAGCGCACTGGCCATGGCCTGGAACCCGTAGCAGATGCCGAGCACCGGCACTCCGGCGTCGAACAGGTCCCGCTCGATGCGGGGCGCGCCCTCCGCGTAGACGCTGGAGGGGCCGCCCGAGAGGATGATGGCCGAGGGGTTCTTCGCGAGGATCTCCTGCGTGCTGAGCGTGTGCGGCACGATCTCGGAGTACACATCCGCCTCACGGACGCGGCGCGCGATCAGCTGCGCGTACTGCGCGCCGTAGTCCACGACGAGGACAGGACGGTGTTCGGAGCCGTTCTCGGGGGTAGTCACCCACCAACAATAGTCCGCGGGCACCCGCCGTCGCACATCATCCGAGGGGGCGTGACTCCCGGCTCAGTACCGAGGAGCGGCCTCGGGGTGAGCTGCGAGGTCCTCCTCGGCCTGGCGGTGGATCCGCTTCTCCACGAAGAAGGACAGCAGCGGCACCACGCCGCCGAGCGCGATCAGGACGAAGCGGCCGAAGGGCCAGCGCATGAGCTGCCACAGCCGGAAGTCGGCGATGAGGTACACGACGTACAGCCAGCCGTGGACGATCAGCACCGCCCTCGAGAGGTTCACGCCTCCGGCGGTCTCGGCGACCACCTCGGGGAGGACCTGGAGGAACGCTCCCCCGCCGGCCACGATCTCGGAGTCGAACCCGTACTTCGCCACCATCTCCACGACGACGAGCAGCAGCATGACGCCGGTCGCGTAGGAGAGCACCTTGTAGAACGTGAGCGCGGACCGGATCTGCGCGTGCGTCCCGCCGAACCGCCGCTTCGGCTTCCCGCCCTTCGGTCGTGCGGCTCCGGCGGCGGGGTCGAGTACTGGCTCAGTCACGGTGGGCACCGCTTTCCTGGGTGGAAGTCTGGGTGGGCGTCGGGGTAGTCGGAGCATCTGCGGGAGGAGCATCTGCGGGAGGGGACGCGCCCGGCGAGGGGTCGGAGGCCTCCCGCAGGGCCTCCTCGGCGTCGGCCTCGTCCTCGAGGGTGCGGCGGTGGTCGTCGGCGACGAGGCGCCACCAGAGGAAGAACGCGAAGCCGGCGAAGACGACCCACTCGACGGCGTAGAAGATGTTCAGCCAGTTGATCGGGGTGTCCTGCGGCTGCGGGCCCACCACCACGGGTTCCAGGCCGGCGGTGAAAGGTACGGCCGCGCCGTCGACCGTCACATCGGAGGCCACGACGAACGCGGCGTAGGTGGTCGCGTCCCAGATGTTGGAGAGCTCGGCCGTGGACAGCGAGGGGACCTGCCCGTCGACGTTCCGCTGCACCTCGGGGGCCTCGGGCGGCAGGAGGCGGCCGACGACGACGGCTTCTCCTTCCTGCTCCGGGACCGCTGCCGCGTCCTCCGCGGTCGCCACCCAGCCGAGGACGACGGGGATGACGGCCTCCCCGGCGGATGCGGCCGGCTCCGGGGACGCGGCGACGGTGAACGCCTGCGCGACCCAGAGGCCCTCCTCGCCGTCGCGCAGGCGGTTCTCCACCAGCATCCGGGTGCCGGGCTCGAACGCGCCCTCGACCGACACCATCTGGTCGGCCCCCGACGCGTACAGCGGCGTGAGGGGTTCCAGCACGTCGGTGAGCGGACGGACGTTCTCCGTGGTGCTGGGCGCGGGCGGCGGTGTCTCCCGCGAGGAGCTGAACTGCCACTGGCTGAGGAGGACGAAGACCGCGGCGGCCGCCATCGCGAGGATCAGCGTGAGGATCCATCGAGGCTTGAGCGCGGTTTTCAACACCCTTCAACGGTACTTCGTGTCCGTGTAGAACAACGAATACCGGAGGGACCGGTCGGCGCCGCCCTTTCGGCCGAAAGAGTGATTGGCAGATCCCTATCACTATGCCCGGATGCCGTCTAGGATGGACCCTCGTGCGTTCCTTTCCCTACCCCCTGACCGGCTCGCCGGACCTGCGCTCCCCTGCGCGCTATCTGCTGTGGCTCGGCGGGCAGCAGAAGGCGACACTCGCGGCGGGGGTGCTCCTCGGCACCGTGTGGATGGCGTCGCAGGCGGTCATGCCCTTCGTGCTCGGGCGCGCCCTCGACGACGGCATCATCGGCGGCGACACGCGTGCCCTGCTCGGCTGGGCCGGTGCGCTGCTCGGCCTCATGGTGGTCCAGGCCGTCTCCGACACCGCGACGCACCGGGCCGGTGTGAGCAGCTGGATGCAGGCAGCGTTCCGTTCCGTGCGTCTGGTGGGGCACAAGATCAGCCGCACGGGCGACGCCCTCCCCGCCGCACTGTCCACGGGCGAGGTCGTGTCCACCGCGGCCTCCGATGCCTTCCGGCTGGGCGAGGTGTACGAGGTGCTCACGCGCCTCGCCGGAGCGGCGGCGGCCTGGCTCGTGGTCACGGTGTTCATCTGGCAGACCTCCCCTGTGCTCGGCGTCGTAGTGCTCGTCGGCGTCCCCGTGTGCTGCGGGCTCCTGCTCTTCGTGGTGCGGCCCATGCAGGCGCGGCAGCGCGAGCAGCGCGAGGCGTCCGGCCGGATGACCGCCGTGGGCGCGGACACCGTCGCGGGACTGCGCGTGCTGCGCGGCATCGGCGGCGAGCACATCTTCGTGGGCCGGTACCGGGACAAGTCGGCCGTGACGCGGGATTCGGGCATCCGGGTGGCCCGCTCCCTCGCGGACCTCGAGGCGTCCCAGGTGTTCATCGCCGGGTCCTTCAGCGTGGTCTTCACGTGGGTGGGCGCGTCGCTGGTCCTCGCGGGCGAGATCACGCCCGGGGAGCTCGTGGCCCTCTACGGTTTCTCGATCTTCCTCATGACGCCCATCCGCGCGGCCGCCGACTCGGTGGCCCGCTTCATCCGCGCCCACGTCGGTGCGCGGAAGATCATCGCGGTGCTGTCGGTCGAGGCCGCCGTCGCGGAGAGCACGACGCCGGTGCACGCCCCGCCGCCCGGTGCGGTCCTCGTCGACGAGCGGTCGGGCGTCGTCGTCGAGCCCGGGCTGATCACGGCCGTCGTCTCGCGGGAACCCGCCGAGTCCACGGACGCCGTGACGCGCCTCGGCCGGTTCGAGGACGCCGTGCTCGAGGAGGCCACGGTCCGCTGGGGTGCCGCGGACCTCCGGCACGTGCCGCTCGCGGACATCCGTGCGCGGATCGTGGTGAGCGAGGCCGCCCCGCAGCTCTTCAGCGGGTCCCTCCGCGCGCAGCTCGACCCGCAGGGCCGGCACGGCGACGAGGCCGTCCTCGCGGCGCTCGAGGCAGTGAGCGCCCTCGACATCCTCGACGGGCTCGAGGGCGGCCTCGACCACGAGGTCACCGAGCGAGGCCGGAGCTTCTCCGGCGGGCAGCGCCAGCGCCTGGTCCTGGCGCGCGCCTACCTGACCGAGGCCGAGAACCTGGTCCTGGTGGAGCCGACGAGCGCCGTGGACGCCCACACCGAGCAGCGCATCGCGGCCCGCCTCGGCGGCGCCCGACGGCGGGACGGCCGGACGACCGTCATCGTCACGGCGAGCCCGCTGCTGCTGCGGGTCGTGGACCGCGTGGTCTTCCTCGAGGACGGCCGGGTCAGCGCTCAGGGCAGCCACAAGGACCTCATGACCAGCAGCAGCACCTATCGGAACGTGGTGATCCGCAGTGAGTAGCACGGCCAAGCTCCCCGTCGCCGGACCGGCATCCGTCCGCGACGAGGCCTCACGCCTCATCCGCCACCACCGGCGTGCCCTGGGCGCGGTGATCGCCCTCTACGTGGGGTCAGCCGTCGCGGGCCTCGCCGGGCCGATCCTGCTCGGCATCCTCGTGGACGCCGTGTCCGCGGGCACGACGGCGTCGTTCGTGGCGACCGTGTCCCTCTGGATGCTCGGGTTCCTCGTGGTGCAGTCGGTGCTGCGCCGGTACGCCGTGCGCTCCGGCATGGTCTTCGGCGAGCGCGTGTTCGCCGAGCTGCGCGAGGACTTCATGGAGGACGTCACGGCGCTTCCGCTGTCCACCGTGGAGAAGGCGGGCACCGGTGACCTCGTCGCCCGGACCACGAACGACATCGACGCGGTGTCCCACACCGTGCGCTTCGGCGTGCCGCAGGTCGTCGTCTCCGTGGTGACCATCCTCCTGACGCTCGGCGCCGCGGTCGTCACCTCGCCCGTGCTGTCCCTCGCCCTCCTCGTGGGCCTGCCGCTGCTGTGGCCCGTGACGCGCTGGTACCTGCGGCGCAGCGCGGCCGGCTACATGCGCGAGCGCGAGACCTATGCCGTGGTGAACGGGACGCTCACGGAGTCGATCGAAGGCGCCCGGACCGTCGACGCCCTCGGTCTCGGCGCGCTGCGCCGCCAGGACCTCGACGCCGCCCTCGGCACGAGCTTCCGGGCGGAGCGGTACACGCTGTGGCTGCGCTCGGTCCTGTTCCCGGCCGCGGACATCGCCTTCTGGCTGCCCGCCGCCGCGGTGCTGCTGTGGGGAGGCTGGCTCGCGGGCCAGGGCGTCGTCACGCCCGGCGCCGTGGCCGCGGTGGCGCTGTTCGCCGTCCGGCTGATCGACCCCGTGGACCTGCTCATCATGTGGACCGACGAGATCCAGGTCGGGGCGGCGTCGCTCGCGCGCATCATCGGCATCAAGGACGTCGAGCCCGACCGCGAGGCGACGGCGGCGGAACCCGCCAACGAGGACATCGTGGTGTCCGCGGCGACCTACGCGTACCGGCCCGGCCACAACGTGCTGCACGGGGTGGACCTCACGCTCGTGCGCGGCGAACGGCTCGCCGTCGTCGGCCCGTCCGGTGCCGGCAAGTCCACCCTGGGCCGGTTGATCGCGGGGATCCACCCGCCCACCTCGGGGTCGGTCACGGTGGGCGGCGTACCCCTGGTCGACCGGCCGCTGGACGACCTGCGCCGCGAGGTGGCCCTCGTGACGCAGGAGCACCACGTCTTCGTGGGGTCGGTCTCGGACAACGTGCGGCTCGGTCGCGCGGACGCGGGTGACGTCGAGATCGAGGACGCGCTGCGCAGCGTCGGCGCCCTCGACTGGGTGAAGCAGCTCCCGGAGGGCATGGACACGGAGGTGGGCTCCGGCGCGCACGAGCTGACGCCCGCCCAGGCGCAGGAGCTGGCGCTGGCCCGGCTGATCCTCGCCGATCCGCACACCCTGGTCCTGGACGAGGCGACGTCGCTGATCGACCCGCAGGCTGCACGGGACCTCGAGCGGTCTCTCAACGCCGTCCTCGAGGGGCGCACCGTCATAGCCATCGCCCACCGGCTGCACACGGCTCACGACGCCGACCGCGTGGCCGTGGTGGAGGAGGGGCGGATCGCGGAGCTCGGCTCGCACGACGAGTTGCTGGCCCTGGACGGTGCGTACGCGTCGCTGTGGAACTCCTGGCGGAGCGAGTAGGGCCCGGACCGCGGGGCGCTAGTGGTCGAAGAACACCAGCGAGGAGTTGATCAGCTCGGCGATCACCTCGGCGTCGTGCGCCCTGCGCAGGGACTCGCGGAAGTTCTCCTTGAACAGGCTGCGGGCGATCGTGGCGAGGACTTCGAGGTGCTCCGAGAAGGACTGCGCGGGCGTGGCCATGAGGAGGACGAGCGTGGCCGGACCGTCCACGGCGCCGAAGTCGAGGCTGTGCCCGAAGCGCGTGACGCCGACGGCGATCGAGGTCTGGTTCACGTACTCGCTGCGGGCGTGCGGCAGGCCGACGCCGCCGGGCAGTCCGGTGGCCATCTGGTGTTCGCGCGAATTGACCTGGTCGAGGAAGGCCTGCAGATCCGAGATGCGCCCCGCGGCATACAGGCGCCCGGCCAGCTGGGCTGCGGCATCCTCCTTGGACGCCGCTTCCATCTCGAGGATCACCAGGTCGGGCGTGGTGAGTTCGGCGTCGTGCAGCTCGAGGGACAAGTCGCTCACAATGTGCCTTTCGATGTTCCCGCCGGCCATGGCCTTCCAGCTTAACCCCGGCCGCACCGGGCGCCGGCGTCCGCGTGTCCTCGGTCAGTCGGTGGAGACGTAGGGAGAGAGGACCACTTCCACCCGCTGGAACTCCTTGAGGTCCGAGTACCCGGTGGTGGCCATGGCCCGGCGGAGCGCGCCGATCAGGTTGGACGTGCCGTCGGTGTGGTGGGAGGGGCCCCAGAGCACCTCCTGCAGGGGGCCCACGGTGCCGATGTTGACCCTGTCGCCGCGCGGCAGTTCGTGGTGGTGCGCCTCCTGGCCCCAGTGCCAGCCCTTGCCGGGGGCCTCCTCGGCGCGGGCGAGCGCGGAGCCGAGCATGACGGCGTCGGCGCCCATCGCGATGGCCTTGACGATGTCGCCGCTGGCGCCCATGCCGCCGTCGGCGATGACGTGGACGTAGCGGCCGCCGGATTCGTCCATGTAGTCGCGGCGGGCTCCGGCCACGTCGGCGATGGCCGAGGCGAGCGGCGAGTGGATGCCGAGCGCGCGTCGCGTCGTCGTCGTCGCGCCGCCGCCGAAGCCGACCAGTACACCGGCCGCGCCCGTCCGCATGAGGTGGAGGGCCGGCGTGTAGCCTGCGGCGCCACCCACGATCACCGGGACGTCGAGCTCGTAGATGAACTTCTTCAGGTCCAGGGGCTGCTCGTTCTTCGACACGTGCTCCGCGGACACCGTGGTGCCGCGGATCACGAAGATGTCGACGCCGGCGGCGAGGACGGTCCTGTAGAACTGCTGCGTGCGCTGCGGCGTGAGGGAACCCGCGACGGTCACGCCGGCCTCGCGGATCTCGGCGAGGCGGCTCGTGATGAGCTCGGCGCGGATGGGCGCACTGTACAGCTCCTGCATCCGACGCGTGGCCGCCGGGCTGAAGGCCTCCGTGCTGAGACCGGCGATCTCGTCCAGGACCGGCTGCGGGTCCTCGTATCGGGTCCACAGCCCCTCGAGGTTGAGCACGCCGAGGCCACCGAGGCGGCCCATGGCGATGGCGGTGGCGGGCGACATGGCCGAATCCATGGGGGCGGCGACGACGGGCATCTCGAACTGATAGGCGTCGATCTGCCAGTTCACCGAGACGTCGAGCGGGTCCCGGGTGCGCCGGGAGGGCACCACCGCCACGTCGTCCAGCGAATATGCCCTGCGTCCGCGCTTGGCCCGGCCGATCTCGATCTCGTAAGTCACTGCTCTAGGTTAGCCCAGCGGGCGCCCACGACCCGGCGGCACCCCCGGTCCCTGCGTTCCGGCACACGCCCGCGGTGGCTACCGCTGGTCCACGCGGTCGAGGAACTTCCCGGTGCGTTCGCGCAGCTCGCTTGCCTGGCGCCGCACGACGACGGCCGGGTCCGGGTGGATCTCACTGGCGGGCGGTTCCCGGCGCACGTTCGCCGAGCAGACGAAGTCGGCGCAGATCAGCGTCCCGACGCTATTGCCGTCGCGTCCGGACTGGCCGGAGCGGCGGGCCACCCATAGGAGGACGTCCTCCTTGGAGTGCACGTCCCGGCAGAGTTCGCAGAGGACCGCCCGGTTCTTGCGCGCTCCTCCCTCGGGGGCCCGGAGGAGGATGCCGGTCGGACGCTGGGGGCCCGGGACCACGAGGTAGCCCCGGAGCGGCATCTTCTCGTCGCGCCAGCCGAGGAAGTCGAGGTTCTCCCAGTCCAGGATGTCGAGGTTCTTCGGCGGGGTGAGCTTCGCGGTCTCGGACCGGGTGGCGTTGATGAAGGAGGAGCGGATGTCCTTGATGGAAAGGGGTTGCATGGAGAAGCGCCTTAGCAGCTGGAGGGTCGAGGGGAATCGGGCTCTGCCGGCCGGGCCATGGGGACGCGGCGCCTCGCGGGTACGACGGACTGGCACGCCGAACGGGGTTCGGCGGTGCGTCAGGCCGGGAGGCTGCCTGCCATGGTCGGGGGTGCCGGCGAGGGCGCGGGCGCGCAGCAGGCCATGACGGCCACCCCGCTCTCCGCGGCAGACCGGGCCCTGAGGCTCCTCTGCATGCTCATCCGTCCCTGATTCCTGATCCTCGTGCTTCGTGCGGGGCTATCCTCGCAGGAAGAGCCGCCCCCTGCAAAGCGTCGTGCTCTGTGCCGCACTGTCCGCCACGCCACGGGATCCCGTTCGTGCGGACCGACCCCGGAAGGAGCGCATCGTGTCCGAACGCCCTCGTCCCGCGTCGGGCTCCGTCGCCGTCCGGCCGATGATCGCCTCGGACGTGCCCTTCCTCCCGGCCGTGGAGCGTGCCGCGGGTCTCGCCTTCCGCGAACTGGGGATGGCGGCGATCGCGGAGGATGAGCCGCCGCCGCAGTCCGTGCTGGCAGCTTCCTGCGCAGCGGGTCAGGGCTGGGTCGCCTCCGACGGCGTCGGACCCGTCGCCTACCTGCTGCTCGCCGTCGTCGACGGCGCCGCGCACATCGAGCAGGTGTCCGTGCACCCCGGGCACGCGCGGCAGGGTCTCGGGCGCAGGCTGATCGACGAGGCAGAGGCCTGGGCCCGCCTCCGTTCGATGCCGTCCCTGACCCTGACGACGTTCAGGGACGTGCCCTGGAACGCGCCGTACTACCGGCGCCTCGGCTTCGTGGACCTCGCGGAGGCCGATCTGGGGCCCGGGCTGGCCGCGGTGCGGCGCCACGAGGCGGAGGCAGGACTCGAGGCATGGCCGAGGGTGGTGATGCGGCGGGCCGTCCGCACGTGCCCCGTGCGATGACGGGGTGCGATGACCCGTGCCTCCCGTGCCTCCCGTGCCTCCCGTGCCCCGGCGGTCGGGCGGCGTCGGTGGGACACCTTAGGGTGAACTCCGGATAGAGGGACATCGAGGAAGGACGACGGAATGCCGTTCCGTAGCAAGAAGACGTTGGAGGCCTGGGTCGACGAGTTCCGGACCACCAGGGAAGGGGGCGCGCTCATCACCGTCCTCGTCCAGGACGGCGAGGGCGGAGCGGATACCGGTCTGGTGACCGTCCCGCTCAGGATCGGCAGCACCGGGATCTACATGCAACCGGTCTCCATCGGCGATGCGCGGTGGTCCGTCTCGTTCGGTGCCCGCGCGGACGAGTTCGAACTGACACCGGCAGAGCTGCACGGCCTCGCCGCGGAGCTCCTGGCCGCCGCATCCCTCTGCCAGTTCCTCCAGGAGAAGTCGGTGGGCTACGAGGAGGACCCGGACGGGGACTGGGACGACTGAACCCCCGCCGGACACCCGCCGGAACACGCGGACCCCCGGCGTCGGCACCCGCCGCGGCGGCCCGCCTCTGCAGGGGTCAGGCGTCCGGCAGCTGGCTCTCGAACATCCTGAAGTAGCGGCCCCGGAGCGCCACCAGCTCCCGGTGCGTCCCCGATTCGACCACGCGCCCGTCCTCGAGCATGTACACGACGTCGGCCTTCTCGATGGTGGCGAGCCGGTGGCTGATCGCGACGATGGTCCGCGAGCGGTCGGCGAAGAGACGCGTGAAGATGCGGTGCTCGGCGAGCGCGTCGATGGCCGACGTCGGCTCGTCCATCACGATGAAGGGCGCATCCCGATAGAAGTTGCGGGCCATCGCGAGCCGTTGCCACTGCCCGCCCGACAGTCCGCTGCCCTTCCGGCCGCGCGGGTCCTCCATCCAGTTGCTCACGTAGTTCTCGTAGCCGTTCGGCATCCTGGCGATGAAGTCCGCCGCGTCGGCGTCCTCGGCGGCCCGCCGCACCCGCTCGTCGTCGCGTGCGCGGTGGACATCGCCGAAGTAGATGTTGTTGGCGGCCGTCGCGAACTCGTAGCGCAGGAAGTCCTGGCTCATCACGGCGAGGTGCTGGTGCCAGTCGTCGATCCCGATCCCGCGCAGGTCGCGGCCGTCGAGCAGCACCGCTCCCCTGCTCGGCTGGTACAGACCGGCGAGGACCCGCACCAGCGTCGACTTCCCGGCACCGTTCTCGCCGACCACGGCCACGTGCGTGCCGCGTTCGAAGGACATCGAGATGCCCTTCAGCACCTCCTCCTCGCTGCCGGCGTACGTGAAGTGGATGTCGCGGAGCTCGACGACGGCGGGGGCCTCAGCCAGGCGCCCGGGGGCACCGGTGGACAGCGGGAAGTCCATGAACTGCTCGTAGTCCTTGAGGTTCGCCAGGTCTTCGTCGATGGAGCTCAGCGAGGACACGAGGCTGTTGGCGGTACTGAGCGCCCGGCTGACGATCTGCTGCACGTAGAGGAACTGGCCCACGGGCTGGGCCCGGGCGATGATCTGCCCCACGATCCACACCAGTGCCAGCAGCTCGGCGCCGTACTGCAGGGCGTCCGCGAGGAGCTGCTTGGGGATGTAGCGCTTCTGGAAGTCGAGGCGCCGCTTCTCGTCGGCGTCGCGCAGGGTGGAGCGCAGGTCCATGAGGTACCGGACGATCCCGTACAGGCGCATCTCGGCGATGTTCTGCGGCTTCATCAGGTTCGTCTCGATCATGCGCCGCTGCCGCCGCGAGTCCACCTGCGTGTTCCAGTGCGCCATCTGCTCCCGGGACAACCGGAACTGCAGGTAGACGCTGGGGATGATCGCGAGGAGGACGATCAGGGCGATCCACCAGCTGACCAGCAGCAGCGCGCCGATGGCGAGGACCACGGAGACCAGCTGCGTGAAGATCGCCGCGATCCGGTCGAGGACCCGCGCGTAGGAGTCGGAGAAACGGCGGGCCCTGTCGTAGAGGTCCACCGTCTCCTTGTCGTCGTACCGCCAGAACTCCAGCGCCAGGAACCGCTCGTACATGCGGTCCCCCACGATCGCGCCCACGCGGAAGCTCAGGACCTGCTGGATGTAGCGGTCCACGCTGGTGAAGGCGCCCCACAGCAACCCGAGGACGGCCGTGACGAGCACGTAGACGATCGCGGACCGCCCCGCGTCCGGGTCGCCCGCGTAGGCCGCGGCGAGCGCCGTCGTCGTCAGCGACGCGAAGTAGGTGGTGACGAGCGGCAGGGTCGCGGAGATCAGCGAGCCGGTGATCTTCATGGCGACGGCGCCGGGCGACGCCTTCGCGCTCACCACGAGCACCTGGCCGACGGCGCGGGCGTAGGGGCGGAGGCGGAGCGTGCGGCGTGCTGCAGCTTCGGGCTGCGGGAGTCCGCTCATACGGCAGCAGCCCCCGCCCACTGGGTCAGGGGCGGGGGCCGATACGCCGCGCGGGTGCTACTTGGAGCCGTAGTTGGGTGCCTCGACCGTCATCTGGATGTCGTGCGGGTGGGATTCCTTCAGGCCGGCGGCCGTGATGCGGACGAACTTGCCCTTGGCCTTGAGCTCGGGGATGGTGCGTGCCCCGGTGTAGAACATGGTCTGCCGCAGCCCGCCGACGAGCTGGTACGCCACGGAGGCGAGGGGGCCGCGGTAGGCCACACGGCCCTCGATGCCCTCGGGGATCAGCTTGTCGTCACCCGAGACGTCCGCCTGGAAGTAGCGGTCCTTGGAGTAGGAGGTGTTCTTGCCGCGGGTCTGCATGGCGCCCAGGGACCCCATGCCCCGGTAGGTCTTGAACTGCTTGCCGTTGACGAAGATGAGCTCTCCCGGCGCCTCCGCGGAACCGGCGAGGAGCGAACCGAGCATGACGGTGTCGGCGCCGGCGACGAGGGCCTTGCCGATGTCGCCGGAGTACTGCAGGCCGCCGTCGGCGATCACGGGGACGCCCGCGGGGATCGCGGCCTTCGCGGATTCGTAGATGGCTGTGACCTGGGGGACGCCCACGCCGGCGACGACGCGCGTGGTGCAGATGGAGCCGGGGCCCACCCCCACCTTGATGCCGTCCGCGCCGGCGTCGATCAGGGCCTGTGCGCCCTCGCGCGTGGCCGCCTGGCCGCCGATGATGTCGACGTGCGCCGCGGACTTCTCCGCCTTCAGGCGCGCGATCATCTCGAGGACGCCGGCGCTGTGCCCGTTGGCGGTGTCCACGAAGAGGGCGTCGACGCCGGCCTCGACGAGGGTCATGGCGCGCTCCCAGCCGTCCCCGAAGAAGCCGATGGCCGCGCCGACCCGCAGGCGGCCGTCGTCGTCCTTGGTGGAGAGCGGGTACTGCTCGGCCTTGATGAAGTCCTTGACGGTGATGAGGCCGCGGAGCACGTCCTCGTCGTCGACGAGCGGGAGCTTCTCGATCTTGTTGGCCGCGAGGAGGTTGATGGCGTCGTCGCCGCTGATGCCCACCTGCCCGGTGACGAGCGGCATCTTCGTCATGACGTCGCGGACCAGGGTGCGCGGGAACTCGCGCTCGAGCACGAAGCGCGTGTCGCGGTTCGTGACGATGCCGAGGAGACGTCCTGCCCCGTCGACGACGGGCAGGCCGGAGACGCGGTAGTGGCCGCAGAGCTCGTCGAGTTCCTGCAGCGTGGCATCGGGACCGATGGTCAGGGGGTTCGTGATCATGCCGGACTCGCTGCGCTTCACGCGGTCCACCTGGTCCGCCTGGTCCTGGATGGACAGGTTGCGGTGGATGACGCCGAGTCCGCCCTGGCGGGCCATGGCCACGGCCATGCGGGCCTCCGTCACGGTGTCCATGGCGGAGGAGAGCAGCGGGGTCCTGACGGTGATGCGCTTCGAGATGCGCGACGACGTGTCCGCCTCGGAGGGGATGACGTCGGTGTGGCCGGGGAGCAGGAGGACGTCGTCGTACGTCAGGCCGATGAATCCGAAGGGGTCGTGGGTCTCGTTCTGGCCGGACTGCTGGCTCACTGCTGCGCCTCTTTCGGGATGACCGGGTGGGGGTAGGGGCCTCGGCGCGGGCGGTACCCGCGGGCCCTGTCAGTCTAGAACGATTCGTGGGGGACCCCTATTCCGTGACCGTCCTCACCTCACCAGCCGAGCGCGGCCCTCAGTCGCTCGGAGAAGACAGGGACGGTGGTCTCGACGTAGGACTTGGTCAGGTGGTCCCGGTCCATGAAGACGCGGACGTTCCCCACGATCCCGTGGCAGGTGGCCTCCGCGCACACGAGATCGGTGAGGTCCAGGTACTCCAGCCCGGGTACGCGCGCGGCGACGGCGGCGAGGGGCGACGATGGCGGCAGCACCTGCGCCACGGGGACGTCGCATGCCGATGGTTCCGCAGCGTTGCGGGCCGTGCACTCGGCCATGTCCTCCTCGAACCGCGGGGTGTCTCGGAGGGCCACGACGGGGATGCCCGCGTCGAGCAGGGGCGCGATCGCGGCCTCGAAGCCCGCGGGCACCTCCTCCTCGGGCGAGCTCCAGGCCGTCCGCGAGCCGACCGTGAGTACGGCGTCGGGAGAGAGCCGCAGGGCGTAGTCCGCGACGGCCTCGTTGAAGGCCTGGCACTCCGGGGCAACCGTGCCGGGCGCGTCGACGAACCGGCAGTCGGGCCTGTGTACCGACACCGCGAGCCAGTCGTTCTCGGTCGCCATGGCTCCGAGGGCGGTCATCCACATCTGGGAGTGGGAGTCACCGAGCACCAGGACGGTCCGCTCCGCGGTCGCCTCGTCCCCCGTGCGGACGCACGAGGCCAGCTGCGGGTCGGCCGGCATCAGCGTCGCCGGGCAGGGGCCGTCGACCGCCGCCCATTCGTCACCGAGGCTGCTGGCGAGCGGCTTGACCAGGGCGTCGTCGGCGCCGTGGAACCGGAAGCCGGGGTCCATGGCGGCGGCGCCGGGATTGTCCTCGCGCGTCTGCCGCTCCACCGCCGCCTCCTGCGCCTGCACCCGGTACTCCCAGCCCGAGAGGGGCACCACGACGAGGGAGAGGGCTGCCGCCGCCACCAGCCCCGTGCGGCGCCGCCTCACCGACGGCCACCTCCACGAGCGCAGCGGGTCCTCGACGAGGCGCGTGGTGAGCACGGCGAGCAGGAGGGACACGGCGATGACGACGGCGCCGTCGGGCAGGCCGGCCGAGGGCTTGTCCGCGACGATGAGCCAGAGGACGAGGACGGGCCAGTGCCACAGGTACAGCGCGTAGGACGCCTCGCCGAGGCGCAGCAGGGGTGCGGCCGACAGCCACCGGTCGACGCCGGCCCGGCTGTCGGTGCGACCGGCGACGATCACGGCGGCCGCGGCGAGCGTCGGCCACAGGGCGACGTAGCCGGGGAACTGCTGCTGCACCTGCAGGAGGACGCCGCACGCGAGCATCATCGCCACGCCGACCCAGCCGAGGACTATGCGCACACGGGACGGCAGCACGAGGTACGGCAGCGCGAGCGCCACGAGCGAGCCGAGCGCGAACTCCCACAGCCGGGCGCGCGTGTCGAAGTAGGCGGCCGCCTGGTCCGTGCCGGTCTGCCAGATCGAGAACGCGAGCGAGACGGCGAGGACGGCGCCGAACAGGACGAGGAGCACGGGCCGCACCCGCAGGCGGGTGACGGCGACGACCACGCCGGCCAGCGCGAACAGCAGCGGCCAGAGCAGGAACACCTGCCCCTGGATGGACAGCGACCAGAAGTGCTGGAGAGGACTCGCGGCGCTGGAGTCCAGGGCGTAGTAGTCCACGGCGTTGCCGGCCAGCACCCAGTTCTGCCGGTACGTCAGCGACGCCCACGTCTGGTCCAGGACGGACCGCCAGCGTGAGCTCGGCACCAGGACGGCGGTCGCCGCGAGGACCGCCAGCAGCACGACGACGGCGGCCGGCAGCAGCCGCCGGAGCAGTCCCAGCCAGTAGGCGGTGAGCGCGAGCGGCTGCCCGGTCTCGAGGCGCCGGGTGAAGGTGACGGTGAGCAGGAACGCGGACACCAGCAGGAACACGTCCACGCCGCCCGAGACCCGCCCGAGCCACACGTGGTAGAGCACCACCATGCCCACGGCCAGTGCACGCAGGCCCTGCACCTCGGGCCGGAACCGGCGCTCGCCGGGGCCCGGCGCCGCTGCTGCGCCGGTGACCGGTGGGGCAGGGTGCAGGACGGGCATCAGGCTGATCCTCCTCGGGAGGCGGGTCGTCGCGGGCCAAAACCTCCAGTCTAGTGTCCTGTCGGCTCCGCCCGGGCATCGGGACGGGAACCGGGGAGAGCCACCGATCCGCCGGGGAACCCGCGGACCACGTACTCTTGGAGAAGCATGTTCCCGGGGATACCGGGGACCACGGACCGGAATCGCCGGATCCACCGGCCTCGACGACGACTGTCGGACGGGCACGACCCGCCCCCGCATGAACGAGAGATAACTGATCTGTGAATAAGAGACCTGCCGCACTGAAAGCACCCCGCGAACTGGCGAACGGAGCCATGCGCATCGTCGCGCTCGGAGGCATCGGTGAGATCGGCAGAAACATGACCGTCTTCGAGTTCGACGGCAAACTGCTGATCGTGGACTGCGGTGTCCTGTTCCCCGAGGAACACCAGCCCGGCGTCAACGTCATCCTCCCCGACTTCTCCTACATCCGCGACCGCCTCGACGACGTCGTCGCCGTCGTCCTCACGCACGGCCACGAGGACCACATCGGCGGCGTCCCGTACCTCCTCAAGGAGCGCGCGGACATCCCCCTGGTCGGCTCGCGGCTCACGCTCGCCTTCATCGAGGCCAAGCT
Organism: Arthrobacter sp. TJ-240; assembly: GCF_058269195.1. Taxonomy (NCBI): domain Bacteria; kingdom Bacillati; phylum Actinomycetota; class Actinomycetes; order Micrococcales; family Micrococcaceae; genus Arthrobacter; species Arthrobacter sp. TJ-240. The sequence goes on from NZ_JBZCNG010000006.1 coordinate 234,193, forward strand.
CAAGGAACACCGCATCACCCCGAAGACCATTCAGGTCAAGGAGGGCGACCGCCGGACCATGGGTGGCTTCGACCTCGAGTTCGTCGCCGTGAACCACTCCATCCCCGACAGCCTCGCCGTCGCCATCCGCACCGCGGCCGGCATGGTGCTGCACACGGGCGACTTCAAGATGGACCAGTTCCCCCTGGACCGCCGCATCACGGACCTCGCCGCCTTCGCCCGCCTCGGCGCGGAGGGCGTGGACCTGTTCCTCACCGACTCCACGAACGCTGACGTCCCAGGCTTCACCACCTCGGAGAAGGACCTCGCGCCGGCCATCGACGCCGTGTTCCGCACCGCGCCGCGCCGCATCATCGTGTCCAGCTTCGCGAGCCACATCCACCGCATCCAGCAGATCATCGACACCGCGCACCAGCACCGCCGCAAGGTGGCGTTCGTGGGCCGCTCGATGGTGCGCAACATGACCATCGCCGCGGATCTCGGCTACCTCAACATCCCGCAGGGCCTGCTCGTGGACTTCAAGAAGCTCGAGCGCAGCGACGACCACAAGGTGGTCCTCATCTGCACGGGTTCACAGGGCGAGCCCATGGCGGCGCTCTCGCGCATGGCCAACAAGGATCACGCCATCCGCATCAGCGAGGGCGACACGGTCCTGCTGGCCAGCTCGCTCATCCCGGGCAACGAGAACGCCATCTACGGCATCATCAACGCCCTGACCGAGATCGGTGCCAACGTGGTCCACAAGGGCAACGCCAAGGTGCACGTCTCCGGCCACGCGAGCGCCGGTGAGCTCGCCTACTGCTACAACATCGTCAAGCCCCGCAACGTCATGCCGGTGCACGGTGAATGGCGCCACCTGCGCGCCAACTCGGAGATCGCCGTCGCCACCGGTGTCGATCCCCGCAACGTCGTCATCGCGCAGGACGGCGTGACCGTGGACCTCGCCCGAGGACGGGCCACCCTCTCCGGCAAGGTCGAGGCCGGCCTGGTGTTCGTCGACGGCGACAGCGTCGGCGGGATCACCGAGGAGGACCTCGTGGAGCGCCGCCGCCTCGCGGAAGAGGGCGTGGTCACGGTCCTCGCCATCATCGACCCGGACAACGGGGACATCGTCGAGGCGCCGGAGTTCTTCACCAAGGGCTTCTCCTGCTCCGACGAGGACCTCGACAAGGCGGGTGCCGCCGTCGAGAAGGCACTCCGCGATGCCGCGTCCAACCGCCAGGGCGGTCGCCGCCAGGACCCGGAGGACATCATCGAGCGGGCCACGGCGAACTGGATGCGCCGGTTCTACAACCGCCAGCCGGTCGTCACGGCGATCGTCGTCGACGCCTGATCCCATCCTGACGGGCTCCACGCCCGGCAGCACGACGAAGCCCCGGCACTCGAAGGAGTGGTCGGGGCTTCGTCGTCGCGCCTGGGAGACAGTCGCTCCCACACGCGTGCTCGCCAGGTGGGCGGGTACGGCGCTCCTGTCGAGGGCCTGCTCCCGGGATCGGCGCCGGGCCGCGCCGGGCCGCGCCGCGCCGGCGTGTTCGGGTTCAGTCCGAGGCGTCCCTCCGGACGGGACGTGCGGGAAGGATCTCCGCCCGCACGAGCGAACGGTCGTAGGCGATCCTGCCCTCGTTCTCGAGGATCAGATCCTCCGAGAGCTCGAGGCCCGTGCGCTTGTCGCGCTCGGCCCGGTACACCCTGTTGTGCCGGTACACCTCGCCGTCCTGCTCGTAGAAGTAGGCGTCCCGCTCCCGGATGTGGAACTTGGTGGGGAGTTCGCGGTCCGCACGCAGTTCGCCCCGCAGATGGTCCTCCGTGGTCCAGGTGCGGAACTGGAACGTGTACGGCGTGCGGTTCTCGACGCGGTAGTCGAGGTAGTTGAAGGCGATCGATGTACCCGTGCCCCACGGGATCTGCCGGTTGAAGTCCGGGAACAGATCCAGCCCGTTGTGGTGGTGGTGCTCGACGACGGTCAGGGGACTGTGCAGCACCATCCAGTGAAGCAGGTTGGTGAACTGGCACATCCCGCCCCCCATGCCCCGCGTCGGCTTCCCGTTGCTGATGGTGAGCCCTTCACGGTAGCCCTCGTTCGCTGAGCAGCGGCCCGCGAGGCTCCAGAAGGAGAAGCATTCGCCGGGCGCGATCACGATGCCGTCGATCTTCGGCGCCGTCAGTCCGAGGCTGACCGCCTTGTTGTCCTGCAGTTCCGTCTCGACGTTCCCGAGCCGACGCCGGATCAGGGAGTTGTGCCGGTACACGGTCACCGGCAGGTTCTCCTGCGTCCTGGTCCTGGCGATCCGGTCCCTCCGCCGCAAGTTCCGAAGATGGCGCAGGAGGATCATCCGCTCCATCGCGATGCGGTAGGTGAGCGGCGAGATCTCGCCGAAGAGTCGTCGCGCCATGTCCTTCCCCAGGTCCTAGCCGTACCAGGAAATGGTACGCGGTCGGGGGCGGCCTCGGGGGCTCCGGGGAGGAACGCAGAAGCACCCCGGCTCCTCGAGGAACCGGGGTGCTGCTGTGTCAGTGCTCAGTAGCCCTGGGCCGAGGGACCCTCGGCCGGGGGGTCCTAGTGCGAGTGTCCGTGGCCCTCGTCCTCGGACTCCTCGGGCTTCTCGACCACGAGGGTCTCGGTGGTCAGCACCAGCGCCGCGATCGAGGCAGCGTTCCGCAGGGCTGAGCGCGTCACCTTCACGGGGTCGATGATGCCGGCGTCCACGAGGTTCTCGTACTCGCCGGTCGCGGCGTTGAAGCCGTGGCCGTCCTCGAGGTCGGAGACCTTCGCGACGACGACATAACCCTCGTGCCCGGCGTTCTCGGCGATCCAGCGCAGCGGCTGGGCGAGCGCGCGGCGTACGAGACCGACGGCGGTGGCCGCGTCGCCCTCGAGTGCCAGGACGTCGGGGTCGGTGTCGAGCGCCTTGCCGGCGTGGACCAGCGCGGAACCGCCGCCGGCCACGATGCCCTCTTCGAGAGCGGCACGCGTGGAGGAGACTGCATCCTCGATGCGGTGCTTCTTCTCCTTGAGCTCCACCTCGGTGGCGGCGCCGACCTTGATGACGCCGATACCGCCGGCGAGCTTCGCGAGCCGCTCCTGGAGCTTCTCACGATCCCAGTCGGAGTCGGTGCGCTCCACCTCGGCGCGGATCTGCGCCACGCGGTCGGCGACGTCGGACTCGCTGCCGGTGCCGTCGACGATCGTGGTGGCGTCCTTGGTGACGGTGATGCGGCGCGCGGAACCGAGCACCTCGAGGCCCACCTGGTCCAGCTTGAGGCCGAGGTCCGGCGAGACGACCTGCGCACCCGTGAGGGTGGCGATGTCCTGCATCATGGCCTTGCGGCGGTCACCGAAGCCCGGGGCCTTGACGGCAACGACGTTCAGGGTGCCGCGGATCTTGTTGACCACCAGGGTGGAGAGCGCTTCGCCCTCGATGTCCTCGGCGATGATGAACAGCGGCTTGCCGGCCTGGAGGGCCTTCTCGAGCAGCGGCAGGAATTCCTGCAGCGAGGAGATCTTGCCGGAGTTGATGAGGATGAGCGCGTCCTCGAGGACGGCTTCCTGGCGCTCGGCGTCGGTCACGAAGTACGGCGAGAGGTAGCCCTTGTCGAACTGCATGCCCTCGGTGAGGACGAGCTCGGTCTGCGTGGTGGAGGACTCCTCGATGGTGATCACACCATCCTTGCCGACCTTGTCGAACGCCTCGGCGAGGAGGTCCCCGACCTCGGTGCTCTGCGCGGAGATCGAGGCCACGTTGGCGGTCTGCTGGCCGACGACCTCGCGGGCGTTCTCGAGCAGGCGCTTGGCGACGGCCTCGACCGCCACCTCGATGCCGTGCTTGAGCTGTCCCGGGGCTGCACCGGCGGCCACGTTGCGGAGGCCTTCCTTGACGAGTGCCTGGGCCAGGACCGTGGCGGTGGTGGTTCCGTCACCGGCGACGTCGTTGGTCTTGGTGGCGACCTCCTTGGCCAGCTGGGCGCCGAGGTTCTCGTACGGGTCGTCGAGCTCGATCTCGCGGGCGATCGTGACGCCGTCGTTCGTGATGGTGGGGGCGCCCCACTTCTTGTCGAGCACCACATTGCGTCCGCGGGGGCCGAGCGTCACCTTGACGGTGTTCGCGAGCTTGTCCACGCCGGCTTCGAGGGCACGGCGGGCGGCGTCGTTGAATTCCAACTGCTTTGCCACTGGTGGTTCCTTTCAGGCTTGGCGAGGAAAAGCCCCGGCCGCTACGGGCCGGGGCTTCTCCTCAAGGGGTACTACTTGACGACGACAGCGAGGACGTCGCGGGCGGAGAGCACCAGGTACTCGGTGCCGCCGTGCTTCACTTCGGTTCCGCCGTACTTCGAGTAGATGACGATGTCGCCCTCGGCGACATCGACGGGCACGCGGTTGCCGTTGTCGTCGACGCGACCCGGTCCGACTGCCACGACTTCGCCCTCCTGGGGCTTCTCCTTGGCCGTGTCCGGGATGACGAGGCCGGAAGCAGTGGTCTGCTCGGCTTCGAGGGGGCGGACAACGATGCGATCCTCAAGGGGCTTAATAGAGACCGACACTCGGGCTCTCCTTTGCGTTCGATACCAATGGATTGGGGGCCGTCGGGTTGGGCGTGAACCGTCGTCGCGGTGCCGGCGAACGCTTCCCTCGGGATTAGCACCCGCGGTGAGCGAGTGCCAAGTCCGACTGTATGCAAGGGCTGGCACTCGGTCAAGGTGAGTGCCAGCGTTGACGAGAACGGGACGGTCGGGCGGGCGCACCACGACGCATTAGGACATACTCCGGTTGCGTAATTCCCCTGCGGACCTCTACATTCAGAAGGAGTAAGGCACCCCTTACTTCGACGACATCTTCACGACGTCCGGTTCGTCCGGCCCTTCCCCCTACGGAGTCCACCCATGGCACACGCGCGCCTCGCCGTCCTTTCCGCAGCCGCTGCGGCCACCCTCGCCCTCACGGCGTGCGGTGGTTCCTCCGAGGCTGCCGGCGAGCCCTCGGCCGCCTCGACCGTCTCCGTCGAGCACGCGCAGGGCACCACCGAGGTGCCGGTGGACCCTGAGACGGTGTTCACCTTCGACCTGGGCGCCCTCGACACCCTGGACGCCCTCGGGGTCGACGTCGCCGGCGTTCCGCAGGGGACCCTGCCCGCCCAGCTCTCGGCCTACGAGGGGGGCGACACCAAGAACATCGGGTCCATGAAGGAGCCGGACTTCGAAGCGATCGCCGCCGCCGCCCCGGACCTCATCATCATCTCGGGCCGCGTCGCCGACTCCTACGACGAGCTCGCGGAGATCGCGCCGACCATCGACCTCAGCGTCGACGCGTCGGACCCGATCGCGAGCTTCACCGAGCACACCGAATCGCTCGGCCGCATCTTCGGCGCGGAGGACGAGGTCGCCGACCGGCTGGCGGCACTCGACGCCAGGATCTCCGAGACGAGGGACGCCGCGGCGTCCGCGGGGAACGGCCTGGTCCTGATGACCAGCGCGGGCGAGGTCACCGCCTACGGCGCCGGATCGCGGTTCGGCCTGATCCACGACGTGCTGGGCGTGAAGCCTGCCGCCGAGGTGAAGAGCGAGGGCACGCACGGCGAGGCCGTCTCCTTCGAGTACATCGCCGAGGTCGACCCGGCCCACCTCTTCGTGATCGACCGTGACGCCGCCGTCGGCGAGGCCGGGGCCGCGGGCTCCGCGGTCCTCGACAACGAGCTCGTGAACGGCACGGAGGCGGCGAAGAACGACGACGTCACCTACCTCGACTCCGCGAGCTGGTACCTCATCGGGTACGGGCTGAACAACCTCGACGCCATGGTCTCCGCCGTCAACGAGGCCGTCGCGGCCTGACCCGCTCCGCCGCTCCCGCGGCGGGCGCCCCATGGCAGCACTCTCCCTCCGGCCGCAGCGGCCGGCACAGCAGCGCGGTTCCGCCCGCCCCCTGTCCCTCGTGGCAGCCGGCGGAGCCGTGCTGCTGCTTGCCGTCGTCAGCCTGTTCGTGGGCGTCTCGGCCGTCTCCCCCGGCGATCTGCTCGCGGGTGACGCCGGCGTGTGGCAGACGTTCCTCGTGAGCCGGGTGCCGCGCACCCTGGCGGTCCTCCTGGCGGGCGTGGCGCTCGGCGTCGCCGGCTTCATCCTGCAGCTCATGGCCCGCAACAGGTTCGTGGAGCCCTCCACGGTCGGCACCGTGGAGTCGGCCACCGCCGGCATCCTCGTGGCGACGCTGCTGCTGCCCGCCGCGCCGGTCGTGGCGAAGATGGGGATCGCCGCGCTCTTCGCCGTGGCCGGGACGGCGCTCTTCCTCTCGGTCCTGCGCCGGATCCCCCTGCGCAACACGCTGATCGTCCCGCTCGTGGGCATCATGCTCGGCGGCGTCATCGCGGCCGTGACGACATTCTTCGCCTACCGCTTCGACCTGCTGCAGACGCTCAACACGTGGATGATCGGCGACTTCTCCGGGCTCGTCCGCGGGCGCTACGAACTGCTGTGGCTCGTGGCCGTCCTCGCCGTCGTGGGCTATGTGTGCGCCGACCGGTTCACCGTGGCCGGCATGGGCGAGGAGTTCACCACCAACCTCGGCCTGGGCTACCGGCGCACCATGAACCTCGGCCTCGTCCTGGTGAGCCTCATCAGCGCCGTCGTCGTCGTGGTCGTGGGCGCCGTCCCCTTCCTCGGGCTGATCGTGCCCAACCTCGTGTCCCTGTTCATCGGCGACAACGTGCGCCGCGCCGTGCCGTGGATCGCCCTGTTCGGCGCCGGGTTCCTCCTGGCGTGCGACATCCTGGGCAGGGTCATCCGCTTCCCCTACGAGGTGCCCGTCGGTGTGATCGTCTCCGTGGTCGGCAGCGCCCTGTTCATCACCCTGCTCGTACGGAGGACCGCCGGTGCGCGCTAGGACCAGCCCCCTGCCCACCGCCGTCGTGCAGTCCGGCCGGAAGCCGCTCACCGCACTGCCGGCCGGCGTATGGCTCGCGGTGCTCGGCGCCGCCGCCGTCGTGCTCGTCGCGGCGTTCCTGCTCGTCGACGTCCAGGGCAACCTCGACTACGTGCTGCCGCGGCGGCTGAACCGCGTCGGGGCGATGGTGCTGGTCGCCGTCGCCGTCGGGGTGTCCACCGTGCTGTTCCAGACCGTCACCGGCAACCGGATCCTGACGCCGTCCATCATGGGGCTGGACGCGCTCTACGTGCTCATCCAGACCGTCCTGGCGTTCGCCCTCGGCGCCTCGACCCTCCTCACCCTCGGGGCGCCGATCCGCTTCGGGGTCGAGGTCACCCTCATGGTCGGCTTCTCCTGGCTGCTGTACCGGTGGCTCTTCACCGGCGGCGGTCGGAGCCTGCACCTGCTGCTGCTGGTCGGCATCGTGTTCGGCGTCTTCTTCCGCGGCGTCTCCTCGCTGCTCCAGCGCCTCATGGACCCGAGCGAGTACATCATCCTGCAGGACCTGTTCTTCGCGAGCTTCAACCGGGTGGATCCGACGCTGCTGCTGATCTCCGCCGTCACCGTCGCCGGACTGTGCCTGCCGGCCTGGCGGCTGCGCCACCGCCTCGACGTCCTGGCCCTCGGACGCGACACAGCGATCGGGCTCGGCGTGGACCACCGGCGCACCGTGACGCTGGTCCTCGTGATCTGCTCGGTGCTCGTCGCCGTCTCCACGGCCCTCGTGGGACCCGCGACCTTCTTCGGCCTGCTCGTCTCGGCTCTCGCCTACCAGCTGTGCGCCTCCTTCCGGCATGCCGTCGTGCTGCCCGTCGCCGTCCTGCTCGGCGTGATCGCCCTCGTGGGCGGTCAACTCGTCCTCGAGCAGGTCTTCGCGTTCGACACCGCCCTCAGCATCGTCATCGAGTTCACCGGCGGCCTCGTCTTCCTCGCCCTCCTCCTGAAAGGCCGTATCCGGTGATCACCGTCAGCCACGCCACCAAGCGCTACGGGACCGCCACCGTGGTGGACGACGTCAGCTGCACCATCCCGGGTGGCGTCACCTCGATCATCGGCCCCAACGGCGCAGGTAAGTCGACCCTGCTGTCCATGATGAGCAGGCTCCTCCCGCTCGATGCCGGCCGCGTGGAGGTGGACGGGCTGGACGTCGGCACGACCCCGGGACGGGACCTCGCCCGCACCCTGTCGATCCTCCGGCAGGAGAACCAGCTGACGGTCCGGCTCTCCGTGCGCGACCTCGTCGGGTTCGGCCGGTTCCCCCACTCCAACGGCCGTCCCACGGCAGCGGACCGGGAGCACATCGAGCGCGCCCTCGACTACCTCGACCTGACCGACCTGGCGGACCGGTTCGTCGACGAGCTCTCCGGCGGGCAACGCCAGCGCGCGTTCATCGCCATGGTCCTCGCGCAGGACACCGACCACATCCTGCTCGACGAGCCGCTCAACAACCTGGACATGAAGCACTCCGTGGACATGATGCGCCTGCTCCGCCGCCTCGCCGACGACCTCGGGAAGACAGTGGTGCTCGTGATCCACGACATCAACTTCGCGTCCTGCTACTCGGACACGATCCTCGCGATGCGCGACGGCGCCCTGATCCACCAGGGCACCCCGGAGCAGATCATGACCCCGGAGGTGCTCCACCGCGTGTACGACGTCGAGATCCAGGTGGAGCAGATCCGCGGCAACAGGATCGGCGTGTACTTCGCCTAGGCTGGCAGCATGGCTTCGGAGAACATCGCGGATATCCTGACCCCCGAGGGCTGGGAGCTGCTGAACTCGCTCGGACCCTACACCGAAGCCGACAGCCTGCGGCTCACCGGGCAGTTGCGGAAGGCCGGGCACTCCCCCGAAGCGGTCGCGGCAGCCCTCACGCAGTCACGGCTCCGGGCGAAGGCGTCCGCGAAGTTCGGGCCGTTCGCCGAGCACATGGTCTTCACGACGGCCGGCCTCGAGCAGGCCACGCGCCTGACCGTCGCGGCGCGCCACGCGCAGCGCTTCGTCGACGCCGGGCTCGTGAGGATCGCCGACCTCGGCTGCGGGCTCGGTGCGGACAGCATGGCCCTGGCCACCCTCGACCGCGACGTCACCGCCTTCGAGCTCGACGAGACCACCGCCGCGGCCGCCACCATGAACCTGCTGCCCTTCCCGAACGCGCGCGTCGTCAACGCCGACGCCTCCACCGTGGACACCGCGGCGTACGACGGCGTGTGGCTCGATCCGGCGCGCAGGACCACGACGACGTCGGGCACGTCCCGCCTGTTCGACCCCGAGGCGTTCTCGCCGCCGCTGTCCTTCGTCCAGGACCTCGCCGACGGCGGGAAGCCCGTGGGCGTGAAGATGGGCCCGGGCATGCCCCACGCGTCCATCCCGGCCACGTGCGAGGCGCAGTGGGTCTCCGTGGACGGCGACGTCACGGAGGTGGCGCTCTGGTTCAACGCCCTGCGGCGCGAGGGCGTCCGCCGCGCCGCGCTCGTCATCGGCCCGCAGGGCGCCGCGGAGATGGTGTCGGCGGCGGAGTTCGGAGAGGGACCCACGGCGGCCGTCGGCGCCCCGGGCGGCTACCTCTACGAACCCGACGGCGCCGTCATCCGGGCCGAGCTGGTGGCGGATCTCGCCGCGCAGCTCGGCGGGCATCTGCTGGACCCGATGATCGCCTACATCTGCGCGCCGTCGCTCACGGACACCCCGTTCGCCCGCGCCTACAAGGTGCTCGAGGTGCGCCCCTACAACGTGAAGGCGCTGAAGACCTGGGTGCGCAGGGAGGGCATCGGCGTCTTCGACATCAAGAAGCGCGGCCTGTCGGTGACCCCCGAGGAGGTGCGCCGGCAGCTGCTGACCGGATCGGGCAAGGGCCGGAAGAAGGCCACGCTCGTGCTGACGCGCATCGGCGACGAGCGGGTGGCGGTCGTCGTCGAGCCCGTGCCCGCCTCCTAGCCCTCCTGCCTCCGGCGGGCCATATTTCGCCGGCGGCTGCAACCGCACGAACACCGCCCCGTGCGGCCCCGTCCGTTCCTAGACTCGACGGAGGAATCAGGACCCAGCAGGCCACGGCGATCAGCACCCACGGAAGGCGGACAGGATGACGGACGACACCACGGAGGCGGCAGGCGGACGGCGCGGAGTGCTGTTCGACGTCGACGGCACGCTCGTCGACTCGAACTACCAGCACACCCTCGCCTGGTGGCAGGCGTTCCGGCGGTTCGGCCACGACGTCCCGGCGGCGGAGATCCACCGGGCCATCGGCATGGGCGGGGACAAGCTCGTGGCGCACCTCCTCGGCGACGATCGCGACCCCGACCAGGACACCGAGCTCGACGCGACGCACGGCGCGGTCTTCTCGACCTTCTGGCCGGGCCTGCGCGCCTTCGAGGGCGCCGGCGACCTCGTACGCCGCTGCGCCGACAGCGGCCTGACCGTGGTGCTCGCCTCCTCCGCCTCGCAGCAGGAACTCGGCGTCATGCGCGGCATCATCGACGCCGACGCGTCCATCAGCGCGGCCACGAGCTCGTCCGACGCCGAGAACAGCAAGCCCTCGCCGGACATCCTCCAGGCCGCGCTGGACGCCGGCGGACTGGACGCGGCAGATGTCGTGTTCGTCGGAGACTCGGTGTGGGACGTCATCGCGGCCAAGGAGCTGAGGATCCCGACGGTCGGCCTCGCCTCGGGCGGCACGAGCGAGGCCGAGCTGTGGGACGCCGGCGCCGTGCAGGTGTACAAGGACATCCGGGCACTGCTGGACGCGTTCGACGACGGCCCCCTGCACGCTCTCGCGCAGCCGTCCTCCTCGGCCGCCAACCCCTGAGGGTCCCCCGCCTAGTCCTGGTCCTCGCTGTTGAGGAGCCGCCGTCGGGCGCTGATGAGTTCCATCTCCGGCCGCGCGGCGACGTAGCGCTCCACGCGGTCCAGTACGTCCACGACGTGCTGGATGTCACCGCCCACCACACCGGCCCCGACGACCGCCCGGCGGTGCAGATCCTGGTGCCCCACCTCGGCCACCGACAGCTCGAACTTCCGCCGGAGATCCGACACGAGGGGGCGCACCACCGACCGCTTGCCCTTCAGCGAGTGCACGTCGCCGAGCAGGACGTCGAACTCGATGAACCCGATCCACATGGCCGTCCTGCCTGTCCTGTCGTGCCTGTCGTGCTGGTGGTGCCGGTCGAGCCCGCACGAAGAGCCTACGTCGAGCGGCACCCGTCAGGGGGGTGCGTCAAGGGAGGCAGATCAGGCCGAGTCGCGCCAGACGACCGTGGTTTCGAGTACCTGGACCGGGCTCGGCAGGCCCCGGATCTGCGCCAGGACCAGCTCGGCCGCGGTGCTGCCCAGCAGATCCGCGGGCTGCCTGACGGTGGAGAGTTGCGGCCGGGTCCTCAGGGCCCAACTGCTGTCGTCGAACCCAACGATCCCGACGTCGTCGGGCACCTTCCGCCCCGACTCCTGGAGGGCGGTCATCGCACCTGCGGCGACCGCGTCGGACGCGGCGAAGACCCCGTCGATCTCCGGGCAGCGCCGCAGCAGCTCCTGCATGCCCTCCAGCCCGGCGGCGTAGGTGTAGAGCGGGTACTCGACCACCAGCGAGGCGTCGAACCGCCCGCCCATGGCGTCCCGGAACCCCGTGAACCGGTCGTGGCCGGAGTCGCGGTCCAGGGCGCTCGCGATCATGCCGATCCGCCGTCGGCCGGTGGCGACGAGCCGCTGAGTGATGGCGAACGCCGCCGCCGCGTTGTCAATGGCCACGTAGGGGAGGTCGGGGGTGCCGGGCGGATGGCCGACGAAGGCCGCTGGTACGCCGATGTCGCGGACCGCGGAGGCGATGGGGTCGGACGCGCGGGCGGAGACGATCACCGCGCCGTCGACCAGCCCGCCGCGGAGGTAGTCCGCCACCCGGCGGCTGTCCCGGTCCGAGTCGATGATGAGGGAGACCAGCTGGTAGTCGGCCTTGGACAGGACGGCGTTGGCTCCCAGAAGGATCGAGCCGATGTTCGGGTCCTCGAACAGGAGCGAATGGGGTTCGTGGATGATCAGGGCGATCGCGCGTGATTCCTGCGTGACCAGGTTCCTCGCCGCCGAGTTGCGCACGTACCCGACGCGGGCGATGGCGTCCTCCACGGCGATGCGCGCCTCGTCCGAGACGTAGCGCTCACCGTTGACGACCCGCGACACCGTTCCCCGCGAGAGCCCGGCCGCGGTCGCGACGTCGTTGATGGTCGCCCGGCGGTTCCGGGTGCGCGTCGGGGGCATATCTGTACTGTAGCCGAGCCCCCGCGGGGCCTCCGCGCGGGGAATGCCGGGAGGGCGTACTGTGGGGGGTAGTTGTCTAGAAGAAGGCGGCTGTCTTCGGTTCTTCTCTTCGCCGCCTCGCCTCTCGCCGGGTGCGCAACAGCAGAGCACCATCCCCGAAAGGGGCGTGCATCATGAACAACCAGGAAGCTTCTTCCCCCCAGCCGCCCGCAGGCGGTCCTCCGACCCCTGCTCCCGTCACGTGTCCGCGCACCGGCCCGCATCCGCCGTCCTGACCATCCCCGCAGTCCCTGTGGCGCCTCCGCGCCCCGACGCAGCAATGCCCACCAGCGCATCCGCTCCGCACCGACCGCCTCGAGCGAATCGTCCCCGGCCGGCCCCACCCCTCCCCGGCCCCGCGTCCCAGACACCGCAAAGGACCACCATGCCGCAGCACATCGAAGATTTCATCCGGCAATGCATCACCGTCACCGCCGACGGCTCACTCGTATCCGCTGACGAGGTCGAGGGCCTGTACCTGCACTGGCTCTCCCTGCACACCACTCCCCCTTCCATCACCTCCGAGGATCTTCAGGAGCCCGGTGATCCCGAGGCCGACGACGGCAGCCCGCTCCTCGACGCCCTCCGCAGCGACGGGGTCGGGATGGTGCAGAACGACGGCGTCGAGTACCTCGAGGGCCTCGTCCTGACGGGACCGGTCGTGGCAGACTTCATCCTGTCCTGCGACTTCGCGGGGGCCTGGGGCCAGCCGGATCCCCGGGAACTCGCCCTGATCCGGGACGTCGCGACCGTCTCGTAGGGCCCGGCCGGTCGGCGGAACGGAAGGGAGGTGCCGTGGGCAGGAAGCCTGCGGGCCCCCGCAGCACCCCCGCGCTCCTCGCGCTCTCGGCGGCCGGCATCGCCTTCACCGCCCGCCCCTACGAGCACGAGCAGGGTACGTCCTCGTACGGGCTGGATGCCGCCACCGCCCTCGGTGTACCCCCCGCGCAGGTGTTCAAGACCCTGATGGCCAGCGTCGACGGCTCCCTCGTGGCCGCCGTCGTGCCCGTCACCGGGTCACTGGACCTGAAGGCGCTGGCCTCCGCCCTCGGCGGGCGGAAGGCCGCGATGGCGGACCCCGCGGTCGCGCAGCGGCGCACCGGGTACGTCCTCGGCGGGATCTCCCCGCTGGGGCAGCGCCACCCCTCCCCCGTGATCGTCGACCGGTCCGCCCTGCAGCACCCAACGGTCTTCGTGTCGGGCGGCCACCGCGGCCTGGACATCGAACTGGCGCCGGAGGACCTGGTCCGCGCGACGCAGGCACTCACCGCTCCCATCGCGGGCGCGTGACGGGCCGCTAGGCTGCCGGGGTGCACACCGTGAGAATCACCACCGCAGACGTCCCCCTCGCCGAGGCACTCGCCCTCTACGAAGCCGTCGGATGGACTGCGTACACGCGTGAACCCGACCGGCTCGGGCGCAGCCTCGCCGGCTCGCACCTGGTCCTCGCGGCCCGTGACGACGACGGCGGGCTGCTCGGACTGGCGCGCACGGTCTCGGACGGCGAGTCGATCTGCTACATCCAGGACATCCTGGTGCGCCCGGACGCCCAGCGCCGCGGCGTGGGCCGTTCACTCATGCGGGAGCTCCAGCAGCGCTACAGCCACTGCATGTTCGTGGCGCTGAGCACCGACGCCGAGGACACCCCTGACGCGGAGCAGTCGCACCCGTTCTACCGCTCCCTGGGCTTCCGCCCGCACGGCGCCCTCGGGCTCGCCGCCTTCGGCTACCGGCCCTGAGCCGGGCGCCTCGGGCACACCGGCACCGGCCGCCGACCCGCTGCTACCCCGCTGCTACCCGTCGATCCGCACGGCTCCGCCGGAGACCGTCAGACCGCCGGACGGCGGGACGTCCACGGTGATGACCGACGGTCGGCCCACCTGGGCGCCCTGGTGCACCGTGACCGTGGCCGGCGGCACGAGCTCGCCCCGCGCACGGAGGTACGCCCCGAGCGACGCCGCGGCGGATCCGGTGGCGGGATCCTCACGGACACCGCCGGGCGGGAAGGGGTTGCGGGCCTCGAAGACACGCCGGGACAGCCGGTGCACCACGGCGACCGTCGCACCCCAGCCCTGCGCCGCCATGAGTGCCCGGAGGCCGTCGTAGTCGTAGTCGAGGCCCGTGAGGGCCACGGCGTCGCGGACGGGCACGATCGGGTGGATGTTGCCGGCGAAGGACAGCATCACGGGCAGATCCTCGTCGAGGTCCTCCTCGGGGACACGGAGGTGCTGCAGGAGCTGTGCCCGGACCGCGGGGTCGATCGCATCGACCCATGGCTCGACGGTCACGAGGGACGCGACGAGACGGTCGGCCGCCCTGCGCGTACTGAGCTCGAGCGGGCCCACCGGTGTGGCCAGCACCAGCGTCGCCGGCCCCTCCCGCTCCGCGAGCGCGACGCCGGTGGCGATCGTCGCGTGTCCGCAGAACGGGATCTCCGCCTCGGGCGCGAAGTACCGGATCGTCGCGCCGCCCGGGCTCCTGGCCGACACGAAGGCGCTCTCCGCGTAGCCGAGGTCGGCGGCGATGGCCTGCATCTGCGCGGCCGTCAGGTCGTCGGCGTCGAGCACCACGCCGGCGGGGTTGCCGCCGTCCGGCCGGTCCGTGAACGCCGCGTAGCGGAGGATCTCCATGACGCGATGCTAGCGTCCCGGTGCGGGGACGGATCAGCCGTCGATCGCCGTCAGGTCCCCTGCCCGGGTGTTGGTCCTGCGGTTGATGAGCCACGTGATGAGCCACAGGACCACGCCGATCGCCATGAGGCCGCCGGCGATCTGGTACTGGACGACGTCGCGCCCCACCCAGGGACCGGCCAGGAACGCACACAGCAGGGCGGCCACGATGGGCAGCGGACCGGGGGATGTGAAGAACACCTTCCGGTTGACGTCCCGCTTGCGGCGCAGCACCACGCAGGCGACATTCACCACGGTGAAGACGCACAGGAGCAGGAAGGCCGTGGTCCCCGAGAGGTTGGCCACGATGTTGCTGTCCGGATCGCTGGTCACATAGAGGATCAGGCCGAGGGCGAGGATCGTGGAGAAGGCGATGCCGGCCCAGGGGGTGCAGCGGACCGGGAGGACCTTACCGAGCGGACGGGGCAGGACGCCCTGCCGCGCCATGCCGTAGATCAGGCGGCTCGCCATGAGCATGTTAATCAGCGCGGTGTTCGCGACGGCGAAGACGGCGAGGAACGGGAAGACCCTGTCGATCGGGAAGTCCGGTGATCCCTTGTGCACCACTTCGAGCAGGGCTGCACCCTCGGCCTCCCGGATACCCTCCAGTTCCGTGGGGCTCAGCACCGTGACCACCGAGATCGCGACCAGCATGTAGAAGATGACGGCGATCCCGAGGCCGGTGAGCATGGTGCGGGGGAAGATGCGCTCGGGGTTCTGGGTCTCCTCGACCATGTTCACGGAGTCCTCGAAGCCCACCATGGCGAAGAACGCGATCGAGGTCGCGGCCGTCACGGCGAGGAACATGCCCTTGTCCTGGTAGTCCGTGAACACGAAGACCTGGCCGATGTTGCCGCTGCCCTGCGCCATCACGAGGAAGCCGACGCCGATCACGATGCACAGCGCCGCGACCTCGACGAGCGTCAGCACCACGTTGAACTTCACGCTCTCACCGACACCGCGCAGATTGATGACGGCCAGCAGCAGCATGAACCCGAGCGCGACAGCGGTGATCACACCCTGGCCGGGCATGTCCAGCCAGCCGTTGACCTCGAGTCCGCCGAAGAAGTTCTGAGCGAGCACGTTGGCCGATGTGGCCGCGCTCGTGATGCCTGAGCAGACGACCGCGAACGCCACCAGGAAGGTGACGAAGTGGATGCCGAAGGCCTTGTGGGCGTAGAGGGCGGCCCCCGCAGCCTGGGGATATTGTGTGACGAGTTCGAGGTAGGAGAACGCGGTCATCGTCGCGACGATGAACGCCAGCAGGAACGGCAGCCACACCAGCCCGCCGACCGTCCCGGCCATGGTCCCCGTGACGGCGTACACGCCGGCCCCCAGGATGTCGCCGACGATGAACAGGAGGAGCAGTTTCGGCCCGAGGACCCGTTTGAGCTCCGGTTCTCCGGTCGAGGTCGATGCATCGGACGCATGCTCTGCAGAAGTACTCATGGTCGGCCTCCCCTGGGGTTTTCCACCTTACTGTTGACCTGTTCAGCCGGCTTCGCAAGGGGTGGACAGGAATACGTCGGCCGCCGATGATTTACCGGGCGACCCTGCGTCCAACGGGTACAAGGCTCGCAAGGGCCGGATCACACACCGCTCAGGAACAGGAGAACGGCCATGGCCACGAACGTCTTCATCAACCTCCCCGTCAGCGACCTCGCGAGGTCCAAGGAGTTCTACACCAGCTTCGGCTGGACGCTCGATCCCAACTTCTCCAACGACGACGCCGGCGCGGTGTCCATCAGCGACACCATCTTCCTCATGATCCTCACTCATCAGCACTGGGCGCAGTTCACGGACAAGCCGGTGGCGGACACCCACACCACCTCTGCCGTCATCAACGCGATCAGCGTCGACGCGCCGGAGGACATCGACTCCCTCATGGACCGGGCCGTCACGGCCGGCGCGGTGGAGGGCAGGTCCCAGGACCTCGGCTTCATGCGCTCGCGCTCCTTCTCCGACCCCGACGGGCACGCCTGGGAAGTGATGTGGATGGACCCCATCGCCCAGACCGGTGACTGGGAGGCCGTCCAGGCCAAGTACGGCGACCAGCAGCCGGTCTGACCCCGGACCCCTCGTGATCATCACGCTCCGGGCTCCGTGGGAAGGACACGCATGACCACTCCGACCGATGCCCTGTGGCAGGTGGTGCACGCCGAACGCGCGGCCCTCGCACGGGATCTCGCGACCCTGACCCCCGAGCAGTGGCGCAGCGCCACCCTGTGCGGCGAGTGGGACGTCGAGCAGGTGACGGCGCACCTCTCGGCCGCCGCGTCGGTGGGCCGGTGGCGGTGGATCAGGAGCATGCTGTCCGCCGGGTTCCGGCCCCACGTGCACAACCGGCGCCGGCTGGCGGAGCACCTCGGTGCGTCGACCGCCGGGACCCTCGCCCGCTTCCGCGACGTCGTCGGCCTGTCCGTCGCGCCGTCGTCCGACCTCCCCGCCTATCTCGGGGAGGTCGTGGTGCATGCGCAGGACATCCGGCGACCCCTCGGCATCACCACCAGCCCGGGCCCCGACGCGCTGCTGCCCGTCGCCGCGTTCTTCGTCGCCCGGGACTTCACCGTCCCCAGCCGCCGCAACGGCGCGGGTCTCCGGCTCGTCGCGACCGACGCCCCCTTCGAGGCGGGCGACGGGCCGGAGGTGCGTGGACCGCTGCTCGCCCTCGTCATGTGCCTCGCCGGTCGGGCAGCGTACCTCGTCGACCTCGACGGACCGGGCGTACCGGTGCTGTCGGGACGGATCCTGCCCGCCGGCTGAGGGGTCCGGCGAGCCCTGTCCGCCGTCGTCCACGTGTGGTGCGCAGGCGACGGTGTGACGGGCAGGACCACGCCGACGAGCACCGTCGTGGCAGTCGGGGCCGCCCGGATTCGGCTGACCCCGGGGCGTACGTGCAGTTCAGTCGGTTCGGAAGGCCGCTGACCGGATGGCCTCGGCGAGATCGCGGGGACGGCTCCACATGGGCCAATGGCCCGTCGGGATGTCGATGACGTCGAGGTGCTCGATGTTCGCGACCTCGGCGAACATGACGTGGCCTCCGCGGGCCAGCTCCAGCACCTGCGCGCTCGGGATCGAGCAGCACACCAGGGTGGTCCGGACCCTGCGGCGGGCATCGTTCGTCAGCTCGACGGGCTGGCGGAGCACGGGGCCGGGCTCAGGGACGGCACGGGCCCGGAAACGATCGAGGACCTCTGCGCTCAGGCCTTCGAGACTCGCCTGCTGTGCGAGGACGTCGAGGCCCGGCAGCGGAAGCTCCTCCAACTCCTCCGGGAGGTCCGGGGCGAAAGCGCTTCCCGTCGCCACAGGGCCGGAGTCGACCCACACCACCCGACGGACAAGCTCAGGGTGCCGGTCGAGGACGAGGCTGACGGGGCCGTTCGCCCCGCTGTGGGCGACGAGAGTTACGGGCTGGTCCACCCCGAGTCGCGTGATGACGTCCAGGACCGCCGCGGCCTGATCGTCGAGAGTCCTCGCCGTCCGCCCGGGATCGTCCCCGTCGAGACCGGGAAGTGTCATTGCGACTGCACGGGAGTCATCGCTCCTCAGATGCTCCAGCACTTCGTCCCACGCCCAGGCGCCGAGCCAGTGGCCGGCGATGAGGATGATGGTCGGACTGTCTGTAGTAGTTGTCATGGCACCACCTTTGCGCGCGCCACGGCCAGCTGCATGGCACTATCTATGTCATGAATTCGATACGGGCTGGACGGTGAAGCGAACAGAACGCCTCCATGCGCTCTCCGAGATGCTGCGCCGCAGCGGATCCCGGGGTTGCTCCGCCGAGCGGCTGGCCAGGGAGTTCGGCGTGTCGGTGCGCACGGTCAAGAGGGACCTCGCTGCGCTCGGGAACAGCGGAGCGCCCGTATGGTCGCGCCCGGGTCCGGGCGGTGGTTACGGATTGGCCGCAGGCGGGTCCCTGCCGCCCGTCAGCCTGTCCCCGGCGCAGGCCGTGGCGCTCCTGGCGGCCGTGTCCGCTGCACCGGATGCCCCCTTCGCCGATCTGGCGCAGGCCGGGGTGCAGAAGATCCTGGACGTCCTCGATCCCGGGACCCGGGTACGAGCCGACGAGCTGGCCGACCGCGTCTGGGTCGATGCGCCTCCCTCCTCGTCGCGCGCCATCATGTCAGCACTGGAGGAGGCGATGGCCGACCAGCGGGTGATCCGCATCCGGTACACGTCGGGGGACGGGACCACGACCACCCGGGACGTCGAGCCGGTGCTGTTCGCCTCCACGAGCGGCCGGTGGCACCTCGTCGGGTGGTGTCGGCTGCGCAATGCCATGCGATGGTTCACCGTGTCGCGCATCGAACGGGCCGGCGTGACCAGGACGGCGTGCGGCAGCCATACCATCCACGAGGTCGGAGAACCCCCACCGAACGCCAGACCGGTCCACGGTCGGAGCGAGTGAGTCACCCGATCGACCTCTCCTGAGGCCCTCGACGCCGGGGTGGCGGCCGTGCTCGCCACCCGCGATCGGCGTTGACACCCTTTGTGGCCCCCGTTACTCTGGGAGCGTTCACACAATCTCGACGGAGAGCTCAGCCGCCCGCTTCTGGGAGCGTTCACAGAGACGAGGCCGCGGCCGTTCTCCGGCATCTTCCGAGAATCGGTACCGCACCATGAGGAGCAGGCTTGGCACGAACGACCACCGTCGCAGGACTATCCGGCAACGGGCAGCTCGTCTACGGGTGTGACTACAACCCCGAGCAGTGGGATGCATCCGTCTGGCGGGAGGACGTCCGCCTCATGAGCGAGGCCGGCGTCAACCTCGTGGCCGTCAACATCTTCGGGTGGGCCGAGCTCGAGCCCGAACAGGGCGTGTTCCGGTTCGAGGACCTCGACGCCGTGATGGACCTGCTGGGCGAGCACGGCATCGGCGTCAACCTCGGCACCGGCACCTCGTCGACCCCCGCCTGGCTCACCACCGCGCACCCCGGGATGCTCCCCCGCACCGCCGACGGCACCACCCGCTGGCCGGGCGGCCGCCAGGCGTTCTGCCCCAGCTCCCCCGTGTACCGCGAGCACGCGATCGCCCTCGTGGAGCAGGTGTCCGCCCGCTACGGCAGCCACCCGGCCCTGCGTCTGTGGCACGTGTCCAACGAACTCGGCTGCCACAACTCCCTGTGCTACTGCGACGTCTCCGCCGAGGCCTTCCGCGGCTGGCTCCGCGCCCGCTACGGGACGCTCGACGCCCTCAATTCGGCCTGGGGCACAGCCTTCTGGAGCCAGCGCTACTCCGCCTGGGACCAGGTGCTGCCCCCGCGGCTCACGCTCTCGGCCACCAATCCGACGCAGACGCTCGATTTCCACCGCTTCAGCTCCGACGAACTGCTGGCGCACTACTCCGCCGAGGAGGCGGTCCTCCGCCGCAACAGCGACGTCCCGGTGACCACCAACTTCATGGTCGCGGCCCACATCAGGAACCAGGACTACTGGGCCTGGGCGCCGGAGATGGATGTCATCGCGAACGACCACTACCTCGACCACCGACTCGACACACCGCACGCCGAACTGGCCTTCGCCGCCGACACCACCCGCGGGCTCGCCCAGGGCCGGCCCTGGCTGCTGATGGAGCACTCCACGGGCGCGGTGAACTGGCAGCCGCGCAATATCGCCAAGGGCCCCGGCGAGATGCTCCGCAACTCCCTCACCCACCTCGCGCGGGGTGCCGACGGCCTGTGCTTCTTCCAGTGGCGGGCCTCGCTGCAGGGCAGCGAGAAGTTCCACTCGGCGATGCTGCCCCATGCCGGCACCGACTCGCAGATCTGGCGCGACGTCGTCGCCCTCGGGTCCGCGCTGGGCAGGCTCCGCGAAGTCGCGGGCACCACGGTGCACGCCGACGTCGCGCTCGTCTTCAGCTGGGAGGCGTGGTGGGCGCACGACCAGGAGTCGCACCCGTCCGGAGACGTCCGCTACATCGAGCAGGTCCACGCCGCCTACAAGGCACTGTGGGATGCCGGCGTCACGGTCGACATCGTGGCCCCGGGCGCGGATCTCTCCGCCTACAAGCTCGCGGTGGTGCCGAACCTCTACCTGGTCCGCGACGAGCACGCCGCCGTGATCAGCGACTTCGTGACCAACGGCGGCTCCGCGTTCATCACGTTCTTCAGCGGGATCGTCGACGAGAACGAGAGGGTACGGCCCGGCGGCTACCCCGGAGCCTTCCGGGACCTCCTGGGCATCCGCTCGGAGGAGTTCTTCCCCCTCGACCCCGCGCACCCGCTGGCGCTCGACAACGGCTCCCCCGCCTCGCTCTGGTCCGAGGCGGTGCACCTCACCACGGCGGAGCCCGTCCTCAACTACGCGACCGGCCATCACACCGGGATGCCCGCCGTGACCCGCAACCGCGTGGGAGCGGGCGAGGCGTGGTACGCCGGGACGGTCCTCGACGGCGAGGTCCTCACGGACCTGCTGCTGCGGGCCGCCGTCACCGCAGGCGTGCAGATCCCCGAGGCGCAGTCCGGCCTCGAGGTCGTCGCACGCCGCGGCAACGGGCACGAGTACGTCTTCCTGATCAACCACTCCGCCGAGGACCGCAAGCACCGGGTCAGCGGCCTGGAACTGCTGACCGACGAGGCCCTCGCCGACGTCGTCACCGTTCCCGCGGGCGCGGTCCGCGTCGTCCGCACCATCCCAGGAACCCCCGACACCGACGGCTCGGACCAGGGCCGAAAGGATGCAGGCAATGTCAGTTCTTAGCACCCCGGCCGAGGTCCCCCAGGGGGCCCCGGTCACGAGGAGGAACAGGTCGTCGGGAGCGCAGCGTCGCGCCGTGGCACTGTTCATCGCCCCGTTCGGGATCCTCTTCCTCGCGTTCTACGCCATCCCGATCATCTACGCCGTGATGCAGTCGCTGCTCACCGTGGAGCGTGAGGGCACGTTCGGCAGGCCCCGCCAGGTCTTCGGCGGCCTCGTCCAGTACGAGCAGGTCTTCCAGAACACGGCGTTCTGGGAGTCCGTGGGGCGCGTACTGCTCTTCGGCGTGGTGCAGGTGCCGATCATGCTGGGCCTCGCCCTCCTGTTCGCGCTGCTGCTGGACTCGCCGCTGCTGAAGGGCAAGAAGTTCTTCCGGCTCGCGTTCTTCGCCCCCTACGCCGTCCCCGGCGTGATCGCAGCGATCATGTGGGGCTTCCTGTACTCGCCGTCGCTCTCACCGTTCGGTGCCGTCACCTCGAACGTCGACCTCCTGGGCGGCAACCTCGTGCTCTGGGCGATCGCCAACATCGTGACCTGGGTGTACGTCGGCTACAACATGCTCATCATCTACTCGTCGCTGCTCGCGATCCCCACGGAGATCTACGAGGCGGCACGGCTCGACGGCGCCAGCAACCTCCAGATCGCGTGGCGCATCAAGATCCCCCTGGTGGTCCCGGCCATCATCCTGACGGCGGTGTTCTCCATCATCGGCACCCTCCAGCTCCTGGCCGAACCACAGACCCTGCGCAGCTTCAGCTCGGCGATCAACAGCACGTTCACGCCGAACCTCGCGGTCTACACGACGGCGTCGGTGCCGAACTACAACCTCGCCGCAGCGTTCTCTGTGGTCCTGGCGCTCGCCACGTTCATCCTCTCCTTCGTCTTCCTGAAGTCCACCCAGCGGAAGGTAACCCAGTGACGGCCGCCCCAGCCACCGCTCCCAAGCGCCGGCGCGACGGGAGTTCGACGGCGCACAGCGCCGGCAACCGTGCCCGCGGCCCACGCCAGAGCATCATGTCCCGCAGCGCGGCGATGCTCATCATGGGTGTCTTCACCCTGTACTTCCTGACCCCCATCTGGTGGCTGCTCACCACGTCCACGAAGACGGGCGGCGAGATCACGTCCACCGCTCCGCTGTGGTTCACGGCGGACTCGGCAGGCACGTTCTTCACGAACCTCGGGCGTCTGTTCAGCTACGGCGACGGCCTGTTCGGCCGGTGGCTGCTGAACTCCGCCCTGTACGCGGGGGTCGGCGCCCTGATCGGCACGGTCATCGCAGCGATGTGCGGGTACGCCCTCGCCAAATACGAGTTCAGGGGGCGGGAGGCGATCTTCAACATCGTGCTCAGCGGCGTCCTGGTGCCCGCGACGGCGCTGGCGCTCCCGCTGTTCCTGATCTTCAGCCGCGTGGACCTGACCAACACCATGTGGGCCGTGTTCCTGCCGAGCCTCGTCAGTCCGTTCGGGGTGTACCTGGCCCGCATCTATGCGGCGGCCAGTGTTCCCGGCGAGCTGCTCGAAGCCGCCCGCCTGGACGGCTCCGGTGAGATCCGTACGTTCTTCACGGTGTCCACGCGCCTCATGGCGCCGGCCCTCGTGACGATCTTCCTGTTCCAGTTCGTCGCGATCTGGAACAACTTCTTCCTGCCCCTGATCATGCTCCGCGACCAGGCGCTCTTCCCCGTGACGCTGGGCCTCTACGCCTGGAACAGCCAGATCAGCCAGATCCCCGAGCTGCGTTCGCTCGTGATCGTCGGTGCACTCGTGTCGATCCTCCCGCTGATCATCGCCTTCCTCGCACTCCAGCGGTTCTGGAGCAGCGGCCTCGGCGCAGGCAGCGTCAAGTAGCCCCCCGTCCTCCGACCAGCACACCAGGTGCACAGGCGTCCGCCCCTGCACCGCACTACCACCGATAGGAAAGACAATGCGCGCGCATTACGGAAAAGTCACCGCGGCCTTTGCCATGATCTCTGCGCTGGCTCTCTCCGGCTGTTCAGCCGGCGGAGACAGCACGGAAGCCGGGGCCGAAGCGGCCCCCTGCGAGGCTTCCGAGGGCCCCGTCACCCTGAACTTCACCACCTGGGTCCCCGGCATGGACAAGGTCGTCGAGCTGTGGAACGCCGAGAACCCCGACATCCAGGTCCAGGTGCAGACCGGGCCCAACGGCAACTCGGGCACCTACCAGAACTTCTTCAACCAGATCCAGGCGGGCAACGCACCCGACCTCGGCCAGGTCGAGTACGACGCGCTGCCGAACTTCCGCGTGCAGGACGGCCTCGAGAACATCGCCGCCTGCGAGGGTGTCGCCGACGCGCAGGACCAGTTCGTGGACTGGACCTGGGGCCAGGTGACCTTCGGCGAGGAGGGCTCCGTCTACGCCGTCCCGCAGGACAGCGGCCCCATGGCCATGTACTACCGCGCCGACCTCTTCGAGGCGGCCGGCATCGAGGTCCCCACCACGTGGGAGGAATACGCCGCGGCGGCCGAGCAGATCAAGGCCCAGGGCTCCTACATCACCAACTTCCCGAAGCAGGACGTCAACTGGTTCGCCGGCATGGTGTGGCAGAACGGCGGCCAGTGGTTCGCGAACGACGGCGAGAACTGGGACGTCAACCTGACGAGCCCGGAGTCCGAGGAGGTCGCCACCTACTGGCAGGACCTCCTGTCCAAGGACCTCGTCTCCACCCTGCCGTCCTTCTCGGACGAGTGGAACGCATCCTTCAACGAGGGCCAGCAGTGGACCTGGGTCTCCGCTGTGTGGGGCGCGACCACCCTCTCGGACGGAGCTCCCGACACCGCCGGCAAGTGGGCCGTGGCCCCCATGCCGCAGTGGGAGGACGGCGGGGAGACCGCCGGCAACTGGGGCGGTTCGTCCACCGCCGTGCTAAAGGGTTCCGACCACCCGGCCGAGGCCGCGAAGTTCGCGCTCTGGCTCAACACCGACCCGGAAGCACTCGCGCTCGCCAACGAGCTCGGCGGCATCTACCCGGCCGCGAAGTCCGCGACCGAACTCGAGGCCTTCGCCGGCGGCGTCGACTACTACGGCGGCCAGAAGATCTACGAGGTCTTCGCCGACGCGTCCGCGAACGTGGACCCGAACTTCACCTGGGGACCTACGATGACGCAGACCTACACGGACGTCTCGGACGGATTCGGTGCTGCCATCGGCGGCTCCGGCACCCTCATGGATGCCCTCCAGAACGGTCAGCAGAAGACGATCGACTCCCTGAAGTCGCAGTCCATCCCGGTCGCCGAGTAATACCCCGGCGGATCCCGCCACAGCCGAACCGAAGCGCCGCGTCCCGGAAGGGGCGCGGCGCTTCGTGCCTCCGGGCGGCCGCGACCGGCTGCAATAGGCTTGCGGGATGAGCTTCTCGCACCCCTTGCCCGCGGACCGTATCCGGGCGGAGCTCCGGTCCGCGCGCCGGGAGAGCACCACCGACACCGACTGGGAATCCTTCGAAGCCCGCTTCGACAGCGAGTTCCCCCGCCTGCAGTCACTCTTCCACCACATCTACGGGCCCGGCTCCGACGGCGAACTGCTGCAGGTGGTCCTCGACGCGGCGGCCTCGTGGCAGGACCGCCCTGCGGACCTCAAGGCCATCGACGCCTCCCGGGCCATGGCTCCCGACTGGTTCTCCTCCCACAGGATGCTGGGGGGCGTCTGCTACACCGACCTCTACGCCGGCGACCTCGCGGGTCTCCGCGAGCGCATCCCCTACTTCCGCGAGCTCGGGCTGACCTACCTGCACCTGATGCCGCTGTTCCTGGCACCCGAGGACAACTCGGACGGCGGCTACGCGGTCTCCAGCTACCGGGAGGTGGACCCGTCGCTCGGCACCATGGACGAGCTCGCCGACCTGGCCCGCGAGCTGCGCGGGAGCGGCATAGCCCTGGTGGTCGACTTCATCTTCAACCACACGTCGAACGAGCACGCGTGGGCCCGCAGGGCCGTTGCGGGCGATCCCGACTACCAGGACTTCTACTGGATCTACCCCGACCGCGGGATGCCCGACGCCTACGAGCGGACCGTCCGGGAGATCTTCCCCGACGACCACCCCGGCTCGTTCGTGCAGCTCGACGACGGACGGTGGATCTGGGCCACGTTCCACTCGTTCCAGTGGGACCTCAACTACCGGAACCCCCGCGTGTTCCGGGCGATGGCCGGGGAGATGCTGTACCTCGCGAACCAGGGCGTGGACATCGTCCGCATGGACGCCGTCGCCTTCATCTGGAAGCAGCTGGGCACCTCGTGCGAGAGCCTGCCCGAGGCCCATCTCCTGCTGCAGGCGTTCAACGCCGTGTGCCGGCTCGCGGCGCCCTCGCTGCTCTTCAAGTCCGAGGCCATCGTGCACCCGGACGAGGTGGTGCAGTACATCGACCGCGGCGAGTGCCAGCTGAGCTACAACCCGTTGCAGATGGCGCTCATCTGGAACTCGCTCGCGACGCGGGACGTCTCGCTGCTCGCGCAGGCCCTCGAACGGCGGCACGACGTCCCCGAGGGTACGGCGTGGGTCAACTACGTGCGGAGCCACGACGACATCGGCTGGACGTTCTCCGACGAGGACGCCGCCGAGTTCGGCATCGACGGGTACGAGCACCGCCGGTTCCTCAATGCGTTCTTCGTCGATCGCTTCCCCGGCAGCTTCGCGCGCGGCGTCCCCTTCCAGGACAACCCGCGCACCGGCGACTGCAGGATCTCCGGCACGACGGCGTCGCTCGCCGGTCTGGAGGCGGCCGACGAGGGCGGGGTGGCGCGGATCCTCCTCGCGCACGCGATCGTCCTCAGCACGGGCGGCATCCCGCTGCTGTACCTCGGTGACGAGGTGGGGCAGCTCAACGACTACGGCTACCTGGACGACCCCGCGAAGGCCGGCGACAGCCGCTGGGTGGGCCGCCCCGCCTACCCGGCCGAGCGCTATGCGGCCAGGCAGGACCCGACGACGGACGCCGGAGCGGTCCACGCGGGTCTCACGCGTCTGATCCAGGTCCGCAAGCAGACCCCGGAGTTCGCCGGCGGGCGCCTGGTGCCCTTCGGTACCAACAACCCGCACGTGCTCGGCTACCAGCGCCCGGGCCTGCTCGACGGCGAGGAGTCGACCGTCGTCGTGCTCGCGAATTTCGCCGATACCCCGCAGGACATCACCGCCCTCACCCTGTCCGGGCTGCCCGAGACCGCCCTCGAACTCATCGGCGGTGATCAGGCCCTCCTGCGTGCGGGCGTCACGATCGAACCGCACGGGGTGCGCTGGTACCGGCTGTAGCCTCGAACGCCGGTGCGGACCGGTGCCGGACGGTGCCGGACGGTGTCGGCCGGTGACTGCCGACCGCCGTGACCGCCCGCTCAGCCGTCAGATCTGCTGCCGCGAGAACTCCCCCGCCGCGCGTACCTGCTCGGGGGTGGGCCGCACCCCGGTGTAGAGCACGAACTGTTCCTCCGCCTGCAGTGCGACCACCTCGGCACCGGTGATGACGGGCGTGCCGGCCCGCCGGGCCGCGAGGATCAGCGGCGTCTCCGACGGGGATGCCACGACGTCGAACACCACCTGCGCGGCGTCGATCGCGGTCTGCGGGAAGGCCACCGCATCGGCGTCCGCACCGGTCATGCCGAGCGGCGTGACGTTGAGGATGAGGTCCGCCGTCGACTCCCCCACCTCCTGCTGCCAGGCGAAGCCGTACAGGTCGGCGAGTGCCCGGCCCGTGCGCTCGTTGCGGGCCACGACGGTCACGCGCGTGAAGCCCGAGTCGCGCAGGGCGGCGACGACGGCCTTGGCCATCCCGCCGGAACCCTGGACGAGCACCGAGTGCGTGGCCGGGACGGAATGCTCCCGCAGCAGCCGCTCCACCGCGAGGTAGTCGGTGTTGTACGCGGTCAAGACGCCGTCGTCGTTCACGATGGTGTTGACGGAGTCGATGGCCTGCGCGGAGGGGTCGAGATGGTCCACGAGCGCGATGACCTCCTCCTTGAACGGCATCGAGACGGCGCAGCCCCTGATGCCGAGTCCGCGCAGTCCGGCGATGGCCGAGGGCAGGTCCGTGGTGGTGAACGCCTTGTAGATGTAGTTGAGCCCCAGCTCGTCATACAGGTAGTTGTGGAAGCGCGTGCCGATGTTGCTGGGCCGCGCGGCCAGGGAGATGCAGAGGGTCATGTCTTTGTTCAGGATG
Organism: Arthrobacter sp. TJ-240; assembly: GCF_058269195.1. Taxonomy (NCBI): domain Bacteria; kingdom Bacillati; phylum Actinomycetota; class Actinomycetes; order Micrococcales; family Micrococcaceae; genus Arthrobacter; species Arthrobacter sp. TJ-240. The sequence continues at coordinate 261,916 of NZ_JBZCNG010000006.1, forward strand.
GGCACCGGACCATCATCCCAGCAGAGCCGCCGACAGGGGACTACCCATGCGGCGTGCGCGTGCCACGTACTAGCATTGGGACGAGTCTCTCCCGCGACGGCGCGTTGCCGAGGCACCACCATCCCGCACCGCTCCAGGAGCCAGCCCTTGAAGATCGACTTTGCGCAATCGGCCCAGTCCACGCTCGGCGTCGAGTGGGAACTCGCGATCGTGGACCGCTACAACGGCGAGCTCGTCTCCGTCGCCGACCAGGTGCTGCGAGGCGTCAGTGCGAACCACCCCGAGCTGCAGGACGACGACGAGCACCCGCACATCAAGCAGGAGCTCCTGCTCAACACCGTGGAACTCGTCACCGGCGTCTGCACCACCGTGGAGGAGGCGAAGGCGGACCTGTCCCGCTCCCTCGCGGCCGTCCGCGAGGTCACGGATCCCATGGGCGTGGAGCTGTTCTGCGCCGGTTCGCACCCCTTCAGCGCGCCGCGCGCCCAGCAGGTCACGGACAAGGACCGCTACGCGAAACTGATCGACCGCACGCAGTGGTGGGGCCGGCAGATGGTCATCTACGGCGTGCACGTGCACGTGGGACTCGACCACCGGGACAAGGCCCTGCCCGTGGTGGACGGCCTGACCAACTACTTCCCGCACTTCCAGGCGCTCTCGGCGTCGTCACCGTTCTGGGGTGGTGAGGACACCGGCTACGCCTCGCAGCGGGCCCTCATGTTCCAGCAGCTGCCCACGGCCGGCCTGCCGTTCCACTTCGACGACTGGACCGCGTACGAGTCCTACGTCCAGGACATGTTCACCACCGGGGTGATCGACGCCGTGAACGAGATCCGCTGGGACATCCGCCCGGTCGGCAACCTCGGCACGGTGGAGATGCGCGTGTGCGACGGGCTCTCCACGCTGCAGGACGTCGGTGCCGTCGCGGCCCTGACGCAGTGCCTCGTCCACGAGTTCTCGTCCACGCTCGACGCGGGCGGCAGCATCCCCACCATGCAGCCGTGGCACATCCAGGAGAACAAGTGGAGGGCGGCCCGCTACGGCCTCGATGCGATCATCATCCTCGACGCGGACGGCAACGAGCAGCTCGTCACGGAGCACCTCGTCGAGGTGCTGAACCGGCTCGAGCCGATCGCCGCGAAGCTCGGCTGCAGCAGCGAGCTCTCGGACGTGGAGGGGATCCTGCAGCGCGGCGCCGGGTACCAGCGCCAGAGGCGGATCGCACAGGAGCACGACGGCGATCTTCGCGCCGTCGTGCTCGACATGGTGCAGCAGCTCCGCGCCTAGACGCTCAGGTGTCGGGGACGGCGCATCGCGCCGTGGACGGTGCCTGCGGCCCGGGCGGGGCCGGTGCCGAGGCGTTCTGGGCTCAGTGCGAGCCGCCGGTGAAGCGGTCGTCCCTCGTCGGGTTGTCCGCGGAGCCCTCGAGGCCGAGGTTGCCGGCGAGGGTCTCGGGCGACGGCTCGGCTTCGGGCACGACCTGGTTGGAGATGAGGTCCACCTCGTCCGCGGCGGTCAGCGGGCCGTCCTGGATCTGACCCACGTCGGTCGGGTCGATCCCCTCCGTGCTGCCGAGATCCTTCAGGTGGTGTTCTTCGCTTGGCTGGTCCATGCACCCGAGCGTAGGCCCGCCCATCGCTCCCCCGCAGTGCGCGAGTACCTGCGGAGCCGTCTTGCGCCTGCCGCGGGTGCGGTGTACCGGGCGGGCGGCAGGTTCCCGTGACGGGATCAGCCGTCGGTCAGCACCAGGGCATAGGCGTAGGGCTCCAGCGTCACGTCGTGGAGGGGACCACCACCGAGCGCCTCCCGGCCCTGCACCTCGACCGTGATCGTGTCCCGGCCGTGGTTGATGACCGTGATCAGGCGGCCCCGGCGGATCGCCTCGACCATCGGCGGGAGTCCCGGGAGCACCGGGTCCACCCTCGCCGCTGTGAAGAGGTGTGAGAGCACCTGCCGCGCGCCGTCGTCGTCGGGCACGGTGGCGAGGTAGTAGGCCTTCCCCGACCCCTCACTGCGGACGGTCAGCGCCGGCGAGCCGTCCCGGCGTCCCCCGTCGAACACCGCGAGCACGTCTGCGTCGACGGAGTGGGCCTCTTCGGCGAGGAGGGACCCCGCGAAGCCGAACCCGCCACCGCTCACCCTGGCCTCCTGCTGGCCGGGACCGGGCGAACCGGGTGCCACCAGCGCGCCGAAGTCCTCGATGACGACCCCCAGCAGGTCCCGCAGCTGCGTTCCGAAGCCGCCCGGACGGAAGCGGTCGTTCTCGTCGACCACGTCGCTGAAGGCCGTGACGAGCAGATGACCTCCCTGCGCGACGAACGCGGTGAGGTTCTCGGCCGCCCGTTCCGCCAGGAGGTAGAGATGCGGCGCTACGACGACGTCGTACCGTGCGAGGTCGGCCGTCGGCGGGAGGATGTCCACCTGGGTGTGGAGGCGGTGTGCGGCGTCGTACCAGCCCTGCACGAGGGAGAGGTAGTCCAGCGACGTGGGGTGGTCGGGGTTCTCGATGGCCCACCAGTTCTCCCAGTCGAGCAGGATCGCCACCCTGGCGGAGCCGTCATCGGCCGGGAGGTCCGGGAGTCGCCCGAGTTCGCCGCCGAGCGCCACCACCTCACGCCAGGTACGGGTCTGCGTCCCGGCGTGCGGCAGCATCCCCGAGTGGAACTTCTCCGACCCCGCCCGCGACTGCCGCCACTGGAAGAAGAGGACGCCGTCCGCACCACGTGCCACGGCCTGCATGCTCTGCGCGGCGAGCTGCCCCGGCGCCTTCGGCGCGTTGGAGTGCCGCCAATTGACCGCACTGGACGCCTGCTCCATCAGCAGCCACGGCGTTCCGGGCTTGAGCGAGCGCATGAGGTCGCCGTGGAACGCACCCTCGCGGAAGCCCTCCGGATCGTTGGGGTCCGGGTAGAGGTCGTCGCAGATGACGTCGAGCTCCGCCGCCCACTGCGCGTAGTTCGCCGGTTTGAAGGCACCCATGAAGTTCGTGGTCACGGGCTGGGTTGCCCCCGCTGCCCGGATGATGTCCCTCTCCATGCGGTAGCACTCCAGGAGCATGTCCGAGGTGAACCTGCGGTAGTCGAGCAGCTGCCCGGGGTTATGGCTGTACGGCGCATGGCGGGGCGGGAAGACCTCGGCGAACGTGCCGTAGTGCTGCGACCAGAACATGGTCCCCCACGCCTCGTTCAGCGCATCCACGCTGCCGTAACGCCGCTCCAGCCAGAGCCGGAAGGCGTCCCGTGCGGCGTCCGAGTAGTCCACGTTGAGGTGGCAGCCGTACTCGTTGTTCACATGCCAGAGGACGACGGCGGGGTGCCGGGCGTAGCGTTCGGCGATCCTCGTGACGAGCTCCGCGGCCAGCCTGCGGTAGGCGGGCGACGACGGCGCGTAGTGCTGGCGGCTCCCGTGCCAGTAGGCGGAGCCGTGCTCGTCCGCGGCCAGCATCTCCGGGTAGGCGACCGTGGCCCACGGAGGCGGTGACGCCGTCGCTGTCGCCAGGTCCACCGCGATCCCGCCGTCGTGCAGGAGACCGATGATCCGGTCCAGCCACTCGAAGTCGAACTCGTGTTCGGAGGGCTGGATGCGCGCCCAGGAGAAGATCCCGAGGCTCACCATGGTGACCCCGGCCTCCCGCATGCGTGCTACGTCCTCCGGCCAGATCTCCTCGGGCCACTGTTCCGGGTTGTAGTCGCCGCCGTAGTGCAAGGGAACTCCAGGGGTAGTCGGGTCGTGCAGGACATAACGTCAGGAACGCGGACGGCGCTCGCGGACCGAGGTCGCGAGCGCGGCGAAGACGAGGCACCCGACGCCCGGGATCACGAGCGGCGGCAGCTGCCAGGCGACCACCCCGGTGAGGACGACCGCCGCCACGAGCCACAGCAGGCCCGCCGGGTCGTCACGGACGTCCCGGAGCCACACGAGCGCCGCGGTACGCCACGAGCCCGACGACCGCCAGCGCACCGTGGTGCCGGCGAGGCCCGCCAGCAGGACGACCAGCAGGACGACGCCGGCGGCGAGGACCACCTGCCAGCCGGGCAGCACCCGCGAGCCGGCGACGACGATGTCCAGCAGCAGCAACCCCACGGCCACGGCGACGCCCAGTCCCACGAGCCATCCGGTCCGGAGTGCTGCCGCGAAGTCCGCGGCGAACAACCGGAGTGTCGAATCCTCGGCCTTCAGGAAGCGGTGGAGGTGCGCCGATCCCGCGGCGAAGGCTGCGGGGACCGTGATGATCGCGAGGCCCGCGACGCAGCACAGCGCTCCGACCCACAGGACTTCGCCGAACAGGGCGAATTTCGCGGTTGCTCCGGGCCAGCGCACGCCGCTTCCATCGCGGACGGCGGCATCGCGCCCGCGGACGGCGTCGCGCTGGCGCCGGCTCATCCCTTGAGGCCCTGGGTGGCGACGCCGTCCACGAGGAACCGCTGGAAGATGATGAAGAACAGCATCACCGGCAGCAGGGCGAGGACGGAGATGGCGATCGTGGCGCCGTAGTCGGAGGTGCTCGTCTGGTCGTTGAAGATGTTCAGTGCCAGCGGCAGAGGGTACTTGTCCGGGGAGTTCAGGTACAGGAGTGGGCCGAGGAAGTCGTTCCAGCTCCAGATGAACGCGAAGATCGACGACGTGATCAGGGCGGGCTTGATGAGCGGCAGCGTGATGGACAGGAAGATCCGCCCGTGGCCGCAGCCGTCGATGCGCGCGGCCTCGTCGAGCTCGCGGGGCAGGTTGCGGATGAACTGCACCATCAGGAAGACGAAGAACGCCTCGGTGGCCAGGAACTTGCCGGCGAGCAGCGGCCAGAAGGTGTCGATCAGGCCGAGGTTCCGGAAGATGATGTACTGCGGGATGATCAGCACGTGGAACGGCAGGAGCAGTGTTCCGATCATGGCGGCGAACAGGATCTTGCTGCCCCGGAAGGTGATGCGCGAGAACGCATAGGCGGCCATCGACGAGGAGATCACGGTACCGATCACGGCGCCGACGGCCAGGATCAGCGAGTTCAGGAAGAACTTCCACGTGGGGATGCCGGCGATGCCCTGCATGACCTTCACGAAGTTGTCGAAGGTGGGGTTCTCCGGGAGGAGACCCTGGTTGCTGCCGAACTCCGCGTTGGGCTTGAACGACGCCGAGAACATCCACAGGAGCGGGTAGAGGACGACCGCCGTCAGTGCCAGGATCCCCACGATCCAGAGGGCGGTCGGGAGGTGCCGGCGCATGGGCCGTCGGCGCGGGCTGGACTGCCTGCGGTCCGAGCCCACCGGCACCGGGACGGCAGGATTCGATTCGATCGTGGTCACTTGGAGTCTCCTGCGTAGTGGACCCAGCTCTTGGAGGTGCGGAAGAGGATGAAGGCCAGGACCCCGACGGCGAGCAGGAGGACCCAGGCCATGGCCGAGGCGTAGCCCATCTGGTTGTTCGCGAAGGCCCTGGTGTAGAGGTACACCGTGTAGAAGTTCGTGGCTCCCCCGGGTCCGCCGGTCCCGGAGCCGATGATGTAGGCCGAGGCGAAGATCTGGAAGGCGTTGATCATCTCCAGCAGCAGGTTGAAGAAGATCACCGGCGAGAGCATCGGCACCGTGACGCTGATGAACTTGCGCCAGGACTTCGCCCCGTCGACCGACGCCGCCTCGTACAGTTCCGCGGGAACGCCCTTCAGTCCGGCGAGGAAGATGACCATGGGGGCGCCGAACTGCCAGACCGCCAGCAGGATCATCATCGGCATGATCAGGGACGGGTTACCGATCCAGCCGCCCATGTTGATGCCGAACAGGTTCAGCGTGCTGTCCACCGGTCCCTCGGTGGAGAACATGGCACGCCACACGAGGGCGATGCTCACGCTCGCGCCGATGAGGCTCGGCGCGTAGAAGGCCGACCTGAAGAACCCGGTGCCCCGGGCCTTGTAGTTCAGCAGCATGGCCACGGCGAGCGCCGCCGCGAGCTTGATCGGCGTCCCGACGAGCACGTAGATCAGCGTGATCCTCACCGAATCCCAGAAGCGCTCGTCACCGGCCATCCGGGTCAGGTTCTCGAGGCCCGTCCACTCCGGGGCGGTGAAGAGGTTGTAGTCCGTGAAGGCCAGGTACAGCGAGGCCAGCATGGGACCGAGGGTGAGCCCGACGAACCCGAGCAGCCAGGGCGAGAGGAACACGTAGCCGGCGACGGTGTCCCGGTTCCTGCGGCGGGGCCGGGGCGTGCCCGTCCGGCGATGATCCGCCGGACGGGCACCGGATGCGGCGGTGCGGGGTGTTGCCGGCGCGTGCGCCGAATCCGTGGTCACGGGCTGACTCCTTTGTCTGACTAGCTGCCGAGCGTGACGGCGGCTTCGTCGAAGAACTGCTTCGCGGCGTCCTCCGGCGTGACGGCGCCCAGGCCGATCGACTTGCCGAGGTCCCAGAAGGTCGCCTCGACGGCACCGAAGCCGTTGACGGGTGCTGCCGGAGCGTCACCGATGCGGTCCTCGATCGAGTCGAGGTAGTCCTTCACGGCCTTGTCGGGGCCTTCGAGGTTCGCTCCCTCGAGCTGTGTCTCCGAGGCAGGGATGCCGAGCGTCGCACCGAAGATCTCGCCGACCTCGGGGCTGTTGATGAGGAAGTCCACGAAGGCCGCGGCTGCCTCGGGATGCTCGGTGGAGGAGGACGCGGCCTGCATGAGGCCGACCTTGCGGTACAGGTCCTTCTCGTCGGGGTTGCTCGTGGGAGGTGCCACGATGGTGATCTCCTCGGCACCCGAGTCACCGAGGTAGCCGCCGAGGAAGTTGCTCCAGCTCATCTCGCTGGTGGTGAGGTTGCCACCGAAGCCGGACACCGGGTTGATCTCCTCGAGCTTGCTCTGCGGGACCGTCACCTTGTCCCGGTTCGCCTGGCCTTCCTTCCAATGGTCGGCGAGCTCCTCCTGCGTGAAGTTCAGCTCACCTTCCTCGGTGAACAGTTCACGGCCCTGCTGGCGCAGCTTCAGCTCGAGGTCCTGGATGCGCTGCGTGGTGTCGGTTCCTCCGTACACCGTTCCGCCCGTGGCGTCGGTGACCGAGGCCATGTACGTGTTGTAGTCCTCCCAGCTCGTGCCGCCCTCGTAGGGCTCGACGCCGGCCTGGGCCAGCAGGCCCGGGTTCTGGAACACCGACCACGCGCTGTAGCCGGTGGGGATGGCAAAAGTCCCGTCCTCCAGCGTGCCGGTGGCCAGGAGTGTCTCGTCGATCGCATCGGTGGTGATGCCGTTGCCGAAGTAGTCCTCGAGGTTCAGGAGCAGACCGTTGTCGCCGTACTGGCGGAGGTAGGTGTAGTCGAACTGCATGACGTCCGGCAACCCGCCACCAGCGGCCTCGGTCTGGCGCTTCTCCCAGTAGGAGGGGTAGTCGGTGAAGGTGTCGTTGATCGTGATGTTCGGGAACTCCTCCTCGAACGCCGTGATGGCCTTGTCGTAGCGGGCGGCACGGTCGTCGTTGCCCCAGAACGTGTAGTTGAGCGTGATCTGCTCCTCGGTGTCGAGGGCTGCGGGTTCACTCCCGCCTCCTCCGCACCCGGTCAGGACCAGCCCGGTGGCGGCCAGAGCTGCTACGCCTGAGAGCGTGCGCCGTGAGAGTGTTCGGAACATCGTTGTCCTCCTGGAAAACTTCTTCGTCAGCCATCGTGGGACGCCCTTGGGAAAGCGTTATCCCACAGCGTAGATTGAATCGTATCAATGGTCAACAGCCCGGCTCCACGAGGTTGTCCGCGCTCTATCTTCGCCCATCCGCGCCCTGAAAGGATGCAGCACATGCCCCACTTCGACCTTCCCCTGTCCGAGCTGCGGACCTACCTGCCGGAGCGCGAGGAGCCTGCCGACTACGACGCCTTCTGGGACCGGACGCTCGCGGAACAGCGCTCGTACCTCAGCGCTCCTTCCTTCGAGGAGGTGGATGCGGGCTACTCCCAGCTCGTCACCGAGGACGCCACCTTCGCCGGCTACGACGGCCAGCCGATCAGGGCCTGGCTACTGAGGCCGAGGCATCTCAGCGGCCCCCTTCCGACGGTCGTCACCTTCATCGGCTACGGAGGCGGGCGCGGACTGCTCGGCGAATGGACGGCGCTGCCCAGTGCCGGCTTCGCCCATTTCGTCATGGACCTCCGCGGGCAGGGCTCGGGGCACCGGCCCGGCGACACCGCCGACGGGCCCCTCGCGGGACCGCACCTCGGTGGTTTCATGACCCTCGGCATCGGGGATCCCGAGACCTATTACTACCGGCGGCTCTTCGTCGATGCCGTGCACGCCGTCGAGGCCGCGCAGTCGCATCCCGCCGTCGATCCCGCCCGCGTGGTGATCTCGGGCGGAAGCCAGGGTGGCGGCATCACCCTCGCCGCTGCGGCGCTCACGCAGCGGGTCACCCCGAGCCCGCCCATCGGCGCCATCGTCGATGTTCCCTTCCTGGCCCATATGCGCCATGCGACGGAGATCGTCGGCACCGCCCCGTACTCGGAGATCGTGAAGTACCTCGGTACTCGCCGGAACGACGTCGATGGCGTCTTCCGGACCCTCAGCTACTTCGACGGGCTCAACTTCGCGACCCGCAGCACCATGCCCGCGATGTTCTCGGTGGGGCTGCTCGACGACGTCTGCCCGCCGTCCTGCGTGTTCGCAGCGCACAACCACTACGCCGGGCCGAAGCGCATGAAGGTGTACCCGTACAACGGGCATGAGCAGGGCGGGGCGTTCCAGGACGTCGAGCACCTGGCCTTCGTCCGGGAGATCACCGGAACCTGAACCGAGCACGTCGGGTACGACGACGGGCGGATCGCGCTACTCCTCCTCCGCGATCCGGCGGAAGGAGAGTACCGGCTCACCCCGGCTGAAAAGCGCGGTCCTGGAACCAGCGGATCAGTTCGCGCAGGGCCGCGATGGAACGACCAGCCGGTCCACGCCACTCGGAGTCCTCCGGGTGGCGTGCCGTCGCGACGCGGAGCGCCGGGCGGCCGCTGACACCCTTGGCGCCGCCCAGCACCGTGAGCAGCCCCGCAGGCGACTCCGGCAGGACCGCGTGCCCGTCCGCACGAGATCCTGCCGGAGGTTCTGGCTCCGGCCGCTACCGCAGCATCGGGAGGATCTCCGATCCGGAGTACCCGAGCCGTGCACGCGCGTCATCGGACACCATACCGGGCCCCTTCTGCTCCAGCCGGTCGAGGAACTTCTCGAGAGCCCGGGCCGCGTTCCCGGCCTGGTCCCGCTCCACGGCCCGCTGGGCCTGGTCCAGGAAGGCGCGCAGCTGCTGCGCGGCCGGCCCGGACACCTCACCGGAGGCGACCAGGTCCTCGAACTGCCGCTGGAGGGCCGGCAGCGCCCCCGGGAGGAAGGCATCGGGTACGGGCACGTCGGTGAAGTCGGTATCGGAGGCCAGGTAGAAGCCTGTGTAGGCCGGCTGGTTGTAGGCCGTGTTCTGGCGGGCGGTCTCCGCGCGGTACTGCGGATCGTGCATCAGCGTGTACAGCTTGCGGTCGGTCACCTCTGTACTCGTGAAGATCCGGATGGCCGAGCTGTCCGCGGTGCGGACCAGCAGTTCCTCCCGCCAGTCGCCGTGGACGTCGGCGACGAGTGACGGATTGCCCTTGGTGCCGTTGTTCGTCCGGGTACCGGTCGCCGTCAGCAGCCGTCCGCGGCGCGCGTCGTCGATGGTCGGGGTCTGGTTGCCGGAGCCGTTAACGAGCTGCGTGGTCCCGTCCGCCGCCCATCGGATGCTCATGTTCGTTCCGTAGCCGGTTCCCGGCAGCAGGGTGCCGGATGCCGAGCGGAGCCCCACGGCCCAGTTCTCGATACCCCGGACGCTCGGATCGACGTCGCCGATCATGCCGCGGCCCGTGTCCTTGCCCGTGTAGCCGCCGAACAGCACCTTCCCGTCGGCGGCATCCCTCATGGCCCAGCCGTACGGCGCCCCCGTAGCACCTTCGTGGACGGAGAAGATCTCCTGGCCGGGGCGGTCGGGGTCGATGTCCGTCACGTGGATGGCGTCACCATGGCCGAGCTTCGCCTCCGTTCCGGGCGCGGAGCTGCCGGCGGGGAGCGTGTCGAAGGAGCTGTAGAGGAGGGAGCCGTCGTCGTCGATCGTGGCGCTGCCGTACACGATCTCCTGGCGGCCGTCGGCGTCCACATCCGCGGCGCTCAGCGAGTGGAAGCCCTGCCCGGACAGCGTGCCGAACTCCTCGCTGCTGCCCGTACCGCCGTGGGGGCCGTCATTGAAGGGGTTCGTCATCGGCACGTGCCCCGAATCGACCGCCCAGTCCTGCGTCAGCCGTTCGCCGTCCCAGCTGTACGCGACGATGTTGGCGCGCGTGTAGTAGCCGCGGGCGAAGACCGCGGAGGGGTGCTCGCCGTCCAGGTAGGCGACGCCCGCCAGGAACCGGTCCACCCTGTTGCCCGGCTCGATACGTGCCATCGCGTAGTCGCCCCAGAGCAATCCGTCGTCACCGCGGCCGGGTTCGTACGGGACCGTCTCCAGCTCGGCTCCCGTGCCTCCCTCGAACACAGTCAGGTACTCGGGCCCGTCCAGGATGAAGCCCTCGAAGGCGCGGAGGGTGTTGCGGGCGCTGCGCGACGGCGCGTAGACGTCCACGAAGTAGTCGGTCAGGGCGCGCGCGTCGGCGTCGGAGAGCGGGTACTCGTAGCGCTTCTCGATGCCGAAGGCCTCCTCGAGGGTCGCCGGCCACGTGCCGGCCGCGACCTCGGGGTGCTCCTGCCAACTCTTGAACATCCCCACGACGTGCTCGTAGTAGTCGGCGGCACTCAGCCGGTAGTCGTCGGTGTTCTCGACGCCGGCGGCGATGTCGGCCTCCGGGAGGGTCACGTACTCCTCCGAGACCACCTCGCCCGTCGGGCCGTACGTGGTGGTCTTCGTCCCCGGCGCCGTCTTGAGCATCATCTCCGAGCGGCCGTCGCCGTCGAAATCGGACACCATGAACTGCGTGTAATGGGCGCCGGAGCGGATGTTCACCCCGAGGTCGACCCGGCTGAGCAGCCGGCCGCCGGCCGTGTAGGTGTCGATGAAGGTGGCGCCCGTGTAGCCGACCTGCGAGACGTCCTTCGAGTTCGAGGGCTCCCACTTCACGAAGTACTCGTACGATCCGTCGCCGTCCACGTCGCCGACGCTCATGTCGCTGGCTGCGTAGGTGTAGGCCTCGCCCTTAGGGGTCACACCGTCGGCGGGCTTCACGAGCGGCAGGTCCGTGGACGCCTGCGCCCAGGGTGCGACCTCGCCGCTCAGCTCCACCTCCACCCCGTCGACGACGGCGCCTACGCTGTACCGCGCATCAGCGGCTGCGTCACCCGTCACGCCCTTATCGAGGAAGTTGGTGCTGTCGGTGACGGTGGCGATGGCCTCGCCGTTCCTGTAGACGGTGAAATCCGTCCCCGTCAGGCCACCGGGCGTGGCTCCCGTCGCCTCGGGAGCCTTCAGCCGCCAGCTGAGGAACACGCCCTCCGAGGTCACCGCGCCGACGAGGCCGCGGTCGAGGTACTCGAGTTGAACTCCCCCGATGGGCGCCACGTTCCCCCGACCCTGGCCTTGGCTCTGGCCAGGTCCTCCACCCTGATCCTCACCCGCGACGGCCGGCACCGCCAGGCCGCTGAACGTGAGAAGAGTGCCGGTGGCAAGTGCCACACATGCTGAGACCGCTGTTCTCTGGACCGAACTCATCATTGAATCCTCAAGTTGGAAAACGCTTTCCATCTTACGCTAGGTTCAAGGGCCGCTTTCGTCAAGGTCCCGCAACGAAGAAGGGAGCAGCGCGCGGCTGCTCCCTTCTCCTCGTATCGCGTGATCAGTCGTGATGTCCCGGCGCATGCTGGGCGATCAGGTCCCGCACCGATCCGTACAACGCGTGGTTCGGTTCGAGGCCCGTGATCGACATCGTCGCCTCGCCCGGTTCCTGGGTGGCCAGGATCTCGGCGAGCGCCGCGACCTCCGGATCGTCCGGAGCCGAGAAGGACAGTGCCGCCTGCATCGCTTCGAGCAGCGCTGCGGGATGTGTGCCGGATTCGGCCAACTCCGAGGCCGGCCCCACGAAACGCTCCTTCCTGCTCAGCTTCCGTAGCGGCGCCCTGCCGACGCGCACCACGGTGTCGGGGAGGTGCCGGTTGGTGAAGCGACGCAGGATCTTCTGCACATAGGCTTCCTGCTCCGCCTCGTCGAACCCGTGCTTGGTGACGAGCAGCTGCTTGGTCTCCTCGAGCACGGCGCGGACCTTCGCGGCGATGCCGTCATCGGTCATGGCATCTGCGATCTTCTCCACGCCGGCGGCGTAACCGAAGTAGGCCGCCGACGCGTGACCCGTGTTCACCGTGAAGAGCTTCCGCTCGATGTACGGCGCGAGGTCGTCCACGTAGGTGGCCCCCGGGATCTTCGGCGCGTCACCCTTGAAGGGGGTGCGGTCGATGACCCACTCGAAGAAGGTCTCCACAGTGACGTCCAGCCCCTGGCCGGCCGCCTGGTCGGGCACGATGCGGTCGACGGCGGTGTTGGCGAACACCGCGCGGGACGCGAGGTCCAGGGCAGCCCCGTCGTAGGTCTGCTCGACCTCCCGGCGCAGGATGTCGGTCGCGTTGATGGCGTTCTCGCAGGCCATGACCTGCAGCGGAAGCAGGTCACCGTCGCGCCGGGCGACGGCCCGGGCGATCACGGGTGCGAGGAACTTCAGGACGTTCGGTCCGACGGCCGTGGTGACGATGTCCGCGGTGGCGATCTCCGCGACGACGTCGTCCTCCTGTGACCTCGAGTTCAGGGCACGGTAGTTGTCCACGGTCTTGACCGCGGGCTCCTCGCCGACCTCGTGGACGTCGTAGCTGGGTGTCGAGACCAGCTGGTCGATCAGGGCGTCCGCGACGTCGGCGAAGACCACCTCGTACCCGGCTTCGTGGAGCAGGAGCCCCACGAAGCCGCGCCCGATGTTGCCTGCACCGAAATGTACTGCCTTCACTAGGCGTTGACCTTTCCGAAGAGGGCGAGGACCTCGTCCACGGTGGTCGCCTCGTCGAGCCGTGCGACCTGCGCCTTGTCGGAGAAGACGCGGGCGATCGCGGAGAGGATGGACAGGTGCTCGTTGTTCACGCCTGCGACGCCGACCACGAACTTCACCTGCTTGCCGTTCCAGTCGATGCCTTCCGGGTAGCGGACGATCGACACCGCCGAGCGCCTGATCAGATCCTTCGCCGCGTTGGTGCCGTGCGGGATGGCGAGGAAATTGCCCATGTAGGTGGGCACGGACTTCTCCCGCTCGTGCATCGCCGCCACGTAGCTCGCGTCCACGGCTCCGCGGTCGACCAGCAGTCGGCCGGCCTCGTCGATGGCGTCCTTCTGCGTGGTGGCCCTGCCGTCGAGCACGACGCTCTGCTCTGCGAGGACGTCATTGGCACCGGTACCGGTGCCTGCGCCGTCGGCTTCGGCTGCGACGCCGGCGGGCGTCGGGTTCTTCGGGTCGACTCCACCCTCGGCTGCAGCACTGGCGCGCACCAGCTCGACGATCTCGTCATAGCGTGGACTGCCCATGAAATTGTCGACGGAGACGTGCGTGGCGCTCTGCGTCAGGGGCTCGGCGCGGGCGGCGAGGTCCTGGTGCGTCACGACGACGTCGTAGTCGTCCTTCAGGTTGGCGATGGCGAGGTTGGTGACCTTGACGTCCGGGAAGCCGGCCGCCTTGATCTTGTTGCGGAGTACCGAGGCGCCCATGGCGGAGGAGCCCATACCGGCGTCGCAGGCGAACGCGATGTTCCGGATGGGGCCGTCGGTCGCGGACGTGGAGCGGAAGGCGCCGGAGACGGAGCTCTTCTTGCCCTTGAGACCTTCCATCTTGCTGGCGGCACCGGCGATGTCATCGTCCGTGGACTTGGTCGTCTTCAGGATGACCGAGCCGATGAGGAAGGAGACCGCCGCGGCCATGAGGACGGACAGTGTCACACCGACGAAGCTGTCCGAGGCCGTGGCCGCGTAGACCGCGATGATGCTGCCGGGAGCCGCGGGCGAACGCAGGCCGGCTCCCGTGAGCACGAGGGTGAAGATGCCCGCCATGCCGCCACCGATGACGGCGAGGAGCATGAGGGGCTTCATCAGGACGTACGGGAAGTAGATCTCGTGGATACCGCCGAGGAACTGGATGATGATCGCACCGGGAGCCGAGGCCTTGGCCATGCCGCGGCCGAAGATGGCGTAGGCGAGGAGGAGTCCGAGGCCCGGGCCGGGGTTCGCCTCGAGCAGGAACAGCATCGACTTGCCGGTCTCGGTGGCCTCCTGCGTGGCGAGCGGGGTGAGGACGCCGTAGTTGATCGCGTTGTTCAGGAACAGGATCTTGGCGGGCTCGATCAGGATGCTGGTGAACGGCAGCAGACCGTTGGTGACGAGGAAGTCGACTCCCCTGCCCGCGGCGTCACTGAAGACCGTGACCAGCGGACCGACGGCGAGCAGGCCGAAAATGGCCATGATCCCGGCGAAGATGCCCGCGGAGAAGTTGTTCACGAGCATCTCGAAGCCGGGGCGGATCTTGCCGTCCCAGATCGAGTCGATCTTCTTCATCAGGTAGGCGGTGAGCGGGCCCATGATCATGGCGCCGATGAACATCGGGATGTCCGTTCCCACGATCACACCCATCGTGGCCGTCGCCCCGACGACGCCGCCGCGGACGTCGTACACCATCTTGCCGCCCGTGTAACCGATCAGGAGGGGCAGGAGGAACGTGATCATCGGGGCGACAAGGGCGCCGATCGTCTCGTTCGGGAAGTATCCAGCCGGGATGAACAGCGCCGTGATCAGACCCCAGGCGATGAACGCACCGATGTTGGGCATGATCATCGCCGAGAGGAACGACCCGAACTTCTGGACGCGGACCCGGGCACTGGTCCCGGACCTCGCTTCTAGTTGTGTTGCCACATTCTTTCCTTACCGTTGTCCCCGCAACTCTGCGGAGAGGGATGGATGGGCAGGAAGCGTCAGCTTCCCGACCTGGTGGAGATGCGCTGGAGCCATTCGAGGAAGAGCTTCAGTTCGGAGCTGGAGAGCTGGTCGGGGTGGGAGGACTGCAGCGCGGCGTTCAGCGCGATCGCCGCCACGACCACCGAGGGTGTCCCCTCCGTGTCCGTGGTCGGGTCCCCCTCGGAATCCGTGGCGACGGCGGAGATGACCGCTTCCCTCGTCATCGCGGAGAGTTCGAGGTTGCGCTTCGCCGCGGGCTCCGCGATCAGCATGAGCGTGACGCCGATGTTGGCGGCGAGCATGCTGCGCGCGGCTTCGTGCGGGGACACCACGAGGCGGGCTGCCGCGGCCGCCCTGGCGAGGACCTCCTCGAGGAAGGCCTCCGCACTGGCCACCATGGACGGCCTGTGCTCGGGCCGGATGTTGCCGAACATCACGAGGTAGAGGTGCGGGTGATCGAGGCCGAACTGCACATGGTTGTCCCAGTGCATCCGGAGGTCCTCGACCGGTTGTCCCGACGTCGGGAGGCTTCTCTCGGCGTCGAGGTACTCCGAGAAGCCTTCCGCCACGACGGCGTCGAAGAGGCCCTCCTTGTCACCGAAATGGTGGTAGAGGGTGGGTGCGGTGACGTGCGCAGCCTGGGTGATCTGCCGCGTCGAGACGGGCTCGCCGTTGGACTCCGCGAGCAGTGCCGCGGCGGCCCTGAGAAGCCTGGTCTTAGGCGTGGGTTCGCCTACTTTCTTCATGGCTGCTACCGTAGCACCTATAGCGCTGTTATATGAACTGGGTCACACGCCCTTTCTTCCGGAGGCGTCACAATGGAGGAAGACGGAGACGACCACCGGCAAGGAAGCGAGGATGTTCAATGGTGAATTTCGCAGGAGTCGGAGTCAGCCCCGGCCGCGTGATCGGTCCGGTGCACCACATGCCCGCAGCGGTCGGCGAACCGCCTGCCGGCGAGCGCCATGAGACCCCCGACGCGCCGGAGCAGGCCGTCGCGGCGCTCAAGGCGGCCTCGAAGGCCGTCCAGGAGGAGCTCAAGCGGAGGGCCGGGATCGCCAGGGGTGATGCACAGGCCGTCCTGCAGGCGACCTCCCTCATGGCCGCCGACCCCATGCTGTTGAAGTCCGCGACGAAGCTCATCAACAACGGCACCTCCCCCGCGCGTGCGGTCTGGGAGGCCGGCGCCTCCGTGGCCGAGATGCTGCACAACCTCGGCGGCTACATGGCGGAGCGGACGGCGGACGTGCTCGATGTCCGCTCGCGCATCGTGGCGGAACTGCGCGGACTCCCCGCGCCCGGCATCCCGTCGTCGGACACACCCTTCATCCTGGTGGCCGAGGACCTCGCGCCCGCCGATACCGCCACCCTGGACCCGGCGATGGTGCTCGCCCTCGTCACCTCCGGCGGCGGCCCGCAGTCCCACACCGCGATCATCGCCCGCTCGCTGGGCCTGCCCGCCGTCGTGGCCGCCACGGGCGTGGAGGCCATCGACAGCGGTGCGCTCGTCTTCGTCGACGGCGCCGCCGGCACCGTCACCCTCGACCCGGGGGACGACGAGGCGGCAGCGGCCGAGGCGTACCGCGCGGCTGCAGCGGCGCTCACGGTGTTCGACGGCGCCGGTGTGACCGCGGACGGGCACGAGGTCCCCCTGCTGGCCAACGTGGGCGGAGCGAAGGACGCCGTCAAGGCCGCCGCGGCCGGCGCACAGGGTGTGGGCCTGCTCCGGACGGAGTTCTGCTTCCTGGGCCGTGACACCGAACCCACGGCGGAGGAGCAGGTCGAGGCCTACAAGGGCGTCTTCGACGCCTTCCCCGGCAAGAAGGTGGTGGTGCGTACGCTCGATGCCGGCGCCGACAAGCCGCTGCCCTTCCTCACCGACACGACCGAGCCCAACCCTGCCCTCGGAGTGCGCGGCTACCGCACCGATCTCTCCTCCCCCGGTGTCCTCGAACGCCAGCTCGAGGCCATCGCGGACGCCGCCTCGCAGGCCACGGCGGACGTGTGGGTCATGGCGCCGATGATCTCGACCGCCGAGGAGGCCGCGGACTTCGCGAAACTCTGCAGCAACGCGGGTCTGCAGACCCCTGGCGTCATGGTGGAGGTGCCGTCGGCGGCACTGATGGCCGAAGCGATCCTCGGTGCCGTGTCCTTCGCGAGCCTCGGCACGAACGACCTCACGCAGTACACGATGGCGGCCGACCGCCAGCTCGGTTCCCTCGCAGCCCTGAACAACTCGTGGCAGCCGGCGGTCCTCCGGATGGTCAGGCTGACCGTCGAGGGATCGGCGGCCGAGGGTCATGCCAAGCCCGTGGGCGTGTGCGGTGAGGCGGCAGCCGATCCTGCCCTCGCCGTCGTACTGGTGGGACTCGGCGTCTCGACGCTGTCGATGACCCCCCGCGCCCTCGCGGGCGTCGGCGCCGTCCTCAACAGTGTGACCCTCGCGGAAGCGCAGCGCATCGCCGGGATCGCTGTTGCTGCTCCGACGGCAGCCGAGGCCAAGGCCCGTGCGCGGGCCGAACTGCCCGTCCTTGAGTCGCTCGGGCTCTAGGACGCCGGCCCACCTGGCCGTGAAGGGCTTCGGGGGAGCACGACAGGGCCGGGGTCTCCGGCTCGCGGTCGTTCCGGCACGTCCCGGTCCGGCCTGCGAGCGTCTACCTCCGCTACCGCGTCACCCGGTTCGCCGCGGCGATGAATTCGGCCTCCTGCACGGGCCCGTCCGCCGCGAGCAGGGACCACGTCCAGTCGAGGACGCCGTCGATATCGAGGTGCAGCTTGCGGTGGAAGAAGGGTGCGGCGCACAGCATCGGTGTGCCGGTGCTCCGGACGAACCAGGGCGAGTTCCCGCCCGGGTTGTCCGCCGCCGGCACCATGAGCACCGAGGCGCCCGGTGATCTCAATCCCAGCCAGGACCGCGTGCTGCCCATGGCGTCGGCCTCGCTCACGCACGTGCCCGGCTCACCGGACGAAGCAGGTCCTGTCGACGCCGGGATGATGTCGGCTCCGTCGAAGGATGGTGCGAGGCGGAGGAAGAACCCACCGTAACCGGCATCGGGACGCCCCGACGTCGTCGGGCTCCCGAATGCCAGCGGACCACCGCTGGCATTGGCCCACCTGCTCCGCACGGTGGTGGCGAGCCATTCCACGCCGGCTGCCCGCACGGACTCCGCGTGCCAGCTCCGCGTCTCGAGGAGGAAGGTGCTGCCGTCGGCAGTACGCCAGTCGAGCTGCTGGATCCTCGCGCCGTCCCGGCCCTCCTCGGCGCGCACCTCCTGCGAACCGTTGTTCGGCAGCTGCACGTAGCCCGCCCCCTCGCGGTAGGTGGGCCCGCCCCACAGGTTCGCCGGATAGGACTGGCCGGCGATGTCGATGGTGGAGACCGCGATGCCGAGCCCCCAGTGCCAGGGGTGGTCCTCGGGCCGGTGATCGCTGACGGTCCGTCCACCCGGCGTGGAGACCGGGTGCAGGAAGGGCCGCGGCGAATGCTCGGAGGGTTCACCGCCTCCGTCGTGAAGGAGACCCGCCACCCGGTCGTCGATGGTCACGAGGGCCGCCGGTACGCTCACGCCGTGGATCCGGCGGATCGGGCACGCGGCCGTGCGTCGATGATCGGCGCTGTGAGCGGCCTGCGCAGCGCGGGGTCCTCGAGGTCCGCCCTGGAGATCCAGCGACCCTCACGCGCCGAGACGTACATCCCCGTCGCGATCTCCAGTGCCCGGGCCGGGTGCCCCACCAGGTCCGGCATGCCGCGATCGGCGAGAAGCGAGGCATAGACCTCGGCGAAGAGTGCATCATGGCCGCTCGGGATCTCCTGGTCCGGCAGCACCCAGGACTCCGATGTCCCCGCATCGATGTGCGGTGCCGGCGTGATGGTCCAGTGCTCATGACCATGCCCGTACAGGTGCTCCAGCTCGATCGTGGCGTTCTCCGTGTCGATGCGCAGGAGGCTCGACTGCCGCGGCGCGAGGACGGTCGACACCACCGAGGCGACGGCGCCCGAGGCGAAGACGAGGGATGCGTGGGCGAGGTCCTCCGTCTCGACGTCGTGCTCGAGCCGCCACATGGTGGCGTGGACCGAAGACCACTCGCCGAGCAGGTAGGACAGCAGGTCGATCTGGTGACTGCCATGGCTGAGCGTGGTGCCGCCACCCTCGCTTGCCCAGGTGCCGCGCCACGGGACGGCGAAGTACTCGGCCGTCCGGTACCAGTGTGTCTGGCACAGCGCCGCGAGGGGCCGTCCCAGGACTCCCGAATCGAGCAGTGCTTTGACGCGCGCGGCGGCAGAGCCGGAACGCTGCTGGAACACGACGGCGAGGCCGCGGTCCGCTGCGTGGCCGGCGTCGATCATGGTGTCGAGCTGGGCGAGGCTGAGGGCCGCGGGCTTCTCGACGACGACGTGCGCACCCGCGGCGAAGGCGGCCGCCGTCTGCTCGGCGTGGCCGCCCGGGGGCGTACAGATGTGCAGGACGTCGATGGGCTCCGCTGCGAGCATCTCCGTGAGCGAGGAATAGCCGGAAGGGACTCGATAGGTCCCGGCGAAGGCGGTGAGGCGCTGCTCCGAGGGATCCGCGGCCGCGACGAGCTCGACGCCAGGAAGGTCCGTCAACGCGGCGGCATGGAGGTGCGCGACGCCACCCGTCCCCAGGATGGCCGCCCGCAGCGGCACGCGCAGTTCTGCAGGATGTCCGGCAGCCGGATTGGACAGGGGCACGGTTCCTCCAACGCTGGACAGGAATGCGGTCCCGGAAACAGTAACAGAGAAAGCGTTTACCGGCCCGTGGCTGCGGGCTGGAGGCCATGCAACAATGGCCCTTTCAAGGATCGTCAGGACGCGTAACCGCAGCGGTTGGCCGCCCGTATCTTCAGGAGTTGAAGCGATGTCGGCACCGGTGAGTAGAAGTCCCGCGACACTGCACGACGTGGCACGGGAGGCGGGTGTCTCGCTCGCCACGGCGTCGAGGTCCCTGAACGGCAGTGCGCGCAAGGTCAACGAGGCGTACCGGCAGCGCGTCGTCGAGGCGGCGCAGCGGCTGGGCTACACGACGAACCTCTTCGCCCAGGCGGTGGCCAAGGGCACCACCACCACGGCCGCTCTCCTGGTGTCGGACATCGCCGACCCCTACTTCTCCAGTATCGCCGCCGGCGTGATCGATGCGGCCAGCGAGGAGGGCCTCGTGGTCACGATCGCCGTGACCGGTCGTGACGCGCAGCGGGAGCTGGCCATCGTGCGGGCACTGCGCGGACAGCGGCCTCGCGTGATGATCCTCGCCGGCTCGAGGTCCTCGGGCTCCGCGTTCGAGGAGCAGCTCCGCGAAGAGCTCTCCTCCTTCGAGGACATGGGCGGCAAGGTCGCGTTCATCAGCCAGGACGCGGCGCCGTTCGCCACCGTGCTCCTTGACAACTTCGGCGGAGCCCGGAACCTGGCCGTCACTCTCGTGGAGCTCGGCTACCGGGACATCGGAGTGGTGGCCGGGCCGCCGGAGATCCGGACGGCGGAGGATCGGCTTGCCGGTTTCATGGCAGGACTCGCCGACCACGGTATCTCCGTGCCGCCCGAGCGCATCATCCACTCGGACTTCACGCGCGACGGCGGTTACCGTGGCACCGAGCAGCTGCTTGCCTCGGGGGCGTCGGTGGACCTGGTGTTCGCCGTCAATGACGTCATGGCCGTGGGCGTCGTCTCCGCCCTGCGCGACGCCGGGATCGAACCCGGCACGGGGATCGCTGTCGCCGGCTACGACGACATCCCGACCGTCCGTGACATCACGCCGGCGCTGACCACGGTGCGCATCCCCCTCGAGGACGTCGGACGGCGCGCCCTCCAGTTGGCGACCGGAACCGCCTACGACGCGCGAGGCGAGGACACCGGTGATGGCCCTGCGCCGATTCCCACCGAGACGATCATCCGGGGAAGTACGCCGCAGCGATAACGGGGCCTCAGAAGGGCAGGACCGGGTTCGGGTCGGATTCCTGGGCAGCGAGCTTCACGACATCGTCCAGGGGCAGTTCGGCGACCTCCGCCACCACCTTGATGTCCTCGCCGTGGCTGATCGCCTCTGCAACGGCTTCCTTGAGGACGAGCTCCGCGCGGTCGAGTTCGAACTCGACGTCCTCCTTGTCCGCGGCCGCGACCCGGATCTTCTGCAAATCGTCATTCGTCATGGTGCTGGGATACCTCACGCATCGTGGATCAACGGCGGGACGCTGGCCGATCCACCCCACGGACGGGACCGAGGCGGCGACGGTGACATCGTCGAGATCATCTTAACCAGACGCGCCCGGTCATGGGTCAAGTGCACGTGCCGGGAGGTCGCCTGTACCCGTACGGCATGCCTCCACAACAGGTGTGTGCACTTCCGCGCCCGATTCACTCCCACGCGGCTAGGATGAGAGAAGCGGATCGCCGGCAACGCGCGATCGTGGTCTAGCAGAGGGCCCGCGGCGCCAGAATCAAGCCTGGCATGACGTTCGAGGCAACCGATGGACCTTCATCCCCCCTCACGTGAGTTGGGTGCGACGCTCGGTCGTATCCGAGGACTCGTCCTCACGCAGGAGACCGCGCAGCACGCTGTGGACCTCCTTGCCCGCGTTTCCGAGGAGACGATACCGAATGCCTCCGGGGCCGGCGTCTCACTCATCCATCACTCCGAACGGATCAGTGTGGGCTCGACGGACGACCTCGTCCGGACCGCGGACGACCTCCAGTACAGCCTCGGCGAGGGACCGTGCCTGACGGCGTGGTCCTCGCGGACACCCGTGGTGATCGAGGACACCGCTGCGGACGAGCGGTTCCCGCGGTGGAGTGCCGCGGCGGCGGAGGCGGGAGTCCGCTCGTGTTACAGCGTCCCACTCCTCCGGGGCCGTGATTCGATCGGTGCCATGAAGGTCTACTCGACGGTGCCGGCAGCCTTCGACGACGCCGACCGCGCCCGCCTCACGAGCCTCTCGGTCGCCGCCTCGGCGCTGCTTGGCCATGCGCAGACGTCGGAGACATCGACCCGGATCAGCAGTGAGCTCCGGGAGTCGCTGCGCTCGCGCGACGTCGTTGGCATCGCCAAGGGCATCCTCATGCAGCGCGAAGGGTTCAGCGAGGCCGAAGCCCTCGCGGCACTGACGGCGCGGGCACGCAGCACGGGTATCCCCTTCCGGCAGCTCACCGCGAACATCGTGAACGGTCATGGTGCCCCCGGGAGAAGGGAGGCACCATGAGCACCTTCCCGTATGCGGAGGAACAGCGAGCGCTGATCAACGCCGCCATCTCGGAGTCGGGTTTCTCCGTGGGAGAGGTATGGATGCACTACTTCTCCCTGAGCGGCGAGGTCGACGAGTACGAGGTCGAGGCCTACCTCGCGGGCCTCATGCCGTTGCCCGCCCTCGAGTGCGACCTGCTCGCCCTCGCCGTGAACGAACTCATCGACGATCTCCCGCCGCGGAAGCGCGCTCCCTTCAGCGACGACCTGGCGCGTGCCCATGCCGGATCAAAGGGTGCCGCGGCGCATTGAGGCTCGGCTCGGCGGCGGGATCCGTCCGGGGGAGCGAGCGGGCCGATGACCGCCAGAGTGTCGGAGACGCGGCATACCCTCGTGCCATGGCAGAACGACCGGGGTGGCACGGCATCCCGCCCAGCGCTGACAGGTTCATTCCTCCGCTTCAACTCGACCCACCCACGACAGGGGTCGCCGAGCCGTTCGAGTCCCCCGCGCTGTGGGTGGACCTGGAGTACCCCGACGGCTCCAGGTGCACGATGAAGGGTTTCGCCATGGCCTGGACGGGCACGGCGGTCCTGGCGCAGTGGATCGAATACTCCCGTGCCCGTGAGGCGTGGGTGGACGCGGCGTGCTGTCGGAGGCGGGAACTGAAGCGACGGCCGACGCACGCGGCCTGACAGGACCTCGGTCCTCCTCGTCACCACCGGCCGTATTCCCCGGTGTGACAACGGGTGGCCGCCGGCGCCACCCTCGTAGAGTGGTGGCATGGACCAGCCGACGTCGTACGCCGCTCCTCCGGCAGACACGCGTGGCTAGGGCGGCCGGGTGGCACGGGCTCCCGCCGACGACGCACCAGTTCCACCCGCCGATCCAGCTCGAGACCCCGACCGAGGGCATCACGGAGTCGGTCTCCCCTGCCCCGGCGCTCTGGGTGGAGCTCGAGTATCCGAACGGATCCCGCCAGACGGTCCGCGGATTCGCCATGGCCTGGACCCCTTCCGCAGTACTCGCGCAATGGGTCGAATTCTCCATCGCGCGTGAAGCATGGGTTCGCCCCGACCAGTGCACGCGCCGCGACATCCCGCGGCGGCCCGACTCCGGCATGTAGCCCGGTCCTTCGCTTATTGCCCCTCTTCTGTTCTTCCCCTACACTCGCGGTAAGCGTTTTCCAAGAGGGCGATGTCGCCGGGACCAAGGAGTATCAATGTCAACGAGGACAATCGGAATCATCATGAACGGCGTCTCCGGGCGCATGGGGTACCGGCAGCATCTGGTCCGCTCCATCCTCGCGATCCGCGATCAGGGCGGAGTCCTCCTCTCCGATGGGACCCGGGTCCAGGTCGAGCCGATCCTCGTGGGCCGGAACGAGGCGAAGCTCGCCGAACTCGCCGCCAAACACGGCATCGAGCACTATTCGACGGACCTCGACAGCGTCCTGGCAGACCCCACCTGGGAGATCTACTCGGACTTCCTCGTGACTAAGGCGCGCTCGGCGGCCATCCGCAAGGCCATCGCAGCAGGCAAGGCCATCTACACCGAGAAGCCCACCGCGGAGACGGCGGCCGATGCCCTGGAGCTCGCGAACCTCGCCGAGGCGGCCGGCATCAAGAACGGCGTGGTGCACGACAAGCTCTACCTCCCCGGTATGCAGAAGCTCAAGCGCCTGATCGACTCCGGGTTCTTCGGCCGGATCCTCTCGGTGCGCGGTGAGTTCGGCTACTGGGTCTTCGAGGGCGGCTGGCAGGACGCGCAGCGCCCCAGCTGGAACTACCGGTCGGAGGACGGCGGGGGGATCGTCGTCGACATGTTCCCGCACTGGAGCTACGTGCTGGAGAACCTCTTCGGCAAGGTCGAATCCGTGTACGCACGCGCCGTCACGCACATCGACGAGCGTGTCGACGAGCAGGGCCGCCCCTACCGGGCCACCGCCGACGACGCCGCCTACGCCGTCTTCGAACTCGAGGGCGGTATCGTGGCGCAGCTCAACTCGAGCTGGACCGTTCGCGTGGACCGCGACGAACTCGTGCAGTTCCAGGTGGACGGCACGCACGGGTCCGCCGTCGTCGGTCTCTTCGGCTGCAAGATCCAGCCCCGCAACGCGACGCCGAAGCCCGTCTGGAACCCGGACCTCGAGGACACGCACGACTACGACGCCGACTGGATCGACGTCCCCACCAACGAGGTGTTCGAGAACGGCTTCAAGACCCAGTGGGAGGACTTCCTCCGCCACGTCCTCGAAGACGCCCCGCACCCGTACGACTTCCTCGCAGGAGCGCGCGGCATGTACCTCGCGGAGCAGGGGCTCGAGAGCTCACGCTCCGGCCGCCGCGTGGACCTGGAGGACGTGCGCACCGCGGTGCTGCCCCTGGAGGAAGCGGTCACCCTGGCATGATCACGCTCGTCGATGCGGCGGGAACCACTTCCGTCGTCGAACTCAACCCTGCGCCGTCGTTCTCGAAGCCGGTTGCCCCGCTCGCCAGCAGGACCGTCTACGCCGCGGCGCACGTCGTCCCCCGCACCACCGCGGACAACGTCCCCGGGGCGCCGGCGGACCTCGACTGGGACACCACCCTCGCCTTCCGCCACCACCTGTGGTCGTGGGGACTCGGTGTCGCGGACGCCATGGACACCGCGCAGCGCAACATGGGCCTCGATGCCGCGGCCACTCGCGAACTGATCTCGCGCAGCGCAGCGGAAGCCCGATCGGTGGACGGCGCGCTCGTGGTCGGCGTCAACACGGACCATGTCGATGACGCCGTCATCTCCCTCGATGCCGTCATCGGCGCCTACAAGCAGCAGCTGCACTTCACCGAGGACGCCGGTGCCTCCGTGGTGCTCATGGCCAGCCGGCACCTCGCGCGTGCCGCACGTACGGCGGAGGACTACGAACGCGTGTATTCGGAGGTCCTGGCAGCCGCCGGGGCACCGGTGATCCTGCATTGGCTCGGAAGCGCTTTCGATCCCGAACTGGGCACGTACTTCGGCTCGTCGGACACGGATGTGGCGTCCTCGACCCTGCTCAAGATCATCGCCAACGCACCCGACAAGGTCGCAGGCGTCAAGATGAGCCTGCTCGATGCGGACTCGGAGCGGGCGGTCCGGGCCCAGCTCGACGCCCCCGCCCGCATGTTCACCGGTGACGACTTCAACTACGTGTCCCTGATGGGCGGAGACTCCTCGGGCTACTCCGATGCACTCCTCGGCGCCTTCGCCGCGCTCGGCCCGCATGCCTCGGCCGCGGTCCAGGCGCTCGACGCCGACGACCAGGAAGCCTATGCGCGGATCCTCGGCCCTACCGAGGCCCTCTCACGCCAGATCTTCTCCGCGCCCACGTTCTACTACAAGACGGGCGTCGCCTTCCTCAGCTGGCTGAACGGGCACCAGCAGGGCTTCGGGATGGTCGGTGGCCTGCACGCCGCACGCAGCCTGCCGCACCTCTCGGAGATCGTCCGCCTCGCCAACGAGTGCGGGGGCCTCGAGCAGCCCGACCTCGCCCGCGAGCGCTGGCACGGGCTGCTGCGGGTCAGCGGAGTCCCGGCATGACGACGCCGCACCCCCGCCTCTCCATCAACCAGGCCACGGTGAAGTACGCACCGCTCGCCGAGGCACTGCGGGTCACCGCGGACGCCGGGATCACCAGCATCGGCCTGTGGCGGGACTCGGTCCAGGCCGCATCCCTGCCCGGGGCCGCCCGACTCCTCGCCGACTCGGGCCTGCGCTTCTCGAGCCTCTGCCGCGGAGGATTCTTCACCGTTCCCGAGGGCCACGCACGGCGTACGGCGATGGACGACAACCGGAAGGCGATCGAGGAGACCGCCCAGCTCGCGGCATCAGGGGCTCCGGGCTCGGCTCCGGTCCTCGTCATGGTGGCCGGCGGCCTCCCGCAGGGGTCGAAGGACGTCGCGGGCGCCCGGGCCATGGTCCAGGACGCCCTCGCCGAACTCGTCCCCGAGGCGGAGGCCGCAGGCGTGACGCTGGCCCTCGAACCGCTGCACCCGATGTACGCCTCCGACCGCGCCGTCATCTCGACGCTGAAGCAGGCACTCGACCTCGCCTCCCCGTTCTCCCCCGCGGCGGTCGGCGTCGTCGTCGACACCTTCCACGTCTGGTGGGATCCGGAGCTGTCCGTCCAGATCGCCCGCGCCGGCGCGGAGGGCCGGATCGCCAGCTACCAGGTGTGTGACTGGGCCACCCCGCTGGCCGCCGATGTCCTGCTCTCCCGCCACTACCCCGGTGACGGCGTCATCGATTTCGCGCGCATCACGGCGGAGGTCGAGGCTGCCGGGTACACCGGCGATGTCGAGGTGGAGATCTTCAACCAGGAGATCTGGGATACAGCTCCGGCCACGGCGGTCGCACGGACCGTCGCGGGTTTCGAAGCCACTGTCGCCGCACACCTCGGCCAGGACGCGGCCGTCCCTCGGTAGCATCGGCGTATGGAATCTACTGAGGTGGTCCGGCGGTACTGGTCGTCGGTGTGGAGCAGGGACTGGAAGGCCGTGGGTCTGACCCTCGCCGAGGACGTGGAGGTCTTCTGGCCCGTCACCCGGGAGATCATCCGCGGCAGGGACAACATGGTGGCGGTCAACGCCGAGCACCCCAACGGGTGGAGCATCGACGTCCTGAACGTGTACGACGCCGGCGAGGTGGTGGTGTCCGAGGTCCAGGTGCCGCAGGAGGACGTCGGCATCTTCCGTGTGGTGTCCATCTGGACGGTGGCCGACGGCGTGATCACCTCCGGCCGCGAGTACTGGACCCTGTACGGCGGCGAGGAGGGGCGCGACTGGCGGCGCAGGTACGCCGACGTGGGCGACCTGCTTCCCTGAGTACCGTCGAGGTGATGGGAGCGCCACGGGATATGGCGGACGTGCTTCCGGCACTGGCCACAGCCCCGCGTGCGCCATAAGCTAAGCATGCTGATGATGATGCGATCAGTGACCGTATCCCCAACCCTTAGGGAGCATGATGAGCACGAAGGTCGAAGAAACCATTGTCGTAAATCTTCCAGTGACGACCGTGTACAACCAGTGGACCCAGTTCGAGGAGTTCCCGCACTTCATGGGCGGCATCAAGCAGATCACGCAGCTCAGCGACGATCGCCTCGAATGGGTTGCCGAGATCGGCGGCATCCGCCGCCAGTGGGAGGCGAAGGTCCTGGAGCAGGTTCCCGACCGCAAGGTCTCGTGGGCGGCCACGGAGGGCGCTACGAACGCCGGCACGGTGTCCTTCGAGGATCTCGGGGGCACCACGCGCGTGAACCTCGTCCTCGAGTACGAGCCCGAGGGCCTCGTCGAGAAGGTCGGCGACAAGCTGAACGTCATCGAGAACCAGGCGAAGGCCGACCTGCACCGGTTCAAGGAGTTCATCGAGTCCGAGAGCTACGCCACGGGCGCGTGGCGCGGATCCGTGGCCGGCGTCGGCACCACGGGCACCCCGACGGTCGAGGACGCGGCGGAGTCCCGCGGTGACAGCGGCAAGGCAGGCGTGTCCGGCAAGGTGGCGGCCGGAGTCGGCGTCGCCGCGGCGGCCGCAGTGGCCGGTGTGGCCGCGGCTGCTGCCAGCAAGAAGGACGACGAGGAGGACGTGGACGCGGTGGACGTCGACACGGTGACCGTGGTCGATGCGGCACCCGTGGTCCCCGAGACCACCCCGGTCGTCGACGAGGTCGACACCATCGACGTCGATCCCGTACCCGCTGTGGACGGCGTGCCGGGAACAGGTGTCCCGTCCGAGAGCCAGGGGCTCGAGGACGACAGGCTCGTCGACGGCGACACGACGGACCGCCGGGGCACCCTCTAGGCCCTGCACCATTGGAGGACCGGGCCCTGCGGGGTCCGGTCCTCCCGCGGTCTTCGGTTCCTGCACTGTCCCGCCCGGCGCGTCCGGTACGACGTCGGATCCGGCCCGCCCGGATGCCGGCGAGCGCGGAGGCTCGCGACGATCGCAGCGCCTAGGACCCGCCATTCCCGGTGGCCGCGCCCAGGACCCGCCGTGCCCGGTGGCCGCGCCTAGGACGCGCCTCGCGACGATGGCAGCGCCTAGGATCCGCCGTTCCCGTCGGCCGCGAGGACGATCCGCGTGACGGGCAGGGACGGATCGGTCCCGAAGCCGATGCCGCTCGGACGACCGCCTTGCATCACGATCCGGGCTCCGAGTGCCGCGACCATGGCCCCGTTGTCCGTGCACAGCGACGGCGCCGGGACGGTCAGGGTGATGCCGGCGGCTGCACACCGCTCGCCGGTCAGTTCGCGGAGTCTCCGGTTCGCCGCGACGCCGCCGCCGAGCAGGAGGTTCGTGATGCCGTGTTCCCGGCACGCGAGCACAGCCTTCGAGGTGATGATGTCGACCACCGCCTCCTGGAAGGACGCGGCGATGTCCGCCACGGGTACCTCCAGGCCGGCCGCCTCGTACTGCTCCACGCTGCGCGCCACAGCCGTCTTGAGTCCGCTGAAGGACCAGTCGTAGCGGTGCGGGCCGGGCTGCTCCGCGGTGCCCATGTACTTGGGCTGCGAGAGCCCGCGGGGGAAGCGGATCGCCGTCGGATCGCCCTCCCGGGCCAGCCTGTCGATCACGGGCCCGCCGGGATAGCCGAGGCCGAGGATGCGTGCCGTCTTGTCGTAGGCCTCGCCTGCGGCGTCGTCGATCGTGGACCCCAGGAGTTCGACGTCGCTCGCGATGTCGCCGATCCGCAGGATCTCCGTGTGCCCGCCGGACACGAGGAGCGCGCCGAGGTCGGGCGGCAGCCCGTCGGCGAAGGTGCCACCGAGCATGCCGACGCCCACGTGCGCCACGAGGTGGTTGATGGCATAGAGCGGCTTCCCGGTCGCGACGGCGAGCGCCTTGGCCGCGGACACCCCGACCATGAGGGCTCCCGACAGGCCCGGACCCGCGGTCACGGCGATGGCGTCGATCTCGTCGAGGGTGACGCCGGCGTCGTCGAGCGCCGTCCTGAGGGTCGGGACGAAGGCCTCGAGGTGCGCGCGTGACGCGATCTCGGGGATGACTCCGCCGAAGCGCACGTGCTCGTCCATCGACGAGGACACGGTGTTGGTCAGCAGCTGTGTCCCCCGCACGATCCCGACGCCTGTCTCGTCGCAGGAGGACTCGATGCCGAGCACCAGTGGTGCCTTGCGTGTCATGGTGACCCCTCTCCGCCCGCGGGCAGGACGAGCTGCATGACCCAGGCGTCCACGCCGTCGCGGTAGTACCTCTTCCTGGTGTGGATCCTGGCGAAGCCGCAGCGTGTGTAGAGCTGCTGGGCCCGCGGATTGTCGGCGCGGACCTCAAGCATCACCGTGTCCGCGCCGCGGCGTCGCGCCTCGTCGAGCAGCTCGGTGAGCATGGCCCGACCGATGCCCTGCCCCTCGAAGCGCGGCAGCACGCCGATGGTCTGGATGTCCGCCGTGGTGTCGATCACCATGACGCCCGCGTAGCCGACCGTCTCGCCGTCGACCTCGGCCACGATGTAGCGCCGTGTGTCCGGCTGGAAGAACTCGGTGTAGAACATCTCGAGCGGCCAGGCGTCGGTGGGGAACAGCTCGTTCTCGAGGCGGCCGACGGTTTCGATGTCCTCGTAGGTGAGGCTGCGCAGGGTGAAGCTCACGCCGTCGCCCGTTTCCGCGGGCCGGGCACCTTGGCGTCGGACTCCCGCAGGTACAGCGGTGCGGTGTCGCGGAGCGCTTCACCCGCGAGGAGATGCTGCCGGGCCACGCGGGCGAGGGAGGCCGCGTCGGGGTCCGACGTCGCGAAGGCCGGCAGGCCGTCCAGCTCGTCCGGGTACAGGCTCGCCGCTCGTCCCGCCAGGGGCTGGTCCTTCGGCAGGCTCACCGCCGCACCGACGTGCGGGCCGTCGAGAAGCTCGGGCAGTACGGCGGCGCCGTCCCCGCCCGACGGCGCGCGGTACGCGGCCCAGTAGACCTCGCCGCGGCGGGCATCTGTGCCGACGAGGAATCCGGAACCGGCAGGGACTGCGCCGCTCGCGGCGGCGTCGAAGGCCAGGGCATCGAGGCTCAGCACGCCGAGCAGGGGGACGTCCCAGACGAAGGCGAGTGTCCGTGCCGTGACGAGTCCGGCGCGCAGTCCCGTGAAGGGGCCCGGGCCCACTCCGGCGACGATGCCGTCGAGGTCGGCGCCGGCCACCCCGGCGTCGGCGAGGACCCGCTGCACCGCAGGGGCGAGGACCTCAGCGTGGGAGCGCGTGTCGGCACTGCCGAACCGGCCGACGACGTCGTCGTCCCGCAGGAGCGCGACGGTCGCCGCGGCGGAGGTGTCGAGGGCGAGGAGAAGCACCCGTCCAGCCTAGTCGAGGACGGGCGCGGGCAGCCCTGCCCGCCAGCGCGGCCCGAAGCCCGCGAGGGTGACGGTGCGCACCTCGTCCTCGCCGTCGTCGTCGAAGGCCGTGATCGGTTCGCCGGTTCCGGACAGCGCTCCGCCGAGCGGGCGGCGGATCGTGACGTGCAGCCGGCTGTCGCTCAGGTGCTCCACCCTGCCCGCTCCCCACTCGATGACCGTGACATTGGCAGCCATCGTGGCTTCGAGGTCGAGGTCGTCCACGGCGGCCGCACTCTCCAGGCGGTAGGCGTCGACGTGGACGAGGCCCGGCCCGTCGCCCGTCGAGGGATGCTGCCGGACGAGCACGAAGGTCGGCGAGATGATGCGGTCCTCGACAGCGAGGCCACGGCCGAGGCCCTGGGTGAACGTCGTCTTGCCGGCGCCGAGCTCACCGGAGAGGACCAGCAGGTCCCCGGGCCGCAGCTGCGGTGCGAGGCCGGCGGCGAGGCCCTGCAGCTCGGCGGCCGAGCCGACGTCGTAGGACGCGGTCCACTCAGGCTCCATCGCCATCGCCCGCCTCCCGTCGTGGGTCCACGTACACGCGCTCCACCCGCCCGCTGATCCGGGTGACCACCTCGTAGTTGATGGTCTGGGCGGCGGCGGCCCAGTCCTCGACCGGCGGTGAATCGGTGCCACCGAAGAGCACCGCGCGCTTGCCGAGGGGGCTGTCCGCCGAGTCGACCAGGCCCGTGGTCCCGAAGTCGATGACGCACTGGTCCATGGCGATCCGACCCACCACCGGGTAGATGCGGCCGCCGACGAGTACCGGGGCTCCCGTCGCGATGCGGGGCACGCCGTCGCCGTACCCGACGGGGATGAGCCCGAGCGTGGTGGGCTTCTGTGTGCGGTAGCCGTAGCCGTAGGAGACGCCCTGGCCGGCGGGCACCTCCTTGCAGTTCGAGACGGTGGTGCTGAGGGTCATGACGGGCCGGAGGCCGAGGTCTGCGGAGCCCTGGTCGGAGAAGGGCGAGAGCCCGTAGATGCCGAGGCCCACGCGCACGAGGTCGAAGTGGCAGTCGGGACGTGAGAGCGTGGCGGGCGTATTGGCGAGGTGACGCACCTCGACGTCGATGCCGGCGTTCTCTGCGGCGGCCACGGCCTCGCGGAACGCCTGCACCTGGAGGTCGGTCTCGGGGCGTGCCGGCTCGTCGGCGACGGCGAGGTGCGAGAAGATCCCGACGACCCGGATCAGGCCCTCCTCCTGGTACGCGATGGCCCGGCTGAGCAGGGACTCCCACTGGTCCGGCGGGCAGCCGTTGCGGCCGAGACCCGTGTCGATCTTCAGGTGCACGATTGCCGGGCGTTCCAGTTCGCGGGCTGCGGCGGTCACGTGCTCGAGCTCCCATCCGGAGATCCCGAGGTCCAGTCCGTGCTCGACGCCGGCGGTGAAGTCGCTGCCCATGGTGTGCAGCCACGCGAGGATGGGGGCTTCGATGCCCGCCTTCCGCAGCGCGACGCCCTCGTCGATGTGAGCGACGCCGAGCCACGCGGCTCCCGCCTCGAGGGCGGCGCGCGCGATGGGGAGGGCGCCGTGGCCGTAGGCGTCGGCCTTCACGACAGCCATCACCCGGGCGGGGTGGGCGACGTCGCGCAGGTGCCGGATGTTGTGCCGCAGGGCGTCGAGGTCGATCTCTGCGGCACGTTCTGAGGAAGTCACCCGCCCTATTCTGCCAGCTTGCGCGAGGCCTCCGCCGGGTTGATTACCCGGGAGGGAGCGGGAACAATCGAAGGCGTGTTCGAACCTCCGTCCGTCGCCCCCGGGTGCGTGCTCCCCGACGAGAACGGAAGAGCCTGCGGCAGCGCCACGGGCGCAGCGCCCTTCCCACTCTGCGCAGCGCACCTGGCACTGGTCGCGGAATGGTCGGAGGCCGAGTGGGGCTCCACCGACCTCCTGCCCGTGCCCTGCCGTGCGTGCGGTTCGCGGATCGGGGTGCGGTACCCGTCCGGCTGGGTATGTGCGGCCTGCGAGTGGCGGGTGGGCGACGTCCTCGATGACGGCCTGCCGCCCCCGCGCGTCGACGTCGTCTACTACCTCCGGTTCCGGGACCGCATCAAGATCGGGACGACGGCGAACCCGCGTCGGCGTCTCGCCCGCATCTGGCACGACGAGGTGCTGGCGTTCGAGCGCGGTGACCGGCTCGTCGAGCGGCGCCGGCACGAGCAGTTCGCAGGACTTCGGCTCGACCGGTCCGAGTGGTTCGAGGCCGCCCCGGACCTGGAGGAGCATGTGGCACGCCTCGCGGCGGGCGTCGACGACCCGTGGGCGCTGTACCTACGCTGGCTCGGTGAGGCCGCCGCCCTGCGGGGGTGACGGTCGATCCTCCCGAAGGGCGGGCAGCGGTCCGCAGGATGCGCAGTGATCAACGCGAACAGGTGTGGTCCTGGTCCTCGCCCGGATCGTCGGGCGGCCTCGGGACATACGCGCGGACGGTCGGGCGGGTATCTGCCGGGCTGGTTTCCCCCGGGAGGGCCCTCCCCGGGCGGGCCTCTGCCGGGGTGGCCTCCTCCGGACGAGCCTCGCTCGGCTGCGTCTTCCCCGGGTGCGTCTCCTCCGGCTGCGTCTCCTCCGGACGCCCTCTCTCCGGTCGGGCCTCCCCCGGGTGCGTCTCCTCCGGGTGCGCCTCCCCCGGGTGCGCCTCCTCCGCACGCGCATTCTCCGGGTGCGTCTCCTCCGGACGCGCATTCTCCGGTCGGGCCTCCGCCGGTCGGAGTGACGGCGAGGCGTCCGACTGCCGGGCGATCGTCGCCGTCGCCCGGCGCAGGGCCTCCGTGGGGACGTCGGACACCAGGTCCTCCAGGAAGGCGTACCGGCGCAACCACTGCCGCCGCACGCCGTCGCGCCCCGCACTGACCCGGTGCCACCAGTCCGCGATGTCCCCCCAGCCCGGTGCGGCCAGGGAGCCGCCCACGTGCTGCACGGACAGGGAGGCGCACAGGTTCGCGAAGCGAAGGCGGTCGGCGAGCGGGAAACCCGCGAGGTCACCCATGACGAAAGCCGCCCCGAAGCAGTCACCGGCGCCCGTCGGATCGTAGGCGGACACGGGAAGGGCCGGCACCCACTCCTCCTCCCCCGTCTCCGAGTCGATGGCCATGGCCCCTTGCTGGCCGACGGTCACGACGGCCACGGGCACACGGTCCGCCAGCGAGTAGAGGGCCGCCCACGGGTCATCGGTCCGCGTGTATGCCATGGCCTCGGCGGCATTGGGCATGAACGCGTGGAAGTGCTCGAGCGAGGCGAGCGTCTCGGGCGCCCACTCCCCCGCGGCGTCCCAGCCCACGTCCCCGAACAGCTTGGTGCCGCCGGCGGCTGCGGCCTTCGCCCACGGCTCCACCTCCCGCTCGAGTCCCACGATGGCGGCCCGGCACGACGGCGGTGCGCCGATCAGCTCGGTGGCGCTCAGCGGAGAGGGGTGGCCGTGCGTGATCATCGAGCGGTCGTGGTGCACGGAGAGGGACACGGTGACGGGTGAATGCCATCGCCCGAACACGCGCGACCGCGAGAGGTCGACGTGCTCCTGGTCCTGCAGCACGTCCCAGTTGGACTGCCCGTACGCGTCGTCGCCGAAGGCGGCAGCGAGCGTGGTGCGCAGACCCAGCCGGCTCGCGGCGATCGCCTGGTTGGCGATCCCACCCGGCCCGGAACCCATGCCCTCCGTCCACACCTCCGTGCCGGGCGACGGCAGCTGTTCGAGGCCCGTGAAGATGATGTCGAAGAACACCTGTCCGGCGAGCAGGAGGTCGAATTCGGGCCCGTCCGGGCTGCGCGTGGCCACCAACGGATCGAAGCGGTGCTGTTGGGCCATGTACGGCAGAATACTTCCAAGGCGCCTCGCGCGGGGCGCCCGGCGGCCCGATTTCGAGCCCGGTTTCGAGTCCGGGCGGCAGCAACCCGACGAAACCCATGACGAAAGCGGGACGAACCTTGCCTGAGACGTTCGGTACAGGTGCGCGGCTCGTCATCGTGGGCGGAGGAGGCTTCCGTGTGCCGCTGGTCTACCGTGCGCTCGCGGAGGGTCCGTTCGCAGGGCTCGTGTCCGATGTCGTCCTGCTCGACGCCGAGCCGGAGCGTGCGCGCGCGATCGCGCGGGTGCTCGAGGCCCTGCCGCGGACGGGTGCGGGCCCCCGGCCGTCCGTGCGCGTCGAGGACCGCCTCGAGGATGCGCTGCCGGATGCCGACGTCGTCTTCGCCGCGGTGCGCAGCGGTGGCACCGAGGGACGCATCCTCGACGAGCGCGTTGCCCTGGCCGCCGGACTGCTCGGGCAGGAGACCGTCGGCGCCGGAGGGATCTCCTACGCGCTCCGCTCCATCCCGGACATGATGCGCGTCGCCTCCGTGATGCGCGAGGTCGCGCCGGACGCGTGGCTCATCAACTTCACGAATCCCGCCGGAATGGTCACGGAGGCGCTCTCGACGGTCCTGGGCCCCCGGGTCATCGGCATCTGCGACTCGGCTTCAGGCCTCGTGGCACGCGCGGCCCGTGCAGCCGGCGTGGACCTGCGCGGCGCGCTCACGGGAGTCGACTACGTGGGCCTGAATCACCTGGGCTGGCTCCGCAGGCTCGACGACGGCGAGAAGGACCACCTCCCCGGGCTGCTCGCCGACCCTCTGCGCCTGGGCGGCTTCGAGGAGGGGCGGCTCTTCGGTCCGGACCTGCTCCGGGTCCTCGAAGCGCTGCCCAACGAGTACCTGTTCTACTACTACTTCCACCGCGAGGCGCTCCGCTCAATCAGTGGTGCGGACAGGACTCGGGGGGAGATCCTACGGGACCAGCAGCGGGACCTCTACCCGCGGCTCACGGCCGCCGGTGATCCCTTCGGCGTCTGGGAGGCCGCCCGGCGCGAAAGGGAGTCCGGCTATCTCGCCGAGGCGCGGACCCGAGACGAGGAGCGCGACGAGGCGGATCTCGCCGGGGGTGGCTACGAACGGGTTGCGCTGCAGGTCATGCGGGCGCTGCTCACGGGCCGGCGTGCGGAGCTGATCCTCAATGTGCGCAACGGGTCGACGTTCCCCGATCTGCCGGAGGACGCCGTCGTCGAGGTACCGTCCGTCGTGGACCCGACGGGAGCCCACCCCCTGCCGGCGGCGCCCCTGACGCTTCACCAGCTCGGTCTCATGGCGGCCGTCAAGGCCGTCGAACAGGACACCGTGCGCGCGGCGGTGCACGGCGACCGCGATGCCGCCCTGCGGGCCCTTGCCGGGCACCCACTGGTCGACTCGTTCCACGCCGCCGGGCGGGTACTCAGCGGTTACGAGGAGGCATTCCCCTCGCTGAGGGCGTCCTGGGTCGGCTGAGCCGGCGCTCCTGACACCATCCGCCGTCGCATCTCCCCGACGCCCAGGGACACCAGGGCGGCGTCGGTCGTGGCGGCGATCCAGCCGAACCCCGCCGCGGCGAGCAGGGCTGCACGCTCCGGTGTGCCCGCATAGGCGCCGGCAGTGATGCCGGCGTCCATGCAGGCGCGGATGATCCGGGTCAGGGGCGCGTCCCCTCCCGGTGCGGCCAGGAGGTCGTCGACGTGCAGCCCGAGCGTGAGTGAGAGATCGAAGGGGCCGACGAAGATCATGTCGACGCCGGGTACGGCGGCAATCTCGTCGACTGCATCGAGTGCGGCAGCGGTCTCGATCATCACGGCGCACAGCGGCACGGTGTGCGTGCCGCTGTCGGAGCCCGGGCTGCGGACCGGGCGACTGCCGGGCAGGGGTCCCCAGCTGCGCGTGCCGTACGGAGGGTAGTGGCTTGCGGCGACCGCCTTCTCGGCATCGGCCACGCTGTCGACGAGGGGCACGATGACGCCGTCCGCCCCCGCATCCAGCGCCCGACCGATCAGCGCAGGGTCGTTCGCTGCGACGCGTACGAGCATCGGGGCAGCGTCCGACGGTCGGAGACCCAGCGTGGTCCGGAGGGCGTGGTCGTCGAAGTGCCCGTGCTGTGCGTCGAGGCCGACCCAGCCGACGCCGGACCTCGCCAGCTCGGCGGTCAGTCGGGGTTCGCCCAGGGTCGCCCAGGCGCCGAGGCGCGGATCGTGGACGGGCTGTGGGGCAGTCATGCCCCCATTGTGTCCCGTGCTGGACCGTTGTCGGTCGCGTCGCCGGTCGCGTCGCCGGTCGCGTCGGTCGTGTCGGTCGTGTCGGCCGTGTCGGCCGTGTCGGCCGTGTCGGCCGTGTCGGCCGGCGCGTCGCTGTCCCGCCGTTGCCCCGCAGCCGTTCGCGTCCCTGTTCCGCGCTGGACCGCCGTCGCCCCGCTTTCGGTCGCGTCGGCGTCCCGCGGGACCCTGGCTAGAGGAACCGGTGCATGATGTGGAGGCCGGTCGGTCCAACCGAGGGGTGCATGAACGCTCCGGGAACGGTGCCGACGATCACGAAGCCGAGCGACGTCCACAGGGCGACCGCGCGTTCGTTCGTCTGCACCACGGCATTGAACTGCATCGCTGTGTACCCTGCGGCTCGCGCCTCCTCCAGCACGTGATCGGCGAGGGCGCGGCCGACGCCCCGGCCTCCGGCGTCGGCGGCCACCAGGAAGGAAGCATTCGCGACGTGGGCCCCGTTGCCGCCACGGTTGGCGTGCAGTTGCGCGGTGCCGACCACGCGCTCGGTCTCTGCGTCGACGGCCACGAGGACGACGAGCGTCGGATCGGTGCCTCCGGGACCGGGAAGCCACTCGAGCCGTCCTGCCGCCTCATCCATCGACGTGTCCCAGCAGTAGGTTTCTCCTGCTCTGGCAACCGGTTCCATGATGGCCCAGAGGGAGGGCCAGTCATCCGGCCCGGCCGGCCGAAACCGGAGCATCAGGCCTTGAGGGCGTTGGCCCAGAGGTTGATGTCGGA